>DATATE010000050.1:0-24698 GCA_036268955.1 Pseudonocardiaceae bacterium
TCGGACGCGATGGGCACACCTTTAGCCCCGGATGGGGCAGGCCGCGACAATTACGGCGGCCTGCCCCCCGGAATCCGGCTCTCTGTCTAGGCCGTCGCGAGCGCCGGCTGCTCGTCGTGGTACGTCTCGCCGCGCTCGGCCTTCTCCACCAGCGAGGCCGGCGGCTCGAAGCGCTCGCCGTAGCGCTCCGCCAGCTCGCGCGCGCGGGCTACGAAGCCGGACGGGCCGCCCTCGTAGCCGTTGATGTACTGGAGCACGCCCCCCGTCCAGCCCGGGAAGCCGATGCCGAGGATCGAGCCTATGTTGGCGTCGGCCACCGACTCGATCACACCCTCGTCGAGGCACTTGATGGTCTCGATCGACTCGATGAACATCATGCGCTCCTTGAGGTCCTCGAACGGCACGTCGCGGTTCTCGCCGCCGAATGCGTCGGCAAGGCCCGGCCACAGCCCGGCCCGCTTGCCATCCTCGTAGGCGTAGAAGCCGGCGCCTTCGAGCCGGCCCGGCCGGTCGAACTCGTCGAGCATGCGGTCGATCACCGTCTCCGACGGGTGAGCGTCCCAACCGCTACCGGTTGCGTGCGCCTCCTTGGCGGCGTTGCGGATCTTGCGCATGAGCTTGAGGTTGAGCTCATCGCTCAGCTGCAACACGGGCGCGGGGTAGCCGGCCTGCGACGACGCCTGCTCGATCGACGGCGCCGCAACGCCCTCCACCAGCATCGCGATGCCCTCGTTGATGAACGTGCCGATCACGCGGCTCGTGAAGAAACCGCGGCTGTCGTTGACCACGATCGGCGTCTTGCGGATCAGCTTGGCCACGTCGAGTGACCGGTAGAGCGTCTCCTCCGACGTCTGCTCGCCCTTGATGATCTCGAGCAGCGGCATCTTGTCCACCGGGCTGAAGAAGTGCAGCCCGATGAAGTCCGCCGGCCGCGACACGCCCTCGGCCAGCTCGGTGATCGGCAGGGTGGAGGTGTTGGACGCCACCAGCGCGCCCTCGGCCAGGTGTGGCTCGATCTCGCCGAACACCTGGGCCTTCACCTTCGGGTCCTCGAACACGGCCTCGATCACGAGCTCGGCGCCCGCGGCATCCGCCGGGTCCGCGCTCGGCTTGATCCGCGCGAGCAGCTCGTCCGCCTTCTCCTGCGTCGAGCGGCCCTTGGCGATCGCCTTCTCGAGCAACCTGGCCGAGTACGCCTTGCCCTTCTCGGCGGCCTCGAGCGAGACGTCCTTGAGCACGACCTCGATGCCCGCCTTGGCACACACGTACGCGATGCCGGCGCCCATCATTCCCGCGCCGAGCACGACCATCTTGGACGGCTGGAACTGCTCGATGCCCTCCGGCCGGTCGCGATCGCCGTTCACCTTCTGCATGTCGAAGAAGAACGCCTGGATCATGTTCTTCGACACCTGGCCGCAGACCAGGTCCGTGAAGTAGCGGCCCTCGATCTCGATCGCGGTGTCGAAGTCCACCTGCGCGCCCTCCACCGCCGCCGCCAGGATGTGGTGCGGCGCCGGGTAGTTCGCGCCCTTGATCTGCTTGCGCAGATTGGCCGGGAACGCCGGCAGGTTCATCGCCAGCTTCGGGTTGGACGGCGTGCCGCCCGGGATCTTGTAGCCCTTCACGTCCCACGGCTGCTGGGCCTCGGGGTTGGCGACGATCCACGCCTTGGCGGCGGGGATCAGCTCCTCGCGGGTCTCCACGACCTCGTCCACGATGCCGAGCTCCTTGGCCTTGTCCGGCCGCAGGCGCTGACCCTGCATCAGCAGCTGCATCAGCGCGTCCACGATTCCGAGCATGCGCACCGTGCGCACCACGCCGCCGCCACCGGGGAGCAGGCCCAGCTGCACCTCGGGGAAGCCAAGCTGCACCGACTTGTCGTCGAGGGCGATGCGGCGGTGCGTGGCCAGCGCGATCTCGAGCCCGCCGCCCAGCGCCGCGCCGTTGATCGCGGCCACCACCGGCTTGCCGAGCGTCTCGAGGCGGCGCAGTTGCGCCTTCACCTCACGCACGCCGGCGGCCACGTCGGCCGCGTCCTCGGGCGTGGCCTTTCGCAGGTCGTTGAGATCGCCGCCCGCGAAGAACGTCTTCTTCGCCGATGTGATCACCACGCCGTAGATGTCGTCCTTCTCGGCCTCGAGCCGCTCCACCGTCGCGCCCATCGACGCGACGTAGGCGGCGTTCATCGTGTTGGCCGACTGGTTGGGATCGTCGAGGGTGAGGACGACGACGCCGTCCTCGTCCTTGTCCCAGCGAATCGTTGTGCTCTCGGTGCTCATTAAATGGCCTCCACGACCGTCGCGATTCCCATGCCGCCGCCGATGCAGAGAGTGGCGAGGCCGTACTTGCCGCCGGTGCGGTGCAGCTCGTCGATGAGCGTGCCGAGGATCATGCCCCCGGTGGCCCCGAGCGGGTGCCCCATCGCGATCGCGCCGCCGTTGACGTTGACCCTCTCCATGTCGAGGCCCATGTCCCGCACGAAGCGCAGGACGACGGCGGCGAAGGCCTCGTTGATCTCGATCAGGTCGAGGTCGTCCGCCGCGAGCCCGGCCTTGGCGAGCGCCTTGCGGCTGGCTGGCGCGGGGCCGGTGAGCATGATCGTCGGGTCGGCGCCCGACACCGCGGTGGCGAGAATCTTCGCGCGCGGAGTGAGGCCGAGCTCATCGCCGGTCTGCTCGTTGCCGACGGCCACGAGCGACGCGCCGTCCACGATGCCCGACGAGTTGCCCGGCGTGTGGACGTGGTTGATCCTCTCGAGCCAGTGGTACTTCTGGAGTGCGACGGCGTCGAAGCCGCCCATCTCCCCCATGGCCTCGAACGAGGGCTTGAGGTTGCTGAGCGTCTCCACCGTCGTGCCCGGCCGGATGAACTCGTCGTGGTCGAGCAGCACCTGGTCGTTGATGTCCACCACGGGCACGACGCTCGTTGCGAAGCGGCCGTCCTCGCGCGCCGCGGCTGCCCGCTCCTGCGAGCGCGCGGCGTAGGCATCCACGTCGTCGCGGGTGAACTCCTCCACTGTCGCGATCAGGTCCGCGCTGATTCCCTGCGGCACGAACGAGGTGTCGTAGTTGGTCTCCGGGTCCATCGCCCAGGCGCCGCCGTCGGAGCCCATCGGCACCCGCGACATCGACTCGACACCGCCGGCCAGTACCAACTTGTCCCAGCCGGAGCGGACCTTCTGGGCCGCGGTGTTCACCGCTTCGAGGCCGGAGGCGCAGAACCGGTTGAGCTGCACCCCGCCGACCGTGTCCGGCAGTCCGGCGACGATCGCCGCGGTCCGCGCGATGTCCGAGCCCTGGTCACCGACCGGGGTGACGACGCCGAGCACGATGTCGTCGACCTGGTTGGTGTCCAGGTCGGGGTGGCGGCGGCGCATCTCGTCGATGAGGCCGACCACCAGCGACACCGGCTTGGTGGCGTGCAGCGATCCGGTCTTCTTACCGCGACCGCGTGGAGTGCGGATCGCCTCGTAGATGAATGCCTCGCTGTTCGCAGTCACACTCACGTGCCTCCTCGCCGAGCGCTCGTCGTCCGTCTTCGCGACGCAGCGTGGTTGGGTTCGCTTTTCGCTTGCGCTGGGTATCCGCCGTCTCGGCGACCCGCGCTGGGCACATCGGGGTCGGAAACGTTGACTACCCGCTGGTAACCCATTCTCCAAGTTGTTGGCAGCTTGTCAATAGCTGCACCGGCGGCTTACCGTGCGCATGACGTGAATCACCCGAAGGAGGCCGGCAACGTGGCGATGGACGGCTATCAGCAGATCACCTACGACGTCGATGACGCGGACGGCGCTCACGGTGCGGTGGCCACGATCGCGCTGAACCGACCGGAGCGGCGCAACGGCTACACCGTGCGGATGGCCGACGAGCTGGCCGACGCGTTCGGTCGCGCCGATGCCGACGACGCCATCCGGGTGGTCGTCTTCACCGGTAACGGCGCGGACTTCTCGGTCGGCGCCGACCTCTCCAGTGACAGCTTCGCCGACCGCACGGACGATCCCGAGGAGTCGACCGGGTACCGCGAACCGGCCGGCAGGGCCTCGCTGGCGATCTTCGAGATGAACAAACCGGTGATCGCCGCGATTCGCGGTGCGGCCGTCGGCGCGGGTTCGACGATCATCCTGCCGGCCGACTACCGCTTCGCGGCCAAGGACAGCCGGTTCGGCTTCGTGTTCACCCGGCGCGGCATCGTGCCGGAGGGTGCGTCGACCTGGTTCCTGCCCCGCCTCGTCGGGATGGGCACCGCGCTGGACTGGATGATCAGCGGCCGGGTCTTCGGCGCCGACGAGGCGCTCGCCGCGGGCCTCGTCCACCAGCTGCACGAAGCCGACGACGTGCTCCCGGCCGCGTACGCGCTCGCCGCCGAACTCGCGGCCAAGACGTCCCCGGTCTCGGTCGCGGTGACTCGGCAGCTGCTCTACCGGATGGCCTCGCTCGACTCCCCGTACCACGCGCGCGACCTGGACTCGCAGCTCATCGCGGGTGCCGCCGGCAACCCGGATGCGGTGGAGGGCGTGGTGTCCTTCCTACAGCGCAGGCCACCGGAGTTCCCCGGCAAGGTCAGCACCGACCTGCCCGACTACCTGCCGTGGCGCCAGTCCGGAGGGCGCACGTGACCAGCGCACAACGCTCCGAGGCCGGTGGGCGACCTGCCGAGTCCGCGCCGCGCTGGCGTCGGCTCGAACCCGACCAGCGGCGGGCGCAGATCCTGGCCTGCGCGCGCCGGCTGTTCGGCGAGCGACCCTACGATGCCGTGTCCACCACCGAACTCGCCAAGCAGAGCGGGGTGGCGCGCGGCCTGATCAACCACTACTTCGGCACCAAGCGCGAGCTGTATCTCGAGGTCATCCGGGAGCTGACGTTCTTCCCGGAGTTCGCGGTGGAACGGTTGGCGCACGGCAGCATCCAGCAGCGCGCCGAGGCGAGCATGGCGCGCTTCCTCGATGTGATCGAGCGCAACAGGAGCATGTGGCTGACCACTTCCGGCACCGGCGGCTACGGCCGTGATCCCGATGTCGAGCAGATCCTGCAGGAGGCCGACGAGATCGCCGCGGACCGGATGCTGGAGACCGTCGGTCTTGCCGCGATCGCCGAGGGGCGGGAGGAACTGCGCGCGATGATCCGCGCGTTCAGCGGCCTCGCCAAGAGCGCGACCAGGGAATGGCTGCTCAGGGAGACCCTGTCCAGGGATCAGGTGTACACCCTGCTGGTCACCACCTTCGTCACGATCATCACCCAGGTGCACGCCGAACTGTTCGGCCGCAACCCCACGCCGGAGTCCTGAGCAGGCTCGGGGTCGTCGATATCACGCCCTCGATCCCGAGGTGTTTTTCTGGGCGCACGCCACTATTTCCGAAGTAGTGGTGAAGCTGGTCGATGTCTTCGACCATCCGCTGGGCAAAGCCGAGAAAGACCAGCTCTGCGCCGAATCCGTGCGAATCTGGCACAACGACGGAATGAGCGGTCGACCGGTACCGCCGAACCGGGCCGCGCTCGACGAGTACTTCGTGGACGTTTATGTCAACAGGTTGGAGAAAGATCCGGCGGTAACCGAGTTCATCAGGCTGAGCCGGGACCCGGCGGCATGGCGCAGCCCTGGCTACCGCGACCCCGCTGGGGTTGGTCGCGCCGATTGTGACGAAGCCGATGTGGTTGCTCGGCGTCGGCCTGCTCGAACCGGAGCGAGGGAAGTGCTCGGTCTGTCCTGAACCAACGCTGACGAGCGAAAACTCCGCCGGCCGGCCTCGATCGTCGGGCAGGTCCGGCCACTGCTGCCGAGATCGGTGCGGTACATGCCAAGGGCGCGGGCCGGGTTCCGCAGAGCGGGATGGCCAACTACCGGTCGAATATCCGCGCCTTCGCGATAAACTACTTTTCGCGATGACTTCTTCTTCAGTGACTCCGGCCACGGTGGCGCCAGCCGCCGCGCTGCTTGCCGAGATCTTGGATTCACCCGAGACCGACGAAATCGTTATCCGGATTCTGGACGCGGCGCTGGCGGAATATCTCGATCACGGCCTGCGGCGTACCAGCGTCGACGACATCGCCAGACGGGCCGGTATCGGTCGAGCCACCATTTACCGGCGCTTCACCAACCGCGACGAGCTGTTGCAAGCCGTCCTGGTCCGTGAATGCCGCCGCTTCTTCGCCGGTATCGCCGAAGTGGTCGCCGAACTGCCCACCCTCGCCGAGCGGTTGGTCGAAGGGTTCGTCGTCGGCCTGCGCACCGCGCGTGAGCAGCCACTACTGAGCCGGATGCTGACCATCGAACCAGAGGCCTCGCTGCCGTTCCTGACCATCCACGGCGGGCCCGCGCTGGCCGTGGTGCGCGAGTTCCTTGTGCAGCAGTACCTTGCCAGCCCGGAAGCGCGGGCAGGCACGCTGCAGATGAATCCGGCCGAGGTCGCCGAGATCCTGGTCCGGCTGTCGATCTCGCTGGTCCTCACCCCGGACAGCTGCCTGCCGCTGCGCACCGACGAGGAGGTCCGCGCCACCGCCCGCCGTTACCTCGCCCCGCTGGTCACCGCGGGATCGCACTGACGACTGCTGCCGTCTTCACGGCTGGGCCGGGCTAGGCGAAGACCTCGGGGTGTTTCACCAACTCCACTCGGGTCCGCCTGATGTGCAGCTCCAGGATGCTTTCCGCCGAGGCGTGATCGCCCTCGCGCAGCGCCTCGATCAGCAGCCGGTGCTCGGCGTTGATGATCCAGCGCCGCCGGTCGCCGGCCAGTCGGGTGAAGGCCCTGCGGTAGTGCTGGGTGGTGTCCCACAGCCGGTTCACGATCGCGGCCAGGTCCTCGGCGTCGTGGTGCTGGTACACCGCCCAGTGCAGTTGCCGGTCCAACACCAGGAACTCCTCGACGTCCGTGCTGCTTTCGATCCGGTCCTGAACCGCCGCAAGCGCTGATATGTCCTCATCGGACAGTCGAGGTGCGGATTCGGCCAGTAGTAGCGGTTCCAGCCGTTCGCGGATCTGGTAACTGAGCTGACACTCGCGCACGGACATCGACGCCACCCAGGCACCCTGGTTGGCGCGCAGCGTCACCAGCCCGAGCGCCTGGAGGATGTAGAGCGCCTCCCGGACCGGCAGCCTGCTGGTGTTCAGCTCCTCGGCCAGCTCGTCCTGGATGATCCGGGTGCCGGGGGAGAGCCGGCCGGCCAGAATGCGCGCGCGCAGCTCCTCGGCGATGCGTTGGCTGGCCACGCCGGCGGGTACGGCCACGCTCGCGTCCTCTCACTCGAACAGTTCCGGGTGGTGGTCGAAGGCCTTCCCGTCGGGATAGGACACTAGCTCACACTGCAGGCCCCAGGGCGACAGGAAGTACACCCAGCGCTGCCCATCGCTCGGGCCCTTGCTGGCGGTCGGCCCGCTGAATATCCGCAGGCCACGGCGGCGAAGGTCGGCCACCGCGACATCAAGATCCTCGACGTAGAGCGCGATGTGGTGGCCGCCGATGTCGCAGTTGCGCGGTGGTTGCAGCCGCTGGTCGGATGCCTGGTACTCGAAGACCTCGAAGATCGCCCGACCACCGAGCCGGAAGAAGTGCAGCTCCCGCATCACGGTCCGGTCGGGCACGCCGAGGTGCTCGCTCATCCAGCTGCCCTCGTCGTCGCGGTAGGGCCCGAGCCGGTACAGGTATTCGCAGCCCAGCACGTCGACGAAGAACTCGTGGGCCTGTGCCAGGTCCGGCACCGTGATGCCGATGTGGTCGACGCCGGTCACTCCCGGGATAGGCACCGCAACCTCCAATGGATACATTTGGCCTTGTTTTCGCCGCCTCTACCTCGCATAGTGTACGGGAAGCACCGACAAATGGATCCAATCAATGTGCGAGGAGCCCCATGCCCACTCATGAGGACCTGGTCGCCGGCGCGCCCTGGACCCAGCTGCGCACCACGGCGGAGGACTGGGACGAAGTCGACGGTGAGGTGTTGCTGCGGCTGCTCGGCCAGGCCCAGTGGATCCGGTCGTTCGAGGAGTACGTGCTCGAACTGGCCGGTCAGGGCTTGGTGCACGGACCGGCGCATTCCAGCATCGGCCAGGAGGGCGGCGCGGTCGGTTCGGTGCTGTCGCTGCGCAGCGACGACTTCGTCAACGGCTCGCACCCCGGCCACCACCAGTTCCTGGCCAAGGCGTTCGGGCAGGTCGCCAAGCCGTCTCCCGGTGAGCTGCCGAAACTGGACGATGACGTACGGACCGTGCTGCGGCGCACCCTCGCCGAGATCTGTGGTCTTGCCGAGGGCTACTGCAACGGCCGAGGCGGCTCGATGCACCTGCAGTGGCGCGCGGCCGGCGCGATGGGCACCAACGCGATCGTCGGCGGAGGTGTGCCGCAGGCGGCCGGTTTCGCCTGGAACCAGCGGCACGCCGGTACGGGCGCGGTCACCGTCACCTACTTCGGCGACGGCGCGGTGAACATCGGCTCGGTACTGGAGACGTTCAACCTGGCCGCGGCCTGGCGGCTCCCGCTGTGCTTCTTCATCGAGAACAACCAGTACGCGGTGTCCACGTCGGTGACCGAAGCGACCGCGGAGCCCCGACTGTCCGCGCGTGGCCTCGGGTTCAACATCCCGAGCTGGCGGGTCGACGGCATGGATCCACTCGCCGTGCACTTCGCCATGGGTGAGGCATTGGAGCACATGCGGGCCGGCAACGGGCCGACCATCATCGAGGCGGACCTCTACCGCTACTTCCACCAGAACGGCCCGTATCCGGGCAGTGTCTTCGGCTACCGAGGCAAGGACGAGGAGAAGGCCTGGCGCGACCGGGACCCGATCGACCTGCTGCGCGGGCAGGTCCTCCGGCGCGGCCTCGCCACCGAGGACCAGATCACGGCTTCACGTGAGGAAGTCGAGCGAGTACTGCGTGAGATCGGTGACACGTTCCTGACGACCGATGCCGACGGCAAGCCTCGGATCAAGGACTCCGCCTGGCCGGATACGCACTTCGTGGACGTCGGCATTCGTGGCGATCTGTCCGAACTGGACGGAAGCCGGTACGAGGAGGCCGACACCTTCGGCGGCGAACTGGCCCAGCGGCGGTTCATCGACCTGATCAGCGAGGTGCTCGCCCGCCGGATGGAGACCGATGAGCGGGTGGTCGTGCTCGGCGAGGACGTCCACCGGCTCAAGGGCGGCACGAACGGCGCCACCAAACGGGCGCTGGAACAGTTCCCTGACCGGGTGCTCGGCACCCCGATCAGCGAGAACGCGTTCGCCGGTCTCGGCGGCGGTATGGCCATCGACGGCAGGTCCCGGCCGATCGTCGAGTTCATGTACGCCGACTTCATGTGGGTTGCCGCCGACCAGTTGTTCAACCAGGTCGCCAAGGCCCGGCACATGTTCGGCGGCCACGGCAGCGTCCCGTTCGTACTGCGCAGCAAACTCGCCGCCGGCACCGGTTACGGCTCGCAGCACTCGATGGACCCGGCCGGTGTGCTGACCACCGCGGTCGGCCTGCGAGTCGTCGCCCCGTCCACCCCGTTCGACTACGTGGGCCTGATGAACACGGCGCTGACCTGCGAGGACCCGGTCGTCGTGCTGGAGCACGTCGACCTCTACACCTCGACCGGGACCGCACCGGTCGAGGACCTCGACTATCGGATACCGGTCGGCAAGGCGGCGTTGCGGCGTACCGGCGAGGACGTCACCGTGATCAGCTATCTGTCCATGGTGGGCCGCTGCCTCGACGCGCTGGACCAGACGGGCGTCAGCGCGGATCTGATCGACCTGCGCTGGCTGGATCGCGCCAGCCTGGACTGGGACACCATCGAAACCAGCGTGCGCAAGACCAACCGGGTACTGATCGTCGAGCAGGGTGCGCTCGGCACCTCCTACGGCGGCTGGCTGGCAGACGAGATCCAGCGGCGGCTATTCGACTGGCTCGATGCCCCGATCGAGCGCGTCACCGGCGGCGAGGCGTCGCCGAGCATCAGCAAGGTCCTCGAACGCGCGGCCATCGCCGGCACCGAGGACATCGTTGCCGGCCTGACCCACATCACCGACTGATCACGAGGAGTACCAACGATGGCAACGCTGTTGCGGGTGCCTGAAGTCGCGACCGGGTCCACCGAGGCCGTGTTGACCGAGTGGCTGGTGCCGGAGAACGAGGCGTTCCCGGCCGGCGCGGCAATCGCCGTACTGGAAACCGACAAGGCGGCCGTCGAGGTGGCGGCCGAGGCGGACGCGATGATCCTGCGCAGACTCGTGGACGGCGGTGCCACGGTCGCGGTCGGCACGCCGATCGCCGTGCTGGGCAACGCGGGCGAGGACGTCACCGCCATCCTCGCCGAACTCACCGGTCCCGCGTCCGTTCCCAGGGCCGACCCGGCACGGCAGCCGCAGCACGGCACCGAGCCGATGTCGAAGCCGACCCGCGTCTTCATGAGTCCACTGGCACGCAAGCTACTCAAGGAGGCCGGTCTCGCCCCGGAGCAGGTCACCGGAACCGGCCCGAACGGCCGAATCGTCCGTAGGGACGTCGACACCGCGATCGCCGCGATCGCCACTGCCCAGCCGGAAGCAGTTCCCGTGCCGGCACCGGAAACGGCACCAGCCGCCCGCGCTGTCGCACCTGTCGGAGCATCCTTCGTGGAGACGCCGCACAGTCGGATTCGGCACGTCATCGCCAGCAGGCTGACGGCCAGCAAACAGACCATCCCGCACTTCTACGTCCGCAGGACGGCCAGCATCGATGCGCTGTTGGCGCTGCGCAAGCAGATCAACGAGGTGTCGCCGGCGAAAATCTCCGTCAACGACCTCATCATCAGAGCCGTCGCCGTCGCGCACCTTGCGGTACCGGACGCCAACGTCATCTGGACCGACGACGCGATGCGCCGCTACGGCTCGGTGGATGTCGGCGTCGCCATCGCCTCCCCCCGAGGACTGGTCACGCCGGTGCTGCGCGCCGTCGAGAAATCCTCGCTGAGCGCGATCTCCAGTCAGGTCAAGGCATTCGCCAAGCAAGCCGAGGATGGCAAACTGATGCAGCGCGACCTTGAGGGCGGCACGATCACCGTGAGCAACCTCGGCATGTACGGTGTCGACGAGTTCGCGGCGATCATCAACCCACCCCAGTCAGCGATCCTCGCCGTCGGCGCGGGCCGGCCAGGTCCCGCCGTCGTGGACGGTGAGCTGACCGTGGCGACGCAGCTGACGCTCGTCCTCTCGGTCGATCACCGGGCGATCGACGGAGCCCTGGCGGCACAATGGCTGTCCGCCCTTGTGGACGGCCTCGAACGGCCGCTGCGGCTGGTCACCTGATCCACATCACCGTACTGACAGCGGTCTCAGCGATACCTTGTCCTCGGGGATCGGTGCTGAGGCGAGTCGGCGGGGATTGTCGTACCTCTCGGATAGGTTTCGGCGAGACGACCGAGAGAAAAGGACATGACACGATGGAACTCATCTCGCACCTCCCGCCGGACGACCGGGAGCGGGTGGAGGCGCGGCTGCGCCAGAATCTCATGGCCTGGCTGACCACCGTGCGGGCCGACGGGCAACCGGTCAGTGTCCCGGTCTGGTTCCTGATGCGCGAGGACGGCACGATCCTGCTCTACAGCGAGCCGGGGAAACAGAAGTTGCGCAGCATCGCCGCCCACCCCCAGGTGAGCCTGGGGCTGGACGTCACCGACATCGGCCGCAACATCGTGCGCATGGAAGGCATCGCCAGCCTGGCCCCTGACGAGCCGGCCGCCGACCAGCAGCCCGCATACCTGGCCAAATACCTCGAACGCATCGGAACCCTGTTCGGCACACCCGAACGGTTCGCCGAGCTGTTCTCCGTCGCGTTGATCATCACCCCGACGAAACTGCACGCCTGACCGGGCCGACGATCGAGCCACGGCACCACTGGCGACGGTTGAAGGGTATCCGCTGCTCAGCGGCCGGTTCTGCTGGTCAAACTGGGTGCCCCCGGCAGGAATCGAACCTGCGACACACGGTTTAGGAAACCGATGCTCTATCCCCTGAGCTACGAGGGCCGTACCACTTACTCTCTTCCAGTCTAGTGGGCGTGTCGACGGCTTTGGTCGATGGGGTGATCCGGCTGGGCGGGGACGGCAGTCGGACGCTTGGGTCAGGCGCGGTGGTAGGTCTGGACTACCACTCCACTGTCGAACACCTTGGTGTCCACCAGCTTCAGCGTTCGGCGGGGACCGCCGGTGAACAGTGGCAGGGTGCCGTCCGAGCCGAGCAGGTACGGGAAGATCATGAACCGGTATTCGTCGATCAGGTCGTGGCTCATGCACAGGTTGAACAGCTGACCGCTGCCGGACAGCAGCAGGTCCCCGCCGTCGGCCTCGGTGAGTTTGCGGATGCCCTCGACGAGGTCGCCCTCGATGCGGTGTGCGTTCCAGGTCAGCTCGGTCAGGGTGCGCGTCGCCACGTATTTGGGCATACCGTTCATTTTGTCGGCGAACTCGCCGAGGTCGGTCATGTTCGGCCAGGCCTTGGCGAAGCCCTCGTAGGTGCGCCTTCCCAGCAGTAGGGCATCGCTGGTCTGCAGTTCTTCGAACTTGAATGCGCCGGCCTCGTCGGAGAAGAACGGCATCGACCACTGGCCCGGCTCGTCCATGAAACCGTCGAGGGTCAGGTACTCGGTCGCGACGATTTTCCTGCTCATGTCATCCTCCAGCGCGATGTGGTGTTCCTCTGGCTACGCGTCGAGCAGGCGAACCGCGAATCGACATGTCGACTGAAGTGATGCGCATCACATATTGAGCGCGTCGTCTGAGCCTGCCGGCCTGTCGGGTCGGTCGGCCAGGAGTTGGTGGACGGCGTCGACGATGTACTTGCTTCGCAGATGGTCGGCGTCTGGCACGGCCGCGCTGAACTCGGGGCCGACCGAGACCCAGGCGGTCGCCAGGTGCAGGACCAGGGCCAGTAGGACGCCGGCCGGGTAGTGGCTGGGGAGGGTGTTGTCGGCCTGCGCCGTGGCGATGGCGTCGATCTTGCCACGAAGGCTGTCGATCGTCAGTGGGGCCGGGGCATCGGCGCTGCGCTCCCGTCGTTGCCAGGTGGCCATTCGGATGATTTCGGGGTGCCGGTCGTAGAGTTCGGCGAGCTTCGCCGCGTAGCCGGGCAGGTCGTGCACGTCCAGCGGGATCGCCGTGACGACCTTGGTGACGACGGCTTCGAACGCGGCGTCGAAGAGTTGGTCCTTGCTGCCGTAGTAGTGGTAGATCTGCGCCTTGTTCGAATCGGCCTGCCGCGCGATGCGCTCGACGCGGGCTCCGGCGATGCCGAACTCGGCGAACTCGGCAACGGCCGCGTCGAGTAGACGGGCGCGGGTGGCTTCGGCATCTCGGGGCACCGGGCGAGGGTATTTTCCTAACCGGTTGGTTGACAACCTGTCTCACTTCGTCTCATGCGGCTGGGTCAAGGCTGTGACCGGTGTCTTCTTCTCCCTGCGCAGCAGGGCCCGTTCGGCCGAGGTCCAGGTGTTGGTGGTCAGCAGGTAGACACCGGCGGCCAGCGGCAGGATGGCGGCGATCAGGATCGTGCCGTAGGGCAGCAGTCGCAGCAGTCGGCCGCCGGGTACCGCGACGTCGGGGGTTGACGCGGTCCTGCTGGCCTGCCAGCGGACCGAATAGGTCGCGACCGCGGCGAGCAGTGCGAACAGGCCGAGGAACACGAGGCCGGCTGGGAAGAAGGCGGCCGAACCGTTCATGATCGGCAGCCAGTGCTGGTTGAGGGCGGCGCCGAAGAGGGAATGACTGAGCAGCGCATTGGGTTGCCCGCCAATGGATGTCGACTCGAACAGCCGATACATGACGCTGAGGAACGGAGCCTGCAGGAGGACCGGCAGACAGCCGGCGAACGCCGAGGTGCCGGACTCCCGGTACAGCTTGGTCATTTCCTGGTTGAGCCGTTGCGGATCGCGTTTGTATTTCGTGCGTAGTGCGTTGACCTTGGGTGTCAGTGCGTTGCGGGCCCGTTCACCGCGCAGCGCCGCTCGGCTCAGCGGATGCAGCAGCAACCGGACGAGCAGCGTGAAGCCGATGATGGCGGCGACCGTACTTGCCGTGCCCAGCAACGGATCGAGCAGCTTGGACAGTGCGACGACGAGGTGGTAGGCGCCGGCGACCGGCACGTTGAGGAAGCTGAACACAATGACGCTCCGAGTGTCTGGCGTGGTGGTGGACAACCGGAACGGCCGCGAGGTTCTCCCGCGCAGGGCAGATGCCAGCGCGGGAGGCCGGGACATCGATCACGCGCTACGGATCAGACAACCTGGGCACGCGCATGCGACTTTTCCCGTGCGTAGTCAGCTCATGCCACATGAGCCCAGGCCGAATCGGCTCATATCGAATGAGCCCGAGTCGGATCATTCCTGCTGAATCAGCCGAGTCTGCTCATGCGAAATCGCAGAGCCGGTAAGCCTTGCGGCTGAATATCGGCGTGGCTGGAATCGGCTCGGGTGGAATTACGCATGGGGCATCGTCGTATGCGGCGACTGCCTGTTCGGTATCAGTTCGGGCGAGATCGACCCACCAGGCGGCTTGCCGCTTCGGAAACTGGTTACCGAACCACGGCTACCTGCTGGTGGGACCGGCATATCCGCCGATGCGGAGTTACGCGGCCGTTGGGCGGCGCGACGGTGCTCGTGACCTGGTCCGACCGGCGGTATTGGGATCACGCAGCCGCAGTCGTGCGGTGCGCCTCGACCGTTCGCGCAGGCCAGCGGCCATAATGCGGCTCGGCGCCGTCGCCGGATCGGCGAGGCCACCGTGCACATGGCTGACCAGCAGCATCAGCAGGAGTCCCGCGGCGGCAACGGTGGCAAGGCCGACGAGGCCACCGGGCAGGGTCAATCCACTGAGCGCGGCCGAGAGCGCGGACACGACCGACGTCCAGGTCATCGTCCCTCCTCGGCTGGTGGTTCCTTGCCATGCTACCGAATTTCGCGCCGTCCGCAGTGGTCTCCAGCGTTTTTCGTATTTTTCGTCATGCTTCTCGTCATTGTTCGGCGAGGTGAGATACGGAACGGCCCCGCGGCCGGTCATGCTGGCCGCGGGGCCGTTCATCGTCGAGCGTGCGGGCTGCGAACTGTCGTGGTTATGAACTCGGCCGGTGGCCGGGGTACTGCACGACCTGTTGGAAGGTCGGCCGGTTCTGCCAGGTGATCTTGGCGTCGGTGATGCCACCCATCGGCCGCTGGATGATCGAGTCGGCACACCACTGGTCGCCTGCCGAGCAGTCCGAGTCTGCCGGGTACACGGTCGCCGCGGTCTCCGCGCCGGCCTGGACCAGGCTGTTGAGCAGCGCCGTCCGGCACGCGCTCAGGTTGCCGCCGCCGCAGTACTGCGCGCCGAGCGGTCCCTGCACGTTGTCGCCGAGGATCGAACGCAGATCCTTGTCGACATAACCCCACCAGCCGAACTGGAACGACGATCCCTTGTGGGTGACCGACTCGTTGGCATCGACCGGTCCGGTTGACGGGCCGGTCTGTCCGCCGGAGGGCGACTCGTTGATCTGGATCGCGCCTATCATCGCGGTGAACAGGTTGGTCCCCATGCCGGGCTCGAACTCCGCCTGCACCAGCAGCGGCCACCAGGCATCCATCACCTGGATGGCGGCCGCGTCGGTGAAGGTCTGGCTGCCCTGCGAGGTTTCCACGATCTTCGAACCGGCCTGCTGCCAGGCGGTCAGCTCGTTGACGAGAGCGGCCTGGGTCGGGTCGGTGACCGGTTGGCTGTTGATCACCTGGAGCAGGTCGGGAAGGACGTCCTCACCGCGCAGGTCGGTGACGGCGGCGTCCTCCATCGCCTTGACGACGTCGGCTCTTGTGATCTTCGTGCCGCTGTTGATCAGGGCCTTGACCCTGGTGTCCAGCAGATCGGACCGGTAGACGCTGTTCATGCCGTAGCCGGCCGAGGTGTAGTTCAGCGCCTGTTTGTTGTTCCAGGAAATGTAGTAGTCCTGATCAATGGAATTGGGATGCGCGGCGAACGCGGTGTAGTCGGAGGTGTCGGTACTGGGATTCCAGTTCTGCCACTCGTATTGCGATGCCGCCTGGATCGGCAGGTTCGGGTCGACGTCCGCCGGCCGCACCGGGTTCCCGCCCGAGTTGTAGTAGGCGATGTCGGTCGAGTTCACGTAGAACCAGTTGAACGTGTAGTTGATGTTCGAGGCGGCCTGCTCGAACTGTGCGGCGGTGCCCATCTGCGCCGGATCGTTGAACATCTGGAAGCCGATGATCGAGGAGGCCTCGTGCATGTAGGACGATCTCTGGCTGGTGTACGCGACGGGTGTGCCGTTGATCGTCGCCCGATACTGGACGAGGCCGTAATTCGTTCTGTACACGATCAGTTTGTACGAACCGGCCGCTGTGCTGTCGGCGATCGTCGGGCTCCAGGAGTCATCCTGCTCAAGGGCCTGCATCGCGATGCACTGTCCGTTGTAGAGGTAGTAGTTGGACGCCTCGGTCGCGGGGGTGCCGTCGGGGTTGCAGAGTTGGATGGCGAAGGTGTCCGTGACGTCCTGACCGGCCGAGGTGGCACTCCAGGAGTAGTCCTCCCCGCGACCGAGTTCGACGTAGAAGCTCAGGCCGGCGAAGGCCGCGCCACGGGCACTGATTCCCGGACCCTGCAACTCTTCCAGCATCAGCAACTGCGGTGCGAAGTAGCCGGTCTGCGGTCCGAACACGGCGATCGGGTGGCCGTCGTCGGTGTACTTGCCGGAGACCACCAGCGCGTTGGACATGCCGGACTTCGAGGAGATCAGGCTGCCCGGCAGTACGCCGTTGTTGAAGATGCCCTTGGCCGCGTTCAGGTTCAGTGACCCGTTCTTGTTGCGTGGCAAGGTGTTCGTGGTCTGCTCTTGTGTCTGCGCGGCGGTTGGTTTCGCTGCCGGGGTCGCGCTGGTGGAGGTCGCCGACCCGGTCGGGTCGTAGATCTCCTGCTGCGGGACCACCGAGCCTGGGTCGGGCATGGCAACGCCCTGCGGGTTGGCCGGGCTGGCCGAGTATGGGAAGGACTGGCCGTCGTGCAGGGTGAGGTCGGCCTCCGGGTCGTTCTCCTCCTGGAAGGATTGCCAGACCGCGTCGCCCTTGGTGACCCCGTACTGCGCGTCAGCGGCCTCCTTGACCAGCGCGGACTGCACCTCCCCGCTACCGCCGGAGCCGAACAGGGCGCCGACAACGGCGGCAATCGCGATCAGGTCGGTCGCGGTGAACGGCGCTATTGAGCCGGCGTTGGTGATCGGGTTGATATGTCCGGTGAGGTCGTATTCGCCGGGGAAGGTGCGATTGTTGTACGCCTGGGTGATGTAGGCGTTGATGCCGGCCAGGTAGTTGTTGATGTCCTGCATGGCCTGTGCGCCCTGCGGGCCACTGTCGGCGATCGCGGTGACCTGGTTCTGCAGGTCCTGCTCGGTGTAGGGAGCCGCGGCCCAGAAGGTCTGCTCCAGTTGCCGGTTGGCTGCGGCGCCACCGGCGAAGCCACTCAGTTCACCTCGGCCGACGTGGCGGAACACGTCCATCAGCCACAGTCGGTCCTGTGCGGCGGCATAGCCCGCGCCGTACTCGGTGCCCGCGCGGGTGGTGCCGTAAATGTGCGGTATGCCGTCCTGTTTGTCCCGGACGATGGTGACGTCGCTGCGCGGCTGGATGGTGCTCTCCACGTCGGCCGGTGACACGCCGAAGGAGGAGTCGTTGAAGTAGTTGTCGATGGTCGCGTTGGTGAGGCTCTCGTAGTTGTCGGCGAGATTGCCGTAGGTGTTGAGCTGGTCGGCGGTGTGCTCGGGGGCGGTACCGAGGGTTTTGTTCGCCAGGATGTCCGCGAGCGTGGCGTTGCCGTTCTCGCCTGGCGGGAGGATGTCGCTGCACTGTCCATCGCAGTAGTCGGGCGCGTCATAGGTGGCGCTCGGATGGTTTGCGGCATTGGCAGGCGCGGTGACGCCGAAGGCGACGCCAGTGGCGACCGCGACCAATGCCGCTAGCAGGCTCAGCTTTCGAACGGGTCTGGCCATGACCAGGGGCTCCTCTCCGAGAGTGTGCGGCGAGTCACGTTACGCTCCAGTAGGGTTATTGCGAAAGTCCCTCATGTTTTCTTCCCCCGAGTGGTCCATGGCCCCCGGCGCGGGCTCCGCTGCGTACCTGGGTGGTCGCATGGTGAGATGATTTTTTGCAAGTACCGGTGTCCTGGTGACATACCTGGGCACAACGGCACGTAAAACGCCGCTATCGGGGAGGCGTCAGTTGATCAAAGTGATACTGGCCGACGACGAGGATCTCGTCAGGTCGGGCCTGCGGATGATTCTCGGCAGCGCCGAGGACATCGAGGTGGTCGCCGAGTGCGACGACGGCATGCTCGTCGCCGACCTGGTGCGCCGACACCGACCCCAGGTGGTGCTGCTGGACATCCGAATGCGCACGACGGACGGTCTGACCGCGCTGCGGCGGCTGTGTGCGCTGCCCGATCCGCCCGCGGTGGCCATGCTGACCACCTTCGACGTCGACGACTACGTCAGTGAGGCGCTGCGGCTGGGCGCCAGCGGCTTCCTGCTCAAGGACACCGAGCCCACGCAGTTGGTCAAGGCGGTCCGGGATCTCGCGAGAGGCGGTGCGGTACTCGACCCAGGGGTCGCCGCACGGGTGCTGGCCGCGGTGGCGAACGGCGAGCGCGCGGCCGAGCCGGCGCGTCGGCTGCTGACCGTTCTGTCCGATCGGGAGCGTGAGGTACTCGCGCTCATCGGGCAGGGCATGTCCAACGCGGAGATCGGCGGCACGCTGCATTTGTCCGAAGCGACCGTGAAAGGCTATGTGTCCGCGGTGCTCGGCAAGATCGGCGCGGCGAACCGGGTGCAGGCGGCGCTGGTGGCCTACCGAGGTGGCCTGATCGCCTGAGGTGGTGCCTGAGGCAGGTGGCGAGCGGCTGACCGGGTGGACGGTGGGTGGGTGGCGGCGCTGGAGCGGCGGCGAGTGTACGCGTGAACCGGCCGAGGGCGGTGAGGTTTCCACAGGCCGCCCCGTTGTCCACAGTTCGCGCTCGCCGCTTGGTTTCATGATCGTCGGTGAGTAGGCTGGTCCAGGGCCGCCGCCCCCGGCATGGGTGGGGGTCTGTCTTTGTTGTGAGGAATCTGAGGGCTTTTCGGGTTTATTTGGGGTGCGGTTTGCCGCGAGCCGGGAGGCGGAAACCGGTCAGGTCGAGAATTCGCTGACGCCGGCTACTTCCTGGTAGACCGCGACGCGGTTGCGGCCTTGGCGTTTTGCTTGGTACAGCACGACATCCGCGGCAGCGAACAGTTCGTCGAGGCGGGTGGGGCCGGAGGCGACGCCGACGCTGACGGTGGGGCGCTGTGCCGAGCCGAGCACGGTGGTCCAGTCGTGGTCGGCGACGGCGACCCTGATTCGTTCGGCGACCATCGGACCCGCGTCCTTGTCGTTGCTGGCGTCGCCGAGCAGCACGACGAACTCGTCGCCGGCCCAGCGCGCGACCAGGTCCTCGCTGCGGCATTCGTTGCGCAGCAGTTGCGCTATCTCGCGCAGTGCCGCGTCGCCTGCCGCGTGCCCGGCGTCGTCGTTGACATTCTTGAACCAGTCGACGTCGATGAGTACCAGCCACGGCATCCGACCGCCGCGCGTCGCGGCGGCCAGCATGGCGGGGGCGCTGCTTTCCAGACCGAGCCGGTTTGCGAGGCCGGTCAACGGATCGCGTGCCGCGGCTTCCTGGGCGGCGGTCGCCAAACGCTGTGCCTGCACGGCAAGTCTGCGTCGTTCCAGTGCCTGGGCGAGTCCCTCGCGCAAGGTGTCCGCCGCGTTGAGGGCGGCGGATACGGTGCGGCGCAAGGCTTCCGCCTCACCGACCGGGTCGTCGAGGTCGGCGCAGATGTTCGCCAGGTCCTGGGAGAACCGCAGCAGCAGTGCGGTGTCGTTGATCCGCTCGGCCTTGCTCACCGCGCGGGCGGCCAAAGTCCTTGCCTGCTCCCGTTTGCCGCGCGCCTGGTTCACGGTGGCGAGTACCCATTCGCCGACCCCCTGCGCCCACAGGTCCTCTTCCTTCGTGCCCAGCGCCAGCACCTGCCGGCCGGCCTCGGCGGCGGCGGTCAGCTCACCGAGGCCGGCCAGCGAACGGCCGTACGCGCCGAGCAGGCCGCGGTGCATCCTCGCTTCCGCGTCGAGGGCGAGGCCCTCGGCCAGTAGGGCACGCGCCTGTTCGAAGGTGGCCCGCGCCTGCTCGGCGGGACCGTCGATGGCGCGGAAGTTCAACAGGCCGCCGAGTCGCTGCAGACAGGCCGCGAGGATCACCGTGTCGCCGGCCTCGCGGGCGAGACGGACCGCGGTGCGCATGGTTTCCAGCGCCGCCCGGTCATTGCCGAGGCTCCCGAGCAGGTAGCCGAGCTGGCTGATCGTGCTGGCCACCGTCGGGCCCTCCTGCGGCAACGCCGACAGGTCGGTCCAGCCTTCCGCGGCGAGTTCGAGGGCCAGCGGAATCCGGCCGAGCCGCCACGCGGTAATCGCCCTGTTGATCAGGGTCGACGCGCGGCTGTACGGATCGTCGGCGGGCGCGGCGCCGACCACCTTGTCCAGCAAGAAATTCGCGTCGCCGATCTGGCCAGCCTCCAGCAACCGGCGTGCTTCCCGGTCGCCTGCGGGCAGCTCTGGAGCGGCCAACGGTTTTTCCTGCTCCACTTCGGTTCCGACACTCCGGTCGTAGAGTGAGGACGATCCGATCTGTCGCCAGCCGCGACCCGGCTTTGCGGTGAACTGTTCCCGGCCGGCTCCGCTCGCGCTTCTTGGCAGATTACCGGTCTTGATCGCCGGACGTACCGTGCTACCGGCCCTACATCGCCTGATTGGGCTAGTGGCCCCGTACCGGGTCATACCGACCGTGGTGCACGACCTCGGCCAGCGGCAACCGGTCTCGCCAGCCGTGCCGTTCAAGGTCGGGCACGCTCGGCAGGTCCTGAACAGGGCCGACACACAACCACGCGATCGGGCGCAGCGTCGCCGGCAGACCGACCAGTTCGCGCAGGAACTCCTCGCGGTAGAAGCTGACCCACCCCACGCCGAGGCCTTCCGCGGTCGCGGCCAGCCACAGGTTCTGGATCGCGAGACAGACCGAGTACAGCCCGGCATCGGCGATCGCGTGCCGGCCGAGGACCGCAGGCGCGCCCCGGCTCGCGTCGTAGCTGACCACGATGCCCAGCCCGGCCTCCATGATGCCCTCGACCTTGATCTTGGCGAAGGTCGCCGCCCGCTGCGCGTCGAGTTGGTCGTTGAACACCTCGCGTTGTTCGTAGACGTGTTCGCGGAACGCGCACCGGGTGGCCGGGTCGGTGACCAGGATGAAATCCCATGGCTGGGAAAGTCCGACGCTCGGCGCGGCATGTGCGGCGGCGAGGACTCGATTCAGTACCTCCGCCGGAATCGGCTCGCCGGTGAACTCGGCGCGGGTGTCGCGCCTGCGGAACATCGTTTCGTACAGGCCGACGACGTCGATGTCGCCGCTGGCTTCAGTGTTGGTCACCGCAGAATGGTGCCTCAACCGTCCCGGCGCTCTAACCTGCGGCGGGAGGTCGAAGGCGAGGAGGAGCCCTCGGTGATCGAGAAGGGGAGTCGTTGGTGATCAAGGACAGGCGTTCGTGGGTGTGCCGATGACGGTCAAGGTTCGGGACTTCCAGCCCGACGATCTGGACTGGGTGAGCAAGCTGCGCTCACTCGCGTTCGGCGCTCCGGCCTGGGCGAGTATGCCGTTGGACGGATGGCGCGGTTTCGTCGCGGAACTGCCCGGCGGCCCGTGCGGCTTCCTGCGGATCTATGACTACCGGCAGTTCTTCGGCGGCCGGGCGGTGCCGATGGGCGGTATCGCCAGCGTCTCGGTCGATCCGTACGCACGCGGGCGTGGCGTCGCCTCCGCCTTGCTGGACACCTCGCTGGCCGCGCTCCGCTCCGCCGGCCAGTGTCTTTCCGTCCTGTACCCGTCCGTGCCGCCGCTGTATCGCGGCCGGGGTTGGGAGCAGGCCGGCGTGCTGGAATGGCTCGACCTGCGCACCGACGCCCTGCGTGACGTCGGCGCGAACCCGCTCCAGCTGCCGGTCCCCATCGAGCCGTACGGCGTCGGATCGACCAGCGTGGGGTCGAGTGGCGTCGGGTCGAGCGGTGTCGAGTTGCGGCCGGGGACGCAGGACGACCTCGGCGCGATGCTGGCCGCGTATCGCGAGGTGGCCAGCGGCATCGACGGCATGCTCGACCGCGACGCCGCGGGCTTTCACGCGCTGAGCCTGCTCACCGGGCAGATTCGCGACCTCGCCGTCGATGAGGACGGCCACGTGCGCGGCTACCTTGCCGCCGAGCGGTCCGGCGGTAGCGACACCCTGGTGGTCAACGAGTTCGTGGCCACCGATCCGGCCGCCGCTACCGCGCTGCTGGCCTCGATCGGTTCCTGGGCAGGCCAGCTGGAGAAGGTCTCGATCCGGGTACTCGACTCGGCGGGCAGCCGGCAACTGCTGCCGCTGCCCGCGCACTACGTCGCCCGCCTCCAGCCGTGGATGCTGCGGGTGGTCGACTTCCCGGCCGCGATCGCGGCCCGTGGCTGGCCGGCCGGCACGGTGCTGCGGCCGTGCACCGTCGACGTCGAGATCGTGGACGAGTACGCGCCCTGGCATGCCGGTCGGCACCGGCTGGTCGTCACCGACGGCGCGGTGGCATGCGAACCGGGCGGCAGCGGGGCGGTCCGGCTCTCGGCACGGGCGCTGGGACCCTGGTACGCGGGCGCGGCGAGCACCGCGACCCTGCGCAGGCTCGGGCTGCTCGACGGTGATCCGACCGCGGCCACAGTGCTGGACGCGCTGGTCGGTGGCAGTGCCGGCAGCGGTGGCGGCGGGGCGCGGCTGGCCGACACCTTCTGACCCCGGTCGTCGAGCTGACCGGCACCTGCCGAGCGCCGGTCGTCGAGAGAAGAGGACGCGAGTCGCCGTCATTGACATACATACAGAATGTATGTTTCTGTTCTCTGGGGACAGGACCGATCACTGAGGAGTCGCCATGCATGCCGATCTCGGTACCGCGAAATCCGTTCAGCTGCCCAGCGGCGGCCGCATCAGTTATGCCGAGCGGGGTTCCGGTCCGCCGGTGCTGTTCGTGCACGGGCTGCTGGTCAACGCGAACCTGTGGCGAAAGGTGGTGCCGACCATCGCCGACGCCGGTTTCCGTTGCCTGGCCCCGGACTGGCCGCTCGGCGCGCACCAGGTGCCGATGCCGCCGGGGACCGATCTCAGCCCGCCGGCGGTCGCCAGGCTGATCGAGGAGTTCCTCACCGCCCTTGATCTCACCGACGTGACCGTGGTCGCCAACGACACCGGCGGCGCGCTCACCCAGATCCTGATGGCCAATCACCCGCAGCGTCTCGGCCGGGTGGTGCTCACCCCGTGCGACGCCTTCGAGGCGTTCCTCCCGAAGCCGTTCGACTCGTTGCCCACCCTGATGCGGATACCGGGCGCCGTCTGGCTGGGCAGCAGGCTGTTGCGGCTGCCGGCCGTGCAGCGGCTGCCGTTCGTCTTCGGCTTGCTGGCCAAGCACGGCATCCCGGCCGAGATCGTCGACTCCTATGTGCGGCCCGGTTATGCCAGTCAGGCGGTCAGGCGGGACCTGAAGCGGTTCACCGTCGGGGTACACCGCAGGTACACGCTGGCCGCCGCCACGACGCTGGGCGGGTTCGGCAAACCGGTGCTGCTGGTACGGGCCGCCGACGACCGGATCTTCCCGGCGAACCTCAGCGACCGGCTCGCCGAGCTGCTGCCCGACGCCCGGCTGGTCACGGTCGCGGATTCGTATACCTTCGTCCCGGAGGACCAACCGGCCGAGCTGGCCAGGCTGGTCGTGGAGTTCGCCGGGTGAAGAGGTTGGGGTGGCAGCGCAGCGTCAGCAGGATCGGTCCAAGGCGACCAGGGCGACGCTGATCGCCACCGCGCGGCGGCTGTTCGCCGAACGCGGCTACGCCGGAGTACCGGCCGGGGAGATCGTCGCCGAGGCGGGACTGACCAGAGGCGCCCTCTATCACCATTTCCAGGACAAGCAGGGCCTTTTCAAGGCCGTGTTCCTTGAGCTGGAAACCGAGGTGGCCGAGGAGATCCGGGCGGCGATGGCAGTCGCCGCGGAGCCTGCGGGCGCCGCACTGGGCACCTTCCTCACCGCCTGCGAGCGGCCCGAGATGATCCAGATCGGACTGATCGACGCGCCGGCCGTGCTGGGCTGGCAGACCTGGCGGGAGATCGAGTCCGAACACGGCCTCGGCCTGATCACCGAGTTCCTGCGCGAGGCCAGCGAGGCAGGCGAACTGGTCACCACCGCCGTCGACGTGCTGGCGAAGCTGCTGCTCAGCGCGCTCATCGAGGCCGCGCTGGTGATCGCCAACGCGCAGGATCGGGCCGCCGCCCGGCAGCAGGCCTTCGAGGCGCTGCTCGCGCTGTTCGCCGGGCTGGCCGATCACGAGGCCCACCGGTCGCTGCTCGGCCTCTTCGCGGGCGCGGCGACCCAGCCGCCGCCCGGCGACGGCGAGCCGAACCCCACCTGACCTGGTAACGCGACCGCGAGTCGGACGGTGGTCGGGCGCGTACCGCTCTAGATGATTGATGCGGTGAAGTTGATGTTAATGATCGTAGGCGATGAGTGATCGTTTGCTGGTCACACCGGTCATCCAGTTGTGCCAGATGGCGGCGGCCATGGCCAGCAGCCGTTGCGCGACCCGGGTGAACACC
>DATATE010000051.1:0-12344 GCA_036268955.1 Pseudonocardiaceae bacterium
GTGTTCGTTGGCGGTTGCCGGTGGTGTGACGGTGATGTCGACGCCCGGTGGGTTCGTCGGGTTCAGTGGCCAGAACGGGCTTGCCGTTGACGGTCGGTGCAAGGCATATGCGGATTCCGCCGACGGCACCAGTTGGTCGGAAGGGATCGGCATGCTGCTGTTGGAGCGGCAGTCCGATGCCGAACACAACGGGCATCAGGTCTTGGCGGTTCTGCGCGGCTCGGCCATCAACCAGGATGGTGCGTCGAATGGTCTTACGGCGCCGAATGGGCCTTCGCAGCAGCGGGTGATTCGGCAGGCTCTCGCGAGTGCTGGTCTGTCGGCGGCTGATGTTGATGTGGTGGAGGGGCACGGTACTGGTACTCGTCTTGGTGATCCGATCGAGGCGCAGGCTTTGTTGGCGACTTACGGTCGGGATCGGGATCGGCCGTTGTGGTTGGGTTCGGTGAAGTCGAACCTCGGCCATACTCAGGCGGCGGCCGGCGTGGCCGGCGTGATCAAGATGATCCTGGCCCTGCGACACCAGCAGCTGCCAAGGACCCTGCACGTGGACACTCCCTCGTCGCAGGTCGACTGGACGACCGGCAAGGTCGCGTTGCTGAGTGAACCGGTTGACTGGCCGGAGAACGGGCATCCGCGCCGAGCCGGTATTTCCTCCTTCGGCATCAGTGGTACCAACGCTCACCTGATCATCGAAGCGCCGCCGACCGCGCCCGAGGCCGCTCGACCGGAACCGGCCGAGCTTGGTGTGCTGCCCGTTGTGGTTTCCGGCCGGTCGCCGGCCGCGCTGCGGTCACAGGCGGCTCGACTGGGCGAGTTCCTGGCCAAGCGCCCCGACGTCTCGCTCGCCGAACTTGCCCTGGCAGCGGCGACCAGCCGCTCGGCGTTCGAGTACCGGGCCGCCGCGCTGGTGCGGGATCGGGCCGAACTGGTCGACAGCCTCGCCGAACTGGCGCAGGGCCGCGAGGGAAGCGGGCTTGTCGAGGGCCGTGTCGTCGATGGCGAGCTGGCGTTCGTGTTCTCGGGCCAGGGTGGTCAGCGGTCGGGGATGGGGCTGGAGCTTGTTGCCCGGTTCCCGGTGTTCGCGCGGGCCTGGCACGAGGTCGCGACCGAACTGGACATTCTGTTGGACCGGCCGTTGTCCGAACTGGTTGCCGGTGATCTTGCCATGACCGGCGACGCGCAACCCGCGTTGTTCGCCTTGCAGGTGGCCTCCTACCGGCTCGTCGAGTCCTGGGGCGTCCGACCGGGTGCGCTGATCGGACATTCGGTCGGAGAAATCGCGGCGGCGCATGTCGCGGGTGTGCTGTCGCTGTCGGACGCCTGCCGGCTCGTCGCCGCACGGGCTCGCCTGATGCAGGCCCTGCCGGCCGGGGGCGCGATGGTCGCGGTCGCCGCGCCCGAGGACCAGGTGGCGCCGCTGCTGGTCGGACACGAGGACGCGGTGTCCATCGCCGCGGTGAACGGCCCCGCCTCGGTCGTCCTGTCCGGTGTCGAGGCCGTTGTCGGTGAGCTGGCCGACCGGTTCGTCGAGCAGGGGGTGCGCACGCGAAGGCTGAACGTCTCGCATGCCTTCCATTCACCGCTGATGGCGCCGATGCTGGCCGAGTTCGCCGCCGTGCTGAGCGAGCTGTCGTTCACACCGCCGAGCCTGGACATCGTATCCACCGTCGAGATCGGCGCGGATCTGGCGACCGCGGACTACTGGATCCGGCACATCAGCGCGTCGGTGCGCTTCGCGGACGCGCTGAACGCGGCCGCGGCCAACGGCGTCGCGAACTATCTTGAGTTGGGGCCGGACGGTGTGGCCAGCGCGATGACCCAGGACGTGCTCGTCGATGCGGTCGCGATCCCGCTGCTGCGCGCCGACCGGGACGAACCGGCCGCCGCGATCGAGGCCCTTGCCCGGTTGCACGTACACGGCGTGCCGGTGCGGTGGTCCGGTTTCTTCCCCACGACCGGTGTCGGCCGGATCGAGCTGCCGACCTACGCCTTCCAGCGGGACCGGTACTGGCCGGACGGCGCGGGCGCCTCGGTCGGCAATGTCGCGGCCGCCGGGCTCGTCGCCGCCGACCATCCACTGTTGGGCGCGACAGTGCGGTTGGCCGGTTCGGACGGTGCTCTGCTGACCGCGCGACTGTCGGTGTCCGCGCATCCGTGGCTGGGCGATCACGTCGTCGGCGGGTCGATCGTCTTTCCTGGTACGGGTTTCCTGGAGCTGGCGATCAGGGCCGGCGATCAGGTCGGCTGTGATCGGGTCGAGGAACTGACCCTGGCCGCGCCGCTGGTGTTCACCGAGGACAGCGCGGTCGCCGTGCAGGTGGCCGTGGCGCAACCGGACGAATCCGGCCGCCGCACGGTCGATGTCTATGCGCGACCGGCGGAGGCCCGGACTGATCAGCCCTGGGTCCGGCACGCCACCGGAACGCTGACCACCGGGCCGACCGAGGACGAGGCGGATACCGAACCGTTCGACGGCGCGCAGTGGCCGCCCGAGGACACCGAAGCGGTCGACCTGACCGGTTCCTACGAGCGGCTGGCCGATGGCGGCCTGCGCTACGGGCCGGTGTTCCAGGGCCTGCGGGCCGCGTGGCGGCGAGACGGCGCGGTGTTCGTCGAGGTCGCGCTGCCCGAGCAGGTGGGCGACGCGGGCCGGTTCGGGCTGCACCCTGCGTTGCTGGACGCGGCACTGCACGCGGTGCCGTTCGTCGGCATGAGCAAGGTGCAGGGCACGGGCGGTCGGATGCCGTTCACCTGGAGCGGGGTGGCGCTACAGGCCACTGGTGCGTCCGCGCTGCGGGTCCGGCTGGTCAGGACCGGCGAGGACGCCGTCTCGGTGACCGCCGTCGATCTCACCGGTAACCCGGTCTTCTCGGCCCGGGCGCTGTTGCTCCGGCAGGTGCCGGTCGAGCAGTTGACCGCGGCCCGTGACTCCGCCCAGCGGGACGCTCGGCAGGATTCGCTGTTCCGGCTGGACTGGATCGCGCAGCCGCCGGTGATGTCGCCGGTGGACGCGGTGGCCGGGCTGGATGTCGTCGAGCTGACCGGCGAACTGGACACCCTGGACCTGTCCACCGGGCCGGTGCCCGATCTGGTCGTGGTGACCGCCGAACCCGAGACCGACGAGGACGCCGACCTCGATATCGACGATATGGATATCGTCGACGATGAGCCGGCGGGCGATGCGGTCGTCGACCGGGTGCACAAGGCCATCGGGCGGCTGTTGCGGCTGGTCCAGCAGTGGCTTGCCGAGGACCGGCTGGCCGAGTCCAGGATGGTCGTGGTCACCGAGCATGCCATCGCCGCTCGACCCGACGACGACACCGTCGATCTTGCCGCTGCCGCCGTCTGGGGCCTGATCCGCAGCGCCCAGGCTGAGCATCCCGGCCGGTTCCTGCTCGTGGACATCGACGAGTACGAGACCAGCCGGTCCGCGATCCCTGGAGTGCTCGCCTGTGCCGAACCACAGGCCGTGGTGCGTGATCACGTGGTACTGGTGTCACGGCTGGCCAGGCTGACCCCGGCAGCCGAGTCGGCGCCGGAGCCGACCAGTTGGGCCTCGGACGGTGCGGTGCTGATCACCGGCGGCACCGGCGGCCTCGGCGGGCTGATGGCCCGGCACCTCGTCGCCGACCTCGGCGTCCGCAGCCTGGTGTTGACCAGCAGGCGCGGACTCGACGCACCGGACGCGGTGACGATGCGCGACGAACTGGCCGAACTCGGTGCGGAGGTCACCGTCGCCGCCTGCGACGTATCCGATCGCGAGGAGGTGGCCGCGCTGCTCGCGGCCCATCCGATCACCGCGGTCGTGCACACCGCGGGAGTCCTCGACGACGGTGTGATCACCGCACTGAACGCCGACCGGCTCGATGCCGTGCTGAGCCCGAAGGTCGACGGCGCCTGGCATCTGCACGAACTCACCGCCGACCGCGACCTGACCGCGTTCGTGGTGTTCTCCTCGGTCGCGGGCACCATGGGCGCACCGGGCCAGGGCAACTACGCGGCGGCCAACGCCTTCCTCGACGGCCTCGCCCAACACCGGCGGCTGCTCGGCCTGCCGGCGGCGTCGATCGCCTGGGGCCCGTGGGATCAGGGCGCCGGGATGACCAGCGGCCTCGGCGAAGCCGACCTACAGCGGTTGGCCCGAGCCGGAATCACCGCACTCACCCCGGCCACGGGCGTCGAACTGTTCGACGCCGCCCTGCGCGCGGACACCGCCGTCGCCGCCGCCGTCCAGCTCGACCTGTCCGCGTTGGCGACCGCCCCGGACGCCGCCGTGATGCTGCGCGGACTGCTTGCCGGTATCCCGACGGCGCGACCGGTCGTCGCGCGGTCCACCGTCGACGAACGCGGCGCTCTCCGGGAACGACTGCTGGCACTACGCCCGGCCGCCCGCCTCGACCACCTGCTCCGGCTGGTGGCCGACCAGACGGCCAGGGTGCTCGGACACCGGTCGGCGGCACCCGTCGAACCCGGCAGCCGGTTCAGCGACCTCGGCTTCGACTCGCTGACCGCGGTCGAACTGCGCAACGGTCTCAACATGCGCACCGGCCTGCGACTGTCCTCCACCCTGATCTTCGACTATCCGACCGTCGCCGCCCTCGCCGAGCATCTGCGCACCGAACTGGTGCCGGCCGATGCCGCGACCGAGACGCGGTCGCTGCTCGCCGACCTGGAACAGTTCGAGACCGCGCTGGCCGAGCAGACCCTTGACGAGCTGACCCGCAGTGGTCTCGCGACCCGGCTGAGTCAGCTGCTCGCGAAGGTCAACAAGGGCGCCAAACAGGCCGAGGGCGGCGAGACCGCAGGGGTCGACCTGTTCGAGTCGGCAAGCACCGCCGAGCTGATGGCGTTCATCGACAACGAACTCGGCAGGCGTCCCGGTCAATGATCAAACACCGATCTTGGGGAATTACCAGACTTTCCCCCATCCAGTGCCCGACCTGCCCCATTACCGGGACTTCAGCCAAACACTAGGCGTTTGACGGACGCCGCTCGGCTTCACTCCAAGCACGTCAATGACGCGCCGACGGCCCCCGCGGGCCGCTGGTCGTCGCCGTGCGGAAGAGGGACATGGTGAGCAGACCTACACAGATGTGGGTAGCGATCCGGTATGAGTCGCAGCCGACCGACCGTTGTAGCCGACCCAGTACCGCACCACCGACGCCCGGCCCCCGGCCGCGCGCGTTGACGAAATCGCCTTCATCGACAACGAGTTGGGCCGAGAAGATCCATCGGTGACCCTGCGTCGGCCCGAAGTACGTTCGGAGGAGTTGTATTTCATGTCGGAAGACCGTAAACTTGTCGACTACCTGAAGTGGGTAACCGCCGATCTTCACCAGACGCGGCAGCGTCTTGAAGAGGTCGAGTCAGGTAGGCACGAGCCGATCGCGATCGTCTCCATGGCATGCCGCTATCCCGGTGACGTGCGTTCACCGGAGGACCTGTGGCGCCTTGTCGCCGACGGTAAGGACGGCATCACCGGGTTCCCCACCTCCCGAGGCTGGGACCTCGGTTCCCTCTACGACCCCGCGGCAGCGGGCGGCCAGGGAACCAGCTACGTGCAGGAGGGCGGCTTCCTGCACGAGGCAGGGGAGTTCGACCCGGCGTTCTTCGGTATCTCGCCACGCGAGGCGTTGGCGATGGACCCGCAGCAGCGGCTGCTGCTGGAAACCAGCTGGGAAGCGATGGAACGAGCCGGCATCGACCCGGTTTCGTTGCGCGGCAGCCGAACCGGCGTGTTTGCCGGCCTCATGTACCACGACTATTCCTCCAGTCGGTTCGAGTTCCCCTCGGACGTCATGAGGTTCATTGGCACCGGTACCTCCGGCAGTGTCCTGTCGGGCCGGGTCTCCTACACCTTCGGACTCGAAGGCCCCACCGTCACCCTGGACACGGCCTGCTCCTCCTCGCTGGTCGCGATCCACCTCGCCGCGCAGGCCCTGCGGTCCGGCGAATGTACGCTGGCCCTTGCCGGTGGCGTCACAGTGATGGCCACCCCAGGACCTTTCATCGACTTCAGCGGACAGGGCGGCCTGTCCCGCGACGGCCGCTGCAAGTCCTTCGCCGACTCCGCCGACGGCGTCAGCTGGTCGGAAGGCGTCGGCGTGCTGATGCTGGAACGCCTTTCGGATGCCCAGCGCAACGGGCACCCGGTGCTGGCCGTTGTCCGTGGTTCCGCGGTCAACCAGGACGGCGCCTCGAACGGCCTGACCGCACCGAACGGTCCTTCGCAGCAGCGGGTGATCCGGCAGGCCCTGACGGCGGCCGGGCTGACGCCGTCGGAGGTCGATGCGGTCGAGGGCCACGGCACCGGCACCAACCTCGGTGACCCGATCGAGGCGCAGGCACTGCTGGCGACCTACGGTCAGGACCGGGACCGGCCGCTGTGGCTGGGCTCGATCAAGTCCAACATCGGCCACGCTCAAGCGGCGGCCGGTGTGGCCGGCGTGATCAAGATGGTCATGGCTATGCACCATGACCAGCTGCCGCAGACCCTGCACGTCGACGAGCCGTCGTCGCATGTGGACTGGTCGGCCGGTTCGGTGGAACTGCTGCGCGAACCGGTGCCGTGGGCCGAGAACGGTCGGCCGCGCCGGGCCGGGGTGTCGTCCTTCGGGATCAGCGGCACGAACGCGCACGTGATCATCGAGCAGCCTCCAGCCGTCGTCGTCGAGGCCGAGCCGGTCGATACCGACGTCGAGCCGGTCGATGTCGGCCTGGTACCGGTGCTGGTGTCCGGCCGCTCGCCGGCCGCGCTGCGGTCGCAGGCAAGCCGCCTCAACGCATTCATGACCGGCCGGGACGACCTCGCACTGGCTGACCTCGCGTTGTCGACCGCGGTGTCGCGGTCGGCCTTCGAATGCCGGGCCGCGATCCTGGTGCGGGACAGGGCCGAACTCCTCGCCGGCCTTACCGCGCTGGCCGAGGGCGTTGCCGGCGTCAACGTCGTGGAAGGCACCGCCGCCACCGGCCCGGTCGCGATGGTGTTCTCCGGCCAGGGCGCGCAGCGGACCGGGATGGGGCAGGAACTCCACGCCCGCTTCCCGGTCTTCGCCGAGGCCTGGGACGCGGTCGCCGAGGTGCTGGACCCGCTGCTCGGCCGGCCGCTGGCCGAGTTGGTGGCCGGTGATCTCGGTCAGACCGGTGACGCGCAGCCCGCGCTGTTCGCGTTGCAGGTGGCGCTGTTCCGGTTGGTCGAATCCTGGGGCGTTACACCGGACGTACTCGTCGGCCATTCGATCGGCGAGATCGCCGCCGCGCACGTCGCGGGCGTGTTCTCCCTTGCCGACGCCTGCGCGCTGGTTGCCGCGCGGGCCCGGTTGATGCAGGCACTGCCGACCGGCGGCGCCATGGTCGCGGTGCAGGCGACCGAGGACGAGGTCGCGCCGCTGCTGGTCGGGCATGAGGACGCGGTGTCGATCGCGGCGGTGAACGGGCCGCGCTCGGTGGTGCTGTCCGGGGTCGAGGCCGTGGTGCTCGACATCGCCGGTCGGTTCGAGAAGACACGGCGGCTGTCGGTGTCGCACGCGTTCCACTCGCCGCTGATGCGGCCGATACTCGACGAGTTCGCGACCGTCGTCGACGGATTGACCTTCGCACAACCGCAACTGCCGATCGTGTCCACGGTGACCGGCAGGCCCGACGCCGACCTCGACACGCCGACCTACTGGGTGGCCCAGGTACTGCGCCCGGTCCGGTTCGCCGACGCCATCAACACCGTGCGGGAACAGGGCACGGCAACGTTCCTCGAACTGGGTCCCGACGGTGTGACGACGGCGATGACCGGCGAGGTGCTGGCCGGCGATCCCGAGGTGCTCGCCGTATCGATGCTGCGCACCGACCGTGACGAGCCCGCTGCCGCCGTTCGGGCACTGGCCCAGTTACACACGCACGGCACTTCCGTCGACTTGGCCGGTTTCTTCGCCGGCCGCGGCGCCCACCAGATCGACCTGCCCACCTACGCCTTCCAGCACGAGCACTACTGGCCGACCGGGATGCGGGCCACCGACGCCCGCGGCCTCGGCCAGGCCGCCGCCGGCCACCCGCTGTTGGGAGCGGCCGTCGCGTTGGCCGACTCCGACGGCGTGCTGCTGACCGGCCGGCTCTCGCTGCGCTCACACCCCTGGCTGGCCGACCACGTCGTCGGCGGCTCGGTGCTGTTCCCCGGCACCGGATTCCTCGAACTGGCCTTCCGCGCGGGTGACCAGGTCGGCTGCGACCTCGTCGAGGAACTGACCCTGTCCGCGCCACTGCTGCTCGGCGAGCGCGACACCATGGCCGTGCAGATCGCCGTCGGCGAGCCAGATGAATCCGGCCGCCGAACCGTGACCGTGTACGCCCGACCGGTCGACGCGGCAGAGGGTGAACCCTGGGTGCAGCACGCCGCCGGTGTGCTCGCCGTCGGGCAACACACCGCCTCGCTGGACACCTCGGAATGGCCGCCTGCCGACGCGATCGCATTGGACGCGGACGGCGTCTACGATCGATTCGCCGACGGCGGCTTCAGCTACGGCCCGGTCTTCCAAGGGTTGCGTGCGGCCTGGCGGCGCGGCGACGAGGTGTTCGCCGAGATAGCGCTTTCCGAGCAGGTGATCGACGCCGGTTCCTTCGGAATCCATCCGGCCCTGCTGGACGCCGCCCTGCACCCGTCATCGTTCGCCGGACTGGATGCCGTCGACGGCGGCCGGGTGCCCTTCGCCTGGAACAACGTCAGCCTGCATGCCAGCGGTGCCACCATGATCCGGGTCCGGCTGGCCAGGACCGGCCCCGAGTCCGTGTCCATCGTGGCCGTCGACGGTTCGGGCGCGCCGGTGCTGTCGGCCGAATCGCTGGTCCTGCGCCCGATCGCCGCCGACCAGGTGGCGGCCGGCAGTGCGCTGACGCGGAATTCGCTGTTCCGGCTGGAATGGACGCCGTTCCCGGTGACGGCCGATGCCGAAACCGAACTCGACCTGCTCGAACTGACCGGCGACCTCGTCAGCCTTGAGCGCGTACCGGCCGTGGTCACCCTGGCGGTCGGCTCGACCGAGGACAGCGGAGTGCCGAGGTCCGCCCACGAACTGGCCGCTCGGGTACTGAGCGTGATCCAGGACTGGCTTGCCGATGAGCGCTTCGCCGACACCCGCCTCGTGATCACGACCAACGGCGCCATGTCCGTGCGTCCGGACGAGGCGATCACCGATCTCGCGGCATCGGCGGTCTGGGGCCTGGTTCGCTCGGCCCAGTCGGAGAATCCGGGCAGCTTCGTCCTGCTCGACACCGACGCCGACCATGCGGAAGTCCTGCCGGCGGTACTCGCGGCCGACGAGCCGCAGGTGGCGGTTCGCGGCGGTGCGGTGTTCGTGCCTCGGTTGGCGCGCGTGGCCGCGGAGCCGTCGACGGCGCCATCCTGGGACGGTGCCGGGACGGTGTTGATCACCGGCGGCACCGGTGGTCTCGGCGGGTTGTTGGCTCGGCATGTCGTTGCCGAGCACGGTGTTCGGCAGTTGGTGCTGACCTCTCGGCGGGGCCTTGACGCGCCGGGCGCGGTGGAGTTGCGCGACGAGTTGGCCGCGCTGGGCGCCGAGGCACGAGTCGTCGCCTGCGACGTGGCCGATCGCGATTCGGTCGCGTCGATGTTGGCCGAGATCCCGGCCGAACATCCACTGCGGTTCATCGTGCACACGGCCGGTGTGCTGGACGACGGAACCATCGGCTCGTTGACGGAGCAGCGGCTGGCAGGAGTACTGCGGCCGAAGGTCGACGGGGCCTGGCATCTGCACGAGCTGACCAAGGACTGTGATCTGGCCGGTTTCGTGCTGTTCTCCTCGGTCGCGGGCACGATGGGCGGCGCCGGTCAGGCGAACTACGCCGCCGCGAACGCCTTCCTGGACGGGTTGGCGCAGGTCCGGCTGGCAGCGGGGCTGCCGGCGGTGTCGTTGGCGTGGGGGCCGTGGGCACAGGGCGCGGGCATGACCAGCACGCTCACCGAGGCCGATATCCAACGGTGGAACCAGGCCGGCGTACCGCCGCTGACCGCCGAACTCGGGTTGGCGCTGTTCGACACCGCGATCACCCTCGGCGAGCCGACCGTGGCGCCGGTCCGCCTCGACCTCGCGGCGCTTCGCGCACGAGGCGCGGTCTCCGCCCTGCTGCGCGGCCTGATCCGCAGCAATCGCCGCTCGGCCGTCGGCGGCATGCGGACCGTCAGCACACTGGTACAGCGGTTGGTGCCGTTGGGGCCGGCCGATCGCGTCGAAGCGCTGGTCGACCTGGTCCGTACCGAGGTCGCGATGGTGCTGGGCCACGTCTCGCCGGACACCGTCGAGGTGCGGCGCGAGTTCCGGGAACTGGGTTTCGATTCACTGACCGCCGTCGAACTGCGCAACCGGCTGGCCACCGCGACCGGACTGCGGCTGTCCTCGACGCTGGTGTTCGACTATCCGACGCCGAGGGTGCTCGCCGAGTTCCTGTTGGCGGAACTGCTCGACGAGGACGAGGACGCGCTGCTGCCGACCGCGCTGCGCCCCGTTGCCGATGATCCGATCGCGATCGTGTCGATGGCGTGCCGGTATCCGGGCGGCGTCAGCTCACCGGAAGACCTGTGGCAGCTGGTCAGCGAGGGACGGGACGGGATCTCGGCCTTCCCCGGAAACCGGGGCTGGGACGTGGACGCCCTCTACAACCCGGATCGGGAGGCGCGGGGCTCCAGTTATGTGCGGGAAGGTGGTTTCCTGTATGAGGCTGCCGGGTTCGATCCGGCCTTCTTCGGTATTTCGCCGCGTGAGGCGTTGGCGATGGATCCGCAGCAGCGGTTGTTGCTGGAGACCTCGTGGGAAGCTGTTGAGCGGGCCGGTATCGACCCGGTGGCGTTGCGGGGCAGCAGGACCGGTGTGTTCGCCGGCCTGATGTACCACGACTACGCGTCGGGCCGGGTGCGGTTCCCCGAGGACGCGATGAGCTTCCTGGGTACCGGCACCGCCGGCAGTGTGCTGACCGGCCGGATCTCCTACACCTTCGGGCTCGAAGGCCCCGCGGTCACCGTCGACACCGCGTGTTCCTCCTCGCTGGTCGCGATTCACCTTGCCGCACAGGCCTTGCGTTCCGGTGAATGCTCACTGGCGCTGGCCGGTGGCGTCACCGTGATGGCAACACCAGGACCGTTCGTCGACTTCAGCGCTCAGGGCGGACTCGCCGGCGACGGCCGCTGCAAGTCCTTCGCCGACTCCGCCGATGGCGTCGGCTGGTCGGAAGGCGTCGGCGTGCTCGTGCTTGAGCGCCTTTCCGATGCTCGGCGCAATGGGCACGAGGTATTGGCCCTGGTGCGTGGTTCGGCGGTCAACCAGGACGGTGCCTCCAACGGGCTCACCGCGCCGAACGGCCCGTCACAGCAGCGCGTCATCCGGCAGGCCCTCGCCAGTGCTGGGCTCGCGGGCTCCGATGTGGACGCCATCGAGGGGCACGGCACCGGTACCGCCCTGGGTGATCCGATCGAGGCGCAGGCGCTGTTGGCGACCTACGGCCAGGACCGGGATCGGCCGCTGTGGCTGGGTTCCATCAAGTCCAACATCGGACATGCGCAGGCCGCCTCCGGTGTTGCCGGCATCATCAAGATGATCATGGCAATGCGCAACGACCTGCTGCCCAGGACGTTGCACCTTGATGCGCCGTCCTCCCATGTGGACTGGTCGGCCGGTGCGGTGGAACTGCTGAGCGAACCGGTCGACTGGGCCGAGAACGGTCATCCGCGTCGGGCCGCCGTCTCGTCCTTCGGCATCAGTGGCACGAACGCGCACGTGATCATCGAGCAGGCGCCGGTCGTCGTCGAGTCGGTCCCGGTCGAGGTTGTCCGGCCTGCGGCGTTGGCTTGGGTCGTGTCGGGCAAGACGGAGGAGGCGTTGCGGGATCAGACTGTCCGGCTGGCCTCGCACGCTGCCGACCGCGACGCCTTGGATATTGGCATCTCTTTGGTGTCCTCGCGGTCGGTGTTCGATCACCGCGCGGTCGCCGTCGGTACCGATCAGGCCGAGTTGTTGGCCAATATCGGTGGCGCCGGACTGGTGTCGGGTGTTGCTGATGTTGATGGTCGGTTGGTGTTTGTGTTCCCTGGTCAGGGTGCGCAGTGGGTGGGTATGGGTGCTCGTCTCATGGACGAGTCGCCGGTGTTTGCCGAGCGGATGGCGGAATGCGCCGTTGCTTTGGCGCCGTTTGTTGATTTCTCGGTGATCGATGTGATCCGGCAGGCGGCGGGTGCGCCGTCTTTGGATCGGGTTGATGTTGTTCAGTCGGTGTCGTTTGCGGTGATGGTGTCGTTGGCTGCGGTGTGGCGGTCGGTGGGTGTGCGGCCGGATGCGGTGCTTGGT
>DATATE010000052.1:0-81087 GCA_036268955.1 Pseudonocardiaceae bacterium
GGGGTGTTCACCCGGGTCGCGCAACGGCTGCTGGCCATGGCCGCCGCCATCTGGCACAACTGGATGACCGGTGTGACCAGCAAACGATCACTCATCGCCTACGATCATTAACATCAACTTCACCGCATCAATCATCTAGATATCGATCTCGATCTCGCGACCGCCCGCCGCGCGCAGCAGCCAGTCCAGTGGACCGACCGGGACCGGCCAGGTGTCGGCCAGGATCAGGACCCGGAACTGGTCGGAACCGATGACCTCCGCGGACCACCAGGCCCATTCGCGTTCACCGGGGTCGAAATTCGACACCCAGCCGCCGACCGACCAGCGCTGGTCCTGTTCGGCATCCAGGGCTCGGCGCTGTTCGGGCGTCATGGCCTCGCGGCGGGCCCAGTGTTCGCGGATCTGCTCCGGGGTCTTGTCGGGCGCGGACACTGCGACGAACCAGGCGGGTAGCAGCTCGCGCCACTGTTCGTCGGAACGCCACCGGCCGTCGGCGTGTTCGAGCACCGCCGCCATGGCCTCCCGGCAGCGCCCCAGTACCGTCGGGGCGTCGCCGTCGCAGCGGACGTCGGCGGCGACCAGTTGAGCGGTCGGCTGCTCGCCGGGGTGTGGTCCGTCGATGACCCGGCGCCGCTCGTCGGAGGACACGTAGCAGCCTCATCCTTCTCCGGAAACGGATTTGTCCCATTCTTACCGCAACCAGCGACAATACCGTTCGTGTGCTCCGTCAGCGGGGGTTGTCGGCGCGCCACGCGACATAGTCGGCAACAGCCATGGCTACGTCGAAGTTCGGCGCGAAGCCGGTGTCCTCGGCGAGCCGGGTGATATCGAGGTACGGGTCCTCGCCGGGACCGTTCTGCCGTCCGGGCAAGAGGTCGAGCCGCAGACCGGGGATGATCGCCTGAAGGGCGTCCGCGAACTCGCGGTTGGTGGCCGGCCGGCCACTGGAGACGTTGTAGGTGTCGTGCCGCAGGGTCGGCGCGGTCATCAGCAGGGCGATCGCGCGCCCGGCGTCGGGTGCGTAGCAGCGGTCACCACCGTCCTCGGCGTGCAGCGGCCCCGGCTGCTCACCGCGCAGCACGGCGCTGATGTAGGAGGGAATGTGGAAGAACGGTGATTCCGGGTCGACCAGCGGTCCCCAGATGGTCCCGATCCTGAGCACGACCGGCTCGACGCCGCTGCCCTGGAGGCTGTGCGTGGTGAGCGGCTCGACGGCCTTCTTGAAGGCGACGATCAGATGCGGCAGCTGCGCGGTGGGCAACGCGAGATCCTCGTGCCAGCGGGTCTCCGACCGGCCGATGTACACGCCGAGACTGCTGGCGACGGCGAACCTGCGGACGCCCAAGGTGCGGGCGGCGTCCAGTGCGTTGAGCAGGCCGGTCGTGTCCGTGCGGAAGAAGCGGACCGGATCCTCGTCGGGAATGGTGCCGGCGAGGTGGACGATGTCGCTGACGTCGTGGCGATCGGCGAGGGCGAGGAAGGCGTCCCGGTCGGTGACGTCGAGGGACTCCACGGTGACCCGGCCGGCGAGAAAGGACGGGACCTCCGTCCGGTGGTGAGCGGTCACCACGACCTCGTGTCCGAGGTCGACGAGCGCGCGGGCGGTGTGGGCGCCGATCATGCCCAGGCCGCCCGTGACGAGGATCATCGGGCCACCCCGCCGACGGGAGTGCTGCCACTGAGGTAACCGTCGCCGGAGACGGCGCGGGCACTGAACACCGTGCTCATGTTTCTCCTTCGCTGTTGGTCGGGACGCACCCTGTCTACCCGGCCGTCGCGCTCGCCGTGGTCGATCCGGATGAATCCGTCCTGCGGCACCTGTTCACGATCTTCGGAACCGAGCGGACGAACAATCGCCAACCACGACACAACTGACAAGCCAGGCTGAATAACGGGGCGGTGGACTGGCAGGCGACCGGCCAACCCGTCACCCGATGGGGCGGCCCCGTTGCCGCCGCCCAGCGCTGACCCGGACCCCGGCCGGCCACAGCACGTGGATCCGGCGAACGGTGCGACGGCGCGCAGGCGGCCGACCGAGGCGCTACCAGGGCAAGGCGTGCCATACTCGGCGCCGGCCTACCCCAGGAGGTTGTCCGTTGAACCCGCTGTTCGACCTGAGCGGCAAGACCACGGTGGTCACCGGTGGCAGTCGAGGCATCGGCCTGATGATCGCCCGCGGCTTCGTCGACGCCGGCGCGTCCGTGATCATCTCCTCCCGCAACGCCGACACCTGCGAACAGGCCCGCACCGAGCTACAGGCCGTCGCAGGCCCCGGTCAGACCGTCGCCGCCATCCCGGCCGACCTGTCCACCGAGGCCGAATGCGTCCGACTGGCCGAGGAGGTCGCCGCACGGGCCCAGACGGTGCACGTCCTGGTCAACAATGCCGGCGCGGTCTGGGGCGCACCACTCGCGGAATTCCCGGCCTCCGGTTGGGACAAGGTGCTCGACCTCAACCTCAAGGCACCGTTCTTCCTCACCAGGGCGTTCCTGCCGATGCTGGAGAAGGCCGCGACGGCCGACGACCCGGCGCGCGTCCTGAACATCGGCTCCATCGACGGACTCCGCGTGCCCGCGATGCCCAACTACTCCTACTCCGCAGCCAAAGCAGGCCTGCACCAGCTCACCGCGGTGCTCGCCGCCGAACTGGGCTCCCGCCACATCACGGTCAACGCGATCGCGCCCGGCCCCTTCGAGACGAAGATGATGGCGGCGTCCCTGCGGGAGAACCGCGCGGCCATCGAAGGCGCGTCCCGGCTCGGTCGGATCGGCAGGCCGGACGACATGGCCGGCGCAGCCGTGTTCCTCGCGGCCCGCGCCTCGGCCTTCATCACCGGTGCGGTACTCCCGGTGGACGGCGGCATCGCCACCACCCGCTGACCGGCACCGGGTTCCGCTGGCGGAACCCGGCACTGTGGACGGTCAGGGCGCGGCCACGTCCACCAGCACCTTGCCGACCGCTCCACCGTGCACCGCCCGGTGCGCGCCGGCCACGTCGGAGAGCGGGAAGCGGTGCAGCGGCAAGCCGGCCTCCGGCCCGACCCGGACGGCGCTGTCCAGCAACGCGGCGCCAATGGCATCCGCCGCGTCCCGACACGCCTGTGCGGTCACCGTGTACAGCAACAGGAAATGCCAGCCGGCATTCAGGGTCATCAGCGCGCGGACCGGCAGCGTGAACGAACCACCGCCGTCGACCGCATAAACGGCCACGATTCCGTTGGTGGCCAACACCGCGCAGTCGATGTCGACATTGGCCGCCGGCGAGACCTCCACGATGGTGTCCACCCCGGCCGGACTGATCCGGCGCACCTCCTCGACAACGTCCTGCTCGCGGTAGTTGATCACATGGTGCGCGCCCGCTGCCGTCGCCAGCTGGTGTTTCGCCGCGTTGCTCACGGTCGTGATGACCGTGGCGCCAGCCCACCGGGCCAACTGGATGGCCGCATTGCCCACCGCGCCCGCCCCGCCAGCGACCAGCACATGCTGACCGGCCAACACCCCCGGCGCCAGCCGCCTCGGCCCGTCCTGGTGCAGCGTCAACGCCCGGTGCGCGGTCATGAACGGCACGCCCAACGCCGCCCCGAGTTCGAACGAAGCGTCATCCGGCAGCGGCTCGACGATGCTGGCCGGGATCACCGCGTACTCCTGCGCGGTGCCCTCCAGCCGCAGGTACGCCACCAGCCACAGCCAGACCCGCCTGCCCAGCAGGCCGGGGTCGACCTCAGCACCGACCGCGTCGACGACACCCGCCCCGTCCAGATGCGGGACCTGATGACGGCCCGGCGGGATCGGCGTGCGCACCGCGCCCGCACGCGACTTCCAGTCGGTCGGGTTCACCCCGGACACCATGATCAGCACCCGGACCTCACCAGCACCCGGCTCGCGGATCGGCAGGTCGAGTTCCTCCAGCACATCCACTTCACCGGTGGTGGCATATCCGACGGCACGCATGACAATCCCCTCTTCGTGTGGACCTGTCCCAAGCTAACAACAAGTCCGGCGCCGTCCAGGACCGTGTCACCGTGATGTGGCCGAGGGCACCGGGCCGGGTGACAATCGAGCCATGAGCGGCAAGCACCAGCAGGAACCCAAACCCGACCACCGGCATCGGCTGCCCCGCGAGAGCTACGAACGCGAACTGCTCCGCCTCCAGGGCGAACTCGTGAAGATGCAGGAATGGGTCCGCGCCGAGCGGGTGCGGCTGGTCGTGGTGTTCGAGGGGCGCGACGCCGCGGGAAAGGGCGGTGCGATCAAACGGGTCACCGAATATCTCAACCCCAGGGTCGCGCGGATCGCCGCGCTACCGGTACCGACCGAACGGCAGCGCACGCAATGGTATTTCCAGCGCTACGTCGAACAGCTGCCGTCGGCGGGCGAGATCGTGCTGTTCGACCGAAGCTGGTACAACCGGGCCGGCGTCGAACGGGTGATGGGCTTCTGCACACCCGACGAGTACCGCCGGTTCCTGCAACAATGCCCGATCTTCGAGCGACTGCTCGTCGACGACGGAATCCTGCTGCGCAAGTACTGGTTCTCCGTCAGCGACGCCGAACAGGAGCGGCGCTTCCGATCCCGGCTCGACGATCCGATGCGGCAATGGAAACTCTCACCGATGGACCTGGAGTCGATCACGCGCTGGGAGCACTACTCGCAGGCCAAGGACGAGATGCTGGTACACACCGACATGCCGGAATCTCCCTGGTTCGACGTGGAGAGCGAGGACAAGCGCAGCGCCAGGATCAACATGATCGCCCACCTGCTGTCCACTCTCCCCTATCACGAGATCCAGCGACCGAAACTGGACCTGCCGGAGCGGCCCCCGTCCACCGGCTACGTCCGGCCACCTCGCGAACTACAGGCCTACGTACCCGACCACGCCGCCACCCTCACCTGACGCCGACACGTAGACCTGGTCGGATGCGCAATCCATTGGGTATCGCGGCTGCCACCATCACCGCGCACGGTCGGACCTGGTCGGTGCCCGCCCGACTGCTGACCGGCGACGAACGCGACCGGCGGTGGGCCGTGCTCGCCGCGCACTGGCCGTCGTAGGACACCTACGCCGCCCGCGCCAACCGCGACATCCGGGTATTCCGGCTCGAACGCGCCTCATCGCCGACCCCGGAGACAGGCTCGACCGCTGATGGCGGTTGTTTGTGTTGTGGTGTCGGCTTGGGTGACTTGGGTGTGGTGTGACTAATTTCAGTCTTCACTGAAGTCATAGTAGTATTACAAAATCTACTAGACACGGCGGTGAGGTAGCGAGGCTCCCTGCTGATCAGTGCGACTCGCGACCGACCCGATCGCCCCGTCTCCCGACCAGGAAATCCAGGTCCGCTCCCCGGTCGGCCTGCAGAACGTGTTGGACATAGAGGTACTCCCAGCCGCTGGCCGGTGCCGCATAGGCGGCTGCCGCGAGAGGCGAATCCGCCCTGGTGGCCAACTCCTCGGCCGGCACATCAAGCTCGATCCGCCGGCCGGGCACGTCCAGCAGGATGGGATCGCCGTTACGCACCAACGCAAGCGGCCCACCCGCGGCGGCTTCCGGCGCGACGTGCAGTACGACGGTGCCGTACGCGGTGCCGCTCATCCGCGCGTCACTGATCCGGACCATGTCCCGGACACCGGTGGCCAGCAGCTTCGCCGGCAGCGGCAGATTGCCGACCTCCGGCATTCCCGGATATCCCTTCGGCCCGCAGCCGCGCAACACCAACACCGAGGTCGCATCGACGTCGAGGGCCGGATCGTCCAACCGGGCATGCAGATCCTCGACGCTGTCGAACACCACCGCCCTCCCCCGGTGCCGCAGCAACTCCGGCGACGCGGCGGCCGGTTTGATCACCGCGCCGTCCGGGGCGAGGTTGCCGCGCAACACGGCGATACCGGCGTCGGCGAGCAGCGGCCTCGCCCTGGGTCGAATCACGTCCTCGTCCACGATTCGCGCCTCGTCGAGACCATCGACCAACGCGGCACCGGTCACCGTGCGAGCGGTCGGATCGAGCAGGTCCCGCACCTCGCGCAGGACCGCGAGCAGTCCTCCCGCCCGGTACAGATCGTCCGCCAGATAACGGCCGGCCGGTTGCAGGTCCACCAGCAACGGCACACCGGAACCGATCCGGTCGATGTCGTCGAGGGTGAGGTCGATGCCGAGCCGGCCCGCGATGGCCAGCAGATGGACCACGGCATTGGTGGACCCGCCGATGGCGGCAAGCGCGACGATCGCATTGTGCAGCGATGCCGAGGTCAGCACCGAACTCGGCCTGCGGTCGGCGGCGACGAGTTCGACGGCAAGTCCCCCGGTGGCGTGCGCGGCCGCGAGCAGTCGACTGTCCGCGGCAGGCGTGCCGGCCAGACCGGGCAACGTCATGCCGAGGGCCTCGGCAAGGCAGGCCATGGTCGTGGCCGTGCCCATCGTGTTGCAGTGTCCCCTGCTGCGGATCATCGCCGACTCCGAGCGCAGGAACTCCGCACTGCTCAGCGCGCCGGCCCGCACCTCCTCACTCAACCGCCAGACATCCGTGCCACAGCCCAGCGCCGTACCCCGGAAATGTCCGCTGAGCATCGGACCGCCCGGCACCACCACCGCCGGCAGGTCGACCGAGGCCGCCGCCATCAACAGGGCCGGAATCGTCTTGTCACAACCGCCGAGCAGCACGACGCCGTCCACCGGATTGGCCCGCAACTGCTCCTCGGTCGCCATCGCGGCCAGGTTGCGCCACAGCATCGCGGTCGGCCGCATGTTCGTCTCCCCCAACGAGAAGACCGGCAGGTTCAACGGCACTCCCCCGGCTTCCCAGACCCCGTCGCGCACGCTCGCCGCGACCTCGTCGAGGTGCGCGTTGCACGGCGTCAGGTCCGAAGCGGTGTTGGCGATGGCGATGTGCGGCCGACCGTCGAAGGCGTGGTCGGGCAGGCCGCGCCGCATCCAGGCCCGGTGGATGTATCCGTCCCGGTCGGCACCGCCGTACCACTGTCCACTTCGGAGTGTCATCGATCCTCGTCTTCCCTACCGTAGGTCACCTGTCCGGTCGGTCAGCCTCGCGGGTCGACCTGGATCTTCGGCCCCGGCCCCGCGTTGGCCGGTCGCCAACCGGCCAACGCGTCCGCGACCCGGTCGAGTCCGATCGTCGCGGCGACCAGCCCGCTCGGATCGATGATGCCGGTCGCGAACCGTTCGATGGCGCCTGCCAACCCCGGCGACGCGCTGAGCACGCCGACCGCCGTGACGTCCTTGAGTACCAGATCCCTGGTGTCGATGCCGCTGACACCGCCCGCCAGTCCGATGTAGACGACCCGGCCGCCCGGTGTCACCCTGGCCAGCGCGTCGGCGGGTACCGCTGGATCGTTCGTGGCATCGACGACGGCATCGTAGGGCAGCTCCGGCAACTCCGCCGCGGTCCACGCACCGTGCACGCCCAGTTTCCTTGCCAGTCCGAGCGATTCCCTGGTCGGCCCGACCAGGTGCACCTCGGCGCCGGCCGCCAGGGCGAACTGCGCGACCAGCAGGCCGATCGTGCCCGGCCCGTACACCAGCACTCGTCTGCCGGCCTCCGGTTGCGCCGCCTGCGCGGCCCGCAGCGCATTGCCACCGGGTTCCACCATGGCCCCGACCGTGCCGTTGATCGAATCGGGTAGCGCGTGCAGTGCGCAGGCGGGAACGAGCAACTGCTCGGCGAGCGCACCCGGCCAGCCACCACGAATGCCGATCTCGTACCGGTCGGCGCACAGGTGCTGGCGACCGCCGAGACACCGGCGGCAGCGGCCACAGCCGAGCATGGTGTCACCGGTGACCCAGCTGCCGACCCAGTCCGACTCGACCTCGGCGCCGACCGACGAGACCCGCCCGCACCACTCATGGCCCAACCGCATCGGATAGGCCGCCTGCCCGTCACGGAAGTAGGCCATCGCGCCGAGGAAGATCTCCACGTCCGTGCCGCAGAGCCCGACCCGGTCGACATCGACGACCACCTGCCCCCGACCGGCCAGCGGCGGCGGCACGTCCTGCACGCCGGCCTGCCCAGGGCCGGAAACCACGAATGCCCGCATCGGCTACTCCCCCAGTTCGGTAGCTGCGACCTTCGTCCGCGGTGCCGGCAACGTCAACATCATCGGCGGTCGCCCCAGCCATCCCGACACCGATGGGGCCGGGGCGTTTGCGGTGGTGGCGGGTTGGGTTCGCTGGTTTTGTGGACAATTAATTTCAATTAACACTGAAATCATAGTAGATTTATTAAAATCTACTAGATCAGGTACCCGGAGGTAGGCAGCCAGACAGCGGTGTTCCAGCGCGTCAGCCGCTGCCCCGACCTTCGAGCACGACCGCGTGTGAACGGTCAAGCATTGATCGGCCTGGTCAGCTGGTCATACCGTTGGACTGGACCATTCAGCTGGGGACGGGCCAGGTGAGCGGCACTTCCGCAACCCATGGTGTCAACGTCGCGCCAGCAGAGGAGCCTCAATGACGAGCGCCCGCACCCTCCCCCGTCCCCGTCGCACCCACCGCAGTCCAGCGCACCGCCGTCTTCGCAGGGCCGCGCACAGAGCCGTGGTGGCGGTCTCGGCCGTCGTGCTCGCTGTCACCGGCCTCACTGTCGCGCAGGTCCTACAGGCACCTCAGGCGCAGGCCAGGACCACGTTCAGCGGTCCGCTGATGGGGTGGAGCAGTTGGAGTGTCGAGTCGAGCACCCATCCCAACTACGGCACCAACTGGCTGACCGAGGGGAACATCAAGAACGCCGCCGACGCGCTGAGCACGAAGCTGAAGTCGGCCGGTTACCAGTACGTCGACATCGACTCGTACTGGTCGAACGGCACCGACGGGAACGGCGTCCCGAGCGCGGACACCAGTCGCTTCCCGGACGGTATGGCCGCGATGGCCACCTACATCCACAACGACGGCCTCAAGATGGGCCTCTACGACACGGCAGGACTCTCGCAGAGCGTCTACAACAGCAACTACCCGATCGCCGGCACCAGCTGCCACACCCAGGACATCGCGGTGCAGCCGCTGACCGCGACCAACAAGTGGGGCAGCAACTGGAAGATCGATTACAGCAATCCGTGCGCGCAGCAGTACATCGACTCGATCGTGGACACGTTCGCCTCCTGGGGCGTCGACATGATCAAGATCGACGGGGTCACCGCGGACAACGTGGCCGACATCCAGGCGTTCTCCAACGCGATCGACGCCTCCGGCCGGCAGATGTGGCTGACCGCGAGTGCCTGGCCGGTCGACATCTCGGCCGCCGACGGGCTCGCGCCCTATGCCAACAGCGTGCGGATCGACACCGACGTCGAGTGCTACTGCGACACCGTGTCCAGCTGGAACAGCTCGGTCAGCGCCCGCTGGAACGACCTGCCCGAGTGGCTCTCGCATGTCAACAGCAACTACCGGCCCGACCTGGACTCGATGCCGATCAACAACAACACCGGCAGCGGCGTGCAGGACGGCCTGAACGACACCGAACGGCAGTCGGTGATGAACTTCTGGTCGATGGCCTCGGCGCCGCTCTACGTCGGCGGCGACATCTACTTCATGGACAGCAACGCGGTCTCGATCCTGAGCAACCCCGAGGTCATCGCGGTCGACCAGTCCTCGATCAACCCGAGCCAGGTCACCGGGGGCACTCTGCAGGTCTGGAAGAAGGTCATCGGCAGCAGCACCTACGTCGGCGTGTACAACCTCGGCGGCAGCACCGCGAACATCACGGTCGACTGGAGCAGCGTCGGCGTCAGCGGTTCGGCCGAGGTGCGCGATGTCGACGCGCGGCAGGATCTCGGCGCCTTCGACGGCAGTTGGACGGCGTCGAACGTGCCGTCCCACGGTTCCCGGCTCATCAAGATCAACTGATCACGCCTGTGCCGGCCAGTGGGCGGCTCTGACCTCTGCTGGTCGGCACCGGGTCGGTTCGTGCGCAGGTCGCAGTGCGGCGCCGCTCAGCTCGGCCAGTCCGGCTCGCTCGGCCAGCCCGGGTCCTGCGGCGGCTCCCGGTCGTCGAGGCGGTCGGAGATGCGCTGCGGGACGGGCGCCGGGCGGGTGCCGCGCGGTGGCGCGGTACGCGCGGGTACGCCGTTGACCGGCGCCCCGTTTCGAGCTGGAACTCCGTTACGGACTGGAACTCCGTTATGCGCCGCAGCGCCGTTGCGCACCGGGACCCCGTTCGTGCCGGGTGCTTCGTCGGCGGGCCTTGCGCCGTTGGTCACCCTGGCCCCGTTGGCCGCGCGATTCCCGTTGGTCGGGCGGCTCCCGTTGGTCGCGGGCATGCCGTTGCGGGTTGCCGCCCCGTTCGTGGCGGGGACACCGTTACGGGTTACGGCCCCGTTCGTGGGCAGGCCGGTACGGGTGGCGGCGCCGTTGCGCGCGGGCGACCCGTCGCGGGCAGCGGCCTCGCGAGGGGCGGCACCGTTGCGGGCGGCGACTCCGTTCGGCACCCGAGTGCCGTTCGTCACGGGAGCGCCGTTCGGCACCCGAGTGCCATTGGTCGCCCGAGTACCGTTCGTCGCGGGAGTGCCGTTCGGCGCAGGCCAGCCCTCCTCCTGCGTGGGAGCCTGCCGCCGAGCGGCGGGGCGTTCGCGCGGCACGACGGTGGTGCGGTCCGTCGAGGCGACTGCCGGAGCCGAGGCGACCACGGTCCGATCGGCAGAAGCCGAGGCCGAAGCGGTGGACGAGCGCTGCGAACCGGTCGGTCGCAGCTGTTGGGTGCCACGTGAACTACCGGGCGGCGGAACCGGCAATGCGGCGCGCACGGTCTGCGCGGCAGCCAGTTTGGCCGCTGCCGCGGCGCGTACCTTCTTGGCCCGCCGGCCACGCAGCGCCAGCACGAAGATCGCCACAACGGCCACACCGGCCACAATGGTCAGTGGCAGCCCGATGGTGCCGAACAGGCTGAGCGTGGTCTGCGGTTTGGCCCCTGCTGCAAGCAATGAGCCTTCCGGCATAGCCGAGCCTCCTCAACGGCGACGTGCGGTTCACCGGCTTTATCGTGTCCAACCGCTGACCTGTCACATCTTGCCAGCCGATGTGTCCAACGCCTCTGGTCGCCACCGGCCCGTGCATGAGACTACCCAAACAGCTGACGTCCCATACCTCCCGGTCGTACCGCGTTCTACTTCTTGGTACAACCGGAGGGACCCGAAATAGGGCATTTGATCCACTATCGACTGCTCTGCCAAGTCAACCACGGCACGATGAGTTCATCGGCGATCAAGTGGATCACACGCGCTACGCCCATGTGGACACCAAGATCCGCCACACGGCGGGGGCGGGGGTGGGTAGCTGGTCCGTTACGCTCGGCGCTCGACGGCCGGTGACAGGAGAGGTGCTGTGATGGCACGCAGTCGAACACGTCGAACACGCAGTCGAATTCGGCTCGCCTTAGGAGTCGCCCTCGTCGGATTGGCCGTACTGGCCACCGCGTGCGGCGCTGGTAGTTCCTCCAGCGGAACCCCACAAGCTGGTGGCGTCGCGACCTGGGCCGAGGCACCAGGCGCGTCGCCGGACTGGATCTTCCCGTTCGTCGATCCCTCGCACAACGAGGTGAACAACACCTACCAGTTCCAGCAGCTGATGTACCGGCCGCTGTACTGGCTGGGCAACGGCGGCCAGCCATCGGTCAACGACAGCCTGAGCCTGGCCGCCGAACCGACCTACACCGGCGACAAGGCTGTGATCAATCTCAAGAACTACGCCTGGTCCGACGGTGAACACCTCAGTCCCACCAACGTGGTGTTCTTCATGAACATGCTGAAGGCGGAAAAGAACAACTTCGCCTGGTACGTGCCTGGCGAATTCCCGGACAACGTGACCTCGGTGCAGGTCACCGGGCCGATGCAGGTGACCTTCACCCTGGACAACACCTACTCCAGCACCTGGTTCACCGGAAACCAGCTCTTCCAGGTCACCCCGTTCCCGTTGGCCTGGGACAAGACCTCCGACTCGGCCGCGCCGGGCAGCGGCGGTTGCAGCACCGACCAGGCGAAATGCGCCGCCGTCTACAACTACCTGCTGGCCAAGAACAAGGACGCGGCGAACTACGCGACCGATCCGCTCTGGCAGGTCGTCGACGGGCCGTGGAAACTGAAGTCCTACACCACCGACGGCGCCGCCGACTTCGTGCCGAACAAGACCTACAGCGGCCCGGACAAGCCTCGGCTGGACGGCTTCAACGAGCTGCCGTTCACCTCGTCGGAGGCGCTGTACAACGCGCAGCTCGCCGGCAGTGGGATCAACGTCGGCCAGGTGCCGACCAGCAACCTGCCCAAGCGCGACCCGAACTCGGCCAGCCTCGTGCCGGCCACCAGCGCGCTGAGCAAGCACTACACGCTGGCTCCGATGTACGTGTGGGGCTGGTCGTACGCGATCATCAACTACGCGAACCCGACCATCGGCACCTCGCTCAAGCAGCTCTACGTCCGCCAGGCCCTGCAGGAGACGGTCGACCAGGTCACCGACTCGGCGGTCGCCTGGCGTGGCTACGCGGTCCCGACCAGCGGTCCGGTGCCCACCGCGCCGAACACCCCCTTCGTCTCGGCCAACCAGCACGCCAACGGCGGCCAGGGTCTCTACCCGTTCAACCTCGGCAAGGCCAAGAGCACCCTGACCAGTCACGGCTGGACCGAGCAGAGCGGGGTCATGACCTGCACCGATCCGGGTACCGCGGCCAAGCAGTGCGGTGCGGGCGTCGCGGCGGGGACGAAGCTGAACCTGACCGTCGAGTACAACAGCGGCGTCACCTCCGCGACCGAGCAGGTTCAGCAGTGGAAGTCCGATGCCAGCACGATCGGCATCGGACTGACCCTCAACGGTCAGCCGTTCAACACCGTCGTCGGCGCCACCACCAGCTGCCCGCAGACCCCGTCCGCCTGCGGCTGGCAGGTCGGCTACTTCGGCTACTACACCTATGGTGCCGTGCCGGCCGGCAACCTGTTCTTCCTGCCCGACTCGGCCGCCAACTACAGCAGCTACAACGATCCGAAGATGAACCAGTTGGTCAACGCGACCCTGCACGACTCATCGACCAGCACGTTCGCCGCGTACGAGAGCTACGCCGCACAGCAGCTACCGGGCGCGATCAACCTGCCCGACCCGTACAAGGTGTACGCGATCTCCACCAACATGGGTGGCGTCACACCGATAAACCCGCAGGGCCGGATCACTCCGGAGAACTGGTACTTCACCAAGTAAGGCCCCCGTTCGCCGACGCGCCATCTGCCACAGGGCCGACGGCGCGTCGGCGAACGGGCCGTGCGGACACCTCGACGCCACGCGGTCGCGCCGGCTCCTCCGCCTGTGTCCGAAACGGACCGTGGTGCTAACATTCGGAATAGCTATTCCGGAGTAGGGAGCAACGATGCCACGTACCGGGGCCGCGGGGCCACTGGCCCGCTTGGTCGACGACGCCCTGAGCAAGGCGCGGAAGCTCCCGCCGGCCCGCAACTCCTATCGGGTCGACCCGAATATCGGCGTGCCGACCAGGGACGGCGCGCGCTTGGTGACCGATCACTACGCGCCGACGACGGCCGGCAGGGGAACGGTGTTGATCCGCTCGCCGTACGGCCGTGGCCTCCCGGTCAACGTGCTGCACGGCCGGACCTTGGCGGCGCGCGGCTATCACGTGATCATCCAGAGCGTCCGCGGCACGGCAGGGTCCTCCGGGCCGTTCCGTCCGATGGCACAGGAGACCGACGACGGTCAGGACACCGTCGCCTGGCTTCGCGACCAACCATGGTTCGACGGCCGACTGGCCACGCTGGGCGGCTCGTACCTCGGCTGGACACAGTGGGCGCTGATGCAGGACCCACCGCCTGAGCTGTCCACGGCGGTCGTGATCGTCGGACCGCATGATTTCCGGCGCGCCACCTACGGCACCGGGGCCTTCGCGCTCAATGACTTCCTCGGCTGGACCGCCACCGCATCGGCGGCAAACCCGGTGCTCGGCGCTCTCAAGGCGCGCAAGGCCAAGGCGGCGGTCGACGGACTGCCGCTCGCCGACGCGGCTGACGAAGCGCTCGGCGGCAGCGCTCCGTGGTTCCGCGAATGGTTGACGCATCCTGACATCGACGATCCGTTCTGGGATCCCTACAACGCGGGCTCCGCCCTCCACAAGGTTCAGATCCCGGTGCTGTTGTTCGGCGGCTGGCAGGATCTGTTCCTGGACCAGACCGTCGAGCAGTACCGGGTGCTCAACGAGCGCGGCGTCGACGTCGCGCTGACGATCGGACCGTGGGTGCACACCGACACGATGATGAAGGCAGCGGGAGTCATCGATCGTCAGACGCTGTCCTGGCTCGACGAGCACCTCGCCGGGGAGCCGGCTGAGCCGTCCGCGCCCGTGCGGATCTTCCTCAACGGTGCCGAGGAATGGCGCGAACTGCCGGTCTGGCCGCCCTCGGTTGGTCAGACCGGGTACTGGCTTGCGGCCGGCAACCAGCTGACCGGCACGCCGGACACCAGCACATCGTCGATCTCCTTCCGGTACGACCCGGCCGACCCGACGCCGAGCATCGGTGGCCGCATGATGTCGGGAGGCGCCGGCGTCCAGGACAACACCCGGCTGGAGGCGCGCAACGACGTTGTCACCTTCACCTCGACACCGGTCGCGACCGACATCGACGTGATCGGCGCGCCCGTCGCGGAAATCCACCTAGGTACGGACAACCCGCACGCGGATCTGTTCGTCCGGCTCTGCGATGTGGACGAGAAGGGCCGCTCGCACAACGTCACCGATGCGCTCCAACGGCTCGACCCGGAGCGGCAGGAGCCGCACACGGTCCGGTTGGAACTGTCGCCATGCGCGCACCGCGTACTTTCCGGCCATCGGCTTCGGCTACAGATCTCCGGTGGCGCGCACCCGCGCTACGCCCGCAACAGCGGCACCGATGCCGTCCCCGGCACCGGCTCGGAACTGGTGTCGACCCGGCACACCGTGTACTTCGCGGGGTCGTCCCTGACGTTGCCGATGAGCTAATGGGTTCACGACTACAACCAGCCGGCGAACCTGGACGTGGAAAATCGGGACCCGCGTGACGATCGTTCTCGTAGGATCAACGATCATGGTTGATTTCTATCCGCCGACGAGTCCGTACGACACCGGATTTCTCGACACCGGAGACGGTAACCGCATCTACTACGAGCAGCTCGGCAGCCCTGACGGCAAGCCTGCGCTGAACGTGCACGGCGGCCCAGGAGCGGGGGCGCCGCGGCAGCCGACGAGAGCCTGGGATCCCGAGCGTTACCGCGTCATCCGCTTCGACCAGCGCAACTGCGGTCGCAGCACTCCGCATGCCAGCGACCCGGCGGCGGACATGAAGCTGAACACCACCCAGCACCTGATCGACGACATGGAGCTGCTGCGCGAGCACCTCGGCATCGACAGGTGGCTGCTCAACGGCGCCTCGTGGGGTGTCACCCTCATCCTGGCCTATGCGCAGCAGCACCCTGAGCGGGTCAGTGAGGTGATCGTCCCGGCGGTGACGATGAGCCGTCGGTCCGAGATCGACTGGCTCTATCGAGGCGCCGGACGGTTCTATCCCGAGGCCTGGGACCGATTCCGCGACGGCGTGCCCGAGGACGAGCGGGACGGCGACTTGTTGGCGGCCTACTCGCGGCTGATGGAAAACCCGGACCGGGCGGTCCGGGAGAAGGCCGCTGCCGACTGGCTCGCCTGGGAGGACGCGGTGATCTCCAACGAGCCCAACGGCTCGCCCGGCATGTACAGCGACCGCGAGATCGACGCGCAGATCGCGATGGTGCGGATCTGTGCCCACTTCTTCAGCAACGGAGCATGGCTGGCGGAGGATCAACTGCTGCGCGACGCCCACAAGCTGGCCGGGATACCGGGAGTGCTGGTCCACGGCCGGCACGACATGGGCTGCCCGGTACAGACGCCATGGGAACTGGCGAAGGCGTGGCCGGACGCGCGGCTGCACATCATCGAGGACTCCGGGCACGGTGGCAGCGATGCGATGTCCGCGACGACTCGGTCAGCCATCGAGGAGTTCAAGAACCGGTGATCCACACCGGGCCTGGCAGATCTCGACAGCGGCCGGTCCTCGGCCGGTCCTCGACAACGGGCACCTCGGTGACCGACTTTCGTAGCTACGCCGGCGGTTGTCGGCTATTTAGGCTGTCCAGACCGTCCCGTCCACGACCGTGGCGACGGCCGTGGACAAAAAGCAAGGCTGGGGAGGCAGATGTGCGAACGCGGACAACACTGTTACTGGGCGTCGTACCGTTGTTGGTCACGGTGCCGTTGATCAGCGGCGCCGCCAGCGTCGACACAGCGGCGCATCAAGCCGGGCCCGCCGCCGCGCGGACACCGGCGTTCCCGACGCCGAACCCGCAGCATCTCGCGGTCCTCAACGCGGTACTGGCCAACATCAGCAAGGACTATCCGAAGTTCGCCCAGGACTCCCCCGGCGCGCAGGACATCCTCGACTACAACATCGGCACGCTGTGGCGGGAGGGCCTCGACGGCACCGGAACCACTGTCGCGGTGATCGAGGGCTGGGACGATCCGCAGGTCGGCACCGTGGTGCACCAGTTCGACCAGGAGTACGGCCTTCCCGATCCCGACATCCAGACGATCTATCCCTCCGGTCCGCTGCCCGCGCAGTGCCCGCCCGGCATGGTCGCGCTGGGCAGCTACGGATCGTGCGAGGCCTGGGCCGGTGAACTCGAACTGGACGTACTGTCGGCACATCTCATGGCGCCGTACGCCAAGATCGTCATCTCGGCAACGCCCGCGGACAGCGAGATCACCGACGACGCCGCCAGCCAGGTCGCACCGCCGGAGATGATGCGGGCGCTGGAGTACGTCGCCGACCACCACCTCGCCGACGCGATGTCGATCAGCGACGGGACCGGCGAGACCAGTTACAGCAACGGCAAAGCCGAGGTCACCGCGCAGGACCCCGGCCTGCTCGCCGCCGCGGCGGCCGGTATCCCGGTCACGGTCGCCACCGGTGACTGTGGGGTGGTCCAGAACCTGCCGCAGGCCAGTGCGCAGTGCGGCAACGTGACCGCGACCCCGGAGACCTCGACCTGGGACGACTCGCCGTGGACGACGGCACTCGGCGGCAGCGTGCCGAACATCGACAGCAAGACCGGGCAGCGGCTCGGATCCGATCCGGTCTGGCAGGACGGCGTCTACTCCGAGAACGCGGGCTACTCGCTGATCTACTCCCGCCCCGACTACCAGAACCGGGTCGCCGCGATCACCGGCAGCGCGATGCGGTCGATCCCGGACATCACCATGGACGCCCAGGACGGCACCTCGGAAGCGGCGCCGCTGTTCGCCGGCATACTCGCCCTGGCCGCGCAGCTCAACCACGGCCCGGTCGGTCCGGTCAACCAGGCCCTCTACGGCCTGCTCGGTCCGCGTGGCGCACAGGCGGGCATCGCCGACGTCCGCACCGGCAGCGATTCGGTGACCAACCGCGAGAAGCAGCTCATTCCCGGTTTCGCGGCGGGCAACGGTTTCGACGTGGCAACGGGCTGGGGCACCATCGACGCGAGCCGGTTCGTGCCCGCCCTCGTCGGCGCGGTACGCACGCAGGGCTGGAACTCACCGGCGCACCAGGCCTCGGTCGCGCAGACACAGTTGCGGCAGGACCTGCACCTGTCCCCCGGCTCGATACCGGCCGGCGGCATCAGCTATCTGTCCGGGACCGGTTTCCTGCCCGGCCATCCGGTGCAGGTGACCGTGGACGGCAAGTCCGTCGCCACGCTCACCGCGAGCGTGCTGGGCACCGTCACCGACACCATCGACCCGGCCCAGCTGAACCTTCCTGCCGGCCGGCACACGGTCGTGCTGACAAGCATGCTGATCACCCTCACCGCGACCGTCACCACCGGCTGAACCCAGCGGTCATCGGGGCCCGGCCTGCTGCGGTCGGGCCCCGAACCGTGTTCAGGACCGGACGAACTCCCGTGCCACCGCAACGTCGCCGGTCGCGATAACCGGAGTCGTCGTATTAGGCCGAATTGCCATTGATCGACTATTCGAGATGACCCGAATCAATCCGCCAGAACATATCAGCGGCCAAATGTCCTAGAGCCAAATTATTGCCAGCATTCACTTTATTACTGTGAATACCGGCAGCCCTTTCCGGTGTGAAACTCGGGATACCGACCAGACACAGGGCACCGGAAAGGAGCCCGGCATGCGACTGTCCGGAAAACTCACACTGTTCACCGTCCTGCCCGCGCTGACCGCACTCGCGTTGGCCACCTCGGCAGGGCCGGCCTCGGCGGCCACCCCAGGCGCTACCGGCACAGCGCCGGACACCTCGCCGTCCGTCGCACCGGCCGCGAACATCTCGATCTGCGACAAGTACTGCGACACCCGCGATCCCGCGCTGTCCCCGACCGACCGGATCGCGGTCACGGCGAGTGCCGGCAGCAGACAGTTGGAGCTGCACATGGACGACAGCGACGATATGGGGTGGGCCGCGATCACCAACAGCGCGCCGGGGGACGAGGTCTGGATGGACCGGTCCTTCGACGGCGGCGCGACCTGGACCGGCGGCAGCAAACTCGGCGACACCATCACCCCGTCGGGTTACACCGGTTGGCGCACCCTGATGTACAACTCCGACAACTGGAACACCGGCGGCATCGGCCTGCTGCGCGCCTGCGGCCAACCGGCCGGCTCGACCGCGATCAGCTGCACCAGCTGGGCGCGCACCACCTGGAACGCCGGCAACCGGCAGACCGCCGCGGCCACCGCGGAGATGGAGTACTACAACCCGTCGACCGGCCTTTTCAACACCACCGGCTGGTGGAACTCGGCGAACGCGCTGACCGCGATCATCGACAACATCCGGGACACCGGGATGGGCAGCTACGAGTACATCATCGCCAACACCTACAACCTCGACCTCAACGCGCAGAGCGGCAACTTCACCAACGGCTATCTCGACGACACCGGCTGGTGGGGCCTTGCCTGGGTGGACGCCTACGACCTCACCGGCAACAGCGCCTACCTCAACACCGCCCGCGCCGACGCCGACTACATGTACTCCTACTGGGACAGCACCTGCGGCGGCGGAATCTGGTGGAGTACCGCGAAAACGTACAAGAACGCGATCGCCAACGGTCTCTACGTCGAGCTGAACGCCGCGCTGCACAACCGGATCAGCGGCGACACCGCCTACCTCCAGCGGGCCGAGGCAGGCTGGAACTGGTTCGCGGCAAGCGGGATGATCAACAGCTCCGACCTGATCAACGACGGTCTCGACCTGTCCACCTGCGCCAACAACGGCGCCCCCGTCTACACCTACAACCAGGGCGTGCCGCTGGCCGCGTTGGCCGAGCTGTACCGCGCCACCGGCAACAGCGCCTACCTGGCCACCGCGCAGGCACTCGCCAACGCCTCGACGACGAGTTCGCTGCTCAACACCAACGGCATCCTGCACGATCCGGGCGAGACAGCGGGTGGCGGCGGTGCCGACGGTCCCTCGTTCAAGGGCGCCTACGTGCGCGGCCTCGCCGAACTGAACACCGCGCTGTCCACCCATCCGTACACCGCCTACCTGCAGAAGCAGGCGAACTCCGCGTACTCGGCCGACCGGGACACCGCCGACCAGTACGGCCTGATGTGGGCCGGCCCGTTCGATCAGACCGACGCCGCCCGCCAACAGTCCGCCCTCGACCTGATGAACGCGGGCGGCTGACCTCTTCACCCGGCTGATGACCGACCCCGAGCGTGTTCCGCATATTTACAACGTGGGTACAACGTTGTAAATATGGCCGACGGCCGCTATCCTTGACCGTTGCTCGGGGTCGGTCGCCCGCAGCCGGCAATTGACCACAACCCCTTCGCCCGTTCGGGCTGGCAGGTCAGGAGCAGCACAGTGACGATGCAACGCCGCACGTTTCTCAAGAGCACCGCTGTCCTTCTCGGCGCCGGGGCGCTCGGCGGTACGGCCGCTCCGGCCGCCGCTACCGCCGCACTCCCCCACGCATCGGGCGCCCAGTACCCGGTGAACTCCGCACCGCTGCAACCCGCCGCGTTCCTCCGGCTGCCGCCCGGCGCGGTACGGCCGCAGGGCTGGCTGGCCACCCAGCTGGACTATCAGCTCAACGGCCTCAACGGCCAGTACCAGCAGGTCTCGCACTTCCTCGATTTCAGCCAGACCGGCTGGGTGCAGCCCGATCTGGTCGGCTGGGAGGAGGTGCCCTACTGGTACGCGGCTACGGCGACCTCGGCTACCTGACCGGGGACGCCACGGTGGCGGCGGACACCGAGAAGTGGATCGACGCGGTCCTGGCGACCCAGGCGGCCGACGGCTTCTTCGGCCCGACCGGCCTGCGCACCTCGCTCAACGGCCACGTCGACTTCTGGCCGTACATGCCGATGACCCACGCGCTGCGTTCCTGGGCGGAATTCCAGCAGGACAGCCGGATCGACCCGTTCCTGACCAAGTACTTCCAGTTCATGGCCGCCCAGCCGAACACCGTGTTCACCGATGGCTGGGGTAACACCCGCTGGGGTGACACGCTCGACGTGATCTTCTGGCTCTACAACCGGACCGGCGACTCGACCCTGCTCGATCTGGCCACCCGCATCCACCAGAACTCGGCGAACTGGGTGAACAATCTCGCCTCCCTGCACAACGTCAACTTCGCGCAGGGCTTCCGCGAACCCACGCAGTACTGGACCCTCTCCGGTGCCGCGAGCGACCAGCAGGCCGGCTACCAGAACTTCGCCGCGATGATGGGCAGCTACGGCCAGTTCCCCGGCGGCGGTTTCGCCGGCGACGAGATCGCCCGCCCCGGTTTCGGCGATCCCCGCCAGGGCTTCGAGACCTGCGGCATCGTCGAGTTCATGGCCAGCAACGAGATCCTCACCCGCAGCACCGGTGACCCGATCTGGGCTGATCGCACCGAGCAGTTGGCGTTCAACATGCTGCCGGCCGCGCTCGATCCGCAGGGCAAGGTCGCGCACTACATCACCAGCGCGAACAGCATCCAACTCGACGACGTGGCGAAGACGCTCGGCCAGTTCGACAACGGCTTCGCCATGCAGGCCTATCTGCCGGGCGTCGACCAGTACCGCTGCTGCCCGCACAACTACGGCCAGGGGTGGCCCTACTTCATCGAGGAGATGTGGCTGGCCACCCCCGACGGCGGCCTGGCAGCGGCCCTCTTCGGTCCGTCCACGGTCACCGCGCAGGTCAACGGCGGCACGACGGTGACCGTCACAGAAGCGACCAGCTACCCCTTCAGCGACACCATCACCTTCCAGTTGACGGCCTCAACGCCGGCAACCTTCCCGTTCACCGTGCGCATCCCCGCCTGGTGCGCCAACCCGGCGCTGACCGTGAACGGCACCGCGGTCGCGGTGTCCGGCGGCCCGCGCTTCGCCACGATCAGCCGCACCTGGCAGGGCGGCGACACGATCGTGCTGCGCCTGCCGAGGCAGCCAACCGTCACGAACTGGGCCGCGAACCACAACGCCGTCTCGGTGAACTACGGTCCGCTGACCTTCTCGCTGAGCATCGACGAACAATGGAGCCAGGTCGCCGGCAGCGCGGACTGGCCACAGTACGAGGTCGATGCCGGCTCGCCGTGGAACTTCGGCCTCCTTCCCGACCAGCAGTTCACGGTCACCGAGACCGGTAACGTCAACGACCCGTTCAACCTGGCGAACGCGCCGCTGCGGATCACCGCCCAGGCACAACAGATCCCGGACTGGACAGCGGACAGCCAGAACGTGGTCGGGCTCCTGCGGGACGGCCCGGTCAGCACCTCGGCACCGAACCAGCAGATCACCCTGATCCCGATGGGCGCGGCCCGCCTGCGCATCACCACCTTCCCACAGACCGGCGGCACCAGCACCTGGGGCACGCCCGGCCCGGCCTGCCGGATCCAGAACCAGAACTCCGGCAAGGTCCTGGCCGTCGCGAACATGTCAACGGCCGACTCGGCGCCTGTCGTCCAATATGACGACAACGGCACCCCCGACCATCTCTGGCAGCTCATGGACACCGGAAACGGCCTTGTCAAAGTTCGCAACGGCAACTCGGGAAAGGTGCTCGGCATCGACCAGATGTCCACCGCCGACTCCGCACAGGTGGTCCAGTTCGACGACAACGGCACCGCCGACCACCTCTGGCGGCTGATCCCCGACGCAACCGTGCGCATCCAGAACCTCAACTCCACCAAGGTGGTCGGGATAGACCAGATGTCCACCGCCGACTCGGCCCACGTCGTCCAGTTCGGCGACGACGGCACGGCCGATCACCTCTGGCAGTTCATCCCGGACGCGAACGGCAACTTCCGCATTCGCAACCAGAACTCCGGCAAGGTCATGGGGGTCGACCAGATGTCGACCGCCGACTCGGCGCAGGTGGTCCAGTTCGACGACAACGGCACCGCCGACCATCTCTGGTGCCTGCTCCCCTCTCCCGGCGTCCTGTGGCGGGTGCGCAACGCCAACTCCGGCAAGGTGCTCGGCGTCGACCAGATGTCCTACGCCGATTCCGCCTCGGTCGTGCAGTTCGACGACAGCGGCACTCCCGACCACCTGTGGCGGCTGCTGTGATTCAGCCTGTCGCGTCGGGAGGTAAACCATCCGGAAAGCAGTTCGCGCATGGCATCAGCCACCGCGAGGTCGGCCGGACGCGACCGGGCAGCGCGAGAGCGACGACGCCGCATTCCGCGACAAACGCCTGTCCCTGCGGTGACACCAGTTCGTGGACGTACAGCAACACGCCATAGCCACTGAACCCGTAACGAGGAACGGTTGACGCAGGCGCGGCCGGCGCGAGGGAGGCGGTGTCGCGCCCTGGAGGATTGGCGCTCTCGCGCCGGCCGCTGGTCGGTGGGTCAACCGGTGATTGGTCGGTCATCGTCGGCGCCGTCCTTTGCTCATCCGACATGGCGTCCGGGCACGGCGGAGGTGCGAGTGGTTCGCCTTCCCTCCGCCGTGCCGCCGCCACCGGACGCCACAAACCCGGTGGTGGCTTCGGGCTCGTCGGCCAGCTCATCAACTTGGTCGCGGAAATAGGCGGCCACCTCGGCCGCCTGACCACGGGCCACGCGCAGCGCCGACAACGCGAGAGCGACCAGCAGCCCAAGAGCCCCGACTATCAGCCATATCATCGATTCCTCCTCGGACCGCCGGATTCTCCGCACGCCACCAAGTATGTCCTGTGGACATTTTTATGTCCACAGGACATGTGCATTACACTCGTTCGGGTGACTCGTCCACACGTTGTGGACACCGTCTATGATTCGGCCATGCCAACCAGCGCCGGCCTGACACCACGAGCCCGAGCCCTTGCCGCAGCAATCCGGGACCTGCGGGAAAGCGCCGGAATCAGCGGACGCGCACTGTCCATTCGACTCGGCCTCAGCCACGGCATGGTCAGCAACTGGGAGACCTGCCAACGGCTGCCCAGCCCGGAAGACGTGGCATCGCTGCTCACCGCTCTGGACATCGTGGGCGAGGGCAAGGTCAGCATCGACACCACCGAGAAGGAACGCCTCCTCGATCTGGCCAGGCACGCCGCCGAACCCAACTGGCTCACCATCGGCATGCCCGGCATCCCGCAGCAGTTGGCAGGCGCGGTGGAGTCAGAGCGCGCGGCATCGGCCATCACCGAATGGCATCCGATGGTCATCCCCGGTCTGCTGCAAACGGCCGACTACGCGCGGGCGATCGCAAAGGCGAGCGGGCTGTCCGATCCACAGATCGAGCAGCGCGTGATGGTGCGGATGAGTCGCCGCGAGATCATCACCCGACGCGATCCGGTCGAGTTCCTTGCACTGATCGGCGAAGCGGCGCTTCGTGAACCGATCGGCCGGCCCGAGGTGATGATCGACCAGTTGCGCTTCCTGCTCGAAATCAGTGGCCGACCGAATGTCGACGTACGGATCATCAAGCTCGGCGTCGGCTGGCACCCTGGTTTCGCCGGCCCGTTCGTCGTGTACGCCTTCCCTGACGCACCGCCGGTCATCCACTTCGAGCATTTCAGCTCCGGTGCGTTCGTGCCGGATGCCGCTGACGTCGAGGCGTATACGGGGGCAGTGGAGTTCATAAAGAATGTTGCGATGAGCCCCGCCGCCACAACGGTGCTCATCGCCGAGATCGCAGACGAGATGGAGCGACGACATGAGCAGTGATCGCTGGCGGAAGTCCAGCTACAGCAACCCGAACGGCAACTGTGTCGAGCTGGCACGGACGCTCGATCAGATGCGTGACAGCAAGAACCCGGCCGGCCCGGTGCTGCACATCGGCCTGACCGAGCTGCTGACCGGCGTGAAGAACGGCCAGTTCACCCGCTGACCGACGGATACGGCCCCCGGACCTCGCCAGGTCCGGGGGCCGTATCCGTGGGAGTCGAATCAGCCGAGGACGTCCAGAGCCGCGCGGACGACGCTGTCGGTGTCGAGGCCGTGGTAACGGTAGACGTCGTCGAGATCGCCGGCCTGGCCGAAGCTGGTGACGCCCAGTGAGCTGACCGGGGTCCGGTTGACGGTGCCGAGAAAGGCCAGCGAATGCGGGTGTCCATCAAGGACGGTGACGAGCGGGGTGGCTCGCTCGGCCGGGAACACCTGGTCGAGGATCCAGGACTCGCCCGTCTCAAGGCCCTGCCGGACGCGCAGCGCCGAGTAGAGCAGGCCGGGGCTGGTGACGCAGACGACGTCGGCGGGGATGCCGATCTGGTCGAGGCGCTCGGCGGCGGCCAGCGCTTCGGGCAGGATGGCGCCCATCACGGCGATGGTGACCTTGGGATTGTCCGTGCGGCGCAACGGATATCCGCCGGCCACGACCTGCCGCCTGCGGCGTTCGCGGGCCGCGGGGTCGGTGGGCACCTCGGCCAGTTTCTGGTCGACCGGGCGGGTGGACAGCCGCAGGTAGGCTGAGCGGCCGTCCGGTTTGCCGAGTTGGGCGAGGCTGGCCAGCAGCGTCCATTCGGTGTCGATGGCGAACGCGGGCTCGTAGCTGACGCAGCCGGGTTGTTCGATGCCGATGGACGGGGTCTTGATCGACTGGTGCGCGCCGCCCTCGGGCGCCAGGGTCACGCCGGACGGGGTACCGACCAGGATCGACTGGCCGCCCGCGTAGATGCCGAACGACCAGGGTTCCAGGGCGCGCTCGACGAACGGGTCGTAGAGCACGCCGATCGGCAGCAGCGGCTGGCCCCAGCGACTCCAGGTCGCGCCGAGTTCGCCGAGCAGGCCGACCAGGTTCGTCTCGGCGATGCCGAGTTCGATGTGCTGGCCGGTCGGTTTCTCCCGCCAGTGCAGGATGGTCTCGGTGTCGTCGGCGAACCAGTCGGGCCGTTCGGTCACCGACCAGACGCCGACCTTGTTGACCCAGCCGCCCAGGTTCGTCGACGAGCTTACGTCCGGACTGACCGTGACCAGCCTGCGCGCGGCCTCCGGTGCCTGCCTTGTCAGGTCGAGCAGGGTCCTGCCGAGTGCGGCCTGGGTGGTGGCCGTGCCGGCCGGGGTGCGGCCGATGTCGACGGGCAGCGCGGGCGGCTGTTGTCGGGTGAAGGCGGGTCGGCGCAGGCGGGTCGCGGTGCTCGCGCACAGCTGGGCCGGCTCGCTGCTCTCGGCGAAACGTCGCCATGGCGCGTCCAGGTCGGTGCCGAGCCGGTCGGCGAGGCCGTTCATCTCTTCGGCGGTCAGCAGCGAGGAATGGTTCTGCGGATGGCCCTGGCTGGGCAGGCCGTAGCCCTTCACGGTGTAGGCGAGGATGACGGTCGGCCGGGTGTCGTCGATGCCGGCGAACGCGGTGTCCAGCGCGCCGAGATCGTGGCCGCCGAGGTTGCGGATGGCCGAGATCAGGGTGTCGTCGTCCACGGTGTCGAGCAGGCCGGCGATCTGCTCGCGGTCGGTTCCGTCGCCGGGCAGGCGGGTGCGCAACTGGTCGGCGTGGCAGCGCAGCAGGCGCTGGTACTCCGGGTTGGGCATCTGGTCGATCCGCCGCCGCAGTGTGTCCCCGCCGGGCCGGGTGAACAGCGCTTCGAGCAGTTGCCCGTACTTGACCGTGAGCACCTGCCAGCCCGCCGCGTGGAAGATCCCTTCCAGCTTGTCGGCGGCGATACCGGGCACGACCCGGTCCAGCGACTGGCGGTTGAGGTCGACCACCCAGACGATCTCGCCGAGCTGCGCGACGGCCGGGTCGAGCACGGCCTCCCAGACCGCGCCCTCGTCCAGTTCGGCGTCGCCGAGCAGGGAGTACTGCCGGCCGGCGCCTGCCTCGCCAACGGTGTTGTGCACGTAGCGGCGGGCGATGGCGCCCCAGATCGGTGCGGTCGCGCCGATGCCGACCGACCCGGTCGAGTAGTCGACCGGGTCCGGGTCCTTGGACCGGCTCGGGTAGCTCTGTAGTCCGCCGAACTCGCGCAGCCGGGTCAGGTAGGACTCGTCGAGCGCGCCGAGCAGGTAGTTGATCGCATGCAGTACCGGGGAGGCGTGCGGTTTCACCGAGACGCGGTCCTGCGGGCGCAGGTGCTTGAACCACAGCATCGTCATGATCGACACCAGCGACGCGGAGGACGCCTGGTGGCCACCGACCTTGAGGCCGGACTCGTTGGGCCGCACCCGGTTCGCATGATGGATGATCGCCGTGGACAGCCACAGCACCCTGCGCTCGACCTCGTGCAGCGCGCCGAACTCGTCGCTTTCCGCCGGTCGGACCGCGCTCGCGGTACTCCTCGTCAACACTGCCTCCGCAGAACGTGCCCACCCGGACCGCGCACCCTGCCACTGACCTCACGGAGTGCAAAGTGCGACGAGCAGCGCATCATGCCTCGGGACTCTGCACAACCACGGCGCCTAAACTTGCGCAGAACGCACAACCACCCGACTACTGGGACGGTTCAGATTGAGCACTATGCGCACCGGCGCGCCCCTTGACTCGATCGACGCCAAGCTGCTGCTGGCGCTGACCCGGTTTCCGCGCGCCACGACCAGCGCGCTCGCCGACCAGATCGGCATCTCGCGCAATACCGCACAGGCCCGGTTGACCCGCCTGGAAAAGACCGGTGCGCTGGAGTCCTTCGAACGACGGATCACGCCTGCGGCGCTGGGTTATCCGCTCAGCGCGTTCGTCACCGTCCGGGTCACCCAGCGGATGCTCGACGAGGTGGCCAAGGCACTGGCCGACATCCCGGAGGTGCTCCAGGTGCAGGGCATCTCCGGCGAGTTCGACCTGCTGGTGCAGGTGGTCGCGACCGACGCCGACGACCTCTACCGGATCGCCGACCTGCTGCTCGCGGTGCCCGGCATCGAGCGGACCGCGACCACCCTGGTCATGCGGCCGCTGGTCGACTATCGGCTCACCCCGCTGCTGCGTCGTCGCGCGGAGGGCTGAGCCATGACGCACCTCGACGGCCACGCGCGGCGATTCCCGATCTCCCGGTGATGGCTGGTCGGCGGCATCCTGTTCGGCCTGGCCGCCCTGTCCTTGCAGCTCGACTCGCACACGGTGTGGCGACGCGACCGGGTTCGGACCGGAGGGCCGAGCTGACCGGAGCCGGGGCTCAGGCGACGACGATGCCGGCCGGCTGGCTGGAGATCCCGATCGGCACGCTGCCGACCACGGCCAGGGTGGCCGGATCGATGGCGTCCACGGTGCTGGAGGCATTGGTGGACACCCAGATCGCATCGGCGGTCGCGGTGATCCCGGTCGGCATGTGGTGCACCAGCACCGAACCGAGTACCCGGTTGCTGGCCGCGTCGAAGACGGTCACGGTGTCGTCGCCGGCTCCGGTCGCGTAGACCCTGGAACCGTCCGGGCTGACCGCGACCTGCCACGGCGTCTTGCCGACCCGGACCCGCGCGAGGACGCGGAAGCTCCGGGTGTCCACCACGGACACGGTGTTCTGCCAGGTGTTGGCCACGTACAGCCGGGTGCCGTCCGGATGCACCGCGATCCCCTGTGCCTGGGCCTGATCGGGCAGGGAGCGGCGCACCGCACCGTGGCCGGTGTCCAGTATGGACACTCCATCGAAGCAGCTGACATACAGCGAGCGCCCGTCCGGGCTCGGCGCGAGGAACCGGGGCGCGAGACCGGCCTGCCAGGTCGCGGTGACCGTATCGGAGGCGGTGTCCAGTACCGATACCGTCCGGGATCCGCCGGGGCCGGTGTCCGGACCTGTGTTGGCCACGTAGACGTGCTTGCCATCCGGCGCGGTCGCCACACCGTGCGGTTGCAGGCCGACGGTGACGCTGCCGGTGATGGTGCCCTTGGTGGTGTCCAGGATCGAGACGTCGCCGCCGCCGGAGTTGCTGATGTAGAGCTTGCCGGCCGGTCCGCTGGTGATCGCGTACGGGTTCGCGCCTGCGCTGATGCTGGCCACGAGGGTGTGGTCGGCGGGGTCGACGACCACGATGGTGAAGCTGGTGATCGCCGCGGCGTAGGTGTAGATCCCGCTGGTGGGACCGGTACCGGGCACCCCGTCCTGGATACCGGGGAAGTTGGTGCCGTCGGTGCCGTTCGGGAAGTCCGCGCTGTGCGTGGTGGCGTTCTCGACGATCCGGCTCATCGAGTACGGGCGGGCGGCGGAGGTCGGGTTCGACGTGCCGTCCTGGTGCGGCGGGGTCTGGTCGGCACCGGGCAGGGTGGCGGGCGGGAGGGTGGCCACCTGCTGTTCGGCCGCCCACAGCTGCTGCTTGGTCGGCGGCAGCGGCGGAAACCGCCTGCTGACCGGGAAGCCGAGTGCCGAGGTCAGGTCGCCGAAGGTCTGCCGCCGCCAGGCGGTGATGTTGGTTTCGCGCACACCGGTGATGCGTTCGAGGAAGCGCAGTACCGAGGTGTGATCGAACGGTTCGCTGGCCACGAAACCGCCCTGGGTCCACGGCGAGACGATGATGCACGGCACCCGGATGCCGGCGCCGATCGGCAGGCCGTCGACGAACTCGTCCGGGGTGCCCGCCGGCGGGGTCGGCGGGATGACATGGTCGAACAGACCGTCGTTCTCGTCGTAGTTGAGAATGAAGACCGTTTTGCGCCAGACCTCCGGATTCGCGGCCAACGCGTCCAACTGTTCGGCGACGAAGTCGGCGCCGGATGCCGGGATGTAGTCCGGGTGCTCGCACTGCGGCGCGGTCGGGATGATCCAGGACACGGTGGGCAGCCGGTCGTTCAGGACGTCCTGGGCGAACTGGTTGGTCGGCCCGATGGCGAGACCGTGCTCGTAGAGCGGATCGCCGACCTTGGCGTCCTGGTAGGCCTGGAAGAACTCCAGCGGATTGCAGCCGTAGTTGTCCTCCTCCTGGTACACGTGCCAGGAGACGCCAGCCTTGGTGAGCCGCTCCGGGTAGGTGGTCCAGCGGAACGGCTCCGGAATCACGTTGCTGATCACCGGTCCGCCGTACTGGCCGCTCGGGTCGATCATGCCGGTCCAGTGGTAGAGCCGGTTGGGCCAGGTCGGTCCGAGCAGCGAGCAGTGGTAGTTGTCGCAGATGGTGAAGGCCTCGGCGAGCGCGAACTGGAACGGGATGTCGGCGCGCTCGTAGTAGCTCATCGTGTAGGGGCCGTGCGCGTCGCCGTCCGCCGCGCGGTGCGCCGGCACCCAGTTGTCCATCTTCCCGCCGTTCCAGGCATCGTGCTGGGTCGCCCAGGCGTGGCTGGTGGACGGGATCGCCTGCGAGCTGGTGGTCTTCGTGTCGAGGTGGAACGGCAGCAGGTAGCCGTCGGGGTTGTCCGGGTCCGGCTGGTAGAAGATCGACCGTCCGCTGGGGAGAGTTGTCGCGTTCGGGTCACCGAACCCGCGCACGCCCGGCATGGTGCCGAAGTAGTGATCGAAGGAGCGGTTCTCCTGCATCATGATCACGACGTGCTCGATCTCGTCGATCGAACCGGGCTGCCGGGCGGTGTCCGCCATGGCGAGTTGCAGGTTTGGTGGCAACAGGGAAGCAGCGGCGACGGCGCCGCCGACGCCCAATGCCGAACCGAGCAACCGACGCCTGGAGAACTCTGCCATGACCACCTCGCCAGATCGGGGACAACGCAGAGCACACACCATGTCGCGCTCCGGCACAAGACCAGGACCGACCGCCGTTACCGATCACTGCTCCGGTCACTGCCGCGGTCTTGGCGACCAAGGGTGACCTCGGCCGCACCCGTACGGCGGCTCGGTCGGCGGCCTTCTATGCTGGCAGGCGGCGCGCACCACCCCGACCTATCTCCGTGAGGAGTACGTCTCCGTGAGGAGTACGGATGTCCAGCGCTGCCCTTGTGCCACCCGCCGTCCTTGCCGCCGCCCAAGCGGGTGCGGCGACCATCGACCGGATCAGCTCGGTCCGGCTGTCCTCGGTCTACCTTCCGTTGGCCACCCCGATCAGTGACGCGAAGGTGCTGACCGGCCGGCAACAGCCGATGACCGAGGTCGCGCTGTTGTTCGCCGAGATCCGCACCGAAGGCGGTCACGAAGGGATCGGCTTCAGCTATTCGAAACGGGCCGGTGGGCCCGGCCAGTTCGCGCACGCCAGGGAGGTCGCGCCGGTCCTGATCGGCGAGGATCCCAGTGATATCGCCAAGATCTGGACAAAGCTCAGCTGGGCCGGCGCCTCGGTCGGCCGAAGTGGTCTTGCCACCCAGGCGATCGCCGCGTTCGACATCGCGCTGTGGGACCTGAAGGCCAAGCGCGCCGGGCTGCCGCTGGCCAAGCTCCTTGGCGCGCACCGGGATTCGGTGCGCTGCTACAACACCTCCGGCGGGTTCCTGCACACCCCGATCGAGCAGGTGCTGGAGAACGCGACCGCGACAAGGGAACGCGGTATCGGCGGGATCAAGATCAAGGTCGGTCATCCGGACAGCAGGGTCGACCTCGCCAGGGTCCGCGCGGTCCGCGAACATCTCGGCGACGAGGTGCCGCTGATGGTCGACGCCAACCAGCAGTGGGATCGGCCGACGGCGGCGCGCATCGGTAGGGCGCTTGAGGAGTTCGACCTCGGTTGGATCGAGGAACCGCTGGACGCCTACGACGCCAAGGGCCACGCGGCGCTGGCCACCGCGCTGGACACCCCGATCGCCAGCGGCGAGATGCTGACCAGCGTCGCCGAGCACTGGGAGCTGATCAGGCACGACGCGGTGGACATCATCCAGCCGGACGCGCCGCGCATCGGTGGCATCACCCAGTTCCTCACCCTGCTGACCCTGGCCAACCAGCATCACCTCCAACTCGCGCCGCACTTCGCCATGGAGATCCATCTGCACCTGGCCGCCAGCTACCCGCAGGAGCCGTGGGTGGAGCACTTCGAATGGCTGGAGCCGCTGTTCAACGAGCGACTGGAGATCAGCGACGGCCGGATGCACCTGTCCGCCCGTCCCGGCCTCGGAATCACCCTCAGCGCACAGACGCGGTCCTGGACACGGGAAACCGCCGAGTTCGGCGCCTGACGACCGTCCCAAAAGGACCTTCTGGTGCCCCGTGCCGGCAACGACGCGGGGACACCCGAACGACTAGGCCATGACCTCGGCGAGATAGGCCTTGGACTTCTCCGGGTCCATGAACCAGTGCTGGTAGTCGGACGGATCGTTGAAACCGTTGACGAACCGGTTGGCGACCGGCTGGCTCATGCTGGCCGCGCCGAGGATCTCCAGCACATGCGGCGGTGGCGGGCCGAGCAGTGCGTTGGTCCAGTTCGTCACGTGCTGGGCGTAGTCCCAGTAGTGATCGAACGTGGCCCGCATCCACGACCGGTCGAACGGCGCGTCGCCGTGCGCGAGGATGTCCGCGAGAGAGGGAGAGCCGAGGTCAGACCTCGACGATGATCCTGGCAAGGCGTTCGGGCATGGACAGCATCGGTGAGTGCGAGGAGTCCAGTTCCGCCACGGTGGTGGGGTTGGCCGGGAAAGCGGCGTCGGCCTCGGCGATGAACCGGCGCTGTAGGGCCGGCCGGACCACGTTGTCGCGCAGGCAGTGCACGTAGGTCCTGCGGACCGAACCCCAGGTCGAGGTCAGTTCGGTTGCCTCGGCGCAGATGCCGGCCGGGGCGTCGGTGTTGAGCAGGTTGACGGCGGCTTCGGCGGTCGCGGTGTCGACGTCGTTGTAGAACGCGCGCCGCAGCAGGGCCCGGTAGTCGGGATCGTCGGAGCCGGTGTCCAGCCGCAGCGCGCCGATCGCGGCCGGGTCGGCCCGCAGCAGGGTCGGCAACAGGTCCCCCGCGTTCTCGGGTTGGCCGAGGTAGTCGACGGCGGGCACTCCGCTGGCCGGCATGAACGCCGCGACGTAGACGACCTGTTCGACGAGGTCGGGCGCGAGTTCGATGGCCCTGCTCGCGACGGCGCCGCCCATGCTGTGCGCGACGAGCACGCAGGGCAGGCCCCCGCCGAGGTGCTTGAGCTGGCTGACGAGTAGTTCGGCCGCGCCGTCGAGGGTGATCGAGCTGACCGGCGACGGCTCGGTCGCGAAGGCGGCCGGGTCGAACGGTCTGGCCAGTGCGGCAGCCGGCCGGCGGGCGCGCAGGCCGTGGCCGGCCAGTTCGACGGCGACCGCGAACCGGCCGAACGTGGCGAGTTCGGCGGCCACCTCCGACCAGCACCAGCTACCGTGCCAGAAACCGGGGAGCAGGACGACCGGTGCTTCGGACATGGATGGCTCCAACGTGTCGTGCCGTGGCCTTACCGTCCGGACGGTACACAGCTGGTGTGCCTAACCAGTTACTTTTCGGTGCTGACAGCCTGCCTACCGTTGCGCGGCCTGCCTAGCGTTGCACGGACGACAGTCGGACGCGGACCGCCTCGGCCAGCGGCAGCCGCAGTTCCTCCAGCATCACGAGGGCGCGGAGCCAGGCCTCCCGCGCACCGGCGCGGTCGTCGAGGGCCAGCTGGGCGTCGCCGAGGCTCACCAGGCATTCCGCCTCGTCGGCTCGGTTGCCCAGCTCACGGAACGACACGATCGCCTTGGTGACACACTCCACCGCCTCGGCCTCGCCACCGGAGCGGTGATGAGCCGCGCTGAGGCTGGACCAGCAGTTCGCCTCGCCATGGGGGTCACCGGAATCCCGGTAGAGATCCATTCCCTCGGTGATGAAGCCGATCGCCTCGGAGTAGTTGCCCAGCCGCGTCTGGCACCAGCCGATACCTTCGAGGGCGGCGGCCTGCCCCTTGACGTGGCCCATTTCCCGAAACAGCGCCAGCGCGTCCCGGTAGTGCTCGATGGCCCTGTCGAACTGGCCCAGCTCACGCCGGACCGTACCGAAATTGGCACAGACGTAGGCGTGTTCGGTGCGCGGGAAGCCCAGTTCGTGGAACAGCGCGCAGGTTCTGGTCAGGTGCTCGATCGCCTTGTCGTAGTGACCGAGGCCGTGGTACGCACCGGCCAGACTGCGATGCGAGTACGCCTCACCCGCGGTGTCGCCGTGTTCGCGTGCGGCCTCCAGCGCGGTGCGCATGGTCGCCGCCCAGTCGTGCCAGTAGCCCTGGCGCTGGAAGAACTGCTGCAACCGCAGGGCCAGTTCCCAGGAGTGGGTGGAGAAACCGTTGCCCGCGGCGAGTTTGACCGCCGCGACGAGGACATGCCGCTCCTCGGTGAACCAGGTCAGTACCTCGGCCGGACCGCCCAGTTCTTCCGGACAGACACCAGGCCTGGCCCGCGCCGGCGCGGCGGGCAGGAAGTTCGGCCACAGCAGTGTCTGACCGTGGTGCGCGGTGTGCAGGTAGTGGTCGAGCAGCCGGCCGAGTGCTTGCCTGCGTTCGTCGTCGGTGTCCAGTTCAGCGCTGAGTTCGGCGGCGTAGACGCGGATCAGGTCGTGCGCGACATACCGGCCGGGATAGTGCTCGGTCAACAGCCGGGCCCCGGTGAGTTCGGCGAGCAACGGCCGGATCTCCCGCGCGCGGACGCCGAGCAGACTGGCCGCCGCGTTGCGCGAGATGTCCGGTCCCGCCGAGGCCGACAGCAGCCGGAACAGCCGCGCCGCCGACTCGCTGAGCAGTTGGTAGGACCAGGAGAAGACGGCACGCAGGTCGGCGACCACGTCGTCGGTGCCGCTGAAGGCGTCCAATCTGGTCCGCGTGTCGCGCAGTTCGTCGGCGATGGCCGCGATCGGCATGGTCTGGTGCACGGTGGCGCGGGCGGCGACGATCGCCATGGCCAGCGGCAGGCCCGCGCACCATTCGACGATCTCGTCACGCGCCGCGGTTTCCGCGGCGAGCCGCTCGGGACCGAGACGCCTGGTGAGCGCCTCGCGGGCCTCGTCGGCCGAGAACGGGTCGAGGGTCAGGGTGTGCGCGGCATGCGTGGTGATCAGGCCGGCCAGCTGGTTGCGGCTGGTGATGACCACCAGGCAGCCGGAGGATGCCGGCAGCAGCGGCCGGACCTGCGCGACATCGCGCGCGTTGTCCAGCAGGATCAGCACTCGGCGCCCGCTGAGCAGGCTGCGGTAGAGGCCGGCCTGTGCTTCGAGGCTCTCCGGGACGCGCTGCGGGACGATCCCGAGCGCGTCGAGGAACCCGCGCAGGGCCTTGCCCGGTCCGAGTACCGCGCCGCTGGGGTCGAACCCACGCAGGTCCACATACAGCTGACCGTCGGGGTACCGGTCGGCGAGTTGGTGGGCCCAGTGCACGGCAAGGGAGGTCTTGCCGATACCGGCGATGCCGTCGATCGCGCAGATCGCCATCGTCGAGCGCGCCGCGTCGGCCGGGCCGAGCAGGGTGTCCAGCCGGGTCAGGTTGCTCCGCCTGCCGGTGAACATCGCCAGGTCCGGTGGCAGCTGGGCGGGCAGAACCAGCGGAGCAGGGGCCGGTTTCGACACGACCGGCCCTTGAGTTTCCTGGCCGGCAGGATTCTGGGCCGGGGTTTCAGGCGGAGTTTCTGGCGGGGTTTCGGCCGAGGCCGGGCCGGTCCGCTGGCGTAGCACGAGCTGGTGGGCCTCGCGTAGCTCCCTGCCGGGGTTGATCCTCAGCTCGGTGGCGAGCGCATCGGCGACCCTGCGGTAGGCACTGAGCGCCTCGGCCTGGTAACCGGCCGCCGCGAGGCTGGTGATCAGCCTCGACTGCAACGGCTCGTCGAGCGGGTCGAGCGCGGCCACCTCACGCAGCACCGACAGCACCGTTCGGGACATCCCGGCCGGCAGCGCGCAGTCCGCGGCCTCCTGCGCGACGATGACCCGCTCCCGGTCGATCTGCGCGAAAACCTGCCGGGCCCGCAGGGAAACCTCGATACCCAGGACACACGGTCCACGCCAGAGCGCGAGTGCCTCGACGAAGACGCCGACCGCGCCCGCCTGATCGCCCTGCGCGGACAGCGCCCTTGCCCGATCGGCCAGCCCACGGAACTTCAGCAGGTCCAGCGAGTCCACGTCCACGTTGAGCCGGTAGCTGCCCACCAGCCGGATGAGCCAGCGGCCAGCGGCCCGCGTCGGCAGGTCGGGTTCCAGCGCCCTGCGCAGGGTGCCGATGCAGCGGTGCACCACATTGGCCGCGCTGGCCGGCGGGTCGGCGGTCCACAGCAGGTCGATCAGCTCCGCCATACTGACCGGCGCGCCCGCCTTGACCAGCAGCAACGCCAGGATGGCCCGCTGTTGTGGCGGTCCGTCGACGACCTCGTCGTTGCCGCGCCATACCCGCATCGGTCCGAGCACGGCGAACCGGATCGGTACCGCCGCCGCATCCGTCGACGAGGCCATTGTTCGCGTCATGGCCTCGCCAGCGCCGAGGCACGCACCAGCGCACATCCTCGGACCTCGAAGGCTGTCAAGAATCCCATGTCGACCTCGCTCGATCAGCACACCCTGAACATTCTCTCCGCCAACCCTACGGATCGGAGCGGCCGACCAGCGCGGTGCGCGTCCTTACGATCCGCACAAGGGCTTCTTACGATCCGCACAAGGCCTTCGAGCGCACTGAACACGATCGCCTGTCAGCCCTGCCGGGGCAGCACTGCTCGCGGGCGCGGCCAAGGTCTTCGAAACCGAACTGGACGACCGGATCGGCGCCGTACTGTCCCCGCTACGCCGAGTACACCTGTGTGCCCACACCGCGCGATGGAATCGGGCAATGCCAAGGGGAAGCTCGTCGTACCGACCTGAGACCTACTGTTGTCGGCGGTCGCGGTTCGCTTGGCGGGCTGGTTCAGTCGAGGCCGTCGCGGTCGGCCCACTCCAGCAGGGTGTCCAGTGAGTAGGCGACGTCGTCGATACCGGCATGCAGGTCGCCGAGCTGCCGAAACCGCGCCGGCACCGTCATGATCGTGCAGTCGGCCGGTTCGACGTCGGTGACCTCGGCCCAGGTGATCGGCGTGGACACCGTCGCCTCCGGCACCCCGCGCACCGAGTAGGGGCTGGCGATCGTGTGGTCGCGGGAGTTCTGGTTGTAGTCGACGAACAGCGCGCCGGGGTCGCGGTCCTTGCGCCACCAGGTCGTCGTGACGATGTCCGGCGCGCGCCGGACCACCTCCCGCGCGAAGGCGAGCGCGGCGCGCCGGACCTCACCGAAACTCCATCGCGGTTCGATCCGCACGTAGACGTGCAGGCCGTTGCCACCGGAGGTCTTCGGCCAGCCCACCGCGCCGAGTTCGTCGAGCACGTCCTTCGCGATCAGCGCCACCCTGCGGACGGTGTCGAAACCGCACTCGGGCATGGGATCGAGGTCGATCCGCCACTCGTCGGGACGTTCGGTGTCCGCGCGGCGGGAGTTCCACGGGTGAAACTCCACTGTGGACATCTGCACAGCCCAGATCACGCTGGCCAGCTCGGTGACACACAGCTCGTCGGCGTAGCGGTTGTACCGGGGGAAGCTGACCCGCACGGTCTCCAGCCAGGGCGGCGCCCCGCCCGGCACCCGCTTCTGGTGCACCTTCTCGCCGGCCACCCCGGACGGGAACCGGTGCAGCATGCACGGTCGCTCGCGCAGGGCGCGCACGATGCCGTCGCCGACCGCGAGGTAGTACTGGACGAGGTCGAGCTTGGTCGCGCCGAGGGCCGGGAAGTACACCCGGTCCGGGCTGGAGATCCGCAGCAGGCGGTCGCCAACCTCGAATTCCACCGCCGATGCCGTGGCCATGGGCATCACGCTACGACAGGAGGCCCGTCCTCGCCTACTGATCGGCGCTCCCGACGACCCGTGCGATCGGCCTCGCCCGGCCGCGGATTACCGGCGCACCCGATAATGGCCGGGTGGCGATGATGATCGTGTTGGCGGTGTTGGCGCTGTTCGCCTGGGGTTATCTGCTCGTCGGGCATGGCGGCTACTGGCGCACCGGCCACCGGCTGCCGGATCTGCCATCGCCGGGAACCGACTGGCCGTCGGTGGTCGCGGTCGTGCCGGCCCGCAACGAGGCGACCATGCTGGCCAGCACGCTGCCCGCGCTGCTGGCCCAGGACTATCCCGGTGAGTTCCGGGTCGTCCTCGTCGACGACGCGAGCACCGACGGCACCGAGGACGTCGCCCGATCGGTCGCCACCCCGGCCCTGTCGATCGTGCCGGGTGAAGGCCCGCCACCCGGTTGGGCCGGGAAGGTCGCGGCGATGGCGGCGGGTGTCGCCGAGGCAGGCGAGCCGACCTACCTGCTGTTCACCGACGCCGATATCGGCCATCCGCCGGACAGCGTCCGTGCCCTGGTCGCGGCGGCGCAGACGGCGCGGCTGGATCTGGTCTCGCTGATGGTGCGCCTGGGCACCGCGACCGCCTGGGAGCGCCTTGTGGTGCCGGCGTTCGTGTACTTCTTCGCGCAGCTGTATCCCTTCCGCAGGGTGAGCAATCCGAAGTCGCGAACAGCGGCGGCGGCCGGTGGTTGCATGCTGGTCCGCCGTGCGGCGCTGGTCGCGGCGGGCGGGTTGGCGTGCATTCGCGGCGCGCTGATCGACGACGTCGCCCTCGGCACCCTGCTCAAACGCCGTCCCGGCGGTGGCCGGACCTGGCTCGGTTTCACCGACGAGGTCGCCAGCCGCCGCCCGTATCCGCGCCTGGCCGACCTGTGGGACATGGTGGCGCGGTCGGCATACACCCAGTTGCGCTACTCCCCCGCGCTGCTGCTGGGCACCATCGTCGGCCTGCTCGTCCTCTACGTCGTCCCGGTGGTCGCGACCGTGCTCGGCGCGGTCGGCCTCGGTTCCTGGTGGCTGTTCGGGTTCGGCCTCGCGGCCTGGCTCATGATGAGCGCCAGCTACCTGCCGGTCCTTCGGCTGTACCGGCTCGGGCCGTGGCGCGCTCCCCTGCTGCCGGCAGTCGCCCTGCTGTACGCGGCCATGACCGTCGACTCGGCCCGCCGGCACTGGCTCGGCAGGGGCGGCGCCTGGAAGGGTCGCACCGCGAGCCGTACTACGGCAGGCGGCTGATCAGTCGGACTGGCTGAGGCCGAGGCCCTCCTGAATGGCCAGCCTGGTGAGTTCCGGTCGGCGGCGCCGGCCGGTCTTGTCGCGGATACGGTCCAAATAGGACCGGTCGGCAGGCGCGGTCCGTTGTTCGGCGGCGGCCATCCGGACCGCGTTGTCCGACCGGCGGCGGCGATCCCGCCACCCGAGGTCACCTGCACGGTCACCGCGGCGTAGGCGTTGACGACGCCGGCCGCCGCCGGTCGGGCTCGCGGTACCGGTCAACCGGGCGGCGATCTGCTGGGAGGTCAGTACCCTGGATGGCCGAGAAGAACACGAGCCGGCTGGGCCGTTTCGGTGCGGAAACGGCCCAGCCGGTGGGAATGAGGGTGGGTCAGTGCGTGCGGGCCGACAGTGCCGCGCTCGACGCGTCGCCGGGGTACCAGTCCGAACCGCTGGCCAGGTAGGTCGCGGTGAAGCCACTGCCTGAGGAGTCCGGGCCGGAGATCGAGTCCTCGACGACACCGTTGGTGTCCTCAAGCGGGAACGAGGTGTCCGAACTCAGCGACGCGGCGCTGCCGTTGGCCTCGCAGTTGGTGAAGGTCACCGTGCCGAAGTCGGGCGAGGAGGAGACGTAGCCGTTGACGTCGGTGTCCTCCTGAATCCACTCGGCGGTCGACGCGGGGCCGTTGAAGCTGTAGCTCTTGGACTTGCTCACACCGGTGGTGCTGTCCGTCAGCTTCATCGTCCAGTTCTCGCCGGAACCCTTGGTGACGCTCGCGCTGATCGAGTCACCGGGCTCGACGGTCATGTTGAAGTCTTCCTCGGGCAACTCGTCGCTCGGGGTGATGACCTCCCACCAGGCGCTGTAACTGGGGCCGCCGTCGTAGTTGGCGGTGGTACCGGTCTGGATCAGGTACTGGTCGGAGTAGCCGTCGATGCCGACCCAGGTCGAGGAGTAGCCGCTGGCGTCGCTGTTGACCTGCGGAACGGTCCACGATCCGGACACGCTGCTGTACGTGCTGCCCTGCTGCACGTAACCGGACCAGTTGCTCGCGCCGGACGCTGCCGAGCTGCCTCTGGCATGACTGTGGGCATGGGTGAATAACGGGCCCGCGCTGGTCGGCTGGGCCGAGGCGCTCGTGGCGCCCGCCACCAGTGTGCCGACCACGACGGCCGCGACCGCAGTGCCGGCCAGGGCCTTACACGCGAAAAGGTGCATTGTCATTTCCCTCATTCCGTTTACCGAATTTTCCGGGGAATGAGGAAAATTTTAAGGCGCGGCAGAGCCCGCACCGCACATACTAAAGTCGGGTCCGTTCGATACTTTAGTATTGTTCTTGTTCACATCTTTAATGGCCCCATTAACCCGTTAATTTTGCGCCCAGGTTAAAACGGTCAACACGTTACGCCGCGATGACTTTGCCGGGATTGAGGATATTGTACGGGCCCAGGGCTTTCTTGATCGCGCGATGCATGTCCATTACCGCCGGAGTGAGCTCGCGGACCATTCCGTCCTGTTTGAGGAGGCCAACGCCGTGTTCGCCGCTGACCGTGCCGCCGAGCGCGATGGCGTCGGCGATGATCTCGTCGAACGCGGCGACCGCGCGGGCCCTGGCCGCCTCGTCGCAGGGCGGGGTGATGAGCAGCGGGTGCAGATTGCCGTCCCCGGCATGCGCGATGTTCGCGATGAGGGTGTCGTTGCGGGTCGCGGTCGCGTCGATTCGGGCCAGCATTTCCGGTACGGCCGCTTTCGGCACACAGACGTCTTCGGTCAATACCGGGCCGAGCCTTTCCAATGCCGGATAGGCGAGCCTGCGCGCGGCGAACAACGCGTCCGCCTCCGCCTGGTCGGTGGACTGCGCCGCCCAACTGGCGCCGGATCGTCGGAAACAGTCCAACATTCCGGCCGCTTCCTGCTCACCGGCGAGGCCGGGCGTGTCGGTCCGGCCGAGCAGGACGATGTTCGCGTCGGCCGAAAGGCCCATGTGTTTCCAGGCGTCCACGGCGGCGAGGCAGTGCTTGTCGATGAGTTCCAGTGCGGACGGCACGATGCCGGCCGCCCCGATCGCGGTCACCGCGCGGCCGGCGTCGAACGGCGAGTCGAAGTAGCCCGCGACGGTGCGCTCCGGCCCGGCCTTGGGGCGCAACTTCACGGTGACCTCGGTGATGATCCCGAGTGTCCCTTCGGAACCGACCAGCAGCCCGGCAAGGTCGTAGCCGACAACACCTTTCGCGGTGCGCCTGCCGAGCCGGACCAGTTCGCCGGTCCCGGTGACCACTTGCAGGCCGAGAACGTAGTCGCGGGTGACGCCGTACTTCACGCAGCACAGTCCGCCCGCGTTGGTCGCCACGTTCCCGCCGATCGTCGACCACGGCGCGCTGGCCGGATCGGGCGGATACCACAGGTCGTGTTCGGCGCAGGCGGCCCGCAGGTCGTCGTTGACGACTCCCGGCCCGACCACGGCCAGCCGTTCGACCGGGTTGATCTCCCTGATGTCGGCGAGATGTTCGGTGGACAGCACGATGCCGTCGGCGATCGCGTTGGCACCACCGGACAACCCGGTCCCCGCGCCCCTGGTCACCACCGGTACCCGGTGCCGGACGCAGGCCAGCACCACCGCGCGCACCTCCTCGGCGCTGCGCGGCCGGACCACGAGGCGCGGCGCGCCGTAGGTGGCCCATTCGGCCTCGTCGTGCAGGTAGCCGCTCATCGAATCGGCCTCGGCGATCACCCGGTCAGCCGGCAGTTCCCGCCGTAGCTCGTCAACGATCATCGCCGACCACCCTCCACGGTGTCACCGGGACATCCGACGCCGTGCCCCGCCGGATTCGGTAGGGCACGGCGTCTCTCCTCGACGGTAACGGGTTACGGGTGGCGCAGCAGCAGGTCGGCGACGAACTTCGCGGCGTCGATGGTGCCGACGCCGGTGGCCTGGTCGTAGCCGGGTGTGGCCGGGAAGCCGGTCGAGCCCTCGGACGGGTCGGCGGTGTCACCGACGGTCACGTCGACGATGCCCTTGGCGTGCTGGGCGTACAGCTGGTACAGCTCGTTGTCGATCTGTCCGAACCGGTGCCGGGCCGCCTGGTCGGCAAGCGCGACGATCGCGGCGAACATCGGCGCGGACTGGCTGGTGCCACCGCCGAGCCACCAGCCGGTCTGGTTGGCGGGCGGGAAGCTGGAGTACACCCACATGCCGCCGTTCGGATCGGCGTCGAGGCTGACGTCCGGGGTGACGCGCTGGGTGCCGGCCACCGAGCGAACCGGGTTCTGGAAGGCCGGCCTGCCGAACACGGTCGAGCGGTATCCGCCGCTGTCGAGCCAGGCGCTGTCCGGTTTCGTCCGCGAGCCGTTGTCGGCGAGGTCGATATGGGTACCGCCGACCGCGGTGACCAGCGGGTCCGAGCTGGGCCAGAAGCCGCCGACGTTCGGGAAGCCGCCGCCGTCCCCGGAACTCGCGGTCAGGGTGACAACATGGGCGACCGCGTTCTTGAACGCGTAGCGCAACGACTCGAGGCTGGAGTAGTCGCCCTGCGCGTAGCCGGGGAAGTACTCCTCGCGGGTACCCCAGCTCATCGACATGACATCCCCGTCGTGCGCGTCGACCAGCGCGTTGATCGCGCCCATCAGCTCGGGCATGCCGACGAGGCCCTCGGTCTGGTCGACCGCGGTCTCGGCGAGCACGATCTTCGCACCGGGCGCGATCGCATGCGCGACCTCGACGTCCAGGGTGCTCTCCTCGGCCGAGCCGACCATGTCGTCGTCGGTAGGGTCGAACGGCGGGATCTTGCCCCAGGCGAACACCTGCACCGTGGTGTCGGGCAGGCCGAACTGCTTGTCGAAGACATTGAGGTCGTGCTGGATGGTCGGCGAGCCGTACGGGTCGACCAACACGATCGTGCGGCCGGCGCCGGTGATGCCGTACCGGTACAAGGGGTTGAGGTCGTAGGCGTCGCGTAGCTGGGCCGGGGTGTAGCACTCGGTGCCGTACTTCGCGAGGCACTGGCTGGTGGGTATGGGCACCGGCTGGTTCGGGAGGTCCTCGACCCTGGCCTGCTGGCCGACGGATTCCGTGGTGGCGGCTGCCGGGGCAGCGGCAGCGGTGGCCGGCGCGATCACCGCGGCGAGGAGCACGGTGAGCACCGTGCACAAGGATCTTGGCGCTGATGTGGGCACAAACCGGCACTGTAGATATCGCGGAGAAGGCGGCCAAGGTCCATAAGTCGGGTGGATCCGGACGACATCACCCCGCTGCCGCCGGCCCGCGCCTCGGCCCGCCGGCTCCTGCCACGGGCGTGTTCGCGGGGTGGTACGGGTAACTTGATTGCCGGTGTCACTGTGCCGCCCTGCGCGGCAGTGCGGACTTCAGCGCGGAGGTGGACGATGCTCGCCCAACAGCTCATCGACCGACTCGCCGGCCAGTTGACCGGCAGCGGACCGACGGTGACCACGGTCGTGCCGTTCACCGGCGAGCCGCTGACGACGCTGGCGACCTCGACCGCCGAGGACGTCCGGGTCGCCTTCGACCGGGCACACGCCGCCCAGCACGACTGGGTCGCCACTCCCCCCGCCGAGCGCGCCAAACCCTTCCTCGCCCTGCACAACGTCGTGCTCGGCAACGCGGAACTGCTGGACCTCATCCAGACCGAGACGGGCAAGGCGCGCGGCAGCGCGTTCGAGGAGACCGTCGACGTCGCGGGCCTCGCGCTGTACTACGGCCGCAACGCGGCCAAGTTCCTCGCGCCGCGCAAGCGCAAGGGCGCGCTGCCGGGCGCCACCCGCACCTGGGAACTGCACCAGCCCAAGGGCACGGTGGCGATCATCTCGCCGTGGAACTATCCGCTGTCGCTCGCCGTGTGCGACCTGATCCCGGCCCTGCTGGCCGGCAACACGGTGGTACTCAAGCCGGACACCCAGACCGCGCTGACCGCGTTGCGGGCCCGTGAGCTGATGATCGACGCCGGTCTGCCGGCCGAGGTGTTGCAGATCGTCGTCGGCGAGCCGGACGTACTCGGCCAGCCGCTGATCGACGGTGCCGACCACATCTGCTTCACCGGTTCCACCGCGGCAGGCCGCCGGATCGCCGAGGCGGCGGCACGGCGGCTGATCGGCTGCACCCTTGAGCTGGGTGGCAAGAACCCGATGCTGGTACTCGCCGACGCCGACGTCAACAAGGCCGCGAGGGGCGCGATGCGGGCCTGCTTCGCCACCGCGGGCCAACTCTGCCTTTCGATGGAACGGATCTACGTCGACGACGCCGTCTACGACGAGTTCGTCGCGAAGCTGGTCGACGAGACGCGCGGTCTCAAGCTGGACAAGGGTTTCGGCTACCACTACGACGTCGGCTCGCTGACCTCGCAACGCCAGCTCGACATCGTGACCAAACACGTCGAGGACGCCAGAACCCAGGGCGCGACGGTCCTGGTCGGCGGCAAGGCACGGCCCGATCTCGGACCGTACTTCTACGAGCCGACCATCCTGCAGGGCGTCACGCCGAACATGGAACTGTACGCCAACGAAACCTTCGGCCCGGTCGTATCGGTGTACCCGGTCGCCGACGAGGACGAGGCCGTTCGGTTCGCCAACGACAGCGAATTCGGCCTCAACGCGAGCGTCTGGACCCGCGACGCCCGGCACGGCCGAGAGGTCGGCACACGCATCCAGTGCGGCACGGTGAACATCAACGAGGGCTTCGGTTCGGCCTACGCCTCCAACGACGCGCCGATGGGCGGGATGAAGGCCTCCGGCCAGGGCAGGCGGCACGGCGAGCAGGGCATCCTGGAATACACCGAGCCGCAGACCGTGGCCAGCCAGCACATCATGGGCTTCGACCGGCCGCGCGGCGTGCCGGCCGGGCAGTTCGCCAGGCTGATCACCCTGACCTACCGGCTGCTCAAGCGGCTGCGGATTCGCTGAAGGACAGGCGGATGCCGGGTTCGACGTGCGGGTCGACGTCCGGATCGACCTGGACGGAAACATTGCGGCGGGAACGTTCCCGGCTGCTGGACACCATGGAGTCGCTGACCGAGGCCGAGTTCGAGGCGGGCAGCACCCTCTGCGCCGGCTGGACGCCGCGCGATGTGCTGGCCCACGTCATCGGCACCGACCAGCTGTTCAACTATGCCAAGCCGAGCGGGTTGACCATCGACCGCGCCAACGCCGCCATGGTCCGCGAGGGCCGACTGCTGTCGAGGGCGGAGCTGATCCGGCGCGGCAGGGCGGTCGCGATGAATCCCGGTGTCACGGCGCGGATGTTCGCCTGGCTGCTGGCCGGCGACTGCGCGATGCACCACCAGGATGTGTTGCGCGGGCTGGGAAAACCGCACGACCTGCCGGCCGAGGCCGGCCGCGCGATCTATCTCGAAGGCACCATCTGGAGCTGGGTCCTCGGCGCGAAACTGTTGCGCTACCGGGTCATTCCGACCACCGAGGGCGGTCGGCCGCGCGGCAGGGGCAGGCCGGTTCGGGGCAGCACCGAGGCGCTGTCGCTGTGGTTGGCCGGCCGGGAGAGCCTGCGGTCGGAACTGGAGTTCGACTGACCGCCCTCCGCTCCCGGCACCTGTCCACGATCCCACCCGTGACAGCTGAGAAGCGGCCTGGCTCTTAGCTTGCTACCATGCTAGCATTTGGTTGTGGGCGACGAGGAAGTCAAGCAATTCAACGTGTACCTGCCGATCGGGCTGATCAAGCAGGTCAAACACCATGCCATCGAGTCGGGTCTCTCGCTGTCGGCACTGGTCGCCGAGGCGCTGCGGACCTACCTCGACACAACCCACGAGCAGCAACAGCGAGCATCCGAGAAGGAGATCTGACCATGGCGACAGAGGGCATCGAGGCCGTCTACCTGGAAACGCACAACTGGGGAAAGGCGGCGAAGTTCTTCCAGGAATTGGGCTTCGAGCTGGAGTTCGACACCGGTCACGACTCCGGTCAGTTGCGCAACGGCGAGGGCCCCTACGTCTTCATCGCCGAGGTTCCCGAGGACCGGCAGCTACAGGCGCCGCGAATCGTGCTGAAGGTGCCGGCCGCCGAGACGTTCACGGCCGACCCCACCGTCGAGGTCCTCACGCCGTTCGAGGAAACCCATTTCGGGACGAGGGAAATGACCGTCCGCGACCCCGACGGGCGGATCTGGAACCTCCAGGCCCCCGCGAAGAACTGACCACGAGGAGCGCGAACACCGTGAGCGAACCACACACCATCGCCCCGGACAGCACCGCGGTGCGAGTTGCCCTCTGGCGGGCGTTGCACGTCGAGATCGACGCACGGCCGCCGGTGTTCGACGACGACCTGGCCCTACGGTTGGTCGGCCCCGATGAAGACTGGCGGCAGCGCCCTGACATGGACCCCGAGTTCACCAGGGCCATGCGCGCCGGCATGGCGTCGCGCGCTCGTTTCATCGAGGAACTGGTCACCGAACAGGCCGGCAAGGGCGTCGCCCAGTACGTCATCCTCGGTGCCGGCCTCGACACCTTCGCCCAGCGCAGGCCGGAGATCGCCGCCGGTATCCGAGTGTTCGAGGTCGATCAGCCCGGCGCGCAGGCCTGGAAGCGGCAGCGCCTCGTCGAACTCGGCTTCGGCATCCCCGAATGGCTGCGGCTCGTGCCGGTCGACTTCGAGGCGGGCGCCTCCTGGTGGGAGCAGCTGGTGGCCGCCGGCTTCGACCCGAGCCGCCCCGCCGTGGTGGCCTCGACCGGGGTCAGCATGTACCTGACCAAGGACGCGATCGCCGCCACGCTGCGCCAGGTCGCCGCGCTCGCCCCCGGCTCGACGCTGGCCATGACCTTCATTCTGCCGGCCGAGTTCGCGGAGCCCGCCGAACGCGAACAGCAACTGGCCGTCGAGCGGGCCGCCCGCGCCTCGGGAACTCCGTTCCGCAGCCTGTTCAGTCCATCCGAGATACTGTCGCTGGCCCGCGAGGCCGGTTTCCACCAGGTCCAGCATGTCTCATCGGCCGAACTCGCCGAGCGCTACTTCGCCGGCAGGACCGACGATCTCCGACCGGGCGACGCGGAGGCGTTCCTGGTGGCCACCACCGGCTGACAATGATCTCCTCCCGACCGCGATGCGCATCTCGACAATCATCCGTATCGTGCTCGTGACAACGAGCGAGATGCGGGGGAAGTCATGTTGCGGATTGCGCACAACCAGATAGGCAGACGTTCAGCCACTGCCGCGCTCGCCGTTGTCATCGGCGCGGTTGTCGGCGGAGGGGTCTACTACGCATCCCGATTGAGCGGGATGGTGCTGTATATCGTCGTCAGCGCTGTCGCCGCACTGGTCGGTGCCTCGATCAGAGGCTGGTTCACCAGGTCGACGGTGATATCGCAAATCGAGGTCACTGTCCCGCAGTTGAGCAAGGTGACCTTCGCGGTTCCGAAGGACCAGCGAGCGATGGCCCGCGATCTGGTCACCGAACTGACAACGCGCATTGCCACCAGGACGCTCAACGACGGCACGGGCCAAACTGGCAAGGCAATCAAGTCGTTGTTCGACTTCTTCATATACGTCCGGCAACTGCTGCACGACCACAACGATGCCCAACCCGTCCAAGGACACCCGAACGCCGCTATTCTCGCGATGAACATGCTCAGCCTCCATCTGGGTCCTTTTCTCGAAAAATGGCACCCCAGGTACGATGACTGGCGAGGCAAACACAAGGAAGCGCCCGAATCCGACTGGGCCGACGACGAGAAGTTTCGGGTCGAACTGCGGCACCTACAGGCCGATCTGCGCGGGCACGCGATCGGATTCGCGAAATTGGGCGGCATAAACGACTACACCACGATCATCGGCCTCGACAACGGCGAGTAGCCGCGACCGGCGGTTGCCACCGATACGACCGGCCCACCAGCCAGGCTGAGCCGGCAGTCGTACCGGCCTCGACCAGGGGCATGTGGTGCTCGTCATGGACGATCCTCTTGCCGTGTGAGTCGAGCTGAGCAGTGAATGCTCGACGGTCGCCCGAAGCGCCGTTCGCCCCGATCGAAATCCGGGAGTTCGACGTTCCGTAGGGTGTGCGCATGCAGGAGCGCGCGTCGGAATCAACCCGCCGGGAACGGCTGTTGTCGGCCGGTCGGGAGGCCTTCGGCCGGCGACCGTACGACGAGGTCTCGCTCAGCGAAGTCGCCGCGGAAGCCGGTGTCGCACACGGACTCCCGTTCCACTACTTCACCAACAAGCGGGGGTTCTTCCTCGAAGTCGTCCGGTCGATGGCCGCTGAAATGCGCCTCGTCCACGCGGTCCCGCCGGATCTGCCGCCCGCCGGCGCGATGCGCTCGGTGATGCACCAGCACATCGACTACTTCCAGAGCAGGCCACACACCCTGCTCGGGCCGATGAGCAGCAACCTCGTCACCGATCCACGGGTCCGAGACGCCTTCGACGAAGCCCGCTGGGTTGGCGCCCTGTCCGTGCTGAGCCTGATCGGCATCGACGAACCCACCGCAGGCGTCCGGCTCGCCATGCATGCCTGGCTCGCCTTCCACGACGACCTGTTGACGCACTGGCTCGTCGAACCGGAATTCGAACGGGAACGGATCGTCGATCTCCTGCTCGCGAGCCTGGCGTCGACCCTCGAGTCGGTGACTCTCCTGGAGCCGCACACGCACTTCGACCTGGCTGCCCTGCGCGGCTGACCAGCCGAAGCTCCGCCGGCCACCGCCCATGGGGTCGGCAATTCGTGCTGCCCATGGCTCAACCCACCGCGCATCGCCCGCGCCGAGAGTCTTCACGAGGACCGGATTGACTCATAGTCAATCCGGCCGTAACGTTCACCTCCTCGACAGAGAGGGGCTACCAAAAGTGACCGCAACCGCTGTCCCCGCGCTTCTCGGCGACCTGGCCGCGTTGCCGGAAGCCACCGTGATCACGCGTTCCGACCCGGACTTCCCACGTGCCGCGCGCATCGCCAACATCGACATCTCCGTTGTGCCACTGGCGGTTGTCGAATGCAGGTCCCCCTTCGCCGTGGCCGCCGCACTGCGCCTCGCCTCCACGATGGGGCTGCCGGTCGCGGTCCGCGCCGGCGGCTTCTCCCCGGCCGGTCTGGGCACCGTCGGTGACGGAATCGTCCTGTCGTTGCGGCCGATGACAGACATCCGGATCGACAGAGCCACCGGGATCGTGCACGTGGGAGCCGGCGTTCTGACCGGCGAGCTCGACGCCGCACTGACTCCCCACGGCCTCGCCCTGACCCTGCCCGCGCCCAGCGCCCCGTCGGCATTGGGCGCGGTGCTCTCCGGCGGAATCGGCTTCACCCTGCGCGCACTCGGTCTCTGCTGCGACGCGCTGATCTCGGCCACCATCGTGACCCCCGACGGCACGATCATCGAAGCGGACGACGACAACCATCCAGACCTGATGTGGGCCCTGCGAGGTGGCGGCGGGAACTTCGGCGTCGTCGTCGAAGCGGCACTACAGGCAGAGCCCATAGCCACGCTCACCGTCACGCAATGCTTCTTCGAACTGCCCAGGCTCGGCGCACTACTGCGATCCCTGCGCGAATGGGGCCCGGACCTGCCCTGGAACCTCAACATCGTGGCCATGGTCCGGTCACTGCCCCCGGCCCCCTGGATCCCGGTGGACCAGCACGGACGCGCCGGGGTCATCGTGTCGGCGATCGACAGCGGGCCCTCGGACGGCGGTATGCCGCACGAAGCGCTCACTCCCCTGCTCGGCCTGCCCGGGATGCTGCACGTCACGACGACGACGTTGCCGCCGGCACAGTTGCGCGAGATCACCGAGGCGGCGTTCCCCCACGAGCGCTTCGGCATCCGAACCCGCTCGGGCTGGCTCGGCGAACTCACCGACGCCGCGGTCGACGCACTGGTCGACGCCGCAGCCGACCTGCCTCCCGGCCTCTCGGTGCTCGAAGTCGGGCTACTCGGCGGCGCCGTCGCCACCCCATCGCGCCCGTCGGCCGCCCCTGGACGAGATGCCGCCTACCTGGTGAACCTCATGGCGATCTGGCTTGACGTTGATGACACCGCCGCCCCGACCGACTGGCTCGCCGCAGCCGATCCCCGCGACCGGGCCATCGACACCTCCACCGGAGTGGTCCCCGCGTTCGTCTCCGCCGATCAGCTCGATCGCGCCGCCGAGACGTACGGGACGGACCTGCCGCGTCTGCGGAAGGTCAAAGCCCGCTACGACCCGCACAACATCCTGTCCCACACCCTCACCCTCTCGGAGGACCGCGATGCCTGACCAGAACGGCCGTCCCGATGTCCTGATCGTCGGCGCGGGTCCTGTCGGCCTCTCGGCCGCCCTGCAACTGGGCCGCGCCGGAGCCAGCGTCCAACTGCTCGAACGCCGCACCGGGCCCTCGGACCAGCCACGTGCGCACGTCGTCAACGCACGCACGATGGAACTCTTCCGCTCGTGGGGAATCGCCGACGCGATCCGCGGTGACGGGCTGGCGCCCGAACTCGCGGCCTCCTTCGGCTGGGTGACCGAGATCCGCGGCGAGGAGTTCGCGACGATCGACTACATCGACGCGGAAACCTTCGAACGCTACTCGCCGGAGACCCTCTGCAGTTGCCCGCAGGATCTCGTCGAGTCTCGACTTCGGGCCGCGGCGCTGAACTCGGGACAGGTGAGGATCGAGCAAGGGCGCGAGGTCGTCGGATTCCGGACGATCGAAGAAACCACCGGCACCGTCGGTGAAGTCGACGTACGCGACACCGACGGCGCCACCCGCACGCTGAGGGCGAGGTTCGTGATCGCCGCGGACGGGGCGTCCAGCCCGATGCGCCGGCTCGCGGGTGTGGCCATGGAACGGTCAGTTCCGTTGGACCGCAGGCTGAACGTGTACTTCTACGCGGATCTGACGCCCTACACCCGTCGGCGGCCGCACATCCTGTGGTTCGTCCACAACGTCGCGACGCAGGGTGTCCTGATCCCCTTCGACGGCGCGCGCCGCTGGGTGTACTCCGTCGACCTGGCCGACGGTGAGACGGTCGGCGACTACGACGAGCAGCGTTGCCTCGACCTCGTTCGCGCCGCCGCCGGCGATCGCGGCCTCACGATCGACCTGCGCGCCCGGATGTCGTGGACGCTCGACATGGGCGTCGCGGCACGTTTCCGTGCCGGGCCGCTGTTCCTCGTCGGCGACGCCGCCCATCGGTTCCCGCCGACCGGTGGGTTCGGGATGAACAGCGGCATCCAGGACAGCCACAACCTGGCCTGGAAACTCGACCTCGTCCTGCGCGGGCTCGCCGAGGAGTCGCTGCTGGACACCTACGAGGGCGAACGCCGTCCGGTCGCGGTGTTCAACGCGGCCCAGTCCACGCTCAATGCCGAACAGCAAATGGGGGCCGACGCCTCCCTCAACACTCCGGAGACCCTCGCTTTGCTGGCTTCCCCCGAGGGCGCCGCGCTGCGAGCGGGGATCGCGGCGAACCTCTCCCGCATCCGCGACCAGTTCCACAACCTGGGCCAGCAGTTCGGCCATGTCTACCGCGGCGCCGGGCTCGTCGACGACGGCTCACCACCACGAGACTCCACCATCAGCGAGTACCGCACGACCGCTCGCCCTGGTGCCCGCGCCCCCCACGCCCGCCTGCGTACGGCGGACGGTGCCCGTTCGGACGTCTCGACGATCGAACTGGTCACCGGCGGCTGGACGGTACTCGTCGCCGGTGACCCGCGGGACTGGCGCGCCGGCGCACGGCACGCCGCGCAACAGCACGGCGTCCGACTGGACGTGCACGGCATCGGCTCGACCCCGGCAGGCGCCGATCACGCCGACTACGTCGACGCCGAAACCCCCGGAAACTGGCGGGAACTCTACGAAGTAGCCGAAGGCGGCGCGGTGCTGATCCGCCCGGACGGACACGTCCTTGCCCGCTGGCACGAACAACCACCAAACCCGGCCGCGGCGCTGAGCGGCGCCCTGACCGCCACGCTCACGCCAGACCGCGGCAAGCCAGCAGCGGAGATCGCGGCCTTCCGGCAGATCGCGAGGCCTCACCGGATCGGGAAGTAGCCACCTCGGGAAACCGATCTCCGAAGCCCGTGCCGTACCTCGCGGGAATGCGCTTTCCACCGTCCTCGTCCAAGGTGCTTCACACAACGGACTGATGCTTGCGTCGGGAGGTGAACTGCACCTAGCCTGCCTCGGAGAGCGATTTCCCACGGGACGGGTCGAGAGATGCAACGTTGCGAGGTGCTCGTCATCGGGGCCGGCGCGTCCGGCGGTGTCGCCGCTGATCGGCTGGCCGAGAGCGGCTTCGACGTGCTGTGCCTGGAACAGGGTGACTGGCCGGACCGCGCGGACTATCCGGCGCCTCGGCCGACCTACGAGCTGGAGTCGCGGGGGCGCTGGTCGGCGAGTCCCAACGTGCGCGGGTTGCCCGAGGACTATCCGGTCGACGACAGTGCCTCCGACATCGCGCCGCTGATGTTCGCCGGGGTCGGCGGCAGCATGGTGCTCTACGCGGCCGACTGGCCCCGGCTGCTGCCCTCGGACTTCCGCACCCGCACGCTGGACGGCGTCGGTGACGACTGGCCGCTGAGCTATGCGGATCTGCTCCCCTACTACGAGCGGACCGACCGGGCCTTCGGCGTTTCCGGTATCGGCGGTGATCCGGCTCTGCCGGACGGGCTGGATCCACCGCTGCCGGCGCTGCCGATCGGCGCGGGTGGCCTGCGCGTCGCCCGCGCGCACGACCGGCTCGGCTGGCACTGGTGGCCAGCGCCGAACGCGGTGTTGTCCGCGCCGTACAAGGGCCGCAACGCCTGCGCGCAGTACGGCACCTGTATGCAGGGTTGCCCCGAGGGCGCCAAGGCGTCCACCGATGTGACGCACTGGCCTGCCGCGATCGGCAAGGGTGCCCGGTTGTTGACCGGGGCCAGGGTCGCCAGGGTGCTGACCGACGCGCGGGGCTTGGCAACCGGCGCGGAGTACGTCGATCAGGACGGCAACTGGGATGTGGTCAGCGCGGAGGTGGTGATCCTTGCCGCGAACGCGATCGGCACCGCGCGGCTGCTGCTCAACTCGGCATCGCCGCGCTTCCCGGATGGCCTCGGCAATGGCGGCGGGCTGGTCGGCAGGCGGCTGATGGTGCATCCGTTCGCCAATGTGCTCGGCTACTTCGACGAGCAGTTGCACAGCTATGTCGGGCATGTCGGCGCCAAGATCGTCAGCTACCAGTTCTACGAGACCGACCCGGCGCGTGATTTCGTCCGGGGCGCCAAGTGGAGTCTCGCGCCGACCGGTGGTCCGCTGACCGCCGCGCTGCCGACCAGAGCGGGCCACTCGACCTGGGGCCCCGATCATCACCGGCATGTGCGCGAGCAGCTGGGTCGGACGCTGAGCTGGGCGATCTTCGGCGAGGACCTGCCCGATCCGGACAACAGGGTGGAGTTGGCGGCCGGTCTGGTGGACTCCTCCGGCATTCCGGCGCCGAAGGTGCGCTACCGGGTCGGCGAGAACTCCCGGCGGCTGCTGGACTTCAACATCGAGCGGGCGACCGAATCGCTGACCGAGGCGGGCGCCTACCGGGTGGAGACCGAGGCGCTGATGCGCTATTCGGGTTGGCATCTGCTGGGCACCGCGCGAATGGGCACCGATCCGGCCGATTCGGTGACCGATGCCTACGGTCGGGTGCACGAGGTGCCGAATTTGTACATTGTGGACGGTAGCGTGTTCCCGACCTCGGGCGCGGTGAATCCGACCAGCACGATTGTCGCGCTGGCGCTGCGCGGCGTCGAGCACCTGATCGCCGGTCGCCGCGACCAGCTGGTACCGGGGGCGGCCTGATGCGGGAACCGAGCGAGGAACTGCGCGCCTGGCTGCGGGCGGTCGCCGACGAGTTGATCCCGGCTGGTGACGGTATGCCGGCGGCAGGCGAGATCGCCGACCGGCAACTGGAGTCGGTGCTCACCGCCCGGCCGGATCTGCTGCGGCATCTGACCAGGGCCCACCTGCGCACCGCGGGTCTCGACGGCGCCGCGGCGTTCGCGGCACTGCGCGAGCTGGACCCGGAGGCCGAGGCCGCGATCGCGCAGATCGTGGCCGGCGGTTACTACGCGGATCCGAAGGTCCGCGAACTGCTCGGTTACACCGGCCAGCGGCCGATCCCGGTCCGGCCTGCCGACTTTCCCGAGTATGTCGCGGAAGGACTGCTGGACCGCGTTCTCGCGCGCGGCCCGATCTACCGACCTGCCGACTGAGGTCGGCCGACGTTCCGCTTGGAGGCAATGCGATGTCGCTGCTCGGCTCGGCTGGCACGACCCTGTTCGACACGTTGACCGGTGCGGTGACCGAGGTGCGCAACCCGGCGACCGGCGCGGTGACCGCGACCTTCCGGCCAGCCGAGGCCGCCGATGTCAGCGCCGCGACCGATCGGGCGCTCGCCGCGCAGGTCGACTGGGCGGCGGCGGGTCCGTTGCGGCGGGCCGAGGTGATGCACGATGCGGCGCGGCTGATCCTCGAACACGAGCAGGAGTTCGTGGACTGGGGCATCAAGGAGACCGGCGGGATCGCCGCCAAGGCCGCGCACGAGGTGCACGCCAGCCACGGCGAACTGCTCGCGGCGGCGGCGCTGGCCACCGAGCCCTACGGGCAGCTCGCGCCGACCGGTGCGCCCCGGCTCAGCCTCGCGCGGCGGATTCCGTTCGGCGTCGTCGGGATCATCGCGCCGTGGAACTTCCCGCTGGTGCTGGCCATGCGCGCGGTCGCGCCCGCACTAGTGCTCGGCAACGCGGTGCTGCTCAAGCCCGATCACCAGACCCCGGTGTTCGGCGGCGCCCTGATCGGCAGGCTGTTGGAGGAGGCCGGCCTGCCGGCGGGCGTGCTCGCGGTGCTGCCCGGTCCGGCCGCGACCGGTGCCGCGCTGGTCGACGAGCCGAGGGTGCCGATGATCTCCTTCACCGGTTCGACCCGCGCCGGCAAGCTGGTCGGTCAGGCCGCGGCGGCGAACCTGAAGAAGGTCTCGCTGGAGTTGGGTGGCAACAACGCCCTGATCGTGCTCGACGACGCGGACGTTGCGGCGGCGAGTTCGATCGGCGCCTGGGGTTCGTTCTTCCACCAGGGCCAGATCTGCCTGACCACCGGCCGACACCTCGTCCAGCGGGGTATCGCCGAGGCCTACGTCGAGGCGCTGGCGGCGCGCGCGGAGAAGCTGCGGGTCGGTGACCCGGCCGATCCGCAGGTGCAGCTCGGTCCGATCATCAACGCCACCCAACTGGCCACTGTGGACCGGATCGTCGCGGACACTCTGAAGGCGGGCGCGACGGCGCGAACCGGTGGCGCACCGACCGGCGACGGCCTGTTCTACCCGGCGACCGTGCTCACCGGGGTCACGCGGGACATGCCCGCGTTCACCGAGGAGATCTTCGGCCCTGTCGCGCCGATCACCGTGTTCGACGAGGTCGAGGAGGCCGTCGCGCTGGCCAACTCCAGCCCTTACGGTCTGTCGGCCGCCGTGCTGACCGGGGCTCCGTTCCTCGGTTGGCAGATCGCCGAACGGCTGCGCGCCGGCATGGTGCACGTCAACGACACCACCGTCAACGACGATCCGACCAGCCCGTTCGGCGGGATGGGCGCCTCGGGCAACGGTGGCCGCTACGGCGGGCAGGCCAACTGGGAGGAGTTCACCCAGTGGCAGTGGCTGACCGTCCGCGACACCCCGGCCAGCTACCCGTTCTGACCAGCGGGATCCGTGGTGGCTGATGCGGAGGGCTCGGTGACCGACGCCGTGTCGCCGTTGCGTCAGCTCTTGCGAGTGGCTGCCGGTACCTTGCCGCGCACGGAGTTGCCGGCCTGCGGATGCAGTCGGAACGCCTCCACGGCGGCGATCAGCGAGATCAGGGCGATCAGCACGAAGGCGACCGTGTAGGTCGTCGCGGCCGAGTGCGCACCGGTGATCAGCGCCCCGACCGGGTCGGCGACGCGCAGCGCGATGGTGGCCGCGGCGATGGCGAGGCCGCCCGCGAGTTGCGTCGTGGTCGCGGCGAGGGTGTTCGCATCGCGCATCTGCTCGGCCGGGATGTCGCTCAGCGCGATCACGTTGTAGGCGGTCAGGCCGGCCGACCGGCAGACGCCGCTGGCCAGGGTCACCACGGCGATCACCAGCAGCGGGGTGTGCGCGGTGGTGAATCCGAGCCCGATCATGGTCGCGGCAAGGCCGATCGTGGCGGCGAGCAGCACCGGCCGGAAGCCGAACCGGTTGAGCAGCGGGGTGGTCGCCGGTTTGATGCCGATGTTGCCGACGAAGATGAACAGCACGACGGCGCCGGACTTGACCGCGCTCCAGCCGAAGACGTTCTGGAACAGCAGCGGCAGCAGGAACGGGCCGGCACCGACGGTGAACCAGAACAGGAACCCGCCCAACTGGGAGAGCCGGAAGGTCGGCACCCGCAGCGTGCTCAGGGTGAGCAGCGGATGGTCGGCACGCAGCAGGTGCGCCGTTGCGAGGCCGAGCAAGGCCAGCGACCCGAGGCCCAGCGCGGTGATCGACAGCCAGCCGCCGCCGGTTTCGGAGATCAGGTGCGCGTCGTAGGTGAGGCCGCCGAGGCCGGTGCAGGTCAGCAGCAGGCCGAGCCAGTCCAACGGCGGTGGCGCCGCGGTGGTCTCCGGCTCGATCAGCCGCCAGGCCACCGCGAAGGCGACGATGCCCAGTGGCACGTTGATGCCGAACAGCCATGGCCAGGAGGCGTAGGTGGTGATCAGCGCACCGGCGATCGGCGCGATGACCGGGGAGATCAGGCCGGGCCAGACGATGTAGGAGATGATCCGCAGCAGGTCCTGCTTCTCGGTGCGGGAGACCACCACCGTTCGGCCGACCGGCACCATCATCGCGCCGCCGATGCCCTGCACCACCCGCAGGATGACCAGCGTCGTCAGGTTTCCGCTCAGTGCGCAGCCCAGCGAGGCGAGGGTGAAGATGGCGATGGCGGAGAGGAAGACCGGCCGGGTGCCGAGCCTGCGGGTCAGCCAGCCGCTGGCCGGGATCAGGATCGCCAGCGTCAGCAGGTAGGCGGTGATCACCAGGCCGATGGCGGTCGGCGGGACGTGCAGCGAGTCACCGATCCTGGGTGCCGCGGTGGTGACGATGGTGCCGTCAAGGTTCTCCATGAAGAAGCAGCCCGCGACGAGCAGTGCGGTGTTGCGGTGCCGGGTGTCGATCATGTTCGGTTGCTCATCGGATTAGGTCACCTTGTCGGGTCGAGAGCGGTCGGTTTCAGGGTCACACGCGGCAGCTGAGCTCCATGCCATCTTCGACCGGGAAGGCGACACTCTGGTAGCCGTTTTCCGGATCGCGCACGTAGCGCAGGTACTCGCCGAGGGAGACGAAGGTCGTGTCGTCGGCGACGACCATGGCGCCGGCCGGCAACTGTGGTTCGAGCAGCCGCAGGATCGGCAGGCACAGGTCCTTCCAGCCGTCCAACAACAGCAACCCGATCGGACCGTCCAGATCGGACAGTGTCTGCCGCGCGTCACCCGCCCTGATCTCCACGAGGTCGGCGACCCCGGCGGCGGCCAGGTTGGCGCGGGCGGCGGCGAGTTTCGCCTCGCTCAGTTCGGTGCCGATCACCCTGCCTACGCCGTTGTCGCGGACGGCGGCGGCCAGGTACAGCGTTGAGATGCCGAAGGACGTGCCGAACTCGACCACCGTGCTCGGGCGGATCGCCCGCACGAGCGTGTACAGCAGTTCTCCGCCGCTGCGGGAGACCGGCATGAGGATCTCGGCTGCGGTATCGGAAAGCTGCTGCGCGGAGGCGGCACCGGGTTGGAAGTTCAGCTCGGGCTTGAGCCGCGCGAACCGGTCGTCGTCGTGTTCGGCGTCGGCGAAGAGGCGATCGAGGACGGTCTGGACGCGGGAGTCGCGAAGCGTGTTGGTCACACGAGCTAGAGTAGACGCAACGTCTCGTCCTGTCTACAGTCGTGGTCGGCAACCGATATGGTTCCTGCGAGGAGGCGGAGATGCGGCGAAGCGAGTCGGTCGAGGTCGGTGCCGGGTCGGCGGGTGCGCGCCATCACGGCAACCGGCACGGCCGCAGCGAGCCTGCCCGCAGGGCGGTCCTCTCGGCAGCCGACGATCTGCTGGTCGAGCGCGGCTTCGCCGGGGTGACCATGGAGGGCATCGCGGCGCGCGCCGGGGTGTCCAAGCAGACGATCTACCGCTGGTGGAGATCCAAGACCGAGGTGCTGATCGACACCTATCTCGACGACGCGGCCCAGCACCTCACTCCCCCTGACCACGGCGACCTCGACCGCGACCTGCGTGCCTATCTTCGTCGGCTGGCGCGGTTCCTCACCAAGGCCGATTCGGGCGCGGTGTTCCGAGCGCTGGTCGGGCAGGCCCAGCACGACGCGGACATCGCCGAGGCCGTCCGGGCCCGCTGCCTCGACGAGCAGCGCGCCCGCGACCGGCTGCCGCTCGAACGCGCGGTCGCACGCGGCGAACTGGCCGCCGAGCTGGATCTCGACATCGCGGTCGACGAACTGGTCGGCCCGCTGTACTACCGGGTCCTGGTCACCGGAGCGCCCGTCGGCGCCTCCTTCGTCGACACGCTCGTCGACGATTTCCTGGCACGCGGGCGCCCGGCGAGGGAGAGTTCAGCCCTCGGCAGGAGCGAGGCCGAGTCGCTCGGGCACGGTGTCCAGGACGAGGGCCGCCGCGCCGAGCACACCGGCACTGTCGCCGAGCGCGCCGGGGACGATGCGCAGCGACTTGTGCTGTGAACTCATGGTGTTGCGGCCGATGGTGCGCCGCATCGGCTCGAACAGCGCATCCCCCGCGGTGACCAGATCACCGCCGACCACGATCAGTTCGGGATTGAGCAGCATCACGGTCATCGCGAGCGCCCTGCCGACCGCTTCACCGGCATCCTCGATCGCGCGCAGCGTGCCGCGGTCACCCTCGCGCAGCAGTTCGGCGAGGTTGGTCCCGCTGACCGGTTGCCCCCGGCCGCGACCGAGCAGGTCGGCGATGGCGGTCGGACTGGCCACCGTTTCCAGGCAGCCTCGGTTGCCGCAGCGGCAGACCGCGCCCTGCGGTTCGACGGTGACATGTCCCAGCTCGCCGGCGAGACCGTCGTGGCCGAGCAGCATCCGCCCGTCGCAGACGACACCCGCGCCGATACCGGAGGACAGCCGCAGGTACACCACATTGGCACAGTCCCGCGCGGCGCCGAACCTCCGCTCGGCGAGCACCCCGGCATTGGCGTCGTTGATCACCCGAACGGCGAGGCCGGTCCGCGCGGCGAGTTCATCGGTCGGCCGCACCCCGACCCAGCCGGACATGATGTCCTCGGCGTGCAGGTCGCCGGTGCTCGCATCGACCGGGCAGGCGATGCCGAGCCCGACGCCGAGGATCTTCGCCCTGCTGACCCCGACCTCGGCGATCGCCTCGTCGATCAGCTCGACCGCGGTACCGAGGGCGCGATCCGGGTCCTCGTCGACGGCCAGCGCCGTGCTGCGGTCCCAGCGGGAGGTCCCGACCAGATCGGTGACGGTGGCGCGGACGTGGTCGTGGCCGATGTCCAGGCCGATCGCGTAGGCCGCGTCGGGTTGCAGCGAGAGCATCTGCGGCGGCCGACCGGTCCGCGCGCCGGTCGGCCCGGTATTGGCCGACTCGCGGACGAGTCCCGCGTCGATCAGGTCGTAGACCAGCGAGCCCACGGTCGCTCTGGCCAGGCCGGTGCGCTGTACCAGTTCGGCGCGGGAGCAGCTCGGTCGTTCGGTGAGGGCCCGCAGGATTCGGACCCGGCCAAGGTTCCACAAGTTGATGGGCGCCTCGGCCGCGCCATGCGGGCCGGTCGGCGTGGCGGACACGAGGCAAACGATAGCAGTGCGCCATGGCCGACTTTAGTCCTAACAGCCCAGACCGGGTCTCGCCGAGCCTCGGCGTGCACTGTCCCGGCAGGTCCGGTGGATCTCCTGCGCACGAACGGTTTGTTGACGTCTCCACCAGATCGGCGCGGTCGTTGACCTGTTAATCCCGGAAACGAGTCAAACTCTTGACTTCTGCCCATAGTCGGCTGAATTGTGTGAGCGGCGCCATAGTCGCCGCGGCCTTGGGAGGGGACCTGCGCGATCTGGTGCGCATGCCGGCAGCAGCCAATGACGGAGGCGACATGGCAGGGACCAGACGGCACCGATGGTTACGGACGATCGCGTTGGCGGCCGCGGTCGCCAGCGGGATCGGTATCGCGGCGGTGGCCCTACCCGCCTCGGCCGGCACAACCGGTACGCCCGGCACGTTGCCGATCTACCTCGACACCCACTACAGCTTTGCCGCCCGCGCGGCCGATCTGGTGTCGCGGATGACGTTGCCGGAGAAGGTGGCCCAGCTGTCCACCAACAACGGCCCGGCCATCCCCCGGCTCGGCGTGCAGGAGTACACCTACTGGAGCGAGGGCCAGCACGGCGTCAACCGGCTCGGCGCGGACGACTACGGCGATGGCGGCTTCGAGCCCAAGGCCACCAGTTTCCCCACCAACTTCGCCTCGACGATGTCCTGGGACCCGAGCCTGGTCTACCAGGAGACCACCGCGATCTCCGACGAGGCGCGCGGTTTCCTGGACAAGTCGCTGTTCGGCACCGGCCAGAACAACCTCGGCCCCGATGCCAGTGACTACGGTTCCCTTACCTACTGGGCGCCGACGGTGAACATGGACCGCGACCCGCGCTGGGGCCGCACCGACGAGGCCTTCGGCGAGGACCCCTATCTGGTCTCGCAGATGGCCGGCGCGTTCGTCGACGGCTACCAGGGCAACACCATGTCCGGCCAGTCGCAGACCGGCTATCTCAAGGTCGCGGCCACCGCGAAGCACTATGCGCTCAACAACGTCGAGGACAACCGCACCGGCATCTCCTCCGATGTCAGCGACACCGACCTGCGGGACTACTACACCGCGCAGTTCGCCAGCCTGATCGAGAACGCGCACGTGTCCGGCCTGATGACCTCCTACAACGCCATCAACGGCACCCCGTCGGTCGCCGACACCTACACCGCCAACCAGCTCGCGCAGCGGACCTACGGATTCAACGGCTACGTGACCTCCGACTGCGGCGCGATCGGCACCACCTACCAGACCTTCCCGAACGGCCACGACTGGTCGGCGCCCGGCTGGACGAGCGATCACCAGGGCGGCAACGGCACCTGGACCAACACCACCACCGGCGCGACCATGCCGGCGCAGGCAGGTGGGCAGGCCTACGCGCTGCGCGCCGGCACCGACCTCAACTGCTCCGGCGGCGAGAACACGCTGGCCAACATCGAGGCCGCGATCAAGGCCGGTGCCCTGAGCGAGGGCGTGATCGACAACGCACTGGTGAAGATCTTCACCGTGCGGATGGAGACCGGCGAGTTCGACCCTGCCAGCAAGGTCGCGTACACCAAGATCACCAAGGCGCAGATCCAGAGCCCGGCGCACCAGGCGCTGGCCACCACGGTCGCGGACAACTCCCTGGTACTGCTGAAGAACCAGCCGGTCGCCGGCACCACCAAGAACCTGCTGCCGCTCTCGGCGAAGCAGACGAACAAGATCGTGATCGTCGGTGACCTCGCCGGCACGGTGACCCTCGGCGACTACTCGGGTGACCCCTCGCAGCAGATCGACGCCGTGCAGGGCATCACCGCCGAGGTACAGAAGGCGAACCCCGGCGCGCAGGTGGTCTACGACGCGGCCGGCACCTCGACCAAGGCGACGACGCCCGCGACGCTCAGCGCCGCGACCCAAGCCGACATCAAGACCGCCGACGCGGTGATCGTGTTCGTCGGCACCGACACGAACCTGGCCACCGAGGGCACCGACCGCACCTCCATCGCCATGCCCGGCAACTACGACTCGCTGATCGACCAGGTGAGCGCGCTGGGCAACCCGAAGATGGTGCTGGCGATCCAGTCCGACGGCCCGGTGCAGATCGACAACGAGCAGGACAAGTTCCCCGCCGTCGTGTTCAGCGGTTACAACGGCGAGAGCCAGGGCACCGCGCTGGCAGATGTGCTGTTCGGCAAGCAGAACCCGGCCGGGCATCTCGACTTCACCTGGTACGCCGATGACTCCCAGCTGCCCGCCATGTCCAACTACAACCTCGCCCCGGCCCAGACCGACGGCCTCGGCCGGACCTACGAGTACTTCACCGGCACCCCGACCTATCCCTTCGGCTACGGCCTGAGCTACTCGAACTTCAGCTACGGCGACATTCACGCGGACCGCTCCACCGTCGACGCCAACGGCACCGTGCGGGTCAGCATGACCGTCAGGAACACCGGCACCACCGCCGGCAGCACCGTCGCGCAGCTCTACGCGGCGACGCCGTTCACCGTGCCCGGTGTGACGCTGCCCAAGCAGCGGCTGGCCGGTTTCCAGAAGACCAAGGTGCTCAAGCCCGGCGAGAGCCAGCAGATCACCCTGTCGGTCGCCATCCCCAGCCTGAGCATCTGGGACGAGACCAGCATGAAATCCGTTGTCTACGACGGCAGCTACGCCTTCGGAGTCGGCGCCAGCTCGGCCGACATCCGAGGGACCGCGAACGTGGCGGTGACCGGCGCGATCACGCCGAAGGTGCAGACCGTGACGGTGCAGCCGGACCAGGTCGACTTCCAGGTCGGCCAGACCCTCGATCTCACCGGGAAGAACCCGTGGATCAAGGACGACACCGATCCGACGCAGGAGCAGCGGAACCTGAGCGTCACCGCGGACAACATCGTCGAGGCCGCCAACAACGACGGCAGCTTCGACGACCTGTCGAAGACCCCGGTCGGCTATCGCAGCAGCGATCCGACCGTGGCGACCGTGAACAGCAAGGGGCTGCTCACCGCCGTCGGTGACGGCACCGCCACGATCTCCGCGACCGTCGACGGTGTCAGCGGGTCGACCCCGATCGTGGTCGGGCACGCGGTGTCGGTCAGTGCGCCCGCGCTCGCCCAGGCCGGCCAGAACGGCACCGTCACCACCACCTTCACCAACACCGGTGGCACCGACGTGCACAACGTGGCGATGAACCTGGACCTGCCGCAGGGTTGGAAGGCGGCGGCCACTTCGCCGGCCACCTTCGGCAGTGTCGCCGGCGGCCAGCAGGTTGCCACCACCTGGTCGGTCACCGTGCCGGCGGGCGCGGCCGGCAACTTCACGCTGATCACCGATGCGACCGTCGACGGCGCACACGACAGCTCGGGCTGGACCCAGGTCGACGTGCCCTACGCCTCGGTGCCGGCCGCGTTCAACAATGACGCGATCACCAGCGACGACAACCGGGGCGGCGCCAACCTCGACGGTGCCGGGGCCAGTTTCTCGGCGCAGGCACTCGCCGCGGTCGGTGTCGTGCCCGGTGCGCCGATCGTGCACGACGGCCTGACCTTCACCTGGCCGAACACCACGATCGGCAACAACGACAACATTGTCGCGAGTGGACAGACGATCGACTTCTCCGGGTCCGGCTCGACACTCGGCTTCCTCGGCACGAGCACCTGGGGCCCGGTGACCGGGTCCGGCACGATCAGCTACACCGACGGCAGCACCCAGCCCTTCACCATCGGCTTCGGCGACTGGGCCAACGGCACGCCACCGACCGGCGGTGATGTCGCGATCCGCGCGGCGTACGGCAACCAGCCGGGTAACAAGACCGGTTGGCAGACCACGATCGACTACTTCCCGGTCAGCATCGATCCGACCAAGACGGTGCGCTCGATCACCCTGCCACCGGGCAATGCCACCCCGCAGGGCGGTACCCCGGCCATGCACATCTTCGCGATGTCCGTCAAGTCCGACAACCTGGCCATCAGCGCACCGGTGGCGATCTCGGCCGGCACCTCGGGCGCGGTGACCACCACACTGGCCAATCCGTCCAGCGCGGCACTGAACAACGTCGCGCTCGCGCTCGACCTGCCCGCGGGCTGGACCGCGACCAACAGCACACCGGACTCGTTCGGGACGGTCGCGGCCGGCAGCACGGTGTCCACCACCTGGTCGGTCAGCGTGCCGGCGAACCAGCAACCGGGGGCGCAGGTCGTCGGCGTCACCGAGAACGTCGACGGCAGGCAGGCCGGCCTGTCCTCGGCGCAGACCCAGGTGCCGTACGCCGCACTGGACGCCGCGTACAACAACGTGTCCATCACCGACGACGCCAACCACGTGCCCGGTGACATCGACGGCGGCGAGAACAGCTTCTCGGCCGAGGCGCTCGCCGCGGTCGGCCTGACACCGGGCGGTGCCTTCACCACCAATGGTCTGACCTTCACCTGGCCGAGCGCGGCGGCGGGCACCCCGGACAACGTGCAGGCCGACGGCAGGGCGTTCGACCTCAGCGGCACCGGCACCACACTCGGTTTCCTCGGTGCGGCGGCGAACGGGTCGGCCTCGGGCTCGGGCACGATCACCTACACCGACGGCAGCACTCAGCCCTTCACCATCGGCTTCGGCGACTGGGCCAGCACGACGCCCTACCCCGGTTCGGTGGTCGCGGCGACCTCCGCCTACGGCAACACCGCGACCGGCACGTCACCGTGGAAGGCCTCGGTCTACTACGACTCGGTGGCCCTGCAAACCGGCAAGACCGTGCGATCGGTGACGCTGCCGAACGACACCGCCTCCCCGTTGCACGTCTTCGCCGCCACCATCGGCTGACCCCACCCCCACCATCGCCTGACCCGCCGCCATCGGCCGACCATCACACAGGAAGCGACAAACCGTTGAGACCCTTATCCCGCCGAACAACGGCCGCCCTCGCCGTCGGCGTGTCCGCGATCCTGATCACCGCGCTGTCCTCGACGGTCACCGACGCGGCGACCCCGGCCTCCCCCACCTTCGTCAGCGACCCGACCGCGCTGGTCGACCCGTTCGTCGGCACCGGCAGCGGCGGCGCCGTCGTCGGCCCCGTCGACATGTTCCCCGGTGCCGCGGCGCCGTTCGGCATGCTGGACTGGAGCCCGGACACGCCGTCGCGGCCGTCCTCCGGCGGCTACAACTACGCCGATTCCTCGACCATCGGGCTGAGCGTCACGCACGCCTCCGGCGCGGGCTGCGGGATCGAGGGCGACCTGCCCATCCTGCCGACCGTCGGCGCGATCGGCACCAACCCCACCGCGACCACCGAACCCTTCAGCCACACCGACGAGACCGCGCATCCCGGTTCGTACTCGACGAAACTCGGTACCGGTTCGTCCGCGATCGGTGTGAACGTGGCGACCACGACCCGTACCGGCATCGGCCAGTTCAGCTATCCGGCGAGCGCTGAAGCGAACATGCTGTTCAAGGTGGGCGATTCGCAGGCGTTCGTCAGCGACGCGAATGTGTCCATCGTGGGCGACGACGAGGTGTCCGGCGCGATCACCGAGGGCAAGTTCTGCGATATGCCGAACTCCTCGACCGTGTACTTCGTCGCCAGGTTCGACCGGCCGTTCACCAGCTACGGCACCTGGAACGGGACCACGGTCAACGCCAACTCCCGTGCCATGACCAGCCGCAACACCAGCAAGGCGAAGGCGAAGGCGAAGTCGTCAACCGCTCCTGCCGCCCGGTTGAACACCGGGACCACCGGCCCGGACTCCGGTGCCTACGTCGGCTTCGACACCACCAGCGACGCCACGGTCAACATGCAGGTCTCGGTCAGCTATGTGAGTACCGCCAACGCACAGGCCAACCTGACCGCCGAGGAACACGGCTTCAACGAGGCCGCGGTCGCCGCGCAGACCCGCGCGCGGTGGCGCAAGCTGCTCGGCGAGATCCAGGTCGGCGGCGGCACGCACGATCAGCAGGTGCAGTTCTACACCGCGCTCTACCACGCGCTGCTGGACCCGAGCACCTTCAGCGATGCCAACGGCCAGTATCTCGGTATGGACGGGAAGGTGCACCAGACCGCGCGTGGACAGGCGCAGTACAGCGAGTTCTCCGGTTGGGACATCTACCGCTCGGAGATCCCGCTGCTCGCCGCCGTCGCGCCGAAGGAGACGTCGGCGATGGCGCAGTCGCTGGTCAACGATGCCGAGCAGGGCGGCTGGCTGCCGAAATGGCCGGTGGCCGACAGCTACACCGGCATGATGGGCGGCGACTCGGCCGACGCGATCATCGCGGAGGCGTACGCGTTCGGCGCCCGAGACTTCGACACGACGGCCGCGCTCGCCGCGATGGTCAAGGGCGCGACGCAGGTGCAGGACGGCAGCGACCTCGGCCAGGGCTACTACGAGGAACGCCCCGGTCTCGACTCCGATCTGGCCAACGGCTACGTGGTCAACGACAGCGTCAACTCCGGCTCGGCGGTGCCCGACGGCACCTCGCTGACCCTGGAGTACGCCACCGACGACTACGCGATCGCCGCGTTCGCGCAGAACCTGGGTCAGGCCAACACCTACCGGACGTTCCTGGGCAGGTCGCAGAACTGGACCAACGTCTACAACGTCGACTCCGGTTTCCTGCAACCGCGCGACGCCAACGGGAACTTCCCGGCCGGCAACCCGGTCACCGACGGGCTGAGCAGCTTCGGCCAGTCCGGGTTCCAGGAGGGCAACGCGGCGCAGTACGCCTGGATGGTGCCGCAGGACCTGCACGGCCTCGTCACCGCGATGGGCGGCGACGCCGCCGCGACGGCCCGGCTGGACACCTTCTTCCAGCAGGACAACGTCGGCCCCAACGACCCGTACTACTGGGCCGGCAACGAGGTCGACCTGTTGGCACCGTGGGTGTACGACTACTCCGGCGCTCCGTACAAGACGCAGGCCGAGGTGCACAAACTCCTCGACAACGTCTATGCGGACACGCCCGACGGCGAGCCGGGCAATGACGACCTCGGCGCGATGAGTTCCTGGTACGTCTGGGGCGCGCTGGGCATGTACCCGGAAACCCCCGGCGCCGGGGTGCTCGCGCTCGGCGCGCCGCTGTTCCCGATGGTGCGGCTGAACCTGCCCAACCACCAGCTCAGCCTCAACGCACCCAATGCCTCCGACCAGGGTTACATCAACCAGCTCGCGGTCAACGGCCGCACCGTCAACCAGGACTGGCTGCCCGCCGGTGACCTCGTCGGCGGCTCGCACAGCGGCTCGACCCGCGTCGACTACGCCATCACCACCACCCCCAACACCACGTGGGCAGCCAGCAACGCCGACGAACCACCTTCCTACGCCGCCGGTCCGTTCAGCTTCCCGACCGGTGTCGTGCCGGCCCAGGTGACCAGTTCCCCGAGCAACCTCACCGCGACCGCTGGCTCGTCGACCCCGGCCACCCTCACCTTCACCCTCGGTGTCGGCGCCTACGGCGGCAAGGCCGCGTCGATCAAGCAGCTCAACTGGACGGCGGTACCACCGGCCGGCGTCACGGTCAGCCCGGCCTCGGGCACCGCGCAGGTCACCAACGGCGTCGCGACGGCTTCAGTGTCCTTTGTGGTCGCACCGGACGCGACGCAGGGCTTCAGCTCGGTCGGCTTCGCCCTCACCTCGACACCGGCCGTGCCGCTGTCCACCCTGCCCGTCCCACTCGCCGTGATCGGGAGCGGTGACACCGCGACGGTGTGCACCTCGCTGGGCACCACCAACGTCGACAACGGCCTCACCCAACAGGAAGGCGGCGACGGCGTGACGACGCCGGTCACCGTCGGCGGTGAGTCCGGACGCAGCACCGTCGAGGAAGTCGCCAACGACCTGAACATGTACTTCCAGGTCGATCCGAGGATCGCGCAGAACGGCGACTTCGCGGCGACGGTCACCATCGACTACTACGACTCCGGGACGGGTGGCTGGCAGTTGCAGTACGACAAGCACAGCGGCAGCGCGTACACCGGTATCGCGAACGTGACCAACACCAATACGAACACCTGGAAGTCCATCACCGTCGCCCTGCCGGATGCCGCGGTGTCCGAGGGCGAGAACAACCAGGCGGACTTCCGCATCGCGGGCGGCTCCCCGGTGACCGTGCACTCCGTCACGGCCACCATCTCCGGAACCGGCGTCCTGCCGATGAACCTCTGCCCGTCCACCTGAGGGCATAGGGTGGGGCCAGGTCCGCCGGTTCCCTGGCCTCACCCCGAGTTCGACGTCCCAGTTGTCCACACCGGCGACCGCTATCCACAACCGACGCCAATAAAACGCGCCCGCCCCTCGAATCCACTAGACTGGAGCAGGGCTCGCCCCCCTGGGATGGGCGGGGGTCTGTCCATATTAGAGGGAAAGGCGATTGTGCCTTGTGCGGCCTGATTTGTGCGCTGAGGGCGGTCGAGGTCTTCGTGCAGGGACCAGAGTTTGGGGTGGTGCCGGTACGTTGTTGCCGGTTCGATCAGGCGGGGAGCAGGGTTTGCAGGCCCTCGCCGCAGGCCTCGGCGGCTTCGGCCGAGCGGGGCAGCATCACGGTCTCATAGGCTCGAACGGCCTCGTCGATGGTGGGCTCGTCGACGATCGCGTTGGCGAGTTCGGTGCCGTCGAGCATGGCGAGGTTGGCGCCGAGGCCCAGTGGCGGCATCAGGTGGGCGGCGTCGCCGAGCAGGGTGATGCCGGGGGCACGGTGCCAGGTGTGCGGAACGGGCAGCGCGTACTGCGGCCGGTCGATGAAGCCGGAGTCGTTGGTGCGCAGCAGATCGAGCAGCCTCTCGTCCCAACCGTCGTACCTCCCGAGCAGATGCGCCCGCACCGCGGCCGTGTCCGCGAGGTCGAGGCCGGCCAGTTCGGCCCAGTTCGCCGGGCCACGGAAGACGAGGTAGACCTTGATCCGGCCGCCGCTGTTGCGCTGCGCGAAAATGCCGAGTCCTGGCCCCTTCGCGACCATGGTGCCGTTACCGGTCAACCGGGCCAGGTCGGGATGGCAGGTGTCGACCTCGTCGAAGCCGGTCTCGACGAAGGTGATACCGGTGTAGTCCGGGGTTCCGGCGGAGATCGCCGGGCGAACGCGCGACCAGGCGCCGTCGGCGCCGACCACCAGGTCGAAGTCCTTGGTCGTGCCGTCGGCGAAGCGTAGCCGGCTGGTTCCGTCGTCGAGTGGGGTGACGGCGCTGATGGAGTGTCCCCAGTGGATGGTGCCGGGATCGAGCGAGTTGAGGTAGATGCCCCTGAGGTGGCCCCGGTCGATCTCGGGACGGTTGTCGGCGTCCATCTTGCTCAACAGCACGGCATTGTGGTCGTAGGAGCGCCATTCCTGCCCTTCGGGGCGGGCCAGGGCCTGGAACTCGTCGAACAGTCCAGCAGCACGCAGAGCGAACTGACCGGTGTCGGCATGCATGTCGAGGGTGCCGCCCTGGCCACGCGCGTCGGCCGAGGGTTCGCGTTCGAAGACGGTCGCCCGGCGGCCGTGGCTCTGTAGCACCTTCGCGCAGGCAAGGCCGCCGAGACCGGCACCGACGACGGCGATTCGAGGTTCGTGTTCAGTGGTCATGGCTGATTCCTTCGCCGATCGTGGGAGTCGCCGGGAGGTCCGGCCTCCGCAAGGAAAGCACACTCACTTCAAAAGTGCAATGACTAAACTTTTGTAGTTACTCAACTCACGAGGTAGGCTGGGCAGGTGACCGAAGAGACCGGACGCCGGGAGCGGAAGAAGGCGCAGACGCGTAGGTCGCTCGCGGATGCCGCGCTGCGCCTGTTCCTCCAGCATGGCTACGACCAGGTCAGCGTGAAGGACGTAGCCGATGCCGCCGATGTGTCGGTCACCACGCTGTTCAAACACTTTCCCAGCAAGGAAGCACTGGTCTTCGACGAGGACGACGATATCGAGACGGCACTCGTGGCCGCTGTCCGGGATCGCGCGCCCGGCCGGTCGATCCCGGCGGCGCTGCGCGCGCACATCCTGGCGACCACACCGGACATCACGGTCCCCGGCTTCGCCGAGTTCCTGAGGATGACGACCGACACCCCGGCCCTGCGCGACTACGGGCATCGGATGTGGATGCGCCATCAGACCGCGCTCGCGCACGCGATCGCCGAGGAGGTCGGCGCGCGGCCCGAGGATGTCGCGTGCGCCGCGCTGGCCCGCTTCGCGCTGGAGACGCGCGACCTGACCCGTCGGGAACCGGACCAGGCACACGCCCTTGACGAAATCTTCAACCTGCTCGAATTCGGTTGGACGGCCGGCCATCCCACGGTGGACCGACCACAGCGGTGATCCTTGGGCCGAACGGACGCGGTCTCGTTGTGACGGAGCCGCCATCCACTGATTCATTTGGCGACGCGGCGTAGTGGCCAACTAGTCCAAGCGGGTGATTGGGCCAAACCGCGCTATCGGCGCTCCAGAACGTTCGATAGGTTCGTCGCCGCCGGTGACCGCGAATTCCCCCTGAGTGACAGCTGCTCACCGGTTGGGGTCATGGAAGTCGTCGACGCGACTACGGGAGAGCCCGCGTCGACGACCTCTTGCCGCGCGAAAGGCAGAGGGGTTCGGGTTCTGGGGATGAACGGCGTCGGGTCGGTGCTGGGTGACTGCTGCCCACACTCGTCGAGAAGCGCGGTCGGCGTGGCGGGAAAGGACACCTAGTCGTGCTGCTCGCCGACGACTTCTACTACACCGCGCACGACCACATCACCGGCAGGCGTCGTCTCAGCGACGGCGCGACCGGGCTCGGACTGGCGGCCGGCCTGCTCGGTGAGCTGGTGCTGTTCGACCGGATCAGCGTCGACCGGGCCGCCATCCGCGTCATCGACGAAGGTCCGCCGGAGGACGCGCTGGCGTACACCGTCCTGGAGCACCTCCTTGCCGAGCCCTCGGTGGTCGGGGCCAAGGAATGGCTGCTCTACCTGCGGCACACCGCGGCCGATCAGGTCGGTCAGCGGCTGTTGCGCGCAGGCCACGTACGGCGGGTCCAGACCCGGCGGCTGATGCGCACCACCACCAGCTACGCCCCGGTGGACCAGAACACCTTCCTGTGGCCGGCAACGCGGCTGGAAATGGCCTTGCGGCGAAGAGAACACGTCGAACCGCAGGACCTCTTCCTGGCCGGCCTGATCAACGTCACCGATCTGCATCGGACCGTCATCCACGGCGTCCCCCCGTCGACGACGGCGTTGCACCAGCTCATCCCCGTTCTACCGCCCGCGCTGCGCGAGCTGCTGGTCATCACCGACGCGGTGTTCGGCGACGCCGTGTTGACCCATCGACTCTGACAACCATCTGACTCACTCCCCGACTCCCCACCGTCGACTTTGGCACCAACAGTTTGGCATCACCGTTTGTCCACAGTTTCAGCATCTCGTTACCGGCCGTTTCCTCGGCACCCGTTTCGTACTGCTCGGCTTCCCATCGGACACAACCCACATCGGAGCGACTCGTGCAGGCCACCCGTTCGGTCGACAAGGCCGCCAAACCCAGCAACATCTCCCTCGCGCTGGCCGCCAACCGATTAGGCATCCCGTCGGTGGTGTTCTTCGTGATGACCGCGGCCACCCCGTTGACGGTCGTCGCCGGCACCGTGACCACCGGCTACGCGACCACCGGCCTGATCGGCATCCCGGTCGCGTTCATCGCGATCGGCATCGTGCTCGCGTTGTTCTCGGTCGGCTACGTCGCGATGGCGCCCTACACCGCCAACGCCGGCGCGTTCTACGCCTACATCAGCCGAGGCATCTCCAAGCCGCTCGGCGTCGGCGGCGCCTGGGTCGCGCTGGTCGCCTACAGCATGCTGCAGGTCTCGCTGTACGGCGGGATCGGCTTCGCTGCGGCGCCGGTACTACAGGACTGGTTCGGGGTGAACGCGCCGTGGTGGCTGATCGCGCTGGTCGCCTGGGCGATCGTCGCGGTGATGGGCATCCAGCAGGTCGGGGTGAACGGCAAGATCCTCGCGGTGCTGCTGTGCGCCGAGGTCGCGATCATCCTGGTGTACAGCACGACCGACCTGTTCCACCCCGCGCACAACGCGATCTCCTTCACCACTCTCTCCCCCGGCAACCTCATCGGCACCGGCGTCGGCGCGATCTTCTCCCTTGCCGTCCTCGGCTTCGTCGGCTTCGAGTCCGCTGTGGTCTTCAGCGAGGAGTCCAAGCAGCCGCGGCGCACCGTGCGGGTGGCCACCTATCTCGCGGTGGCGCTGATCGCGGTGCTGTACGGGTTCGCCTCCTGGGCGATGAGCGTGGCCACCGGGCCGGACAAGATCGTCAGCGCCTCGCAGAACCAGAGCATCAACCTGATCTTCAGCATCGCCGGCCAGCATCTCGGGGCCGGTCTTGTCGACCTCGGTCACCTGCTGTTCGTGACCAGCATGCTGGCCGCGATGATCTCCTTCCACAACACCACGGCTCGCTACATGTTCGCGCTCGGCCGCGAGCGCGTACTGCCGGTCGCGCTGGGCCGCACCTCCCGACGCACCGGATCACCGATCGTCGGCTCGCTGATCCAGACCATCACCGGTCTGCTCGTCATCGTGATCTACGCCGTCACCGGCCTCGACCCGATCATCAAGCTGTTCTTCTGGGTCAGCACGGCGGGCGGGGTCGGCATCCTGTTCCTGCTGGTACTGACCTCCATCGGGGCCATCGTGTTCTTCACGAAGAACCCTTCCGGCGGGGAAACCCTCTGGCAGCGCAGGATCGCGCCGATCGCGGCGACGGTACTGCTGCTGGTGGTCACCTGGTTCGCCGTGACGAACTTCGCCCAACTGCTGGGCGTGCCGAGCAGCTCCCCGCTGACCTGGGCCTTCCCGGTCGGTTTCGTCGTAGTCGGACTGCTCGGCATCGGCTGGGGCCTGATCCTGCGCGCCCGGCAGCCCGAGGTCTACCAGGCCATCGGCCTCGGTGCGAAGCGCGCCATCGCGGACAGCGGTATCGGCGGCATTGCGGCCGCCAACGCCCCGACAGAAAGTGTGGTAAGTCCATGACGACCAGCAGCGAGATCACCAAGGCGACCGAGGCGGACATCCAAGCCGCCGCGGACCGGGTGGCCGAGGCATTCCACGACATCGAGGTCTGCGAGTGGCTGGTGCCCGATCCGGACCGGCGCAGGCAGATCCTGCCGGTGTACTTCGCCATTCTCGCCGAGTATGCCTACGAATACGGCGAGATCTTCTTCACCGGCGAGCACCGGGAAGGCGCCGCGCTGTGGGTCTACCACGGCGACGAGCCGCTGCCCGACCCGCGCGACTACGAGGCCCGGCTGCGCGAGGCCTGTGGTGAGTGGACGGAGCGGTTCCAGATCCTCGACGAGCAGTTCGAGGCGCACCACCCGCATGAGCCTGCCCACCACCACCTTGCGCTGCTCGCGACGACGCCGGCCAGGCAGGGCAGGGGCATCGGCGCGACGCTGATGCGCCAGCACCACGAATACCTCGACGCCAACGGTATCGGCGCTTACCTGGAGGCCAGCAGTATGCGGTCGCGGGCGTTGTACGAACGGCACGGCTACGTGTTCTCCGGGACCACGATCGACCTGCCGGACGGTCCGCACATGTGGCCGATGTGGCGCGAACCCCAGTCCTGAATCACACGCATCGACCCGTCGAGCCCGGTGTGTCCTGCCGCCAGTTGACAGGACACACCGGGCTCACCCGCGGCCGGTCAGTTGGTCGATGCGGGCCAGGGCACGTCCGGTGCGTGGTAGTAGTTCACGCCGAGCGCGTCCCAGCGGGGCGCCTGCGCGGCCAGCCGGACCCTGTAGTCGTCCCAGTTGTGGGTGCTCTGCGGTGACCAGCCGATCTCCGCGTAGCCGGGCAGCCGGGGGAACTCCATGTACTGCAAGAGCCGCACGGTCCCGAGATCCTCTGTCCACTCGGGAGCTTCGACGCCGGCGATGTCGCTCTCCCCCACGCCTGGCACGTAGGTCGCCGGGTCCCAGTCGTAGGCGTCGCCGACGCTGAGGTAACCGGGGTTGCCGATCCAGGTCTGCCCGATCGTCGAGGAGTTGTAGGCCATGTCCAGGTAGGTCCGGTCAGCGGGCGACATGACGATCTTGTTGCCGCGCGCGACGGCCTGTTGGGCCAGTGCGATGTCCGGCGCCGAGCCCGAGAGGCCCCAGTACTGGACCATGTCGTCGGAGTTGAGGTCACCGGCCTCGATCTGGTGCCAACCGATGAGCTTCTTGCCGTGCGCGGCCACGATCTGCTGCATCCGGTCGACGAAGGTCCGGTAGTCCGCCGCGCTGGTGTTGAGCGCCTCGTCGCCGCCCATGTCGATGTACGGACCCGGCGTCAAAGCGGCGAGCTGGCCGACCACCGCGTCAAGGAACTCATACGTGGTCGGGTCGGAGATGCACAGTGAGCTGTAGCCGGGAGCCAGCAGCGGCGGGGCGATGTCGTCGCAGTTGAGGTCGGCGTAGGAGGCCTGCGCGGCGGTCACGTGTCCTGGTGTGTCGATCTCCGGCACGATCATGATGTGGTGCGCCTGCGCGTAGTTCACGATGTCGGTGTAGTCGGCCTGGGTGTAGTAGCCGCCGGGGCCGCCGTCGACATTGGTGCTGCCGCCGTAGGTGGCCAGCCGCGACCAGCCGTTGATGTAGAGGCGCCAGCCCTCGTTGTCGCTCAGGTGCAGGTGCAGCACGTTGATCTTGTACATGGACAGCAGGTTGATGTAGGTCTCCACCTGGCTGACCGTGAAGAAGTACCGGGCGACGTCCAGCATCGCGCCACGCCAGGCGAACCGGGGTGTGTCGGAGATCAGCACGCCGGGCGCGCGCCACGGCCCACCATGTACCGAACTGCTGTCGATGAGCGGCGGGAACAGTTGGCGCAGCGTCTGCACGCCGTAGAACAGGCCGGCCGAGGCCTGCGCCGAGATCGACACGCCGAGTGGTGTCACGGACAGCCGGTAGCCTTCCGCGCCGAGGCTCGTCGGGCCGGTCAGGTCGAACCTGATGTCGCCGGGCAGGGCGAGGCCGCTGGTCACCGGCAGGCGGTAACCGGTCGAGGGTCGCAGAATGCCGGCCAGGTAGTCGGCCGATGCGGTGGCATCCGGCGAATGGGCCGGCACGATGATCCTGGTGAACGGGGTGAGAGTGTAGTTCTGGTCGGGCAGAGTGTGCACGGAGGACGGTTCGGGGATCACCCGCACCGGACCGACCCCGGTGTTCGCGGCGGCCGGTGTCGTCGCCGCCGATGCGAGGTCGGGCAGGAACACCAGGGCGATGACGAACGGAAGTAGCAGGCACAGTAATCGTCGGAGCATCGCGACCACCGATCTTGTTGGCAGGGCAGGGATTACACGGCGAGTCGGTCGAAGGCGGCATCGAGTTCGACGCTGATCCGGCGCCGGTCGGGATCGGCATCGTGGTAGGCGAGGATCTCGCGGGCGCCCCGGTCGAACGGGATGGCGGCCGCGAAGCCGGGGACGAAGCTCCGTAGTTTGGTGTTGTCGAACAGCAGGGAGTGCGCGAAGTCGTGGGTGAGCACCGCGGCCCAGTCCGGGATGTCGATGCCGACGATCTCACTGGAGCGGTGCACCAGTTTCGGCGTGACGCCGGCCGCGCGGGCCATGATGAGATGGATCTGGTCCCAGGTGAGGATCTCGTCGCTGGTGATGTGCACCGAATCGCCGAGGGTGTGCGAGTTGCCGAGCAGCGGGACGAACGCGCGGGCGAAGTCGCTCGCGTGCATGAGGGTCCACAGCGAGGTGCCGTCGCCGTGCACGACGACCGGTTTGCCCTGCCGCATCCGCTCGACCACGGTCCAGCCGCCGAGGATCGGCACCGTGGTCCGGTCGTAGGTGTGCGAGGGCCGGACGACGGTCGCCGGGAAGTCCCGTTCGCGGTAGGCCGTTTCCAGTACTTCCTCGCAGGCGATCTTGTCCCGCGGGTAGGGCCAGCCGTTGTTGCGGCGTGGTGTCGACTCGACGATCGGCAGCTGCGCGATCGGTCTGCTGTAGACCGAGGCGGTGGAGATGAACACGTACTGACCGGTGCGGCCCGCGAAGGTCTCGGTGTCGATGGTGACGTCGTGGGGTTGGTAGCCGACGAAGTTCACCACCACGTCGAAGTCCTTGCCGGCCAGGGTTTCCCGCAGCGCGGCCGGATCGTGCACGTCGACGTTGATCCGCCGGACCTGCTCGGGCAGCGTCCGGGTGCCGGCGCCTCGGGTGAGCACGGTGAGGTCGATGTCCCGTTCGATCGCCTCGGCCGCGCAGGCCGAGCTGATCATGCCGTTGCCGCCGAGGAACAGCACGGACAGCGCACTCATCGCGCTCCCTCCGGGAGAGGCAGCCTGCCTCGGGACAAGCCCTTGCCGACCAGGTAGGCGTAGCTCTGCCGGAGGGCGTCGAACATGTCGAGGTGGCAGCGGTCCAGTTCGACGATGTGCCAGCGCACTCCGGTGCCGGCGCCGAGCACGGCCGGGATGTCGACCCTGCCCTGCCCGACCGGAACCATGTAGTCGCCGTCGTACTCGGCCGGTCCGTCCTTGACATGCAGGAACCGCACCCGCTCCGCCAACGACCGCAGCACCTCGGCCGGATCGGCGCCGCCGAGCAGCACCCAGTACATGTCCAGTTCCAGCAGAACGTCCGGGGACAGCTCGTCGAGGAGTACGTCATAGGCCTTGCGACCGTCGAAGGAGTTGGCGAATTCGGCGTAGTGGTTGTGGTAGCCGACGGTGATGCCGTAGTCGCGGGCGTTCGCCGCGCCTTCGTTGATCCGTTCGCAGCCGCGCCGGATCGCCTCGACGCTGTCGAACTCCTCCTTCTCCAGGCTCCAGACCACCGTGTCCGCGCCGAGTTCGGCCTGTTCGTCGAGGATCCTGCTGGCGTCGGGGCCGGCCGGAAACGGGGCGTGCGCGCTGCACACGGCCATCCCCAACTCGTCGAGCAGCGCCCGAACGGCGGCCGGACGGCGGCCGTGCAGGCCGAGCGGTTCGACGGCGGTGTAGCCGAGCGCGGCGATCTTGGTGAGTACTCCCTCCAGGTCCCGCGCGGCGAGGTCGTGGAAGGTCCACAGCTGCGCGGCGATGGCCGGCGTCATCGGTCCTCCTTCTCGTCGGCTCTGCTGACCCACCTGATCGCCTGCCGGACCAGCCGTTGGAACATCGGCTCGCCCCAGGCGCGCATATCGTGGCCGAGCGCGAGATAACACACCCGCCCCGCGCCGTGCTCCCTGACGTAGAGCACCGGTTCGGTGCCGCCTTCGGCGTCGCGCCAGGCCAGTACCCGGACACCGGGGTCGGACAGTTCGACCACGTAGTACTCGTCGAACAGGCTGAAATCGCCGACCCCGCTGGTGATCGGATGCTCGCCGTCGACGTGCACGGCGTAGGTGCCCTCGTGGTGGCCGGGCCCGTGCGAGAGGTACCGGCAGCCGAGCAGATCCACCATGGCGCGGTCGGCCTCCTCGGCACTGAGCACGCAGGACGCGTGCAGGGCCAGCAGCCCCTTGCCGTGCGCGACCGCATCGGCAAGGGCCTGCTGCTGCTCAGGACCGAACGCACCACCCGCGGTGTAGAGCAGGTAGGCGTCGACCGAGGCCGTCTCCTCGTGTGGCTCGACGAACCGCTGCATGCCCACGGCCCTACCGGTCGCAAGGCCGGCGGTCAGACCGATCTGCTGGAACGCGAGGGCCGCGCCGAGCAGGTCGTGGTGGATGTCGGTGCCGTCGATGACGACCAGCGCGCTCGATCCCATTGCTCAGCCGACCGGCTTGAGGTTGACCGCGACCACCACCGAGCCGGTACCGCCGGGATTCGGTGTGGCGTAGGGGTTCTGCACGGTCGGCCAGCCGGTCACCTTGGCCGTGCTGTACTCGGTGTAGTCGGCGAAGTAGGTCAGCGGGATGATCGGCAGGTCGTTGACCATGATGCCCTGCAGGCTGTCCAGGATCTGCGTGCGCTGGGCGTCGGAGGTCGCCTGCGGGTACTCGTCGAACAGCTGCGCGGTCGCCGGGTCGGTCCAGCGCTCGATGTTCTGGTAGGTCGGGATGAGGGTGCCGATCGGCACCGAGTAGACCGGGTTCATCCAGGTGTCGTAGATGTCGAACTGGGTGGTCTGGGTCGCGATCGGGTAGCCGAGCGAGGCCTGGAAGTTGCCCTTGCCGGTAAGAGTGTTGATCGACTCGACGGTGACCCCGTTGATGTTGACCTTGATGCCGATGTCCTTCATCTGCGAGACGATCACCTGCGCCTCGGCGATCTGCTCGGTGTAGGAGGACGGGTCGGTGATGGTGAAGGACAGCTCCTGGCCGTTCTTGGCGAAGTAGCCGTTCGCGTCCGTCTTGTAGCCGTCGCTCTCCAGGATCTGCTTGGCCTGCGCGGTGTCCTGCTTGTAGTTCAGGCCCTTGTACTGCGGCGCGATCGCGTCGGCGTAGAGCGGCATGGGCAGTCCGGTCTCGCTGGTCGCCGGCAGGCCCTGGTTGGCATTGGCGATCTGTGCCCTGTCGACGCCGAGGCTGACCGCCTTGCGCACGTTGATGTCGTTGAACGGCGCGATCTGCTGGTTGGTGATCAGGCCGTCGGTGCCGACTGTCGGCCAGAAGTACTGGTTGTTCGGACTCTTGCTGGTGTAGGACTGCTTGATGTTCGGGATGAACGTGCCGGCCCAGTCGACCTCACCCTGTGCGAGGGCGAGCGCGATACCGGTGTTGTCGCGTTCGGCGACGAACTGCAGGCCGCCGATGGCCGGTTTGCCGGGCTGCCAGTAGTTCGGGTTCTTCACCAGCAGGTAGCTCTGCGCGCTGAACGTCTTGAGCATGAACGGGCCCGAACCGACCGGGTTGGGATCGGCCCAGGTGGTCGGGTCGCCGATCTTGCTCCAGATGTGCTCCGGGACGACGTAGAGGTTGAGCAGCACGTCGATCTTCTGGATGTCGGGCTGGGCGAAGGTCAGTGTCACCGAGTTGTTCGCGGTCGCGGTGACGGTCTGGAAGTCGATGCCGGTGAGGTTCAGTGCCGGGTACTTCTTCATCAGCTCGAAGCTGTAGACGACATCGGCGTTGGTCAACGGCGTGCCGTCGGTGAACTTGACGCCCTTGCGGATCTGCAGGGTGAAGGTCTTGTTCCCGTTCGACCAGGCCCAGGAGCTGGCCAGCCAGGGCACGTAGTCATCGGCCTTGAGGGTGTTCTGCTCCGCCAGCTGCTCGTAGATCATCCCCCCGGAGCCGACGTCGTAGGCACTGGTGGACAGGAAGGGGTTGAAGATCTGCTGGATCGGGCCGGACGGTCCGCCCGCGACGTTGAGGATGACGCCGCTGCCGGACGCGTCCGCGCCACCCGAGCAGCCTGCGACACCGGCGGCGGCCATGGTCACGGCCGCGAGGAGCGTGGCGACCCGGCGCCACCTTGAGTTTCGGTTCTTCATTGCGGAGGGCTCCGATCGGCTCAGCCAGCGGTCTTCTCGTGCAGCCAGCAGGCGGCCCACTGCCCGCCGGCCAGCGTGAACTTCGGGGGTGTGTCGGTGACGCACTTGTCCATCGCCAACGGGCACCGGGGATGGAACCGGCAGCCGGAAGGCGGATTGATCAGGCTCGGCGGCGAACCGAGCCCCTCGGGCGGCACCGCGGCCAGCGGCCGGCCCGGATCGGGCGCGGACGCGACCAACAGCTGGGTGTAGGGATGCGCCGGTTGCTGGGTCACGGTTTCCGACGGGCCGCCCTCGACCATCCGGCCGGCATACATCACCACGGTGGTGGTGGCGAAATACCGGGCGGATGCGATGTCGTGGGTGATGTAGAGCAGGGCGAGTTCGCGTTCCGAGGCGAGTTTCGCCAGCAGGTTGAGCACGCCGAGCCGGATGGACACGTCCAACATGGACACCGGCTCGTCGGCGAGCAGCACATCGGGGTTGACCGCCAGCGCCCGTGCGATGGAGATCCGCTGCCGCTGCCCACCGGAGAGCTCGTGCGGATAACGGCTGGCGTACTGCGCGGGCGGAGTCAGGTTGACCTCGGTCAGCAACCGGTCGATCGACTCCTCGACGGCTGCCTTGTCCTGCGCCTCGTCGTGGATGCGCAACACCGTGCGCAGGGTGGTGCCGACCGTGTGCACCGGGTTGAAGGAGCCGAACGGGTCCTGCAACATCAGCTGCACCGACCGCACGTACGCCTTGAAGCTCTTGCCGCGCCTGACCAGGGTTTCCTTGCCGCGCAACCGGATGCTGCCCGAGGTGGGCGGCATCAGCTGGGCCAGCAGCCGGGCGACGGTCGACTTCCCCGAGCCGGACTCGCCGACCAGCGCGGTCACCTCACCGGCGAACAGTTGCAGGGACACGTCGTCGACGGCGTGCACGACCGCGTGCCGGGACGCGCCCTTGCCGCGCACCGTGAAATGCTTGCTCAGCCCGACCGCCTCCAGCACCGGGCTCCGATTCAGCGTGGCGGTCATGCGACGGGCTCCGGTACGTGCGGGGCGGACAGGCGGGAGTCGTCACCGGCCGGGAACAGCCGGCAGGCAACCTGTTGGGAGACCTCGACCGAGGGCAGCGGGAGCAGCACCGGTGCCTCCTCGGCGCAGCCGTCGAAGGCGTGCGCGCAGCGCGGCTGGAACGGGCAGCCGACGGGAAGTTCGCGCAGGTCCGGCGGTGAGCCGGGAATGCCGGACAGTTCCTTGCGCGGGCCGGACAGGGTGGGAAAGCACTGCAACAGCGCTTCGCTGTAGGGGTGGCGCGGACTGCGGTAGAACTCCTCGGCAGGCCCGGTCTCCACCACCCGGCCGGCATACATCACCGCGATGGTGTCGGACATCTCGACCAGCAGGGACAGGTCGTGGGTGATGAACACGACCGAGAAACCGAGCCGTTCCCGCAGGGCCGCGAGTTGGCTGACGATCTCACGCTGGATCACCGTGTCCAATGCGGTGGTCGGCTCGTCGAGCACGATCACCTCGGGGTCCAGTGCCAGCGCGATCGCGATCATCACCCGCTGCCGCATCCCGCCGGAGAGTTCGTGCGGATACGCGGTCGCCCGGTCCTGCGGGATGCCGACCAGTCGCAGCAGTCCCTTGACCCGAGCGGCTCGCGCGGTCGCGGTCAGGTCGGTGCGGTGCGCGATGAGGACGTCGCCGATCTGCACGCCGACCCGCAGCACCGGGTTGAGCGCGTTCATCGCGGACTGGAAGACGATGGACAGCTTCTCCCAGCGGAACTTCCGCAGCTCCTCACCGGCCAGTGCGAGCACGTCGACGGTCCTGCCGTCCTTGGTGTTGAACAGGATCTGCCCGCCGGTCGCCCGCGCGGGCGCCTTCAGCAGCCGGGTGATCGCGTAGGCCAGGGTCGACTTCCCCGAGCCGGACTCGCCGGCGATGCCGAGCACCTCACCGCGTCGCAGGGTCAGCGAGACGTCGTCGACGGCATGGACGGCGCCGCCCTCGATGTCGTAGTCGATGCTGACGTTCTTCAGTTCCAGCAGCGTGTTCTGCTCGCCGACCGCGTTCTCGGCCGGCTTCGCCGACCGGTCCCAGCGCGCCGGACGCGGCCGTGGCGTGCGCCGATCGCGCCGGGTGGCGATGCCGGCCGCGCGCAGCCGGGGATTGACGAACTCGTCGATGCCGAAGTTCATCAGCGACAGCCCGGTGCCGACCAGCGCGATGCACAGCCCGGCCGGCACGCTGGGATACCGGCAAAGAGTCCGTTGTGGATGGACATGACCGAGATATCTTGCTGGAACTGAGGAACGTCAGCATCGACTACGAGATCGAGGGCGGCGCGGTGCACGCTGTCGACGACGTGTCGTTGACCCTGCGCAGGGGCGAGGTGCTCGGCATCGCGGGGGAGTCCGGGTCGGGCAAGTCCACCCTCGCCTATGCGATCACCCGGTTGCTGAAGGCTCCCGCGCGGGCCACCGGCGGGCAGATCGTGTTCACCACCCGCGACGGCCACACCGTCGACGTGCTCGGGCTGACCGGGGAGGAACTGCGGGCGTTCCGCTGGGACAAGCTCTCGATCGTGTTCCAGTCCGCGATGAACGCCCTCAACCCGGTGCTGCGGATCGGCAACCAGATCGGCGACGTGCTCACCGCACACCGCAAGGACCTCACGGCCACCCAGCGGGCCGAGCGGGTCACCGAACTGCTGCGACTGGTCGGCATCCCGGAGGACCGGGCCACCGCCTAC
>DATATE010000053.1:0-2079 GCA_036268955.1 Pseudonocardiaceae bacterium
ACGACTGGTGGGCCGTCGTCCCCACAAGGGATGACCACAGATGGTCACGCAAAGGGGCGCAGTGCCCACCATTCAGTCGCCGGTGGTTCGGCACGCGGGCAAGGTCGCGCTGCCCAGGATCCGGCTCGCGGTGCTCCCGGGATGCTCGGAGCAATAGTCAATACCTGTGGATGAAGATCTTTTATGCGGCGGTGGGTGCGGGTTGTTCATCGGGTCGTTCCACGAGCTGGCCGTTGACGAACACCGCACCAGCGCGGACCAACGCAACCAACTGCGGTGCGTTCACCATCCGCCACCGGGCCTGCGCCGACTCGATCAGCTTGAACGCCATCGCCAGACCGGCAGCTCGGGAACCCGGGCCCTTGGTGGCCCTGGTCCGGTGCCGCACCGTCGAGAACGTCGACTCGATCGGGTTCGTGGTACGCAGATGGATCCAGTGCGGTGCCGGGTAGTCATAGAACGCGAGCAGGACATCAACATCGTCGGTGATCTTCGCGACGGCTTTCGGGAACTTCGCCCCGTACGCGGTCTGGAACGCGGTCACCGCGTCCAGTGCGTGGCGGCGGTCCTCCGCGTTCCAGATCTCCGCCAGGGCCTTCTTCGCCCCAGGATGCGCAGATTTCGGCAGCGCCGCAAGAACATTCGCGATTTTATGGAACCAGCACCGTTGCTCCCGGGTCTCGGGGAACACCTCCCGTAACGCACCCCAGAACCCCAGCGCGCCATCGCCGACGGCCAGCACCGGCGCCCTCATCCCGCGCCGCTTGGCATCACGCAGCAGATCCGCCCACGACTCGGTGGACTCGCGGTAACCATCGGCCAGGGCCACGAGTTCCTTACGGCCGTCGGCACGCACCCCGATCATCACCAGCAGGCACAGTTTCTGCTCCTCCAGACGAATGTTGACGTGGATACCGTCGACCCACAGGTACACATAGTCCACACCGGACAGGTCACGTTCGCTGAACGCGTGCTGGTCGGCGCGCCACTGCTCGGTCAGCTTCGTGATCACCGACGCCGACAGCCCGGCACCGGAACCGAGGAACTGGCCCAACGCGGGCACGAAGTCACCGCTGGACAGGCCGTGTAGGTACAGCAACGGCAGGACCTCGGTGATTTTCGGGGTCTTGCGCGCCCACGCCGGCAGGATCGCCGAGCTGAACCGGCGTCGCTGGCCGGTGTCGGGGTCGATGCGCTTGTCGTTGACCCGCGGCACGGTCACCTCGACCGCCCCGGCGCTGGTGAGCACGTCGCGGGGCTCGTGGTAGCCGTTGCGCACGACCAGGCGGTGCCCGTGGTCGTCCCGTTCGCTGGTGAACGCGGCGATGTAGGCGTCGACCTCGGCCTGGAGGGCTTCGGCCAGCATCCGGCGGGCGCCCTCGTGGACGATCTGGTCGATCAACGACGGGTCTGCTGCCGCCGGACGGTTGTGGTCACCGGCGGAGGGGTCGGGGACTACGGTGAGCATGGGCGTGCCTTCCCGACCGACGCGCCAACGTCGGCCTGCTTGAGATCCTGAGCTGATCACTGGGGAAGGTACGCCCCTCACCAGCAGATCCACAGGTTTCAAGCATTGCTCTCGCCGCGGCGTGCAAGGCGGTGATGAATGCCCGCCGGTGCTCCTCATCCGCGCACTGAGTGAAGACCTGCTCGAACTGGTCGATCACCAGCAGCAGCCGATGTTCGGTCGAATCGGATCGGCTGAAACTGGCTCCCATGGCGGTCGGTGCGGCCAGCGCGGCTTGGCCCGCGGTGAGCGCGAAGCGGGCCGGATCGGTGTCCAGTCACCGCCGAACCAACCCGGCATCGGTGCCCGCCAACCCCGCCACGCCTACGGCCAACTGGTCCAACGGGGCCCGCCCTGGCGTGAGTACCAGGCACGGCCATGACATCGATCCTGGTGCCGAGGATATGCCGGCGCCCCGGAATCGAGGTAGTACTCCGGCTCTGAGCAGTGAGGATTTGCCCACGCCCGACACTCCCGACACGACCAGCAGCGAGGTGTCCGCCAGCCGCCGCAGGATGTCGACGGCGACGGGTTCCCGGCCGAAAAAGAACGGGGCGTCCCGTTCATCGAAC
>DATATE010000054.1:0-1791 GCA_036268955.1 Pseudonocardiaceae bacterium
TGGTGAGCGTCTGTCTGGTCGTGGTGCGATGGTGACGGTGATGGCTGGTGAGGCGCAGGTTGCCGAGTTGCTTGGTGTGGAGTCGGATCGGGTTGCGGTTGCTGCGGTGAATGGTCCTCGGACGGTGACGTTGTCGGGTGACCCTGAGGCGATGTTGGTGGTGGAGCGTCGGTTGGCGGGTGCCGGCTTGATGCGGTGGCGGTTGGAGGGTGTGGATTTCGCCGCGCATTCCCCGGCGGTCGAGGCGTTGCAGGCCGAACTGATCGAACAGATCGCTCCGGTGACTCCGCGTCCGGCTGAGATCGCCTTGCTGTCCACCGCGACGGGGGAGTGGGTCGACGGCACCGAACTGGATGCCGACTACTGGTACCGGAACCTGCGAGGAAAGGTCGGTTTCGCCGACGCCATCGTCGAGTTGGCCGAGCAGGGTTACCGCGCCTTCGTCGAAGTGAGTGCGCAGCCGGCACTGGCCCTTGGCATCGAGGAGACTCTGGACGGGCTGGAGTCGCCAGCCGTGGTCACCGGCACCTTGCGGCGTGACGACGGCGGCTGGGACCGAGTGCTCACGTCCCTGGCCGAGGTGTTCGTTCGCGGTATCGAGGTCAACTGGCTGTCCTTGCTCGCGGAGACCGGTGCCCGGCGCGTCGCCCTGCCGACCTATGCCTTCCAGCACCAACACTTCTGGCCGGAACCCGCGGTCGCCAGGATGGGCAATATGGCCGCGGCCGGCCTCGCCGCTGCCGGGCACCCGCTGTTGGGCGCTGCGGTGGGTCTTGCCGGTGCGCAGGGCACCCTGCTGACCGGTCGGCTCTCGCTGCGGTCGCATCCGTGGCTGGCCGATCACGCCCTCGGTGACACGGTGCTGTTCCCCGGCACCGGTTTCCTTGAGCTGGCGATCAGGGCCGGTGACCAGGTCGGCTGTGACCGGGTCGATGAGCTGACCCTCACCGCGCCCCTGGTACTCGGCGCGGAGGACGCCGCCGCGGTGCAGGTCTGGGTCGGCGCACCGGACGAATCCGGTGGCCGCAGCGTCAACATCTACTCGCGGCCCGCAGACGCCGCCGACGACGAACTGTGGGTGCAGCATGCCGTCGGCGTGCTCGCGGTCGGTGAGCGCACCGCGCAGTTCGACACGAGCGTCTGGCCGCCGGAGGACGCGAGCGCCGTCGAACTGGACGGCGTCTACGACCGGCTCGCCGAAGGCGGCCTCCGGTACGGCCCGATCTTCCAAGGGTTGCGGGCGGCCTGGCAGCGCGGCGAGGAGGTCTTCGCCGAAATCAGCCTGCCGGAAGAAGCCGAGGCCGACGCGGCCAAGTTCGGCATCCACCCGGCCGTGCTCGACGCCGCCCTGCATGCGGTGCCGCTCGTCGGCCTCGACGCCGCCGAAGGGGTACGGCTGCCCTTCGCCTGGGGCGGAGTGTGTCTGCACGCCCGTGGCGCGTCCCTGCTTCGGGTTCGGTTGGTGAAGACCGGTGACGACTCGGTCTCGGTGAGCGCGGTCGATGCCGCCAACGAGCCGGTGCTCTCGGCCTCCTCGCTGGTGCTGCGTCCGGTCGCGGCCGGCCAGGTCGCCACGTCGAGCCGGTCGGCGACCCGCGACTCGCTGTTCCGTCTCGAATGGACGATGCTGCCCGAGGTTACGCAGGACGCCGACGGCGAGTCGGACGTCGTGGAACTGGTCGGCGACCTGTCTTCGTTGGAGCAGATTCCGGCACTGGTTGCCGTCACGGTCGGTTCGACCGAGGCCGATGCTGGCCCGGCAGCCGTTCATGAGCTGACCGGTCGGGTTCT
>DATATE010000055.1:0-3474 GCA_036268955.1 Pseudonocardiaceae bacterium
GCGTCGGCACGCTCGGCCCACCGCGTGACCCACTTCGCGATCACCTCGCGGTTGGCCGGCCGCTGGCTGACGGCCAGCTCGGCGACGGCGCGGCTCCACTTCGCCCGCCGCTGGGAGTCGGCGGCCAGGTAGGTGGACAGCAGCCAGGTGAGGTTGTCGCCGTTGCCGCGCGCGGCATCGCCGAGCTGGGTGAACAGCACGTCGTCGAGCGTCGGACCGAGCACCAGGTTCAGCGCGGTGAACGCCTCGCCCCAGTCGTAGCTAACCAGCGCGTACTCGATCGCTTGGCGGGTGGGCTGCCAGGCCGTGTCATCCTGCCAGATCGCCCGCTCGTCGGCGCCGATGCCGGACTCGGGGCGATTGATCTGCAGCTCGCGCGTGCGGTAGGCGACGGTGGTCACCCGCCGCAGCAGGTCGGCGGTGGAGAAGCCGGCCGCGTTGGTGATGTAGGACGAAGGGGCGAGGTAGCCGATGTAGGCCTCGACCTGCTGCATCCCGTGCACGAGGTAGCGCGACGGCGTGAACAGCCGGGCGAGCAGTGCGACCGACCCGGCGGAGAGGGAGGCGTCGGCCTGCACGTCGGCGTGCGCCTGCAACGCGCCCTGCAGCGTGGCCTCGGCCTGGGCCTGCGCGGTGACGTAGGTGCGGTACATCAGCGCATCCGGGTCGCGGTACTGGTCCCAGTCCTCGGCCTGCAGCGGCGAGCCTTCGCGGTAGGTGAGGAACCACAGGTTTGCCGGCGAGGACGGGTTCTGCTCGAACGCCGAGAGCCGATTCTGGCGCAGCGTCCAGTTCTGCCCGTGCGTCACGATCTCGTAGTCGCTCGGCATCTTGCGCACCTCGCCGAACGCGCTGAACGTGCGCCGCGGACGCGGCTTGCGCGCGGTCGTGTCGGTCATGACCTCACCGCCTTCTTGATGCTCTGCCAGGTGATCGAGTCGCTGGAGGTGATGACGCGGCCGTTGAAGGCCGACATCATCGTGCCGATGTGCCCGATGTCGAACTCCGGGCCCAGGTGGCGGCGCAGGGTGTCCTGCGTGAGCGTGATTTCGTCCTCGCCCTGCACCCGCACGTACGCGCCGCGGTCGATGACCTCGATCTTGGTGTCGGGGTTGTCGTCCTCGATCGCGGCGACCACCTGCTCGACGTCGTCGCCCATACGCAGCACTGGGCCTACCGGGTTTCTCACGACTGCGCTCCTTCCGGGATGTCGTACTCGACCGCGACGTGATCGAGCGGGCCGAAGCCGGCTTCGGCAACGGTGAGGTCGTCGGGCAGTCGTACGCCGTTGTGAATGACGTACTTCGGGTAGGGCAGGGCGCGCACACGCCGGCCCTCGACGTGATGTGCTACGGCGTCGGCCACTTCACGCATCGTGTTCGCCGTGGTGACCGGAACGAGGATCTGCACGAAGTCGGTGGCGAAGATCGCGTTCAGCGGGACGAGCTGGGGCGCGCTGTCCATCGCGTCTTCGACGGCCGCTGCGGCGGTCATGACGCTGCTCCCGCGAGGATGATGCCATCGGTGGGACGGCCCGCGTAGTCCTTCGTCCAGGCTCCGTAGTCCGGGTCGTCGCCCATGGCGTCGGGCGTCATGCCCATGTAGCCGAGGATCCCGCCGACATCCATCGGCTGGATCTGACCGGCGAGGAACCGGTCGATCAGCGTCTCGTGGTTGACGCTGTCGCGGTCCTTCCAGAAGATCTGCCGGCACGCGTTGGTACAGAAGTGGTAGGTCTTGCCGTCGTACTGCAGTGACCAGTCGCGGACTCGCCAGGTGCCGTCACGCGACTGGGTGGCGTTGCAGCACGGCAGATGGCAGGTCGAGCACAGCCAGGGCAGCGTCTCGGGCAGCGTCGCCTCCATGTTGTTGGCGTTGACGTTGTCGATCAGCACGTCCCACTTGTCGCCGTAGACCTTCTCCCAGTTCGGGTACTTCTCGATCAGCCACGCGCGCTCGTCCTTGCTCACGCCGGCCTTCGGTCGCCACCACAGCGTGGGTCGCCAATACCACAGGCCCATGTGCAGCCCGTGGTGCCAGGTGTCCAGGCCGCGCATGAATTCGTCCCAGAACCACGGCTTCTTCAGCCCGTAGTCCTCGATCGTCCTGATGAACTGGTCGATGATCCACTCCTCCATGAACTCCCGGTAGGACTGCTTGCGGTGCTCGAGAGGGGTGTAGTAGTCCATCGCCGGTCCGGTGAGCGCGGCGAACGCGCGGGCCGATCCCCAGAAGCTCTTGTCGATCACCCACTGCGCGCGCACCGGGTCGTGCTCGACGAGGATCTCCAGCGTCGGGCCGCCCTGCTGCGAGTGCCGCGCCTCGTCGGTCTGGATCGAGGAGATCATGTTGGCGAAGTTGACGTCGCCGGCGCCGAGCGCGTCGGCCGCCAACGCCACGAACTGCAGGTTGGTGAAGCCGGTCTCGAACGTCAGCGGCAGCTCGATCGCCATGTCCACGACGTTCGGCGAGGTCATCATGCCGTCGAACAGGTTGCGCAGGCTGATCGGCACCCAGTCGTTGGTGTGGAACGTCTTCTGGGTCCAGTCGTACTGCGCGTCCTTGGCGACGAACTCGTGTCCGAAGAACGTGGTGATCTGCGCGTGTCGCAGTTCGTCGAGCTGGCCGAAGGTCGCCATGTTGCGCCACGCACCGTTGAGGCCGAAGCGGGCCATCTTCAGCTCGCCGAGCACGGCCGCGTATTCGACAAGGGCAACGCCGCCGAAGTGCATCTTGGTCGCGGACTTCCAGCCCTCGTCGAGGTGATCGAACGCAGACGAGCGCTGCAAAGCCGCCTTGACCGCGTAGGCCGAGGACTCCTTGTCCCGCTGCACGGCGACGTACTCGGGGTAGGAGATCTTGTAGGACTCTTCCCACTTGGCCCATGCCTCGCGGGGCACCTTGCCGGTGCCGCTGTGCCATTCGGGGAAGACCGCCTCGTCGTCGACGTAGCTGTAGGTCCAGTCCACGTCGCGGACGAAGCCCTGCCATTCCTCGCGCTTGAGCAGTGCCATCTGCTGACTCCTTCAGTCGACTTCGGTGTGGCCGAGCTGCGTGGAGATCCCGGCGTTGTCCCAGTAGGCGGTGATGCTGTCGATGCGCAGGTCGTCATCGACGTGGAACACGAACAGGTGCGGCTCGCTGTAGTGCTTGCCGGCCGGCGTGACGAAGCCCCACGGCAACTGCTGCGTGCCACCGATGCTCACTTCGACCACCACATCACCGTCGTCGTTGGCGGTGGCCGTGTGCACGGTGTTGGTGAGGTTGGGGAACGAGTTGATCAGCCCGGCCCAGAGGGCCTTGCCGACCGTGCCGACCTTCCCGTCGCCGCGCAGCACCCGCTGCTTGCCCCACACCTCGAACGGAACGTAGGAGAAGTCGGCGTTGATGCTGCACAGCTCGGCCATGCCGTTGACGTCGTGGGCGCGGTAGCGGTCGAAGAACTCGGTGACAACCCTCGCCGCAGTCTGCGCG
>DATATE010000056.1:0-1722 GCA_036268955.1 Pseudonocardiaceae bacterium
TCCCTCCAAAGAGGCTCTTGACACCCCGCTCGGCCTGACGGGTCTCCCCGACAGACTGGGGCCTGCTACCGGGCGCTCCGGTGCCTACCCGGACGGGACTTTCACCCGCTGGCCTGGTCCAGCTTCCAGGACGCAACATCCACCCACCCTGGTCATCACCAACGTGGGGGTCATCGCTGAGCCTGTCCTGCCTGATGGACTGGAGGTCACCGGTGTTCGCCTGGCCCCGCTCGGCCACCTACCGATGATCTTCGCGGTCGTCAGTCGATACCGGAGGCGCCTCAACATCAATCTCGCCTACAGCAGGGCATGGTTCACCGATTCCCAGATCGACAACCTCGCCACGACGGTGTCGGCAACCCTGAACGAACTCGCGGAGCACACCGCATCCGTGACCAGCGAGTGAACTCGGGTGCGGTTGACGTGCGTCGCGTCATCGAACAGGTGCCGCTGCCCGCGGGGCGCGGTTCCGCCACCTGCCTACGTGCCACACCGGAGGACCACCCACAAACTTTCAGACATGCCCTCGTCGCTGGGCTGGTGTGGGGATGGCGTTGTCGATGAGGACGGCGGCGATGGCGGTGGCGGTGGGGAAGGTTTCGGTGTTGAGGGCTCGGTTGCGGGCCGAGGCGCCATCGAGGAGCAGCGCGAGTTGTTCGCCGAGCTGTTCGGGGTTGGTGGCGCCGGCTTCGCGTGCGGTTTCGGCGAGCCGTGCGGCGACGGCTTTTTTGTAGTCGTGTGCGCATTGGCGTGCGGGGTGATGAGGGTCGGGGATTTCGACGGACGCCGCGATGAAGGGGCACAGTGGCGAGATGTCCTCCTGTGTCGCGGTCGTGGGTAGGTCGAAGGCCGCGAGGAGTCGTTCGCGAGGCGCGAGGTCGGTGCGGTCGAACACTCCCGCCATGACGTCGGGATCGAATCGGCGCAGGTATTCCGCGACGAGTTCGTCCTTGCCGGCGAAGTGTTGGTAGGCCGTGCGCTTCGACACCTTGGCCACCGCGCAGAGTTGGTCCATGCCGGTCTGGTTGATGCCTTGATCGCGGAACAGCTGTTGTGACGCGCTGAGGATGCGCTCGCGCGCGCCCCTGCCGCGGCGCAGGCCTTGGGGGCCCTTCTCCAACTCCGTCATACCACAAGCATAGCCCAGCCGGGTAACGCCCGGTGTACATAGCTTGCGTTCCAACTAGCCATCCGATACGTTAAGAACACAGATCGGTATACATAACCGGTGCTGTCGTGGTCGTCGCGGCCACGACGCGACCGATGTGCACAGGTGCGCCGAATGCCCATCTATTCAATGGAGTGATCATGGGAAAGCTCGATGGCAAGGTAGCGGTGATCACGGGCGGAACAAGTGGCATGGCGCTGGCCGGCGCCAAGCTGTTCGTCGACGAAGGAGCGCATGTTTTCATCTCGGGCCGGCGGCAGGAAGCGCTGGACGACGCCGTCAAGCTGATCGGCCGGAACGTGACCGGTGTGCAGGGCGATGCGGCCGACCTGGCGGATCTGGACCGTTTGTTCGACACGGTCAAGCAGGAAAAGGGCGCGATCGACGTGTTGTGGGCCAGCGCCGGGACGGGTGAGCAGCGCAGGCTCGGCGAGATCACCGAGGAGCACTTCGATGCCGCCTTCGGGCTCAACGCGCGCGGCACGCTGTTCACGGTGCAGAAGGCGCTGCCGCTGTTCAACGACGGCGGCTCGATCTTCATGACCGGGTCGAAC
>DATATE010000057.1:0-126544 GCA_036268955.1 Pseudonocardiaceae bacterium
GTTAAACGCGCCCGCCACAACAGTTACCGAGTCAAGAAACCCGACGAACCCGCCAGCACCCACCACACCGGCCCAGCCACCATCCGCTTCCACCCCATCCAACCCCACACAACAAGATCAACTTAAGCTACGTGGCATTGGCCCTTGGCCAGTCTACCTTGCCCCGCTTGGGAAAGGCGAAAAAGTTGGCTGGCTGTGGATAGTTGGGACCGTTGTGGACAGTTGGCGCGGGTAATCCGGATTTCTGGTATGCGAGGCGTCATCGCCAGTCCTCGGCGAGTAGTTTCGGGGCGCTGGCGAGTAGTTTTGCGATGCTGTGGCGGATTTCCTGGATCACGATGCTGGCCGAATTTCATTGGCAACAAAAGGAAACTGACCAGGGCCGCCTTCGCCGACAACGATCATCTGATGTCGGCTGCGGCTCCCGACATCGACTGGACACTGTGGACTATGATTTCGACGCGGTCGTATCGGTGATGCGGCGGACCGGTTGTACGACCGTGCGTCTGTTCTGGCCGGGGAATCTACGCCCCGAAACGGGAACACCGAGGCCGCCGATGACGAACTGGCGTTCCATGCGCGCGACCCGTTCCCGGTCGGCCGGGGTGGTCGAGGACGCGGCGACCGGCGCGGCGGCGGCGGCATTCGGTGGATATCTCCGCGATATCGGCTGCGGAAAGAGCGGGCGGATCGCCATCCGGCAAGGCGAGGACATGGGCCGGCCGAGCCTGTTGCGAGTGGGCCTGACACCGAACGCGAGCGGAATTCGGGTAACCGGCAACGCGGTACGCGTTGAGAACCGAGGGAGCGAACCTCCGAACACCGGGAGTCGAGCCATGCGGCCGGAAGGACGGTCGGGCCAAGAGCGGGGCCAAGAGCGGGGAGGAGGCAGCATTCAAGGCATCAGAAACCGGGAGCGGGCGGGTGATGAGCCGGGAGCGGGCAAGGTGATGGCCAAGAGGTCAGCCGGCCAGAAGGACACCGAGGGGGACGCCGGCGAGGGCGCGGACCTCGCGGGCGAGGTGTGGTTGGTCGGCGTAGCTGGATTCGTCGGCGGCGGCCGCGTAGGGCCGGCCGGACCGGATGAGTCGTAGCGCGTGTTGGAAGCGGAGCACCCGGTGCAGCGTCTTGGGGCCGTAGCCGAACGCGGCAACGCATCGGCGGTGCAGGCCGCGCTCGGTCAGGCCCAGCCGGTCGGCCAACCGGGCGACCGGCACACCGGCGTGGATCCCGGCCAAGGTGGCCGGCACGGCTGGATCGAGGAGGTCTCGGCGCATCTGGCCAAGGACGGCTGCTTCCAACAGTTCACCCGCCACCAGAGGTACGGCGGCCAACTTGTCGGCCAAGCGGTGCGCAAACGTTTGCGTCCTACGGTCCGGTGCGATGTCGGCCAGGTCGGGGCGATCGTCGCGGACCGCGTTGGCCGGGACGCCCAGCAGGGCCGATGCCGCGCCGGGGCGGAAGCGGACGCCGACCATGGTGCCGGGGTCGGCGGTCGTCAGCTGGGCGAGGGTGTCCGGTCCCGCGACGAACAGTCGGGTGCCCGTCCAGATCAGGTCGACGCAGCCGTCCGGGACGATCCGGTACGTCCTCGCCGGGCCAGCGGCCGTGCTGCGCGACCAGGTGCAGGCCAGTACGTCGGCGCCGCGGATCGAGGCCGCGGTCTCGGCGTAGCGGTCGGCGGCCAGGTCCACGTCCGAATCAGGGTCCGAATCAGGGTCCACGGCCGCAACGATAAACCGTCTTCGAGGCAATGACGCTGGTCAGAGGCCAGCGGGGACGGCTTAGAGCGCCTTCATGGCGCCGCCGTCGACGGTGACCACGCAACCGGTCAGGTAGGACGCGGCGGGCGAGAGGGCGAAGGCCGCCACTCGACCGAACTCCTCCGGCTCGGCGATCCTGCGCAGCGCGATCTCGGCCGTCCGCTTGGCCACGACCTCGGGATCGGAGAACAACGCCGCGTTGCGGCCGGTGTTGATCGCGCCGGGCAGCAGGCTGACTACCCGGATACCGCGTGGCCCGATCTCCTCGGCGAGGGTCTTGGCGACCATGGCGAGGCCGGGGCGCAGCCCGTTGGAGATGGCCAGGTTCGGCAGGGGCTCCCGTACCGAGGTGGACAGCACGAGACCGATCGCGCCGCCCTCGCCGAGTTCCTCGACAACCCGCCTGATCAGCCGCAACGTACCGACGAAGATCGAGGAGAAGGCGTCCTGCCAGGCTTGTTCGCTGGTACCGAGAACATCACCGACGGGCGGGCCGCCGACGCTGACCAGCAGACCGTCGATCCGGCCGAAGTGCGAGGTGGCCGCGGCGACCATCCGTTCGGCGAGGCCGGCGTCGGCGTTGTCACCGGCGACGCCGATGGCGCCGTCCCCCAGCTCGGCGACAGCCGCGTCCACGTTCTCCTGTGAGCGGGAGGACAGCACCACCCGCGCGCCATCGGCGACCAGCGCGGCCGCGGTGGCGAAACCCAAACCCTTACTGCCTCCGGTGACCAGGTAAACCCGATCGGCGAGACCCAGATCCATCGCGCTCCTTCCACCCTGCGATTCCACAGTGCGAACCAACCGTGCGAACCAACCGTGCGAACCAACCGTGCGAACCAGCCGTGCGAACCCGCTGTGCATCGTTGCCGAACCGGGCGCACCCGAGCCGACCGTACCGATCTTCTCCTGGCCAGGAGGGTTTCGCGGAACGGGGTCGACAGCGGTGGTTTACCCGCATACCGGGCATGGCTACCGCCCGCAGCTGAGGGACAATCCGAGCCACGATGGACGAGAGCATTGAGCTCCTGGCGACGGTCGTGGTCGCCGCCGAGGACGAGGCGGGGGCCCGCGAAGCGTGCGGTGAACTGTGCTGGCACGTCGAAGGGCAGGTCATCGAGTCGACCGACTGTTCGGCCGAGGAGCCGGGCTGTTGGTCGGTGACGATCAGCGTGCCGACCGATGAGCGCGCGACGCACAACATGGGCGCGCCGCTCGCCCGTGCCGTCCGCCGGTTCGTTCGCTCACTCGGCCCGGCGCTGACCTTGCCGAGAGTGTCCTGCGAACCGCCGACCGCCTGGACCGTCCTCGACGACCCGGAGGCCCTCGGCGGGCTGGTGCCGGGCGCGGAACGGCTGCTCATCGAGGCCTGGTGCGGGCCCGACCCGTACCGGATGCGCCTGCCCGCGCAACCCCAGCAACCAGCGAAACCGCAACAGCAGTCGACACCGCAGTCATCGACATCGCAGTCATCGACATCGCAGCAGCCGAAACCGCCGAAACCGAAACCGCCGGCTCGACCTCGGCCACCGGTGAAACCGGAACCCGAGCCGCAGCCAGAACCCGAACTCCGGGCCAAGGTCGACGAGGCGCCGAAGCCGGCCACCGAACCAGAACAACAGCAGCAGGTCAGCCCGGCGCATCGCTGGATTCCACCGGAGGACAAGCAGAACTCGACCGAGGGTTACCGGCTGAGCCTGCGCGTTGATGTCGCGACGGTGCGCGCTGCGGGAGCGGAATGGCAGGCCAGGGCGGTGGCCAGCCGGATCTCCGGCACCGCGACGCTGACCGGGGTCACCGAGCATGACGGGGTGCTGAGCGTGCACGTCGACCTCGGCCCGGCGATCGCCTCTCCGCCGCAGACGGTGCTGACTGCGGTCTCCGCGTTAGACCGGGCCGGCTGGTCACCGTTGCGGTGGGAGGGCGACACCGCGATCACCAGCTGGACGGCCGATCCCCCGCCCTCCTCCGGCATCACCGCGCTGGAACTGTCCTCCGGGCCCGCTGCCAACGGCCGTCGGCCCCACCAGCACCCGGCCCGGCCGACCAACGGTTGATTCGCCGACGTACCGACCTGCCGACGTACCGATCTACCGATCTACCGACCTGCCGATGTACCGACCTGCCGATTCGACGATCAAGAAACTTAGCGATTTGTCGACAAATCGACGACACTAACGGGGCTTCGGGCGGTAATCGCCGCTGATTGGCGACAGCCCGCTACCAAGCTCGCCGCACCCGTCACCGGACCGGTGGAAACACCGCGCACCAGGCTGTTCTCGCGAGCGCGGGCCCGCGCCGCCCACTAGATTTTGATCACGGCAGCTGATCGGCCGACTCACCCCAGTGGCGTCAGCACCGAACCGCAGAACCGCAGTACCGACCGGAGGAACGCCGCGCAGATGGCTAGCGTCGAAGAAGTTCGAGCCGGAATCCAGTTGGCCAACCAGAAGGCCTCGGAGAGCATCGCCGCGTTGCAGCAGGCCGGTCAGGCCATCGAGCAGGCGCAGGGCGCGCTGATCAACGCGACGCAGGGCAGCGCGCAGTCCGATGCCGAGCAGGCAAACGGCCTGCTCGCCCAGGCCGTGCAGACGCTGGCCGAGGTCGCGAGGAATGTCACAGCGGCGATCTCCACCGCCGAGGGCTACGCGGCCCGGCTCTAGCCTGGCCGAGGACGAACCGAGACAGAGACCAAGGCAGAGACAGCAGACGTGTCGGTCGAAGCACTGGGCGCCGCGCTCGCCGAAGTCGGCGAATCGCTGCGCGAGGGGTATCAGCTGCTGCGGGTCGCGCAGCAGCGGTTGGCCGAGGCAGGCGGGGTGCTTGTCGAACTCGGCGCCAACCATTCTGAGTCGCTGGTACCACCCCAGCTGCACGCCGCGAACGATGTCCTCGGCGCCGCGCTCAACCAACTCGCCGCCAGCATGGCGGCCACCGAAAGGTTCGCGGCGGCCCTGTAGATAATGGGCTGAGAAGTTGATCTCGCGCCCGATGGGGTACCCGCCCATCGGGCTGCCGCAGGAGTTGGCATATCACCGCTCGTTATGGGATACCGGGATAGGTGCACGCCCTGGTTCGCCCGACGCGACGGGGAAACACCGCACAACTACCGCGGCACGGCCGCATGACACCGCACGACACCGCACGATGACCGTAAGAAGGAGGTCGCGGTGAACAAGCGCACCGAGCGCCGCAACCGGATCGAGGCGGCGCTCGAGGAGTTCCGTGGCGCCGTCGCCCGAGCGCTGGGCGTTGCCGCGAAGGAACACACCTGGGCCACCGAGGAACACGCCAAGGCCATGGTGGAACTGTGGGTGCGCAGCGAAGGCATCGACAAGGCGCTGGCCAACCCCGAACTGCGCATCGCACTGGACAATCCGCTGATGGCCGAGGTGCTTGAGCGCGCGTTGGCCGACTGGGAACGGCATTTCACCGACTGGACGGCGACCGGGCCGCGGGCTCTTGCCGCGCTGGTGGCCGAGAATGCGCCAGGGGTCGCGGGGGCGGCGGGCGCGGACTGGCTCGGCCAGGTCGGCGAGGAGGACGGCACCGGAGTGCTGCCGGAACTGTGGCGGATCGGCACCGCGGTGTCCGACAGCGCGCCGGAACAGGCTCCCTTCCCGGTCGCGATACCGCTGCTGGACACGGCGCACCTACAGATCACCTCCAACCCGAAGTCGCGGGCCAGCGCGGAAGCCCTGGTGGAGACGCTGCTGCTACGGGTGTTGAGCTACTTCCTTCCGGGCCTTGTGCACGTGCACGTCTGGGACACCGGACAGCTCACCGGCTCGCTGCCCGGCCTGTATCCGCTGACCAGGGCGGGGCTGTTGACCGTGCACGATCCGGCCCGGCCGCAGGAACTGCTCGAAGAGCTTTCCGAACACATTCGCCGAGTGCACACCGGGGTTCTCGTCGGCGGCCACACCTCGGTCAGCGCGATCAGCGGCGGAGCGGGCCGGCGCACCGAGCCGTGGCGGATCGCGGTGCTGTTCGGCAACCGGGGGCCGCTCAGGGACGAACAGCAGCAGCAATTACAGCGCGTCGCCCGCAACGGCCTTGCCTGCGGTGTCCAGCTGATCGTCGTCGACCTGCCGGTCACGGTGAACAGTCCGATGGAGACGGTCACCTTCACCGGGGAGCACACCGGCCGCAGCTCGATGACCGGACCGGACGCGACCTTCACCGCCGATCCGGCACTGCCCAGGGTCGAGGTGCCCAACGCCTGCGCGGCGATCGCCGAGGAGTTGGAGGCGCGGCGGGCCCGGCTGTGCACCTTCGCCGACCTGCTGCCCCATGAGCGGTGGTCGCAGAGTTCAGCGGCGGGACTGGTCGCGCCGGTCGGCTATCACGACGGCAACCCGATGGACGTGATCCTCGGCGACTCCTCACCGCACGCGCTGATCGGCGGTCCGAGCGGGTCGGGCAAGACGAACTTCCTCTATGCGCTGCTGGGCAGCCTCGCCGCCCGCTACTCCCCCGACGAGCTGGAGTTCTACCTGCTCGATTTCAAGGAAGGCGTGTCCTTCGCCCAGTTCACCCCCGGCAAACGGGACAAGAGCTGGCTGCCGCACGCGCGGCTGGTCGGCGTGAACGTCAATGCCGACCGCGAGTTCGGCGTTGCCATGCTGCGTTTCCTCGCCGACGAGATGCGCCGCCGCGCGGACGCCGCGAAACGCCACGAGGTCACGAAACTGGAGGAACTGCGCGCCGAGGACCCCTGGGGCCGGTGGCCGAGGATGGTCGCGGTGATCGACGAGTTCCAGTACCTGTTCGCCGAGCGCGACAATGTCGCCGCCCAGGCCGTGCAGCTGTTGGAGGACATCGCGCGGCGCGGTCGTTCGCAGGGTATTCATCTGGTGCTGGCCAGCCAGGACGTGTCCAGCATCGAGGCGTTCTGGGGGAAACCGGCGATCTTCGAGCAGTTCATCCTGCGCGTCGCGCTGCCCAAGGCCCGCCGGGTACTGGTCGAGACCAACGAGGCCGCGGTCGAACTGCCGCGCTGGCATGCGGTGATCAATCACGAGTCGGGGGTCAAACAGGGCAACCAGATCAGCCGCATCCCGGACGCGACCAGCCGAGGCACCTTCGACTCCTTGCAGACGCAGCTGTGGGAGAACCGGTCCGCAGACCTGTCGAGCCCGCGACTGTTCGACGGCTCGCATGTGCCGCGGCTGGCCGAAACCCCGGATTTCCAGGCGCTGCAACCGACTCGGGAGCCCTTCGCGCTACTCGGCCAGGTGATCGACGTTGCCGGCAGCGCGGCCGGGATTCCGCTGATCAAGGCGCCCGGCCGCAACCTGGCCGTGCTCGGTTCCTCGCTCCGGTACGCGGCCAGTGTGCTCGGCGCCGCCGCGCTGTCGCTGGCCCGCCAGCACGCCCCCGGCTCGGCGCGGTTCACCCTCTGCCCGTTGATCTCCGAGACCCGCGCGACCGTCGAGGATCTCGCGCGGCGGCTGCGCGAGGAGGGCCACGATGTGGTGATCGCCGGGCGCGACGACCTGGTCGGCCTCTTCGCCACCCTGGCGACCCAGCTCGCCGAGGCCCGCTCTGCGGTGCCGGGCGAAGGCGAACGGGTGCACTACATCTTCGGCTACGCCGTCGACGCCGTGCAGGGTGTCCTGGAGGCGCGGGAGCTGACGGCCCCCAAGAGCGGCATCGACAACCTGCGTGACGTGCTGCGCAACGGTCCGGAACACGATGTGCACGTGCTCGGCTGGTGGCGCGGGGTGGGCAGACTCAAGGCGACGCTGCCGCCGATCGGGCCGACCGACGACGTCGGTTCCTGGGTCGCGTTCGACGTGCAGGGCCAGGAACTCAACGCTCTGACACCCGGCCAGATGATCACCTGGTCACCGAGGGCGGCCCGAGGGCTGTTCTTCGACCGCTTCACCCACTCCCGGCCCCAGGTGATCATTCCGTTCAGCATCGACGAGGAACAGGAATCGACCGCATCGTGAACGGTGACGCGACCCGCCGCTACAAGGAGATCTCCGGTCTCAACACCGAGTCGGTGGAACGCATGCGCGAGTTCGACCGGGCGCTGGCCGAGGAGCTGGAGAAACGTCTCGACGGCGTCAAGAAGGCGCTGGCGGCTGCCTCCGAGCGGGAGCGGGTGGCGAAGATGGGCGTCGAGTTGCACTGGGAGGCGGCCATGGAGAAGCTGTGGGACGAACACTGGCTGACCATGAAGCCCAAGCCCGAGCCGACCTCGCCCGCGCCGAAGATGAACCCGCTCCAGTCCGACGCCGAGGTCGGCAACACCTACGCGGCCCTGGAAGAGGCCCTGCGCAAGCCGTCGATGCTGCCCCGACGCGGCAACAGGTCCGAATCGCACGAGTGAACCGGCCCTGTCGCCGACCGCGAGTGTCCTTGGTCACGACTAATTACTGAACTGGCTAGTTTCGGAATTGTGCGTTGGTGGTCATGGTTGTGCCGGGAGAGGATGACCGTGAATACCGCACACCGATGTGGAGGAATCTGACGATGACCACCGTGACCCCGACGACCGGTCTTGAAGTCCAGCTCGCCGCGCGCCCCAAGGGTTGGCCGACCGCGGACACGTTCGCGATCGTGGAGACCGAGGTTCCGCGTCCGGGTGACGACCAGATCCTGGTGCGCAACCTGATGATGAGCGTGGACCCGGCCATGCGCGGCCGGATGAACGTTGGCAAGTCCTACGTGCCGCCGTTCGAGCTGAACAAGGCCATGGAGGGTGGCGCCGTCGGCGAGGTCATCGAGTCGAACGTGGACTCCCTCAAGCCCGGCGACACCGTGCTGCACGGTCTCGGCTGGCGTGAATACGCGGTGCTGGACGGCAAGCATGCCGTGAAGGTGGACCCCTCGTTGGCCCCGATCGGCGCGTACCTCGGCGTGCTGGGCATGCCCGGCCTGACCGCCTACGCGGGCCTGCTCGACGTCGCCGGTTTCACGGCGGGCGAGACGGTGTTCGTGTCCGGTGCGGCTGGCGCGGTCGGTTCGGTCGTCGGCCAGATCGCCAAGCTGAAGGGCGCCGCACGGGTGATCGGCAGTGCCGGTTCGGCGGAGAAGGTCAAGCACCTTGTCGAGGACCTCGGCTTCGACGCCGCGTTCAACTACAAGGACGGCCCCGTCCACGAGCAGCTGGCCAAGGCGGCGCCGGACGGCATCGACGTGTACTTCGACAACGTAGGCGGCGACCACCTCGAGGCCGCCCTCGATGCGCTGAAGGTGCACGGCCGGGTCGCGGTCTGCGGCATGATCTCGATCTACAACGCGACCGAGCCGTCAGCGGCCCCACGCAACCTTGCCGAGATCGTCAAGAAGCGGCTGACCATCCGGGGCCTGCTCGTGCTCGACCACGCGGACCTCAGGGAGGTGTTCCAGCGCGAGGTGGGCGGCTGGATTCGCGATGGCAAGCTGCACTACCGGGAGACCGTCGTCGAGGGCCTGCGCAACGCCCCCGACGCCATGCTCGGCCTGCTGCGCGGCGAGAACACCGGCAAGATGCTGGTCAAGATCGCCTGATCCGCAGGGTTGTCGTTACCCGAACGAGTGAGAGTGCCCGCGAAGCAGATCAACATTGTCGGTGGCTTCCCGCATAGTGGGGCCGTCCGAGAAACTCTGATCATCGTGGAGGTACTCCAGATGCCGATCCAATTCCTGATCGTGCTCAGCGCACTGGCGGTCGTCGGCCTGTGGGCGTCGATACACCAGGTCAGGATCACGCTGTACCACCGACATCGGAACGCGTTGATCAACAACAAGATCGACGAACTGTTCGGCCCCGGCTTCGGCCCGCAGCTGCCCACCGGCCGGCATCGGCTCATCCAGGGCGGTCGGCATCAGCTCCGGCAGAGTCAGGCCTGACAGCGGCGGGCCGCGCGCAGGAAGTACCCGGTGCGTGGTTTGGGATGGCCCCAACTGAGCATCAGATGGTCGCCGAGGCTGGACTCGCTGGCGCGGGTGGCGAACTGGAACGACTGCGAACCGCCTTCGGCGTTGAAGCCGGCGGCGACCGCGATGGCTTCGATCAGCGTCGACTTGCCGGTGCCATTGTCGCCGACCAGGAAGGTCACCTTCGGCGCGAGGTCGATGACGGTGCCGCGCATCAGGTGGCGGACGACCGGCAGCGTGAACGGGTAGCGGCCGGTGGAGGAGTCCGGGGCGAGCCGGACCTGTTTGATGAAGCCACCCGCGTACTGGCGCTTGCGAGCCATCGCTCCCCCTCGATCCGGATCAGCCCAGTATCACCGGCCGCACCGACAGAAGCGGATCAGGAACCGAGCAGCTTGCCCGGATTGAGGGTGCCGCCGGGGTCCAGCGTCCGCTTGACCGCGGTCAGCACCTCGATGCCGAGGTCACCGATCTCGGCGGACAGGTACGGGGCGTGGTCGACGCCGACGGCGTGGTGGTGGGAGATCGTGCCGAGTGGGCCCCCGCCGTCGCGACCGTTGCCGTCGAGGCCGGAAATCGCCCGGCAGGCGGCGGTTTTCGCCCGCTGCCACTGTTCGACCGGCTCCTCGGCCTGCGGGACGAGCACGGTGAAGTACAGCGAGGCGCCGGTCTCGTAGGCGTGCGAGACGTGGCACATGATCACCGGTCGACGGTGGGCGGTGTGCAGTTGGGCGTTGAGGGCGGCGCGCACCGCGTTGCGCAGCTGCGAGAGCCGGGACCAGGTCGTCGCGGTTTCCAGGGTTTCGACGCACACCCCGGCGTCCAGCAGCGCATCGCGTTGGCGCGGTCCGGCGAATCGGCCGTGTTCCCAGGCCGCGCCGACGGCGCGACCGAGCCGCACCGGCCGATGTGGCCGCAGCACCTTGAGGGTCGCGGCCCGTGTGGCCTTGAGTTCCTTGGCAGAGGCAGCTTCCCAGCCGAGGATCAGCAGACACGGCTCGCTGACCTGCCGGGCCCTGAGGTAGCCGCGCAGGGCCGCGCTCTGCCAACCACCCTTCAGCGCAAGGGAGATCTCGGTTTCGTCCATATCGGACAGTCGGGTGACGGTGGCGAGGACGCGCTGCTGGGCGAGGGCGCGCACGGCGGCGCTGCCGGCCTCCCAGCTGGCCAGCGCGAAGCCTTCGTAGGTATGCACGGCCGGCACCGGCCGCACCCGCACGGTGACCTCGGTGATCACCCCGAACGCGCCCTCGCTGCCCATCACCAGCGCGCGCAGGTCCGGCCCGGCCGCCGAGGCCGGTGCGACGCCAAGACGCCAGTCGCCTTTCGGCGTCGCCATGCGGATACCGGCGACCAGATCCTCGAATCGGCCGTAGCCGGCAGAGGCCTGGCCCGCGGAGCGGGTCGCGGCGAAGCCGCCGATGGTGGCGCGTTCGAAGGACTGCGGGAAATGGCCGAGCGTGAAGCCGTGCGCTGCGAGCAGGCGCTCCGCGTCGGGAGCACGGACGCCGGCCTGGAGCACCGCGAGCCGCGACACCGGGTCGACCGAGACAAGGGCGTCGAGGCGGAGCAGGTCGAGGACGACGACCGCGACCTTGTCGCCCCGCAGGGCGGCGACCCCGCCGACCACCGAGGTGCCGCCGCCGAACGGGACGACGCCGAGATCGTGCTCGACACAGACGTCGAGGACCCGTTGCACCTGGTCCGGATCGGCCGGCAGGACAACGGCGTCCGGCGCGGCGAGTTCGCCGGCACTGCGCTGGCGCAGCAGGTCCAGATAGGACAGTCCGCCGGTACGGCCGATCCGTTCCTCGTCGCCGAGGGCCAGCCGGTCCGCGCCGACGACCTCGACAAGGGCCTGCCGGGCCGCCGCCGGCAGCGTCGACGGACTGACGGTGCGCAGCGAGGCCGGGCCGGCCGGGGTCGCGACGGGCCTGAGGCCGGTGCGGTCGGCCAGCCAGCGCAGCGCATGCGCGGGCAGCGGCGCGGGCTCGTCGTCCCACCGGTCGCGGAGGGTATGGGAAATCAGCTCGCTCACCGGTACAGTGTTACATATGACGTCCAGTTGTAACAGCGATGAAGTGCAGCTCACTCGGTCGCCGGCCACCCGAGTGGACTCCGACACCCTGCTGGACGCGGCCCGGACCTGCGTGTTGTCCGTCGGGGTCCGGCGCACCACGCTGACCGACATCGCGCGCAGGGCCGGGGTCAGCCGGATGACCGTCTACCGGCGGTTCGCCGATGTGACGAGCGTGATGGCGGCCCTGATGACCAGGGAGTTCAGCAGCCTGCTCACCGAGGCCGACCGCTCGGCGCGCGAGCAGCCCGACGCGCGGGCCCACCTTGTCGCCGCCACACTGGCCGGGGTGCGGGCCCTGCGGGCCGATCCGCTGATGATCAGCGTGCTGGACCGCGACCCGGAACTGTTGCTGCCCTATCTATTCGAGCGGATCGGCAGCACCCAGCGGCTGATCGAGGCCGTACTCGTCGAGCAGATCACCGTCGGCCACCGGGACGGCTCGATCCGGGCCGGTGATCCTGCCGTGCAGTCGAGGGCGATCTTCCTTACCGGACAGGCGTTCGTCATCTCTCATCGACCGTCCACAACGGATATCGACGGCGATGACCTGTTGGCCGAGCTCGGTCGTGCGCTGGACGGCGCGCTGACTCCGGCCCCGACTTCGGAAGACCGGTGAGCACGGTGGGCGACACCGCCCTGAACGCACGCAGGCGCGGCGCGGAGCTGGCGGCACTGGCCGATGGGCGCGTCGTCGACCTGCTCGTGGTCGGCGGCGGGGTGACCGGGGTCGGGGCGGCTCTCGACGCGGCCGCGCGTGGTCTGTCGGTGGCGCTGATCGAGGCGCACGATCTCGCCTTCGGCACCTCGCGGTTCTCCAGCAAGCTGGTACACGGCGGTCTGCGCTATCTGGCCAACGGGGACCTCGGGCTTGCCTATGAGAGCGCGGTCGAACGCGGTGTGCTGATGAGCACGGTGGCCCCGCACCTGATCCGCGCCCTCCCGCAGCTGGTGCCGCTGCACGAACAGCTGCCGGCCCGCAATGCCGCGCTGACCATGGCCGGGCTCGTCGCCGGCGACCTGTTGCGCAGGGCGGCGCGGACCCCGACGAAGCTGCTGCCCGGCCCTCGGCGGGTGTCGGGCGCGGAAGCGCTGGCGCTGGTTCCCGGTCTGCGCGGCAGCGGTTTGCGCGGCGGGTTGTTGTCCTTCGACGGGCAGCTCGTGGACGACGCGCGGCTGGTGGTCGCACTGGCGCGGACCGCTGCCGGGTTCGGGGCGCGCGTGCTGACCAGGGTTCGGGCGCTGGAGCTTGGCACCGACGGTGCGCAGGTCCGCGACGAGCTGACCGGTGACACCAGTTGGCTGCGGGCGCGGTCGGTGCTCAACGCCACCGGGGTGTGGGCCGGCGAGCTGGTCGAATCGGTGCGGCTACGGCCCTCCCGCGGTTCACATCTGGTGTTGGACGGCACCCGGATCGGCCTGACCGGTACCGCGCTGACCATCCCGGTCCCCGGCACCATGAACCGGTTCGCGCTGTTGTTGCCGCAGCAGGACGGCCGGTGTTATCTCGGCCTCACCGACGAACCGCTGGACGGCCCGATCCCCGACGTGCCAACGGTTCCCGACTCGGATGTGGACTTCCTGCTCGAACTCGGCTCCTCGGTCCTGCGCACCCGGTTGACGAGTGCGGACGTCATCGGTCGGTTCGCCGGGCTGCGGCCGTTGATCGACTGGGCCGCCTCGGGCACCGACGCGCGCGGTGTCGATATCCGCAGTGCCGATCTGTCCCGGCGGCATGCGGTGCTCACCGCGCCGAACGGGGTGATCACCGTGGTCGGCGGGAAGCTGACCACCTACCGGCGGATGGCACAGGACGCGGTCGACGCGGTTCTCGCGGCGACCGGGTTGCCGGCAGGGCCCTGCCGGACCAGGAGCATTCCCCTTGTCGGCGCGGGTTCCGGCGCCGATGGGTCCGTTGTGGATGGTCATGACCGGCTGGTCTCGCGGTACGGCGGTGAAGCGGCGCAGGTGCTCGCCTTGGCAGCGGCGGACAGCCGGCTGGCGCGGCCACTCGTTGCCGATGGCGAGGTGCTCGGCGCGGAGGTGGCCTGGGCGGTGGCGCGCGAGGGAGCGCTGAGTGCCGAGGACGTGCTGGACCGGCGAACCCGGCTCGGACTGGTCGACGCCGACCGGGCCGCCGCGCTGCCGGCCGTGACCGCCCTGGTGGACGAGGGCCTCGACGCGCTGCCGGCCGAACAACCATGACCAGGTGATTTGTCCGGCTAGACGCGCCGCGTCCGCCTATCGGCCCGCCGCAAAGGAGGCGGTGTGGGTCGTCGGCGGGAGGTTTGCGGTGCGTTGCGGCGGATAGTCGCTATCCTCAGGCGCGAGCTGCCGAATCCGGTACCCAACCTGACACCAGCCCTTGCCCGCGGCTGATGGTGTGGCCAAGGCGTTGATCAGCGAGGACGCGGTCGGCACGCGGTCACCCGGCATACTTGGCGTGACGCGAGGAGGGACTAGTGGCGCAGGCCGCACTGGAGATCGACCGGATCAGCAAGCGCTACGGCGGGCGCACCGCGCTGAGCGAGTTGAGTATGCGGGTCGACGCCGGTGAGCTGTTCGGATTGGTCGGTGGCACGGGCGCCGGCAAGACGACCACCATCCGAATCGCGGCCGGGGTGCTGCCGGCTGACTCCGGCCTCGTCACCTGGCAGGGTCGGCCGATCGAGGAGGAGCCACGCGAGCAGATCGGTTACCTGCCGGGCCAACGCGGGCTTTACCCGCAGCTGCGCCTTGTCGAACAGCTGGTGTATCTCGGTGAACTGCACGGCTTACCGGTCAACACCGCGCACCGCAACGCCGAGATCTGGCTGGACCGGTTCGGTCTGCGGGCCTATCGAGCGCACCGGATACACACCCTCACCGCGAGCGAACGACAGCTCGCCGCGTTGGCCATCGCGTTGATCGCCGAACCCGAGGTACTGGTTCTCGACGAGCCGTTCACCGATCTGGACCCACTCGGCGTCGACGTGGTGCGGAATGTGTTGCGGGAGAGGGCAATGGGCGGTGCGGCCGTGTTGTTCTCCAGTGTGGGCCTTGATCTCGTCGAGGATCTCTGCGACCGGATCGGAATCCTCCACAATGGAGGGTTGGTTGCGGTTGGCAGTGCCGAGGAGCTGCGCGCGGACAACCCGGACACGGTCGTGATCGACGCGCCGGACGCGCCATCGGGCTGGGCGGAGAACCTGCCGGGCAGTCGGATCCGGTCGGCGGCCGGCTCCCGGATCGTCCTCGAACTCGATGCGCACACCGACGACCAGGCCATCCTCGCCGCCGCGCTGAGCACCGGAGGGGTAAGGGAGTTTCGCCGGCAGCGGTGTTCACTTGCCGAGCGGTTCGGCGAGCTGCTCGGCGCGGACCACCGGCTCCCGCATCGGGAAGGGCGGCCACTGTGACCGAGCCGAACAGGGTGCGCCGCGGTCGGCTCCGGCCGGTGTGGCTGGTGGCCCGCCGCGAGCTGCGCGCCGGACTGCGCGGCCGGTCGCTGTGGCTCGGCACGGTCGCCGGGATCGTGCTGCTGGCCGCGTACCTGCTCGTCCAGGGCCTCGTCGTCAACCAGTCCGACACCGGCACGGTCGGCCTCACCGGTCAGGCCACCGCGCTGACCAGGTCGGTGCAGGTGGCCACCGCCCAGCTCGGCCTCACCGTGAACGTGACGACGGTGACCAACCAGGACCAGGGATTGGCCGAGGTTCGCGACGGCAGCCTGACCGCGCTGGTCACCGGGCCGCCGGGAGCACTACAGGTCACCGTGAAGGACCAGCTCGACGACCGGCTGCGGGCCGCGCTGACCGGCCTCGTCCAACAGCAGGCCCTCGACGCGCAGCTCGCCGAAGCGGGACTCAAACCGTCGGACGTGCAGAACGCGGTGGCCCAGGCGCAGTTGGGAGTGACCCAGCTTGAGCAGCTCGACCCGCTGCGCACCGAACGACTCGGCGTCGGCCTTGCCGCCGCGGTGCTGCTGTACTTCTCGCTGATACTGCTGGGCAACCTGCTGGCACGCGGCATCGTCACCGAACGCGCCAACCGGGTGGTCGAGGTACTGCTCGCCGCGCTGCGACCGGGACGGCTGCTGGCCGGCAAGGTGCTCGGCCTCGGTCTGCTGGGGTTCTGCCAGCTGCTGATCGTCGGCCTCGCCGGCCTCGGCCTCGCCGCGGCGACCGGGGTCCTCGACAACGCCGGCATCGGTTTCGGCGCGCTCGGTTCCGGGCTGCTGTGGTACGTGTTCGGCTTCGCCTTCTACGCAACCCTGTTCGGGTGCGTCGGGTCGCTGGTGGCCCGGCTGGAGGATCTACAGTCGGTGCTGATGCCGATCGTGCTGACCGCCTCGCTGGGTTTCATCGTCGGGATCGATCTGCTGGTGCAGAACCCGACCGGCGCGGCAAGCACCGTACTGTCGCTGCTCCCGCCGTTCGCGCCGTTCCTGATGGCCGGCCGGATGGCAGTGGGGGCGGCGGCCGGCTGGCAGGTGCTGCTCGCGCTGCTGCTGATGGTCGCCGCGATCATCGCCATCGGCCGGTTCGGCGGACGCGTCTACGCCACGTCGGTCCGCACCATCGACAGCAGGGTCAGCCTCAAGGACGCTCTGTCGTAACCCCGACAAGCACTGTTGTAATGTTCCAACACACGTGTTGCAATGTTCCAACATGCGCGTCGGTTGGAGGCCGTGATGACCACGTGGAACTTCCAGCTTCGCCTGAACCGCGAACCTACCGAGGACGAGATCGACGCCCTCTACGAAGCGGGATTGTCCGATGCCGGCATTGAAGGCACCTTGGTGGACGTCGATCGGGAGGCCACGAACCTGCTGGCCGCGGTGACCAGCGTGGTCGCCGACATCCGGGCGGTGGCGGGTTTGCGGGCCATTGCCGTCGAGAACGATGATGCGGTCACCCTCTCGGATGCGGCGCAGCGGCTCGGCGGGCGGCGGACCGGGGAGAGTCTGCGACTGCTCGCCGAGGGCAAGCGCGGCCCTGGTGGATTCCCCCGGCCGGTCGCCGATACCGGCAAGGTTCGGGTCTACTCCTGGACCGAGATCACGAACTGGCTACGGGAAACGCTCGGCGAAAAAGTACCCGATGCCAATCCCCATCTTGCGCTGGCCGATCGTGCTCTGCGCTTGGCGGAGCGGGCCGCGCACGGTGGCAAGGCCGAACTGGACGCCGTGCGGCATCTGGTCGGTGCCTGTTGACCGATGTGCCGTAGAACGGTTGCCGGCAAAGCCGATCGGCCGGTGCCACCAGAAGGTGGCACCGGCCGATGTGGACAGTCGTGCGGTTGTTCGGAGGCGCTCAGCGGGCGTCGATCGGGGTGAAGTCGCGCTCGGCAGGGCCGACGTAGAGCTGGCGGGGGCGGCCGATCTTGGTGGCCGGGTCCTTGACCATCTCGCGCCAGTGCGCGATCCAGCCGGGCAGCCTGCCGATGGCGAACAGGACGGTGAACATCCTGGTCGGGAAGCCCATCGCGCGGTAGATCAGGCCGGTGTAGAAGTCGACGTTCGGGTAGAGCTTGCGCTCGATGAAGTAGTCGTCGGACAGCGCGCGCTCTTCCAGCTTCAGCGCGATCTCCAGCAGGTGGTCATCGCCACCGAGCTTGCTGAGGATCTCGTCGGCGGTGCGCTTGATGATCTTGGCCCTCGGGTCGTAGTTCTTGTAGACCCGGTGACCGAAGCCCATCAGCCGGATGCCGGCCTCCTTGTTCTTCACCTTGTTCACGAAGGCGTCGACATCGCCGCCGGAACGCTGGATGTCCTGCAGCATCTCCAGCACCGCGCTGTTCGCGCCGCCGTGCAGCGGGCCGAACAGGGCGTTGATGCCGGCCGACACGCTGGCGAAGAGGTTGGCCTCCGAGGAGCCGACCAGCCGCACGGTCGAGGTCGAGCAGTTCTGCTCGTGGTCGGCGTGCAGGATGAACAGCAGGTCCAGCGCCTTGGCCAGGGCCGGATCGACCTCGTAGGGCTCGGCGGGGAAGCCGAAGGTCATCCGGAGGAAGTTCTCCACGAGGCCGAGGGAGTTGTCCGGGTAGAGGAAGGGCTGACCGACCGACTTCTTGTAGGCGTACGCGGCGAGCGTCGGCACCTTGGCCAGCAGGCGGATGGTGGACAGCTCGACGTTCGGCTCGTCGAAGGGATTCAGGCTGTCCTGATAGAAAGTGGACAGTGCGGACACCGCGGAGGACAGCACCGGCATCGGGTGCGCGTCGCGCGGGAAGCCGCCGAAGAATCCCTTGAGGTCCTCGTGCAGCAAAGTGTGCCGGCTGACCCTGGCGGTGAAGTCGGCGAGCTGCGCCTCGGTCGGCAGCTGGCCGTAGATCAACAGGTAGCTGACCTCGATGAAGGTCGACCGCTCCGCCAGCTGCTCGATCGGGTAACCGCGATAGCGCAGGATTCCGGCGTCACCGTCGATGTAGGTGATCTCCGACGAGCAGGAAGCGGTGTTGACGAAACCTGGGTCGATCGTCACCATTCCGGTGGTCGAGAGCAGCTTCGTCACATCGACTCCCGGCGACCCCTCCGTGACGGGTCTTACCGGAAGCTCCAACTCGCCGCCTTGGTGGCGCAGCACCACGGTGGGAGTGCCGGAGGTCGCGTCGGGCATTCGAGCCTCTTTCACGCTTGGACGAGGCGGGCGTGGGTAGGGCGACCGGCAACCGGATCAGCATTCCCTGCCGAACCCGACTGACCACCGCGAATGACCACTCGATCGGGGTTACCGACCGCAGCACCGCCCCGTTGGGGTCTGAGTCGGTTCTAACGTTAGTGCCAAATACACGTCGCGCCCACCCGAAGCGCACGTCAAGTCCCCCACATGGGACGTCCGTCACACGAGCTTGCCAATGGATTGGCGGCGAGGATCATGATCCGAACCAGCCACCGGAAGTGGTATTGCCCCGGTATTGGCCGGCGCCGGCCAAGCCTTCGCGTTCCCGCTCGCGTCCCCCACTGACGGGTTGGCACCGCGATCGGCGCGTCGGGTTGCCGCTGCTGACTATGCCAGGCACTCTTCTGACAATGCCAGCGAATTGTGACCTCTGCTCCGTTGACATCACAGGTCACGAGGACGCGGCGCGGCCGAGGACCACCTGATCGGGAACGGGACTGGGCCGACCCGGCGAACTTCCGTCGACATCAGCAAGAAAATGAATACTCCTCGCAGTCGGCCGCCACTCAACACGGGGAACGACAAATCCGGGCATCACCGGCTAATTTCATGGCACGGCCGTAACGATTAAGACCTCGCTCACAAATGCGGAGGGAAATCATGATTGCTATCGGTATCGGCTTGGGATTGATCGTCGGGCCGTGGTGGTTCTGGCACCACCACTGATACCACCATCACGGATGCCCAGCGTCGGCGAGCACGCCGATCATCGTCGGCAATGGCGCCGATGACGCCAATGTTGTTGTCCTACTGAGGAAAACTCCTGTGTAACGCGGCAGGGAAGGCGTCCCGTCGGGAGGACGGGGCGCCGACCCGGACACGGTGCGTGAACTGGGCCGCAAGGCCGTGACCAGCGGCGCGAGTCGCTACGCAGCCGAATTCTCGACGAGCGCGAACACACTTACGCGCGTGGAATTCCCGCGCGCGAAATCCCGGATCGATGCCGATCCGGCCATTTTCACGTTCCACTATTGCGTTTATCTGCCTTTTATCTGCTTTTTATTGAATTCCGGGCCGTCACCGATTTTCGGTGTCGGCCAGTTCCGCGGCGTAGGGCGGTTCGGCGCCGACCCTGGAGACGGTGATCGCGGCGGCGCGGGCGGCGAAGCGCAACGCCTCCTGCCAGCCTTCGGCGCTCAGTTCGCGCACCGCAGCCGCGCTGCCGACGGCGTGCTCGGTCAGCCAGGCCAGCAGCGCGGCGTGCACGGTGTCCCCCGCGCCGATGGTGTCGGCGACGGCGGCCCGCTCGGCCGGGACGTCGACGCGGCCGACCGCCTCGGAGAGCACGGTGAGGCCGGCACTGCCCCTGGTTAGCACGACCGCACCGACGCCGGCCTTCAGCCAACCGCCGGCCACCGGCAGGACATCGGTGTCCTCGGCCTGGTCGGCCAGCCAGCAGGCGTCCTCGACCGAGGCCTTGAGCAGCCCGACATCGGGCAACCAGGTGGCGAACCGGTCCCGGTAGGCCCGCGCGTCGGCGATGAGGCCGGACCGGATGTTCGGGTCGAGCACGGTCAGCCGACCGGCAGCGGCCTCGCGATGCAGCATCGCCTCGTAGACGCTCGCGCCCGGATCGAGGACGAGGCCGAGGGTGCCCAGCGAGAGCGCGGTCGCCTCGGTCGGCAGCGGGCCCGGATCGGCGACCAGCCGGTCGGCGGTGCCCTGGACGTGGAAGGTGTAGCGGGCGGAGCCGTCCCCGGCCAGGGTCACCACGGCGAGGGTGGTCGGTTCGGGGCCGCGTTGCAGCAGGTCGAGGCCGACCCCGGCAACGCGCAGCCGGTCGACGAGAGCGTCACCGAAGGCGTCGGTGGAGATCCGGGACAGGAAGGACACCGGCGCGCCGAGCCTGCCGAGGGCGACCGCGGTGTTGTACGGGCCACCGCCCAGCCTGGGCAGCAGCGGCCCCAGTTCGCCGTGCACCGTTGCCGGCGCCGGAACCAGGTCCACCAACGCCTCGCCGCCGACCACGATCACCGCGCACCTCGATCTGCCTCGTTGGCTGCCTCGTTCGGGTTTCTCCGACCAAAACCTACACACGTCCGTGGGCAGACCTTGTACCGTAGGACGTCCGACCGTACGGCCACCAAACATGTGTGCCGCGCCGCCGTTACTCGTGTGCTGGAGGACTCATGCCGGCTGAACGGAACCTGCCGTCGACCGAAGCCGAAGACCTGTTGTCGCTGGTGCGTGAAATCGGCGTCGAGGAACTGGCCCCCGTCGCCGCCGAGTACGAGGAGGCATCCCGGTTCCCGCGCGAGAAGTTCCGGTTGCTCGGCAAGAGCGGACTGCTCGGCCTGCCCTATCCGGAGGAGTTGGGCGGATCGGGGCTGTCCTACGAGGTGTACCTGCAGGTCCTCGAAGAGCTGGCCAGCTCGTGGATGACCATCGGCGAGGGCCTTTCGGTGCACACCATGTCCTGTTACGCCCTCGCCTCCTTCGGCACCGACGAGCAGCGGGAACGCTGGCTGCCGGACATGCTCGGCGGGGAACTGCTCGGCGCGTACGCGCTGTCGGAACCGCATGCCGGCTCCGACCCCGCCTCGATGTCCAGCCGCGCCGTACTCGATGGCGAGGACTACGTGGTCAACGGGACCAAGGCGTGGATCACCCATGCCGGGGTCGCGGATTTCTACACCATGATGGTGCGCACCGCGGACGAGGCCGCCAAGGGCGGCGGCATCAGCTGCCTGCTCGTCGACGGACAGACGCCCGGCCTCTCGGCCGCGACCCCCGAGCGCACCATGGGCCTCACCGGATCGGTCGTCGCACAACTGCACCTCGACGATGCCCGAGTCGCGCGGGATCGGCTGATCTCCGAGGAAGGCGCCGGTCTGCGGATCGCGCTGGAGGCCCTGAACTCCGGGCGGCTTGGCATCGCTGCCTGCGCGGTAGGCCTCGCCCAGGCCGCGCTCGACGAGGCGGTGGCCTACGCCAAGCAGCGCACCCAGTTCGGCAAGCCGATCATCGACTTCGAGGGCCTACAGTTCCTGCTCGCCGACATGGCCGCCGCCGTGGAGTCCTCCCGTGCCACCTACCTGGAGGCCGCGCGGCGCAGGGACCGTGGGCTGCCGTTCCGGCGACAGGCCTCGATCGCCAAACTGATCGCCACCGACGCCGCGATGAAGGTCACCACCGACGCGGTGCAGGTCCTCGGCGGAGCGGGCTACACAAGGGACTTCCCGGTGGAGCGGTACATGCGCGAGGCAAAGGTGCCGCAGATCTTCGAGGGCACCAACCAGATCCAGCGGATGGTCATCGCGCGGGAACTCCGGAAGATGTGACTATCCAGTAGCCAGAGCCTTGCTTCGCGGACGTGGATGCCGGCCGCTCTGGAGGAACTGCTCCTCAGCCGGCGCGGGCTGAACCGGACTGTTCGGCGGCGAGTCGGCTGATGATCGTCTTGGTCTGGGTCTGGTCGAGCGCGACGGCGGTCAGCGCGGTGAAGACATTGTGGTAGGCGGTGATTTCGGCCGGCTCTTCGATGAAATAGCTGGCGGTTTCGGTCTCCACGTAGGTGACCGGCGGGACATCGGAGAACTCCAACAAGGCACAGCTACCAGCCAACCCCGCGTGCGCACCGACAGCGGACGGGATGAGACGAATGGTGATGTAGGAACGGACGCTCAGGCGCAGCAAATGGTGCAACTGCTCGGACATCACCCGCGATCCACCAACCGGCAGCTGCAAAACCAGCTCATGGATATAGAAGATGCACTGCGGCGGATGGGCGATCGCGAACAGCTGCTGCCGGGCGAGGCGGTCGGTCAGGAAGTGCTCGGTGCCCTCGGTCGGCGCGTTGACCATCCGCGACACGACCGCGCGGGCATAGTTCTCCGTTTGTAGCAACAGAGGAACGGTCGCGGTATGTACCTCGGTGATGCGGGTGGCCTTGCGCTGATGATCGGCGAGCGTGCGGACGGCCTCGGCTGAGGTCCATCCCAGAGTCGTGGGATGCCGGGTGAGTTCCAGGAGCCGGTCCCGTTCGGCACCGGTGACGCCGTACAGCGCCAGCAGCGCGGACACCTCGATCTCGGTCGCGGGGAGCTTACCGGTGAAGAAACGCGATATCCGACTCTCCGACCAGCCGAGCAAGCACGCGGTGCGCTTACCGGTCAGTTTCGCGTTGTCCATGGCCGACCGCAACGCGTCGCCCAACTGCCGACTGCGCACCGTCGACCGCTCCTCGATCCCCATTCCAGATGTCCTCTCGCACATGAAGAAGCCCGCCAGGCAGATGGGCCCAACGGGGTAGTTCGCATATTGCGGTCGGTCAGACCTTGTCCGGCCAGTCCTGGCGTGCCCAGCGAGCCAACTCGGGAAGCTGCAAAGACTCCAGCCAACTGACCGCCACATCGATCGGCAGAATGACCGTGGTAGTAACCGTTCGCTCCCAACCAGTCCAGATCACATCAGAAATAACCAGCTCACCCTCGACACGAGACCTCACCACCGAGCCAGGACGAAAATCGACCGCATAGACGTTCTCCTCACCAGGCAACCGATAGCCAGGCACGTCAATACCCCCACCGAGCACGCCGCCTGCGGGACCACTCAGCGATAACCGGCAACCCACAGAACAAGAACACCACCGCAAACAGAAACACGCCAAGCGCGATCAGTGCTGGCCACATTCCGAACACACGCCACCTCCCAAGTCAGGGGCGACGCATCCGGCCGAAACAACAAACCAACAACCGGACACGTCACCTTGAGCACGGCTGGCCTACGGGTGGATGCGGAGCACCCGTATCGCCAAGCGTCGGCCGTGCGCTCGACCATAGTGCGACACCTGATGGTCATGGACAAGCAAAATTAGAAATTTCTCTTCGTGTCCACTCGATTGGAGGACTGTGGCTAACATCGAATGTCCGGTTCAATGGCAGCCGAACCCATCCCATGAGGAGGACCTGATGAAGCTCGCTTACCTCGGCGAACCCGACTCCGGTAAGACCGGCAGCCCCCGCGCGTTTGCCACCGACCGAGGTACCTATGTCGTCCAAGGTTGGAAGGTCACCGACGAGGATGCGCTGGCTGAGCTGCGCAAACGTGGCCTTCCCGACCATGAGACGGCGATCGAGATCCCGGCTGGTCTGCTCCAGTACCTCCCGGCGGACCGCGCGTGATGGAGGAGGCCACGCGCCTGACGTTCGAGCGCCTGTTCGACACGTTCGAGCGATCGGCGTGGCGCCTGGAGTGCCAGGGCATCTACGACGAGCCCGAGGAGCGGGAGCCCATGCGCCGGTTCCTGGCTGGTGAGCCCAACGACATGGCGTGGTTCGCCGACTGGCCGGTCTGGATCCGGAACCAGCGCGAGTCCGGACGCACTGTTGGCCGCGTCCGCATGCTCACCGACCCGCTGACCGACTACCTGCGGTTCGAGCTGTCCATCACACCACCAGCGGTGGACGCAGGTGAGGACATCCGCCTCGTCGACCAGCACGTCTTCGAATCGTTGGAGATCCCGCGCGAGGACTTCTGGATCTTCGACGACTCGACCGTGGCCTTACTTCACTTCGGCGGCAGCGGGGTGTCCGGCGCCGAGATCATCATCGATCCCGGTCGGGTCGCGTCCTTCCGCGACCGGCAACGGTGTGCGTGGGATGCTGCTGTCCCATACCGCTGATCACCGGATGGAGACCTTGACCAGCTTCCAGTCCCGCCGCATGGACCTCGCCGACAAGCTGCGCGGCCTGCGCGAACGAGCCGGTCTGTCCGGCAAGGAGTTCGCCGCTGCCCTGGGCTGGGGCAACTCGAAGGTGTCCAAGATCGAGACCGGCAAGCAGACACCCAGCGACGTTGAGCTGATCGACTGGCTCACCGCGCTGGGTGTCTCTGGTGACGAGGCTGATGTCCTGCACGCCGAGCTGCGTGATGTGCGTGTGCACCAGATCGAGTGGCGTCGGCAGTTGCGTGCAGGTCACCGTGCCCGGCAGCAGCAGGACGCGAAGTCCGAGCGCGAAGCGTCCGTGATCCGTGCGACGGACGTGGCTGCCGTTCCCGGTCTCCTCCAGACGCCCGACTACGCGCGGGCCATCTTCACCACGCAGAGCACGCTGCTCGACGTGCCGGACGATGTCGAGGCGTCCGTGCGCGCTCGGATGGAGCGGCAACGATTGCTCTACGAGGGCGGTCCCGACATCGAGATCCTGATCGGCGAAGCCGCGCTTCGTCATCCGGTCGGGTCGCCAGCCGTGATGGCCGCGCAGATCGACCGGTTGACCTCGGCCCTTGGGCTGCCCGGCGTGCGTATCGGGCTGTTGCCGCTCGGCCGTCAGCTGCCGTACGTGCCTTGGCACGGCTTCTGGATCGTCGATGACACCGTGTTCATCGAGAACATCACGGCCGAGGTGCGTGTGGTCGACGAGGTCGACGTGGCGGTCTACCACCGCTTGGCCGATGCATTGTGGACGGTCGCGGTCGAGGGTGACGAGGCCCGTGCGCTGCTATCTCACGTCGCCAGGGATCTCGCGTAGCGGCCTACCAGTGAGTGTCGGTGCAGGCGCGGCGATGCTCCGGCATGCTCGGCGCCGGGGCGTCCAGGGCAGCAACCAGATCCAGCGGATGGTCATCGGGCGGGAACTCGGCAAGGGTCCGACGTTCAGCTGATCTTCAACCGCGCTCGTTACGTTTTCGGTGTCCGGGAACACTGAGCGTGATGCGAGGGGTGCGGAATGGCCGAGTTGGCGCGGCGGGATCTGTTGCGAACGCTGGCGGTCGGCGGGGTCGCCGTCGCGGCCGGAACGGTGCTCGGCGAACTGCCCGCCAATGCCACGAAGGCACCGCAGACCACCACGGCAGCGCAGGCCGGCGACGCCCTCATCATGATTGTCCGGCATGCCGAGAAGCCGACCGATTCAGGCAAGCCGTACGGGGTGACGCCGGACGGCACCAAGGACGACCATTCGCTGACCGTGACGGGGTGGACGAGGGCGGGCGCGCTGGTCGAGTTGTTCGCGCCGGACAATGGTGTGCTGCCGGCCGGGCTGCGCACACCGGACCGGATCTACGCGTCCGGTGCGGGCGAGAAGGGGCAGCGGCCGATCCAGACGGTGACGCCGTTGGCCGCGAAGCTGAACTACGACCTGGACACCGACTACGGCGAGGGCGACGAGAAGGACCTGGCCGCCGAGATCGTGACGCTGTCCAGGACCACGCTGGTGAGCTGGGAGCACGAGCACATCCCAACCATCGTGGCCGCCCTCGGCACGGTCACGCCCGCGCCGCCGAGCAGTTGGCCGGACGAGCGGTTCGACATGGTGTGGGTCTTCGCGGGCGGCCCGAGCAGCTGGACGTTCAGCCAGGTGCCGCAACTGTTGCTGGCAGGGGACTCCAGCACGCCACTCTGACCCGAATCGTCCACTCCGGACTCGACATCGGAGTCCGGAGTGGAGGGATCAGTCAGCGTTCGGAGTAGTAGGGATTGACCACGACACCCTCGCCGGCGTCCTCGTCGTAGGTGTAGACCTCGCGGCCGTTGACGAACACTCGCAGCGCGCGGCTCATCACGTCAAGCGGATCACCGGACCAGAGCACCACATCGCCGTCGAGACCCGGTTTCAGGGCGCCGATCCGGTCGTCGAGGCGCAGCATCCTGGCCGGGTTGACGGTCAGTGCCCGCAGCGCGGTGTCGCTGTCGAGGCCCTCCTTGACCGCGAGCGTCGCCTGGTGCACCAGGAAATGGATCGGGACGACCGGATGGTCGGTGGTGATGGCCAGCCGCACCCCGGCCCGCGCCATGATCCCGGCCGCGCGCATGGTGCGTTGGCGCAGTTCGACCTTGGCCCGGCTGGTGAACATCGGACCGAAGATCACCGGAATGTCCCGCTCTGCCAACAGGTCCGCGACGAGGTGGCCCTCGGTGCCGTGGTTGACCACCAGCTGGTAGCCGAACTCCTCGGCGAGCCGGATCGCGGTGGCGATGTCGTCGGCGCGGTGCACGTGCTGGTCCCAGAGCAGGTCCCCGTCCAGCACCTTGACCAGGGTCTCGTAGGTCAGGTCGCGGTTGAAGGGCTTGCCTTCCGAACTGGCGTGTTCGCGGCGGGAGCGGTAGTCCTGGGCCTTGGTGAAGGCCTCGCGCAGGATCGCGGCGACGCCAAGGCGGGTGGAGGGGGTCTTGTCCTTCTCGCCGTACACCCGCTTCGGGTTCTCGCCGAGCGCGCTCTTCACGCTGACCTCGGTGCGGAAGGCCATCTCGTCGACGCTGCGGCCCCAGGTCTTCACCGCGACGGTCGCGCCGCCGATCGGGTTGCCGGAACCCGGTTTGATCACCGCGCTGGTGATGCCACCGGACAGCGCGTCGGCGAAGCCGAGATCGGCCGGGTTGATCCCGTCGAGGGCGCGGAACCGGGCGCCGTTCGGGTCGGTCATCTCGTTGGTGTCGTTGCCGGCCCACGCCTCGCCGTCCTCGTGCACGCCGACGTGCGCGTGCGCTTCGAGGAAACCGGGCAGCACCCAGCAGCCGTCCGCGTCGACCTCGGCCACCTCATCGGGGACGTCCACCTCCTGGGCCGCCCCGACGGCGACGATCTTGCCGTCCCGAATCAGTACCGTTCCGCCCTCGACCGGGTCCCCGTCGACCGGGACCACGTAGCCACCTGTGATCGCGACATCCATGGTTAGCGAGGCTAACGGATGCCGCGACCACGGGCTGGCGACTCCCCGGAAACCGCTCAGACCAACGGGTGCAGGCCCCAGCGGCCGGACCAGGACTGACCGGGCTCCAGGGTGATCAGGTCCTCGCCGGAGTTGAGCGCGTTGGGCGGGCAGGTCATCGGCTCGAAGGCGACGACACCGTCGGCGCGGCCGGGGAACGCGGGCGGGGTGAAGGCCTGCACCCAGCGGAAGTCCGGGTCGGCCCACATCTCGATGCCGCCGTGCGGGCTGGTCAGCCGGTGATGGATCAGGCCGTCGGCCTCCGGTTGGCAGTCGCCGAACGGGGTGTCGAGATCGTAGTCGGCCAGCGAACGCGGCTTGCGGAAGTCGTACTCGGTGCCCTCGACCGGGACGGCAGGACCGCTCGGCATCAGTGTCTCGGGGTCCAGCGGCAGCACGGTGTTGCCGGCGAGTTGCAGTTCGCTCTCCTGGCGCACGGAGTTGCCGGCCCTCGGGTACGGGTGGGTGCCGACGCCGAAGGGCACCGCGGCCTCGCCGAGGTTCTCGACGCCGTGGGTGACGCTCAGGCCCTTCTCGTCGAGGACGTAGCCGATCGTGGTGCGCAGCGCGACCGGCCAGCCCGGCTGCACCGGGATGTCGATGGCCAGTTCGATGCGGTCGGCCTTGTGGTCGAGCACCTGCCATTCGTGGTTGCGCACCAGGCCGTGGATGGCGTGGCCACGGTCGGGCTCGGTGATCGGCAGGTGCTGTTCGGTGCCCTGCCAGCGCCAGACGCCGCCGTCGACCCGGTTGGGCCAGGGCACCAGTACGGCGCCCGCGCCCAGCGGCGGGTGCTCGCCTTCGGGGAAGGTTTCCAGGTAGGGCACGCCGGCCACTTCGTAGGCACGAAGGCCGGCGCCGATCCGGGTGATCACGGCGCGGGCCGCCCCCGAGGTGATCTCGTAGTCCGCGGTAGTCATGCGCCGCAGCGTAGGCGAGCCGGGGCGCAGGGCAGAACCGGGAACGGCGCGTGCCGCCGGAGGCGAACGGGCCGAGCGGGCTCAGCCGTTGTCGGCCAGTGGTTCAGCCGTTGTCGACGAGTTTGGCGAAGGCGATCAGCTGGGCCTGGCTGGTCGAGCCGGGGACCACGATTTCGGTGGCCTCGATGATCTGTTGAGCGGCCTTGTCCGCGAACAGCACCAGCCCGGCGACGCCGCCCTGGACCTGGCAGATGAACGCGAGGTCGGCATTGCCGATACCGGTGAGGGGCTGCAGGTTGCTGGCGTTGTCGGCGCTGGTCAGCTCCTGCTGGGCGCTCTGGGCCACCGACTGGCTGGTGAAGCCGGCCTCGGTCGGATACGCCAGCCCCAGCACGGTCATGGTGAAGCCGCCGGAAGCGTTGACGGCGCAGGTCTCGGTCTGCACGGAGCCCGCGCTCTGCGGGGTGCCCTTGGAAACCAGCACGCTGCTGACGCCGAAGGACTGGGCGACCCAGGTCGGGTCGATGCTCTGGCAGAAGTCGGTCGCGGAACCGCCGGAACCCGAACCGCCGGAACCCGAGTTGCCCGAGCTGGAACTGCCGCTGCCGTTCGGCGCGGTACCGGTGTTGGGCGGCGAGGCGGCGGCCTCCGGGGTGCCCTCGACCGACTTGGCGCAGCCGGCCAGTGTTGCGGCGAGTACCGCACCAGCCGCGAGACCAACCGCCAGCTTGCGACAACGCGACATACCTCTAGTAGACACCATGGTGGCCACCTGATGGCGCAAGCCCGGCGCCGTCAGGCGCGCGGGGCCCGGTAGCGCAGGAACGCGGGCAGCAGTGCCGCGGCGAGCACCACGAAGGCGATCACCAGCAGGCCACCGCCGACCACGGTGGCCCGTGTGCCGGCCAGCGCGCCGATGGTGCCGTGCAGGGTGTCGGCGAGGCGCGGGCCGCCCGCGACGACGACGGTGAACACGCCCTGCATCCGGCCGCGCATCTCGTCGGTGGCCGCGGTCTGCAGGATCGCGCCGCGAAAGACCATGCTGATCATGTCCGCACCGCCCGCGATGGCCAGGAACAGCACCGCGATCGGCAGCGAGGCCGACAGGCCGAAGCCCGCGATGGACGCACCCCAGGCCGCGACGGCGATGGTGACCACGACGCCGTGTCGGGGGGTGCGCGACAGCCAGCCGGAGAACAGGCCGCAGACCACCGCGCCGATCGGGATCGCCGCGAACAGCCAGCCGTAGGCGATGCCGCCGCCCGGTGGGTCGCCGAAGGTCTGCTCGGCCATCTGCGGGAACAGCGCCCTCGGCATGCCGAAGATCATCGCGATCATGTCCATCAGGAACGAGGCGAGCAGCACCTTGCGGGTGTTGAGATAGCGGAATCCGTCCACGATGTCGTGCAGGCCCGCCCTGCGCACCGAACCGCCCAGCGGCGGTAGCGGCGGCAGTTTCCAGACCGCCCACAGCGTCAGGCACAGGCCGACGGCGTCGATAAGGTACAAGGTGGACAACCCGATGATCGGGATCAGCGCCCCGGCCAACAGCGGTCCGAGTACCGCGCCGATGGAGAACACCGTGCTGCTGAGCGCGCCCGCCGACGGCAGCAACCCGGCCGGCACGAGTCGGGCGATGGAGGCGCTGCGGGCGGGTTGGTTGACCGCGAAGAGGCCCTGTTGCAGGCCGAGCAGGACGAGCACGACGGCGACCGAGTTGAGGCCGGCCACGGCCTGCGCCCACAGCAGTACCGACATCACAGCGATGCCGATATTGGTGTACAGCAGCAGTTTCCGGCGATCGACGGTGTCAGCGATCGCCCCGCCCCACAGGCCGAACACCAGCAGCGGGACGAGTGCCACCGCACCGGCGAGGCCGACGTAACCGGAGGAGTTGGTGAGGTCGTAGACCTGTTTGGGCACCGCGACCGCGGTGAGCTGGCTGCCGATCGAGGTGACCGCGGTGGAGGCCCACAGCCTGCGGAAGGCGACCACCCGCAGTGGCCGGGTGTCCATCAACATCGCGCCGAACAGGCGCCGGCCCCTGCCGGTCCTGGCAGGCTGCGGCGACTCGCCCGCGCCGGGTGGCGCGGGTGTCTCGGCCGGGGCTGCGACTGGGTCTTCCGGCGGGCTGTCGGTCTCCGAACTCACGAATGGTTACCTTAGGCTAGCTAAGGACTTCGTGGGTAAGGTTTACCTAACTCACCGGACGACAACGGGCGTGTGCGGTGATCACCGCACACGCCCGTTTCAGGCCGTTGAGCTGGGCTTATCTCAGTACGATCAGGGCGCGAGACGCCGTACTCGCCAGTCGTCCCCTGTGAGCGCGAACACCAGCCGATCGTGCATCCGGTCCCGCCTGCCCTGCCAGAACTCGACCGTCTGCGGGCGAATCCGCCAACCACCCCAGTGCGGCGGCACCGGGATCGTCTCGGCGTCGGCGAACTGCCGGTTGATGTTGGCCAGCGCACTCTCCAAAGTGGACCGACCGGCGACCGCGCGGGACTGCGGGGAGGCCCAGGCACCCAGCTGCGAGCCACGCGGCCGGCTCGCCCAGTACGCGGCCGTCTCCTGCGGGCTGACCTTCTCGACGACACCGCGCACGTGCGCCTGCCGCTGCATGGCGAACCAGGGGAAGGTGGCCGAGGCGAACCGGGTCGCGATCAGGTCGTGGCTCTTGCTGGAGGTGTAGTTGGTGTAGAAGACGACACCGCGCTCGTCGAGGCCCTTGCACAACACGGTTCGCGAGGAAGGGTGACCGTCCGGGTCGGCGGTGGCCAACACCATCGCGTTCGGCTCGGCCAGACTGGCCCGCGTCGCCTCGTCCAGCCACTGCTGGAGCTGCTCGACCCAGGTGCGTTCCAGTGATCCTTCGTCGAGCACACCTTCCTCGTAGGAGACCCGCATCGCGGGGAGTTCGAGTGCGATATCGGTCTGGGACATCCCGTATCACCTTCCGGCCTTGTCGGACCCGTTGTGCGGGGATTAGCGGCTGGTTTGCGGAGGGAGCGGTGGAATTCACCGGTAATGAGTTGACGCTACGGGTTATCGGCCGGTAGCGAAACCACCCGAGCGGTGATCCGGGCCACCGCGCAGAGTGACTTTCGGGTAACTCCAATCACTGGATCGAACAAGGTATCGAGTCAGAACCGCGCCAGCACTGCTGATCATGAGGATTCGCCAGGCCGAGGGCACCTTCGGTAACCAACGTGTAACACGGCCGCCGAGTTGGTTTGAGGCCTCCGCCGGTTGGGCACGACTTGTCGTTTCCGGGCTGGTTCCCTCGATGATCATGATTACTGAATCGTGTACTGATTCGTGACAGAGGACACCCACGAGTCGCATTGCCGAAACCACTCCGCAGGTGAAGGGTTCTTCGTACCTGTCACCCGTGCGGGGGCTTCCCATTGCGGAGTCCGGCGAGGGTGCGCAAGGGACCAAGACATCTCAGACAAGACATCTCAAGACAGCCACGGCTGACATCAACCGCTCGCGGCGCACCGCGCCTGCTGGCGGACAGGCAATGAATCGGGAATCACGAAGGGCCGGTGCACAACGTGGTGCGTACCGAACAGACCAGCACACCGACCAACACCCCGGCCGCCAACGGCAGCGCAGGCGATGGCAGCACGGGCGGCAGCGACGGCTTCGTCCCCGGTCTCGAAGGCGTCATCGCGTTCGAGACCGAGATCGCCGAACCGGACCGCAACGGGGGCGCGCTGCGCTACCGCGGCGTCGACATCGAGGACCTCGCCGGCAAGGTCACCTTCGGCAACGTCTGGGCGCTGCTGGTGGACAGCCGCTTCGGCCCCGGCCTGCCGCCTGCCGAGCCGTTCCCGCTGCCGGTGCACACCGGCGACGTCCGGGTCGACGTGCAGGCCGGACTGGCCATGCTCGCGCCGATCTGGGGTTACCAGCCGCTGCTGGACATCACCGACGAGCAGGCTCGTGAACAGCTCGCCCGCGCATCGGTGATGGCGCTGTCCTATGTCGCCCAGTCCGCTCGGGGCATCCACCAGCCCGCGGTACCGCAGTCGGTGATCGACCAGTGCGAGACGATCACCGAGCGGTTCATGGTCCGCTGGCGCGGCGAACCCGACCCCGCGCACGTCCGCGCGGTCGACGCCTACTGGGTGTCGGCTGCCGAGCACGGCCTCAACGCCTCCACCTTCACCGCCAGGGTGATCGCCTCGACCGGCGCGGACGTGGCCGCCTCGCTGTCCGGTGCGATCGGCGCCATGTCCGGTCCGCTGCACGGCGGCGCGCCCGCTCGGGTACTGCCGATGATCGAGGAGGTCGAGCGGGTCGGCGATCCGCGCAAGGTGGTCTCCTCGATCCTGGATCGGCACGACCGGCTGATGGGCTTCGGCCACCGCGTCTACCGCGCCGAGGACCCGCGCGCGAAGGTACTGCGGCGCACCTGCCAGGAGCTGGGCGCGAAGCGCTACGAGGCCGCCGCCGCGCTGGAGCAGGCGGCACTGGCCGAACTGCGGGAGCGCAGGCCGGACCGGGCGATCGAAACGAACGTCGAGTTCTGGGCCGCCGTCATCCTGGACTTCGCGCAGGTCCCGCCGCACATGATGCCGGCGATGTTCACCTGCGCGCGGACCGCTGGCTGGTGCGCGCACATCCTTGAGCAGAAGCGCACCGGCCGCCTCGTCCGGCCATCGGCCCGCTACATCGGCCCCGCGCCGCGCGGCCCGCAGGACGTCCAGGGCTGGGACACCATCAAACACGGGTAATGGCTAACGCGGGTGATGACTACACACGAGTGCCGGTTACACACGAGTGACGGCTACACACGAGTGCCGGTTACACACGGCTGACCTGGTCAAGCACGGGTGATCCGACCGAGTGCGGGTGATCCGATGTGCGGCTTTCGTCGGTCTATCGACACATGGGCGTGACGTTCCTGACATCTGCCGGACACCTGAAAAGCCGCGACCAACCCGCTCGACCGCCGATTTTCCGCTGGTCAGCGGGTTGCTTGGTAGTTGCGGGATGCGCAGGCGCGCCACCAGGTGGGAATGCGACACTGGCCACACCGGCAACGGCGCCGGACGCCCCCATCAAACCGCTCCTCGAAAGGCGCCGCAGATGACCAAGGCCGCCGATCCTCTCGCGCTCGAACTGCCCGCCGAGCTCAAGCCGTCCGACGGCCGGTTCGGCTGTGGTCCTTCCAAGGTGCGCCCCGAGCAGCTCGCCGCGCTTGCCGACTCCGGCGCCAGCGTCCTCGGGACCTCGCATCGGCAGAAGCCGGTCAAGTCGCTGGTCGGCCGGGTGCGGGCCGGGCTGACCGAACTGTTCGGCCTGCCCGAGGGTTATGAGGTGGTGCTCGGCAACGGTGGCACCACCGCGTTCTGGGACGCCGCCGCGTTCGGCCTGGTCAGGGAGCGCTCGCTGCACCTGACCTACGGTGAGTTCAGCTCGAAGTTCGCCACCGTGACCAAGGGCGCGCCGTTCCTGGCCGACCCGGTGGTCGTCAAGGCGGAGCCCGGCAGTGCGCCGCGTCCACGGTCCGCCGAGGGCGTCGACCTGATCGGCTGGGCGCACAACGAGACCTCGACCGGCGTAATGGTGCCGGTGAGCAGGCCCGCCGACGCCGGTGACGCGCTGGTCGCGATCGACGCCACCTCCGGTGCCGGTGGCCTGCCGGTCAAGGCCGAGGACTTCGACGTCTACTACTTCGCGCCGCAGAAGTGCTTCGCCTCCGACGGTGGCCTGTGGATCGCGCTGATGAGCCCGGCCGCGATCGAGCGGGTCAAGGAGATCGGCGCCTCGGACCGCTGGGTACCGGAGTTCCTGTCGCTGCCGACCGCGCTGGACAACTCCACCAAGGACCAGACCTACAACACCCCCTCGGTGGCCACCCTGTTCCTGCTGGCCGAGCAGATCGACTGGATGAACGGGCAAGGCGGCCTGAGCTGGACCACCAGCAGGACGCTCGACTCGTCCAGCCGGCTCTACAACTGGGCCGAGAAGACCTCCTACACGACGCCGTTCGTCGCCGACGAGGCCAGCCGTTCCCACGTCGTGGGAACCATCGACTTCACCGACGAGGTGGACGCCGCCGCGGTGGCCAAGGTGCTGCGCGCCAACGGAATCCTGGACACCGAGCCGTACCGCAAGCTCGGCCGCAACCAGCTGCGCATCGGGATGTTCCCGGCCATCGAGCCTGCCGACATCACCGCGCTGACCGAGTGCGTCGACTGGGTCGTCACCCGACTGGGTTCCTGAGAATCGGCTGTGGCACAAGCGGATTCTCATGATCTGCCGACGATCCGCGCGGCGACGAAAGACACACCTAAGGGCGGATTGACGTAACGGGGCCAAGTGTGGGATTGCCTAAACCAGGAGACAGCCTGGGGAAGGCAGGATCACACTTGGATCTCGATGGACTCGGCGCGCCTGCGACGTCAAGGAGGCGCGCCGACATAACGTCATACCCGGCGAGGTGAAGTCATCAGGAGGCCGTGATGCGTGCGCTGCGAGTCGTGGGACTCAGTGAGGACGGCGAGTCCGTCATCTGTGAGGACCTCACGCGCAGTGAGCGGTTCGCTATCCCCGCAGACGAACGACTGCGGGCCGCGGCCCGAGGCGACATCACCCGACTCGGCCAGATCGCCATCGAGCTGGAGAGCCAGATGCGTCCTCGTGAGATCCAGACCCGCATTCGCGCGGGTGAGTCCGTTGACCAGATCGCCGCGGCGTCGGGACTGCCGGCGCACAAGGTGGAGAAGTTCGCCTACCCGGTTTTACTGGAGCGATCTCGCACCGCGGAGCTGGCCCAGCGGGCCCACCCGGTCCGTGAGGACGGGCCGGACGTGCAGACCCTGGCCGAGGTCGCCGCGCATGCCTTCGGCCTTCGCGGGCAGGACTACTCCACGGTGACCTGGGATTCCTGGCGCGGTGACGACAGCAAGTGGGTCGTCGAGCTGCACTGGCAGACCGGTCGGTCGGAGAACCGTGCGCACTGGGCCTTCCATCCCGGCGCGCACGGCGGCACGGTGACCCCGCTGGACGACCATGCCCTCGACCTGATGGACCCGAACGCGCCGAACCGGCCGTTGCGCACGGTTCGGCCGGTGACCGAACTGGCCAAGCAGGCCCTTGACGTGGCGCCCGCGCCGGTCCGGCCGGTCGCGGTCGAACCGGAGCCCGAGGAGGTCGACGAACCGGTCGCGCCGGTCAGGACGCCTGCTCGGGCCGCGGTCGTCGAGCCGGAGCCGGTCGCCAGGGTCGAACCTGTCGCCAGGGTCGAGCCGGTTGCCAGGGTCGAGCCGGTCGCCAGGGTCGAGCCGGTCGCCAGGGTTGAACCGGTCGAGCCGATCGAGCCGGTCAGCGCCCCGGAGCTGCCGACCGTCGCGACCGAGCCCGCGGCACCGGTGGCCGAGGAGCCAGAACCGGAGGAACCGGCGACGCCGGAGGCCACCCCCGACCCGGCACCCGAACAGCCTGCCGCCTCGGCACCGGCGGCGGCGCCGAACAAGCCGGCCACGCCGCCGAAACGGGGCAAGAAGAACCATCCGATCGTGCCGTCCTGGGAGGACGTGCTGCTCGGGGTCCGCGGCCAACGCGGCTGACCTGCCCGTTCCTGTTCGCTCTGTGACCGCCCTGGAGACCGCGACCGCGGCCTCCAGGGCGGTTCCGGTCCAAGGAGCGCCGGCCGGTCAGGCGAGGGTGCAGAGCAGGGCGATCCAGGCCATCCCGATGCCGGCGACGACGCCGTAGGCGACCCAGCGCCACACCGGTACCTTGCGGGCCAGCCAGATCGACGGGGCGAGGCCGAGCGCGATGATCGCGTTCGCGGCAACGGCCAGCCAGTCGCTGGCCGCGCCGAGCGCCGAGGACAGGGCCATCACCGCGAACAGCGCGATCAGCGCGGTGAAGGCGCTGACGGTGAGGCCGGTCCCCCACGGGGTCCTGGCCCGACGGCCCGCGCCGGGTTCGTAGTTGACCGGGGCGGCGTGCGCCCCGCCGGAGCGGACGCCGTGGGCGGGCGGCCAGTCGTCCGGTTCGCCGATCTCGCTGATCTCGCCGGTGAGCGGGTCGAGATAGCTGACCGTGACGCCCATGGCAGCGGCGAGCCTGCCGGCGAGCTGGCGGCCTCTGCGGGAAATCAGGCCGCCCGCCGCGCCGTCGACGTTGTGGGTGTTGGCCACCGCCGCCGCGACGGCGGCCCATTCGTGCAGGGACCGAGCCAGGTCGGCATCCAGCGCGATCTCTTCCGGATCGACCTCGTTGCCGTCGGCGACACCGAACTCGATGTCGTCCTCGGCCAGCACGGCACGACCGTCGCGGGCGCGTAGCTGCACTGACTTCCCCTCCGTCCACCGCTGATCATCCCGCTGATCCCCGACGCTGACCAGACCGGCACGCACCACGAAATTACTCACTTCGGCCCAACGCGTGAAACACCACGGCCGCCGCGGTCGCGACATTCAGCGAATCCACATCTTTGGCCATCGGGATGCGTACCTGTTCATCGGCACCACTCAGCGCGTCCTCGGTCAGCCCTGGGCCTTCGGAACCGAGCAGGACCGCGATCCGACCGCCGAGGACGGCCGGGTCCAGCTCGGCCAGCCTGGTCGCGGTCGGCCGAGGGGTCAGGGCGAGGGTGCGGAAACCGTGCGCGCGCAGCAAGCCGAACCCGGTGGCCAGATCGGGCAGGGAGGCGAAGGGGACGCGCAGGACGTGACCCATGGAAACGCGCACGCTGCGTCGATACAGCGGATCGGAACAACCCGGACCGAGCAGCACCCCGTCGACACCGAGCGCGGCCGCGTTGCGAAATATCGAACCGAGATTCTCGTGATCGCCGATACCTTCCAACACGGCCAGCAATCGGGAGCGCGTGACGAGTGTGGACGGATCGGGTTGTTCGGCGCGGTCGGCGACGGCGAGCACGCCGCGATTGAGATGGAAGCCGACCACGGTCGCCATCACCTCAGCCGAGGTGATGTATACCGGAGCATTCAAGCCGGCCAGTTCGGCACCCAGCTGTTCGATTCGACGCGGCACTCCGAGCAAAGCACGAACCGGATAAGCCGAATTGAGTAACCGACCGATTACCACGGTGCCCTCACCAATTACCAATCCCCGGCCGCCGGGGCGATCGGGTCGTCGATCAGCCGCCGACAGGTCGCGGAAGTCGTCCACCCGCTGATCGTCGGCGTCGGTGATCTCGATCATCCTCGGCACTCGGTGAGTCTGCCACGTCCGTTATGTCAACCGCCTGTGAGGTATTCGCAGCCCAGCGATGAAAGCGTTCTCACGAACACTGCACCGGTTTGGCCGCTAGCAGATCCTCCGCGCCCGTGTCACGGTGGTTTTCACGCTCAGAAAACCAGGCACGACTGGGCGCGGGCCGGAACTCCTCGCTCTCAAGACCCCTGGAGCGACCGGGCGAAGTGCTGCCGTGGGAGGGCCGGGAATGAAACAGGACGTCGCAAGGCGTTCCGCGACGAACGGTGACCGTCAGCAATATCGCGACAAAGTGCGACGTTGTCTTGACGCGCTGGCCATCATGCTGGATGACGGTCGTTTTTCTTTCCAGCAGAGAAAAATTGGACTGGAGATCGAACTCGACCTGATCAACGAGCAGTTCGCGCCCGCGATGGCCAATGCCACGGTGTTGGAGAAGATAAACGATCCGTCATTCACCACCGAGCTGGGCCAGCAAAACGTGGAGGTCAACGTAGCGCCGCGAACCCTGCACGGTGATCAGGCGCTGTGGCTCGAACGCGAATTTCGCGCCACTCTCAATGCCGCAGGCGAACTGGCCGCCCAGGACGGCGTCACGCTGGTGATGATCGGCACATTGCCGACGCTGCGCAGCGAGCATTTCGACCCGAAATGGCTCTCCGACGGGGCGAGATACGCGCTACTGAACGCCGAGATCTTCGCGGCGCGGGGTGAGGACATGCAGTTGCGGCTCGACGGCGCGCCGATGCCCGACGGCGGCACCGATCGGCTGTGCACCAAGGTCGGTTCGATCCTGCCCGAATCGGCCTGCACCTCGGTGCAGTTACATGTGCAGACCGCGCCGGAGGACTTCGCCGCTTACTGGAACGCGGCGCAGTGCCTGGCCGGGGTGCAGGTCGCACTGGGCGCGAACTCACCTTTCCTGCTCGGCAAAGCACTCTGGCACGAAACGCGCATCCCACTGTTCCTGCAGGCCACCGACACGCGACCGGCCGAACTGGCCAACCAGGGGGTCCGGCCGAGGGTGTGGTTCGGCGAGCGGTGGATCGGCTCGATCTTCGACCTCTTCGAGGAGAACGCCCGATACTTTCCCGGCCTGCTCGCGGAGACCTCCGAGGAGGATCCGCTGGACGCGCTGGCCGAGGGCCGGGCGCCGGAACTCGGCGAGCTGCGGTTGCTCAACGGCACGATCTGGCGCTGGAACCGTCCGGTGTACGACATCGTCGACGGAGCGGCGCATCTGCGACTGGAGAACCGGGTGCTGCCCGCCGGGCCGACGGTGCTGGACATGATGGCCAACGCGGCATTCTTCTACGGCGCCCAACGCGCCCTCGCCGCCCTTGAGCCTCCACTATGGACACAGCTGTCCTTCGACGCTGCCGAGGAGAACCTGATCGCGGGCGCGAAGTACGGCATGGCGGGCCGGCTGTACTGGCCGGGCATCGGCTGGGTACCGCCGGACGAGCTGACGCTGGGCACACTGCTGCCGATGGCGCACGCCGGCCTTCGCGAGATCGGCATGTCCGATACCGCGCGCGAGCGCTACCTCGGCGTGATCGAGCAGCGCTGCCTGCGCAGGCGGACCGGGGCGGGTTGGCAGCGCGACACCGTCGCCCTGCTCGAAGAACGCGGCGTCACCAGGGAGAACGCGGTGGGCGGCATGTTCCGCCGCTACGTGGAGCTGATGAACTCCGGCCAGCCGGTGCACAGCTGGCCGATCGGCGGCTGAGCCTCGGGGGCTCGGCGCGCGGCGAGCAGAGCCGGATCGGGGCCCCACCAAGAACGGAGCCGGATCGGGGCCCCACCAACGGCGAGGCCCCGATCGCGTACTACCGGAACGCCGGGCCGGAAGAGGCCTCGCAACCGCCGTGACATGCGGTTACGAGGCCTCGCCGTATTCCCGAACTGACTGCCGCTCCCACCACGAAGCGGGCAAGAGTTAGGTTAGGCTAACTTCAGATCCCGCGCAAGCCCGAGTTCCTCGGGTTCGCGGGTTCGCCGAACGAACGGGGTCAGCGGCCGGCGCGCAGGCCGCGTAGGGCCTGGGCGGGCCGGAGGCCGTTGCGCGAGGCGACGACGAGGCCGAGCGCCAGCGCGGCGACCACCGCGATCCCACCGCCGACGACGAACGGCGCCCGGCCACCGAAGACTTCGGCCAGCCAACCGGTGAACGGACCGGCGATCGGGTTGCCGCCGAGGAAGACCAGCATGTACAGGCCCATCACCCGGCCGCGCATCTCCGGGCTCACCGACAGCTGCACCGCGCTGTTCGCGGTGACCGTGAAGGTCAGCACCGAGGCGCCCACCGGGATGAGCATCAGGCCGAAGGCCAGGTAGGTGGGCATGAAGGTCAGCGCGGCCTCCAGCAGACCGAGGGTCAGCGCGCCGCCGATCAGCATCCGCTGGCTCGGCCTGCCCTTGGTCGAGCGACGGGCGGCGAGCACGGCACCGGTCAGGGTGCCGACCGCGATCAGCGTGGAGAGCAGTCCGTAGCCGGTCGCGGTGCGGTGGAACACGTTCACCGCGACGTTGGCGAGGGTGACCTGGAAGTTCAGCGCGAAGGTGCTCACGCAGAACACCAGCACCAGGATGATCATGATATCGGGGCGTCCGCGCACGTAGCGAAGGCCCTCGACGAGCTGGCCGCGTGCCCTCGGCGCCTTCGGCCCCCGGTAGAGCTTGGCCGGATCCATCAGGATCAGGCCACAGATGACCGCGGCGAAGGTACCCGAGTTGATCAGGAACACCCAGCCGGTGCCGACCAGAGTGATCATCACCCCGGCGATGGCCGGGCCGACGATCCTGGCCAGGTTGAAGGTCATCGAGTTCAGCGCGACCGCGTTGGGCAGCTGCGGCTTGCCGACCATCTCCATCACGAAGGACTGCCGGACCGGCTGGTCGATCGCGGCGAAACAGCCCATCAGGCCGCACATCAGGTAGACCTGCCAGAGCGCCGCCGAGTTGGTGACCACCAGCATGCCGAGAACCAGCGCGCAGGCACCCATCCCGGCCTGGACCGCGACCTCCAGCTTGCGCTTGTCCATCCGGTCGGCGAGCATCCCGGCCCAGGCCGAGAGCAGCAGCGTCGGCGCGAACTGCAGCGCGGTCGCGATACCCAGCGCCATGGGGCTGCGCCCGGACAGTTCCAGCACCAGCCAGTCCTGCGCGACCCGCTGCATCCAGGTGCCGATGTTGGAGACCACCTGGCCTGCGGCGAACAGTCGGTAGTTGCGCTCGGCGAGTGAGGAGAACATCACCTTGACCGAGGCGCCCCGGCCCTTGCGCTGCGCCGTAACCGGTTCCGTGGAGTGGAGGGTCTCCGCCTCAATTTCGTCCACAGTGGACGATTCGACGATGGCTTCCGCCACCGGATCGGAGATGTTCTCGGCCGGGGCAGGGGGTGGGGATGGTCGGCGACTCTCGGGTGGCGTTCGGTCCTGGATAGGCGTGTCAGCCGCTTCTGGGGTTCCGTTCACCTGAGTCCGCACCGCGTTACTGCCCCGCCATCCTGTCGATGATTTCGGCTGCCCGGTCCAGCAGCTCACGTTCCTCGTCGGTCAACTCGGCGAGTCGGCGATCCAGCCAGGCCTCCCTGGCCATCACCTGCGCGTTGTGAAACGCGAGACCCGCATCGCTGAGAGTCACGATCGCCTGCCGCCCATCAGTGGGATGCGGCTGCCGAGTCACGAAGCCCATGTCCTCGAGCGCGGCGATCACCCTTGTCATCGACGGCGGCTGGACACCCTCTTTGGCCGCGAGTTCCCCTGGGGTCAGCTGACCACATTTGTACAGCGTGGACAGCGCCGCGAGCTGGGTGAGCGTCACCGTCGAGTTGGTGCGCTGCGCGCGAAGCCGGCGATTGAGCCGTACCACCGCCAACCTCAACCGGCTGGCGAGGGTCCGTTCTTCCGCCCCGGACTCCGTCACCTAGTTAGTGTAGCTCACGAACTATCTCGGCGAAACGTGTGCGTAACCACTACCGCGCGTGGCTGCCAGTGGAGTCGACGCAGCTCAATGCGGCGGGGTCAGCGGCGGCCATGGCCGGTAACCTGCGAGTTGTGGCCGAGAAGACGACCGAACCGCCGACCCCGGCTCCCGCGCTGCGCCAGCCGCCGCCGCTGCCGGCCCGGCTGGTCGACCTGCGGCCGCTGCTGGTGATCGGGATCAGCCTGTGGTTCCTGGCGTTCTGCGGATTCCTGGTGGCCCGACTCGGTTTCCACACCGGCTCGTGGGTCTGGCTGTGGACCTGTTTCTGCGGCTGGGTACTCGGCCTGATCGGCCTGTCCGTCGTCTACTGGCAGCGCGGTGCCGCCCGGCGTGGTTCCCGTGCGGCACAGCAGGGCGCCGGCTGAGCGCGACTTCCCGAACGGTCGGACGCGGTTTTCAGCGCAGGGCGGTGCCCGCGGTCGGGTCGGTGAGCAACCCGGCCAGCAGCCAGCGGTCGGCCCAGCGGTCCAGCACCCAGGCCAATGCCCTGGCCAGCCCTTCCGCGCTGTCCTCCGCATAGACGGTGTCGCCGGCGAACTCGCCGTGCTCGACCACCCACCAGTCCACCCGCTGCCCGTCGACCACGAGTTCGTCCATGACGATCACGGTGCCGGCCGGTACCTCGACACCGAGCAGCGAGCAGGCCAACCGGATCGCGCCCAGCTCCGACCATTCGACCGGATCACCGGGTGTCTGCGGGGTCGCGGTGACGACCTCGCCGGCCAGCGCGATGTTGCACAGTTCGGCGAGGGCCTCGATGGCGTCGAACTCGGGCTCGACCGGTTCGCCGAGCGGCGTCCTGGTCGGCAGCACGCGGGCGGCGAGTACCCGGTTCTCCGGTAGCACACCGAGGAACCAGGGCCGGTCGAGCAGGACGGCGTCCTCGGCGTCGACGGTCTCCCCGGACAGCGCGCGCACCCGCGCGGGCGCCTGCACGTCGGCCGGTTCGAAACCGCCCGCCGCCATGGCCGAGGCCAGTTCGGTGTGCATCCGGATCGCGGTGCCCGCGGTGACCTCCCGCTCCGGATCGCCCAGCCGCTGGGTCAACTCCTGCGCGTCGGGTGCATCGGAGATCACCAGCTCACGCTGCACCCCGATGGTCGCCAGCAGCGCGGGCGGCAGCCCGAGGTCGGGGATCTCGTCGTAGAGGCCGATGAGGTCGGTCGCGGTCGGCAGCCGCCAGAACAGCGGCGGATGGCCGGCCAGCAGCGCATAGCGCGCCAGCCACCAGGCCGAGTAGCCGGCGGGATCGGCCAGCGCGCGGGCCGTCGCCGGTTCACTCGCCAGCAGGCGCAGCGCGGCGGGCCAGGCATCCTCGTCGACGAGATCCAGGTCGCGGATCCCCATCAGAGTTGCCGGCGGGGACACGTCGCCCTCGATCCACTCCCACCATTCGGCCTCGTCGGCGAGGTCATGGTCGGCGCCTGCTGGCGATTCGTCGACGAGCACCGCGAACGTGGCCAGCACCCCGACCGCCGCGAGGACCCTCGGCGGCCAGTGTTCGGCGAGGTCGGCGGCCAGCACACCGAGCGGCGCGTCCTCGCCGATGGCGTCGGCGGCGAGAACCGCGAGCAACGGCGCACCCGGCAACACCAGCTCACCGGCCCGCCGCGCGCCACCCTGCTCGTCCGGCAGGGCCAGTTCGCCGAGCCAGGCCAACTCGCCGGGTTCGAGGGCGGCGCGTTCGACGAGATGCAGCACGGTGTCGACCAGATTATCGGTGTCCACTCCGGACTGTGCGTCGGCGATGCTGTTGGCGACCGCGTCCCGCACCGCCGGGGCTTCGAGCAGGTCCAGCGCGTCCGCGTGCCGGGCACCGAGCCGTTCCAGCAGCGGATGCACCGCGTCCGGATCGGCCACCCGCAGTCCTACGATGTCCACTTCGGACAGTAGCTCGCCGACCTCCGGCGATGGCAGCAGCAGATCCCTCGGGCCGAAGGACATCCGGCCGTCGATCAACGGCACCGGCAGGCTGCCGAGTTCCTCGGCGATCGCGGCATCCGATTCGACCCAGCGCTCCAGCGCCGCGTACAGCCGCGCCCACCATTCCGGCGCCCGCTCGATCCCGGAGATCGCGGCGACCAGGTCGGCGGCATGCAGCCGGCGCACGTCGAAGACGGCGAGGGCCGGGGCGTACTCGGGCTCCGAGAGCCGGCCGGCGAGCAGTCCCGGCAGCAGCGCGACCAGTAGCGCGGCAAGGTCGGGGTCCGGCAGATCCAGCACGCTGGAACCGGCCGGGGCGCGCAGGCCGCCGTTCTCGGCGGGCAGCCAGGACGCCCCGGAGAGCGCGTCGAGCACGCCGGCGCGCAGCTGTCCGTCCACTTCGGACATCGGGAACTCGGGCAGCGGGACGAGCGCGGTGCGATGCTCGACCGGAAGTTCGGCGACGAGCAGCGGGTATTCGGCGGCGGCGGCGGCGAGTACCGCGTCGGTGGCCGGGCCGGGCAGCAGTCGGCGCCGGGAGGGCTCCACCGGTAGCGTGGCCAGCAGGCGGGCCGGCAGCGAGAGCCGCTCGTCGGTCGGCGTCGGCGCATGCAGCACCTCGCCGCTGACCGGCAGCGGAATCCCCTTGGCGGACAACGGAACGGCCCAGCACACCGACCAGTTCGCGCGGGCCCGCGCCTCGACGCCGAGGCGCTGGGACTGGGCTTCGGTGAGCGTGCCGGTGCTGCGCCTCGTCAGCCAGCGGGTGACGGTGTCCTCGGTCGGGCCGCGCAGTTCGATGATGCCGGGCTTGTCGCCCTCGACCCGGTCCCAGCGCTGCCCGGCCACCTCGATGGTGGCCAGTCCGGGCAGTGCGAGCAGCAGGTCGGGCGCTTGTTCGGCAGCCGAGGCGAGCAGCGGTTCGAGATCGACACCGGGGCGCGGCGGCAACCGGACCTCGGTGTCGAAGCCGGCCGGCACCGGATCATCGGACTCCTCGATCGGCCAGGTCAGCCGCAGCACCGGCACCTCGTGATCGCGCTGCGCCAGCAACGCGGCCAGGCGGTCGTGATCGGCGATCGAGGCGCGGGTACGCGTCGCGGAGAACCGCACCCCACCGGTCGTCGAGACCACCCGAGGCTCTTCGGTGACCGCGAGCACGGCCGCGAAGCCGACCCCGAACTGGCCGACCTGTTCGCCGGAACGCTTGGCCGAAGCGCGCAGCGAGGCGAGCGCGGCAACGCCGTCGGCGGTCAGCGGCGCGCCGGTATTGGCGACGCGCAGCTCGGGTCCGTTGGCGGTGGTCGCGACCGTCAGCAGCAGGTGACCGGCGACGCCTGCCGAAACGGCCGCGTCGGCGGCGTTCTGCGCCAACTCGACCAGCATCCGGTCCCGATAGCCGCCGAGCCGAAGGTCTTCCTCGGCATTGGCGTCCTCCCGAAACCGGGTCGGTGAATCACGCCAGGCGGCCAGGACCGAATCGCGCAGGCTCGCCGTGCCGAACGGATCAGCGTGCGGTGCGGCCGACGCGCTGGCATCGGTGATTTCGGTGCTTTCGATGATTTCGGAAGCGGTTTCAGCGGCGGTTTCAGACACGGACAAGCCCGTCAGCTCGGTCACTACCGGTCAGAACTCGGCGGACGGTTCGACAGCAGCGGCTTCGGCGCCACTGTCGACAGTCTCGCCGTCGACAGCGTCATCCTCGGCTGCTTCGTTGTCCTCGGCGACGTCGTCGTGAACAGCTTCCGCCGCGACGGCCTCGGTCTCGGGCACGGTCGCTTCAGCCTCGACAACCCCGGTCTCGACGGCCTCGGTTTCGACCGCTGCTTCGGTTTCGGCCTCAGGTGCGGCTGCTTCGACCTCCGGCTCGGCGACCTCGGTCACCTCGGCAACCTCCAGCACTTCGGCCGGTTCGGCTTCAGGTTCAGCAGCAGGTTCGGCTTCGGCAACCGGCTCGGCGTCAGCGCCCGGCTCGGCTTCGGTCTCGGGTTCGGAGGCTGGCTCCGCGTCAGCGGCCGGCTCAACTGTCGCCACCGGTTCGGCTTCGGCGACCGGCTCGGGTTCGGCAGCAGGTTCGGGTTCGGCGACCGGTTCGGCGCGTTCGGTCTGTTCGACGTCGAGTGTCGTGTCGTCGTAGACCAGCTCGGAGACCGGGATCGGCGAGCTGCTGTCCAGTTCGACCTCGGAATGCGCACCACAGCCGTACTCGACGTGCACGATGCGGCCGTCGGCCGGGGAGAACTCGTTGCCGCAGACCCCGAAGGCGGCCCGCAGCGAACCGGCGACCGGCAGGTAGAAACCGCAGGTCCCACAGTGGGCGGGGGCGCTGCGCGCCATATCGCTGTCCGGGCCGTAGTCGCTGGTCAGCCAGCGGTCGGCCGCCTCGTAGCGGCCGATTCGGGACATCACGCGGACCCGGCCGAGGCCCAGTTCGGTGACTTCCTCCTCAACCGCCTCGTCATCGGAGGCCAGATAGGCCGGGACGAGCCGGACGTCGCCGGGATCGGTCGGCAGCAGATCGCCGACGCCGAGGTCACCGGCCTGCACCCGGTGCTGCCAGGGCACCCAGTTCGGCGCGGTCAGCGCGTCCGGGCCGGGCAGCAGGACGACCTCGCTGACGGTGACCTGGGTGTCCGCGCCGGCATTGGCCACGGTGACCGCCCAGCGCCAGCCGCGATAGCCGGGCACATTGGCCTCGAAGAGGTGCGTCGCGGCACCATCCTCGGGCAGTACCCCGACATGCGTGCCGACCGGCTCGCCGCCGGCCTCCTCGACCGCTGCCGCGCGCGCGGCCTCGACGGCTGCCGCGAGGGCAGGGTCAGGCGCGACTGTCGAGGTCGGATCGGCCGAAACCGGGCAGTTCGGGGTGGGCATCACAGCTATAGATTGTGCCTCACCGCCGAGCGCCGCTCCGCAGCCGCTCACCTCCCAGGGCCGGCGAGCCCGGTGACCACCGTGGGTAACCGAGAGTCGGGTTCGCGACGGTGGCATGAATCTGGAGAACCTGGCGACTCCGGGGTGGGAACCCGCACACCGAGTTGCGTGGTGAGGCAGGATGGAGGGGTGATTCGCGGCAACTCGGCCGGCCAACCCGGCAACGCCCGTCGCGGGCGTCCGGGCTGGAGCGGCGGCGGCCGTAAGCGGGTCGCCCACGAACCTTGGGGTGAGGATAACGCCGCTGGTCAGGATGCGCAGCACACTGCGCAGCCGCCGATGAACCCGACCGGTCGCCGGCAGGAGCCGCCGGCGCCGCAGCAGGCACCTCGGGACCGGTTCCGGGCAAGTGAACCAAGTCGGACACCGCCGCCACCGAACCAGCCGCCACCGCCGCGCGGTGGGGGTTACCGGCCGGAGACCTACCAGGCCAACGGCTACCCACCGGGCAGTCAGCCTTCCGGTGACTTTCCGCCACGACGCTCGGGTGGCTGGCGCTCGACGCCGCCCTCGGCGACCCCGCCGCCGGCCGCGCCTCCGCCACCGCAGCAGCCGCCGCGAACCTCGACTCCGCCGCCCCCGCCCGGCCGGTCCGGGCCGCGCGTCCCGTACGACCCGCGCACCCGCGCGCTGGACCCGCAGGCCGCCGGCTACCAGCAGGAACCGGTCAGTGAGCAGCCGACCGAGACGACCCAAGGGCCGACCGCGCCGCAGCTGCCCAAGAAGCTGACGGTCACCAGGGTCGCGGCCTGGCGTAGCCGGCAGCTGACCCAGCAGGGCGTGGCGATGTTCCAGCGCGCCGTGCACGCGGACGGCGCGCGGGAGTCCGGTCTCGCCTCGCTGAACTACGCGGTAATGATCAACTATGCCTCGTCCGCGACGATGGCCGTCGGTCTCGCCAACACCCTGTTCTTCTCGGCGGCCACCGCAGAGAGCAAGACCAAGGTCGCGCTGTACCTGCTGATCACGGTCGCGCCGTTCGCGTTGATCGCGCCGGTGGTCGGCCCGCTGCTGGACCGGATCCAGCGCGGCAGGCGGATCGCACTGGCGGCCTCCTGCGTCGGGCAGGGTCTGCTGTCGGTGGTGATGGCGCTGCACTTCAACGACTGGATGCTGTATCCGGCCGCGCTGGGCACACTGGTGCTGTCCAAGTCGTTCGACGTGCTCAAGGCCGCTGTCGCGCCGAGGGTGCTGCCCTCGGGGATCACCCTGTCGAAGTCCAATGCCCGGCTGACCGTGTTCGGTCTCGCGGCGGGCGCGGTGTTCGGCCTGTTCGGCACCGGCTTCCTGAAGCTGTTCGGCTCGCCGGGCGCGTTGTGGTTCACCGCGGTGCTGTGTATCGCCGATGCCGTGCTGTGCCTGCGAATTCCGGCCTGGGTCGAGGTGACCGAGGGCGAGGTGCCGGCGTCGCTTCGGTCGGACACGCACAAGAAACGCCGACAGCCCATGGGTCGTCAGGTCGTTGTCGCGTTGTGGGGCAACGGCACGATCCGGCTGCTCACCGGCTTCCTGATGCTGTTCCCTGCCTTCGTGATCAAGGGGCTCACCGAACATTCGCCCGGCCGACAACTGTTGCTGCTCGGGTTGATCGGCGCCGCGGCCGGCCTCGGCGGTTTCGTCGGCAACGGGATCGGCGCGCGGCTACAGTTCGGCAAACCGGACCAGGTGATCATCGGCTGCGTGGCGGCCGCGCTGGCCGGCACCGTGTTCGCCGCCGTGCTGCCGGGTATCGGCAGTGCGGCGATCGCGGCCCTGTGCGCGTCGGTGGCCAGCGGTCTCGCCAAGATCAGCCTGGACGCGACCATCCAGAAGGACCTGCCGGAGGAGTCGCGGGCATCCGCCTTCGGCCGGTCGGAGACGATCCTGCAGCTGTCCTGGGTGTTCGGTGGCGCGATCGGCGTGCTGCTGCCGCCGACGTTCTGGCTCGGTTTCACCGTGATCGCGGTGCTGATGGCCGTGTCGGGTACGCAGACGTACATGACCCGGCGGGGCGGTTCCCTGCTGCCCCACATCGGCGGGCGGCGGCTGAGCCCGGCCGCTGCCGGTGCCTCGGCGGGCGCTCCCGCGATGGCCTTCGGTGCGGACGCGCCGTACACGCCCCAGGGCCAGGGTCCCGCCGAGGACCGGACCGTCTACCAGCCCGCCGGCGGGTCGAGCGGGCCGTCGGCGACCAAGGCGATGCCGACCGAGCAGTTCGAGGACCCGGCCTGAGGTTGCGATACCGGGTCCGGTGTGACCGGGCCAACGCGAGCGGGGCCGCGTGCGGCGCGGCGCCGAAGTGGACCGTAGGGTGATTCGACGTGCGCCGTATCGTTTTCCGCCCGCTGGTCCGGGCCCGCGTCCTTCGCGTCGCGTTGCTGCCGCTGCTGGCCTGTCTCGGCCTTGTCGTCGCGGGTTGTTCGACCCCGCCGCCCGCCTTCACCTTCTTCACCGGCAACGGCAGCGTCCAGGTGCCGCCGACCCAGTATTGCGATGTGACCGGCCTGCACAACTGCCAGGCCGACGGCACCGCGGCGACCGCGGTCAGCGTGCCGGACGACCAGGTGGTGCAGATCTCCGCGCCGGAGTCGGTCGCGGGCACGCCGTGGCAGGTCGCCGCCGAGTACCACAACGGCAACGGCAACAGCTACGTCTCGTGCAGTCCGCTGTTCCCGGCCAGCCAGCAGTACGCCTACACCGTTCGGGCGCCCGCCGGCGACCAGCTGGTGATGATCGTGGTCTACGAGAGTTCGGCAACGGTCGAGCTGCTGCCCAACGGCAACCTGGCCACGCTGATCAGGGGCACCTGGGTGCTGACCAACAACCGCAACGGCAACCCGACGCTGCCCAAGCCCGGTGACAACCTCTGCGAGCAGTGACCCCGGCCGGGCGGTGATCACATCGACCGACCCGACCGCACCGCGACACCGGCCCCTGAGTCTCCCCAAGGGCCGGCGATCGGATGCCAGGTGCGCCGGTCGGTTTACGGGTCCAGCTCGCGCGCGACGCCACGGACCACTTCGGCGACCAACTTGGTGGTCTTGCGATCCGGGTAGCGGCCACGGCGCAGGTCGGGCTGGATCTTCCCCTCGAGCAGCTTGATCATGTCCTCGACGAGGCCGTGCAGTTCCTCGGCCGGACGGCGGCGCGCCTCGACGACCGACGGGGGCGGGTCGAGCAGTTTCACCGACAGCGCCTGCGGGCCGCGTCGACCTTCCGCCATGCCGAACTCGATGCGCTGACCGGCTTTCAGCCCCGGTGTGCCGGGCGGCAACGCCGAGGCGCGCACGTAGACGTCCTCGCCACCGTCCTGGGTGACGAAGCCGAAGCCCTTTTCCGAGTCGTACCACTTGACCTTGCCGGTCGGCACTGCGCTCACCGTTCTCTCATTGATGCGTGTTCTTCCTCGCGTTGTCAGCAGCCTGATGTGCCGGTCACACGACGAACGCGCCCCAGGCGTACCCAGGACGCGTCCCCTCAGGGTAGCGACAACAGCCGACGAAAAGCACCTCTGTTCCTGCGCGGGACCCGGCGGCGACGTCGCGGGCGTCACTTCGCGGACGGCCGAATCCGCCTCGCGGCCGGGTTATTCTGACCGGGTGCAGACTCCAGCTCACCGGCCGAAGCTGGTGCCCGTCGCGGTGGTGATCTTCGGCCTCGGCCTGATCGCCCTTGCCGCGATCTTCGTGTTGTACCTCAGCGGCCGGCACGATCTGCCGCTGTGGCTGAACACCTCGGCCGGGGTCGGCGTACCGCTCGGTTTCGGCCTCGCCCTGATCGGCCTCGTCCGGGAAGCCCGGCGGGACAGCAAACTCAAGAAGCGGGCGACCAAGGCGGTTGCGCCCTAAAGGGTCGCCGAGGACTCCCCCGAGGTCGCCAGCCAGTCGGCGAACCCGGTCAGGTCCGACAGCACCAGTTCGGCACCTGCCTCACGCAGCGCATCGGCGTCGCAGGGCCCGGTGGCCACACCGACCGGGAAGGCTCCGGCCGCCACCGCACCGACCATGTCACCGATGTGATCACCGACATAGATCCCGGCCTTGTGCGTGCGTAGCGCCTCGGCTTTGCCCGCCGCCCACAGTTCGCCGACCAGGAAGTCGACCTCCCAGCCGAGCGCGGCGAGATGCCGGGCGGCATTGGGCCGGTACTTCCCGGTGACCACCAGCACCCGGCCGCCGAGTTCGCGCACCGCGCGCAGGGCGGCGTCGGCACCGGGCAGGGCGACCGTCGCGGGCACCACGATCGGCGGGTACAGCTCGCGGAAGCGGTCGACCAGCCGGTCGACATCGGCCTCCGGTACGCCTGCCCCGCGCAGGACGAGGCCGAGCGGTGGCCCCAGGTTCGCGGCGAAGTACTCGCCGTCGAGTTCGAATCCGGTTTCCCGGCCCAGCTCGTTCATCACCGCGACCATGCCGGGCCGAGGATCGATCAACGTCATGTCAAGGTCGAAGCCAACGGTCAACGGCACGCCTCAACTGTAGATGTCGAGTCCGGACCGGTTCACCGGCTTTCCGCTCCGTGGGAGCGCTCAGCCCTCAGCCGGCGAACCGGACGACGTCGCGGACCGGTCCTGTTCGCGGTCCTGCTCCCGCTGCCGTTCGCGTTCCCGGAACGTGGCGGCCTTGACCCGGTTCTGGCAGGCGGTCGAGCAGAATCGGCGGGCACCGTTGCGGGAGGTGTCCACGTACACCCGGTCGCAGGCCGGGGCCGAGCAGACGCCGAGCCGATCGTGCATCGGGCTGCCCAGCACCATGGCCAGTCCGGTCGCCATCGAACCGGCCCAGCCAGCCGCCCACGCCGCGTCCGGCGCGTGGAAGTGCAGGTGCCAGGGTTCGCCGTCGTGCCGGGAGAGCGTGGGAACGGCCGCGAGGTCGGAGATCATCTTGTTCAGCAGCTCGCAGGCGCCGTCAAGGTCCTCGGCGTCCAACAGGAAGAACATCACCCGCAGCTCGGTGAGGAGTTCGGCGAGTTCGGCGAGTTGGCCGTCCAGAATCGGCAGATCGCCCCGCCTGCTGCCCCCGGCCAACGCGGCGCGCACCTGTTCGTCCAACTCGGCCCCGGTCGGCGGGAGGTACTGCCGGCCACGGGACCAGCCAGGCGCGAGCACGTTCACGGTGTCCACCGCGGCGAGCACTACTCCGCTCGTGTGACTGTCGAAATCCACTTGACCAGTCATCCCCATCCAGCTAGGTTCATCACTGTCATTCAGGATATCGCCAGTGATGGAGACATGATGACCGCCACCCTTGATACCCAGTTCGCCCGGTCCTGGATCAGCCGTTGGGACGCCCAGCAGGAGCGCTACATCGCCGATCGCGAGGACCGGTTCGCGGTGATCGGTGACGTGGTGGGCAAGGCCCTGCACCGGGAGGCACCGACCGCCGGCGCCACCGTGCTCGACCTCGGCTGCGGCCCCGGCTCACTGGCCGCCCGGCTCGCCGACCGGATGCCCGGTCTTCGCCTGATCGGCATCGACTCCGACCCCCTCCTGCTCGCACTCGGCCGCGCCCGCTACGGCTACCGCGTCGAGTTCGTGGACGCCGACCTCACCGCCCCCGAACTGCCGGTCGAGGTACCGGACGTGGTGGACGCCGTCGTGTCGACGACCGCGCTGCACTGGCTCGACCCGCAGCCACTCGCCGAGCTGTACCGGAAGCTGGCGCGGCGCATCCGGCCCGGCGGTGTCTTCGTGGACGGCGACCACATGCCGCCCGGCGATCCGGTGGTGGCCGAGTTGGCCGGCACGGTGCGGGAAGGCCGGGTGGCGCGGGTCGGCGTCGGGAACAACGAGGACTGGGCGCAGTGGTGGGCGGCGGCGCAGTCCGAACCGGAGCTGGCCGAGGTACTGGGCGAACGGTCCGCGCGGGCGATCCAGCATCACGGCAGCAACTCGCTGTCCCCGGCGCAACATACGGAACTGTTGCTGGCAGCCGGATTCTCCTCGGTCGGCACGGTGTGGCAGTACGGCGACGACACCGTACTCGTCGCCGTCCGCTGATCCCGACCACCGTCCACCGTCCACTGTCCACAACGGACTCTACGGCCAGCGGCTGCGCGGTCGTATCGCCGAGGCCGACCCGGCCGGGCAGCCACCCAGGGCCTCGCGGGGGTCACCCCTTGATCCTGTTGACAAGCGCAGCGGATGTCCGGACTACCGGCCGAGGAGGTCCGCCGCGCGTTCACGCATCTCGACCTTGCGGATCTTCCCGGTCACCGTCATCGGGAACTCCTCGACGATGTGGACGTAGCGCGGAATCTTGTAGTGCGCGAGCTTGCCCGTGCAGAACTCACGCAGCGACTCGGCGGTGATCGGCTCCGCGCCGGGCCGCATCCTGATCCAGGCCATCAGTTCCTCGCCGTAACGCTCATCCGGCACGCCGATCACCTGCGCGTCGACGATGTCCGGATGGGTGTAGAGGAACTCCTCGATCTCTCGTGGATAGATGTTCTCCCCGCCGCGAATCACCATGTCCTTGATCCGGCCGGTGATGCTGACATAGCCGTCCTCGTCCATCACCGCGAGATCGCCGGTGTGCATCCAGCGCGCCGCGTCGATGGCCTCCGCCGTCTTGTCCTGCTGTTCCCAGTACCCGAGCATCACCGAATATCCGCGCGTGCACAGTTCCCCCGGTTCGCCGCGCGGCACGGTCAGCCCGGTCTCCGGGTCGAGGATCTTCACCTCAAGATGCGGCCCGACCCGGCCCACCGTGGCCACCCTGCGTTCCAGCGAGTCGTCGCCGCGGGTCTGGGTGGACACCGGCGAGGTTTCCGTCATGCCGTAACAGATCGACACCTCTGTCATGCCCATCCGGTCGATGACCTGTTTCATCACCTCGACCGGACACGGCGAGCCTGCCATGATCCCGGTGCGCAGGCTGGTCAGGTCGAAGGTGTCGAACTCCGGATCGTTGAGTTCCGCGATGAACATCGTCGGCACGCCGTAGAGCGAGGTGCACCGGGTGCCGGCGACCGCGCGCAGGGTGGTCTTGGCATCGAATGCCGGCGCCGGAATCACCATGCAGCAACCGTGACTCGTCGCGGCGAGATTGCCCATCACCATGCCGAAGCAGTGATAGAACGGGACGGGAATACAGATTCGGTCCACTTCGGAGTAATGGCAGAGTTCGCCGACGAAGTAGCCGTTGTTCAGAATGTTGTGGTGCGAGAGCGTCGCGCCCTTCGGGAAACCGGTGGTGCCCGAGGTGTACTGGATGTTGATCGGGTCGTCGGCGGAGAGGCTCGCCTCGATCTCGGTCAGCGTCGCGGCGTCCCCGCTACGGCCTGCCGTGAGCAGCTCCGACCATTCCGGACCGTCCAGCAGCAGGACATCGGTCAGCGCGGCGCAGCGCGGGCGGACCTCGGTGATCATGGCCGCGTAGTCGGAACTCCGGTGCTTGGACACCGCGACCAGCGTCCGCACGCCCGCCTGGTTGAGCACGTACTCCAGTTCGTGCGAGCGGTAGGCCGGGTTGATGTTGACCAGGATCGCGCCGAGTTTGGCCGTCGCGTACTGGGTGAGTGTCCACTCCGCACAGTTGGGCGCCCAGATGCCGACCCGGTCGCCCTTGCCGATCCCCTTGGCCAGCAACCCGAGTGCGACCGCGTTGACGTCAGCGGCGAGTTCGCGGTAGGTCCAGGTGCGCGCGGTACCGAACTCGATCAGCGCCTCCCGGTCGGCATGTGCGATCGCGGTCCGGTCGAAGTTGGCCCCGATCGTGTCGCCGAGCAGCGGCACCTCCGAGGTCCCCGACGCATAGGAGGAGACAACCGGCGAGAACGACATAACGCACCTCCGACTTGCCTGCCGCAGGAGCGCTGCGACCCGACGGAACTGTTGTGACGACAAAGACCATCCTGTCTCGATCGGCGCGCTGAGTCGAGCCGTGCAGCGATCAAGACAGCGCTCGCGTCACCGGTTCAGGGCCGAACGATCACGGGCGGTCGGTCAGCGGCGGTCGGTCAGCGGCGGCTGATCAGGAATGGCCGATCAGAGGCGGTCGGTCAGGAACGGTCGGTCAGGAACGGTCCTCGGTCCAGGGCAGTTCGACGACAAGGCAGGGCCCGCCGACGAACAGGCCGCCGTCGACGCCGAGGACCTTGCCCTCCGCGTAGAGGTAGGGGGCATCGACCTGCTCCGGCTGGATGCCGAGCTGGTCGGCGATGACGCTGTGGCCGTGCACGATCTGTTCGCCGCCGAGGCCGCTGAGCATCTGCTCGGCGACCTGCCGGCCGTGCGGACCACGGAAGGCGTAGCGGGTGGTCATCCGGCGCCAGCATTCCCACCAGTCGGAGATGTCGTCGCCGGCGAGTACCTCGCGGACGCCGTCGTTGATCTCCTCGATGCTCTCGCCCCAGCTGAAGTACTCGACCGTGTCGGAGTGCATCAGCAGGTGCGTTTCGGCCAGTGCCAGTACCGGCCGGGTGATCAGCCATTCGACGTGCTCGTCGGTCAGCGCCTCCTGGTCGGCCTCCTGGCCGCCATTGAGTCGCCAGCTGCGTTCGAAGCTGCGTGGGCCGAACTCCGATGGCACTTCCTTACCGCCGAAGCGGTGCATGCCCAGCGCCAGGATCTCGTGGTTGCCCAGCAGCGCGCGAACCGCGCCACCCTGCTCCGGCGCTTCCTCACCCAGCCGCATCACCAGGTCCAGGACGCCGGAACCGTCCGGCCCCCGGTCGAAGAAGTCACCGAGAAACCACAGCCGCGCGTTGCCTCCGCACCATGATTCCCCGTCAAGCAGGCCGGTATCGGCCAACGCCTCGATCAACTCGTCGCGGTGGCCATGCACGTCCCCGATGACGTAGGTGGTGCCTTCCGCCCCCGCGCGGTCACCCTCCTCATCCACACCAAAACCATAGGCGCCGCAGCCGAGTGCGCGCCGTGCACCCCAGCGGGCAGCCAGCACCGGCAAATATTGACAGTGACTCTCTTTTGGAGTTTACTATCAACAGTTGCCGGATCACCGAGGGGGCAACGTGACATTTCGAGAGCGCCCGATCGGCGCTGGAGATGGGGGATCGTGATGACCGAAACGACAACAGCGCAGGCTCCGCGGCCGCTGGCCTATCCGCTGGAGCGCCGCTGCCCGCTCGAACCGGCCGCCGAGTACACCCGGCTGCGCGCCGAGGAGCCGATCAGCAAGGTCACCCTGCCGACCGGGCGGGTCGCCTGGCTGGTCACCAGCCACGCGGACGTGCGGACGCTGCTGGCCGACAACCGGATGAGCTCCGACCGCAGCCACCCCGACTTCCCGCAGCGAGCCCCGGTCCAGCAGCAGCTGCGCAAGGGGTTCGGCGACCTCGGCAAGGCGCTGATCGGCCTCGACCTGCCCGAACACAGCGCACCACGGCGGATGGTGGTCAACGAGTTCACCGTGCGCCGGATCAACGAGCTACGGCCCCGGATTCAGCAGATCGTCGACGGCCGGATCGACGCGATGCTGGCCAAGGGTCCCGAGGTGGACCTGGTCGCCGAGCTGGCGCTGCCGGTGCCCTCCAGCGTGATCTGCGAACTGCTCGGCGTGCCGCTGGACCGGCGTAGCTTCTTCCAGGAGCGCACCCAGATCCTGCTGCGGCTGAGCAGCACGCCCGACGAACGCCTCAACGCCGCCGACGAGCTGCGCCAGTTCATGGACGGGCTGGTCACCGGCAAGGAGCAGGAGCCAGGCGACGACCTGCTCGGCAGGCTGATCGTGCGCAACCGGGAGACCGGGGTGTTCACCCACGAGCTGCTGGTCGGCATGGCCCAGGTGCTGCTGATCGCCGGGCACGAGACGACCTCGAACATGATCGCGCTGGGCACCATCGGCCTGCTGCAACGTCCCGAGGCCGTCGCCGAGCTACAGGCCGACCCCGAGCTGGTCGGCCGGACCGTCGAGGAGATGCTGCGCTACTACCCGATCATCGACAGCCTGGCCCGCCTGGCCAAGGAGGACATCGAGATCGGCGAGGTCACCATCAAGGCAGGCGACGGGGTGCTGCTCTCGATCGGCTCCGGCAACCGGGACGCGGCCGGCTTCGCCGACGCGGACTCCTTCGACGTGCACCGGGGCGCCCGCCACCACGTGTCCTTCGGCTACGGCATCCACCAGTGCCTCGGCCAGAACCTGGCCAGGATGGAGCTGGAGGTCGTGTTCAGCACCCTGCTGCGCCGGATTCCGGACCTGCGGCTGGCCGCCGACGTCGACGACCTGCCGTTCAAGGACACCGCCGGCATCAACGGCGTCTACCGACTCCCGGTCACCTGGTAAATCCCCTGGTGAACGGCCGGCTCAGGACTGGAACGGGTCGGCGACGCGGCCGATCAGGTCGGCGACCGAGTCGATGACCATCGAGGGCCGGTACGGGAACCGTTCTTCCGTGCCGGCGGTGGAAATACCGGACAGCACCAGGATGGTCTGCAGGCCGGCTTCCAGCCCCGAGCGGACATCGGTGTCCATCCGGTCGCCGATCATCAGGGTGTTCTCCGAGTGCGTGCCCAGCGCGCGCAGGGCGGAGCGCATCATCAGCGGGTTGGGCTTGCCGACGTAGTAGGGCTCCCGGCCGGTGGCCCGCTCGATGAGCGCGGCGACCGCACCGGTGGCCGGCAGCAGCCCTTCCCGGCTCGGGCCGGTCTCGTCCGGGTTGGTCGCGATGAACCGGGCGCCGCCCTCGACCAGCCGGATCGCCTTGGTGATCGACTCGAAGCTGTAGGTGCGGGTCTCGCCGAGGACCACGTAGTCCGGGGAGCTGTCGGTGAGCACGTAGCCGACGGCGTGCAGCGCGGTGGTCAGGCCTGCCTCGCCGATCACGTAGGCCGAACCGCCGGGCCGCTGTGAGTCGAGGAATTTCGCGGTGGCCAGCGCCGAGGTCCAGATCGCGGACTCCGGGATGTCGAGGCCGGTGCGCACCAGCCTGGCCCGCAGGTCGCGCGCGGTGTAGATCGAGTTGTTGGTCAGGACCAGGAACGGGATTGCTTCAGCGACCAGTTCGGCGAGGAACTTGTCGACGCCGGGGATCAGATGGTCCTCGTGGACAAGGACGCCGTCCATGTCCATCAGGTAGTTCCAGCGCTTCGGCTCGGTCATGCCCCTATGATCCCGCGCTCGTCAGCGGGCTGCCCGGCCGGCTCCGGCCAGACGGTGAGTGCGTCGGGCGGGATCAGCACCCCGGTCTGGGCGCCGAGCGCCGGCAGCGGTCCGGTCGCGGCGGTGACGGCCAGTTCCCCACCGCCGGCCAGTTCCAGGGTCAGCTCGGTGACCGCGCCCAGCTCCACCACGTCCAGCACGCGAGCCCGGTGGCCGTCGCCGTCGAGGCGCACGTCCTCGGGGCGGACGCACCAGGACACCGGGGTGCCGGGGGCGCCGAGTCGCTCCGGCAGCGGGATGCGCAGGTCGCCGGCTTGCAGGCCGGTAGTGGTGAGGTAGCCGGTACCGAGGTTGCGGATGCCCAGCAGCCGCGCGGCGACCGGGGTGGCCGGATGGGCCAGCACGGACTGGGTCGGGCCGTGCTGTAGGACCCGGCCATCGGCCAGCAGCATCACCTCGTCGGCCAGCAGCGCGGCCTCCTGCGGATCGTGGGTGACCAGCACGGTGGTCAGCGCGGTGTCCCGCTGCATCGTGCGCAGTACCCTGCGCAGTTCGTCGCGGACCGGGGTGTCCAGGCCGGTGAACGGTTCGTCCAACAACAGCATCGCCGGCTGCCGGACCAGCGCGCGGGCCATCGCGACCCGCCTGCCCTGGCCGCCGGAGAGCTGGTTGGGATACCGGTCGGCGAGGCCATCGAGCTTGAGCCGGGACAGCCAGTAGGCGCCGAGCGCCGGATCGGCGCCGACCCCGAAGGTGATCTGCTCCCAGACCCGTAGATGCGGCAGCAGGGTCGAATCCTGCGGCAGGTAACCGATTCCGCGTCGTTCCGCGGGCAGCCCGCTGACCTCGACGCCGTCCAGCGCGACGGTCCCGGTTTCCGGGCGGAGCAGGCCGGCGAGCATCCGCAGCGTCGCGGACTTGCCGGCCCCGGAGGCACCGAGCAGGGCGAGATGCCGACCGGTGCCGGCGTGCTCGACCTCGACACGGAACTCGCCGAGGGTCGCGGCCAACCGGAAATCCAGCCGCGGGCTCGTCGCCGCGGCAGGCGGCCGGGGCTCGGGGAGGGTGATCGCGGCGCGGCGGTGCGCGCGGCGGTTCGGCCAGCGGTCGGCCAGCAGCAGCACGACGAGCGCGGCGCCGAGGGTGACCGCGACCGGGATCGTGGTCGCGTCGAGGCCACTGCTGCTGAACTGGACATAGACGAACACCGGCAGCGAGTACGGGTGATACGCCAGCACGACGGTCGCGCCGAACTCGCCGAACGCACGCAGCCAGGCCAGCAGCACCCCGGCTCGAATCCCCCGCCCCGCGCTGGGCAGCGCGACCCGCAGCGCACGGGAGGCCGCGCCGTGACCGAGGGTCGCCGCGACGTCCTCAAGGGCCGGATCGACCGCGGCGAAGGCGGCACGTGCCGCGACGACGAGAAACGGTGCCGCGACGAAGATCTGGGCCAGCACGATGCCGGTCATGTCGTCGGTCAGCTCGCCGCCGAACAGTTCCCCGAAGGGGCCGTACGGGCCGACCAGGAACAGCAGCAGGATGCCGCTCATCAGCGGCGGCAGGGCAAGCGGCAGTTGTACGAGCACCCCGAGCACGCTGGCCAGCCTGCTGCGCGAGTGGGCGAGCAGGTAGCCGAGCGGCACCCCGAGCACGGTGATCACCGCGGTGGCGATGCTCGCGGTCACCACCGAGATGTACAGCGCGGCACCGACCCCCGGCGCGGCCATGTCGGTCGGGTCGGTGCCGGGAATCCTGGCCACGAACGCGACCAGCGGCACCAACAGGTACAGCAGCAGCAGGCCGGCCAACCAGGGCAGCGGCGTGCGCAACGGGCTGGACCGACCACGCCGAAGCCGTCCGGACCGGGCCGTGGAGAGGCGCCGGCCGGGACGGCTTCGGTCGGTGTCGATCGGGTTACTTGGTGCCAAGAACACCCTGCAAGGACGACGGGGTGCCGGTACCGGTGACCTTCACCGTCTGCAGCTGTAGCCCGTGCTTGCGCAGCAGGGCGAGGCCGTCGCTGCCGAGCAGGTAGCTCACGAAACTGGTCCCCGCCGCCGAGTTCGGCGCCTTGTTCAGCACCGAGACGGTGTAGGTGGCCTTGAGCTGCACGCTGCCAAGGGTGATCGTCGGGATCTTGGCGTCCGCGGCCTCACTGGAGTAGAAGAAGCCCGCGTCCAGCTGACCGGTGGACAACCGGGCGACGAGCTGCTCCTCCGGGAACACCTGCGCGGTGGTGGCCGGGAGGCTCTCCATCTGCAACGCCTGCGCGCCCAGCTTGCCCTTCGGGTCCAGCTTCGGGTCGGTGCTGCCGAACAGGAAGCCCGGCTCGGTGATGACCTGCTGCCACGGCTTGGTCTTCAGGTCGTTGGCGAATTTGCTCTTCGGGTTGTAACCGATCACCAGCGGCGCGGTCGCGAACGTGGCGTACCAGGACTCCCAGCCGCCGTTGGCGCTGCCCATCAGGCCGCTGTTGGCGTCGGTGCTCGCGCTGATGAACACATCAGCCGGCTTGACCTTGCCCTTGATGTCGCTGACCAGCTCGGTCGACCCGGCCGGGGTGCCCTCGAACTGCACGCCGCTGGCCTTGGTGTAGTCCGGGCCGAGATCCTTCTCCATCAGGTTCTCCAGCGAAGCCGCGTACAGCACCTGGACCTTTCCCGACGGCTTGGCGGGCGTCGAGGTGCTTGCGGAACCTGTGGTGGACCCTCCGCCGCAACCGGCGAGCAGGGCCGCTCCCGCGACCAGCACCACGGCGAGCTTCTTCACGATCGGCCTCCTGGCGTTTCAATGACGACGTGGGTGGACTTGACGACCGCCACGGCGAGCACGCCAGGAGCGAGACCGAGTTCGTGCACCGCCTCGGTACTCATCAAGGACACCACACGATGTGGCCCGCACTGCATCTCCACCTGCGCCATGACCTTGTCGGTGATCACCTCGGTGACCAGTCCGACGAACTGGTTGCGCGCCGAGCGGCCGACCCCGGTCGGGTCGGCGACCTCGTTGGCCTGGGCTTTGGCGAAACGCGCCAGATCGGCGCCGTCGACGACCTTGCGGCCGGCAGCATCGGTACCCGCCGGCATCAGCCCGGCATCGACCCATCTGCGCACGGTGTCGTCGCTGACACCGAGCAGGCGCGCGGCCTCGGAAAGACGAAATTGCGGCACGGCGGGAACACTATCGCCGCTATCGCGGCAGTGTCACCGGTGGTAAGGCCTCGGTAATCCGATCGTGCTGTCCCCTCGGGACAGGTCCCAACCTGTGGTTGTGACTCGATCGGCCCAGTGCCCGACCGAGATCGGCCGGTGATCGACTCGTCGATTCGATTCAGTGGCGGGTGGCGAGGCGCTGCGTCTCGGTCTGCAGTACGCCGATCATCTCGGTGATGTAGCGCTCGATGACCTTGATCTCATCGGCGGTGAAGTCCACGAGCGCGCGGTCCAGCGCCTGCTGCAACCCGTCGAAGGCGTCACCGTAGGCGGCCAGGTTGCTCTTGGTCACCGCGACGAGCACCTTGCGCCGGTCATGCGGATCGCGCACCCTGCGCACGTACCCGGCTCGCTCAAGGCGGTCGATGACGCCGGTCACCGCGCCGGTGGACAACCCGGACCGCTCGGCGATCTGGCCGGCGGTCAACGGCTGATCGGCCCGCAAGGCGAGATCAAGGCACTTGTGGTCGGTCGGGGAGAGCCCGACCTTCTCGGCTACCTGTGCGTGGAACAGCACGGTGGCACCGCTGAGCTCGCGGCTGAGTGTGGTCAACCGCTCTTTGACATCCTGAGGTACCGAAACCTCGCCCGTGGAGCCTGTCATCGTCCATCCACTCTGCTCAGCACACCGTTAATCTTAGTAACTAAGAGGCTAGTGCACTAACTCACTTCCTCATAGAGACATAGTAGCCGGGAATGCTGCCGAGGGACATTACGCGCCTGCACACAGTGACCGGCGACCTCCGGCCCCGAGGCCGTGCCGGGGCGCGGCAAACCCGGCGAGGGGTGTGATCCGCACCTGCGGCGCCGACCGTGATCTTCGCTCCGCACGCGCGGAAGTCGCACCATACAAGTGTGTTTCCGGCGATATCGAGGAGGTTTAGCCCTGCCGTTGGCGGTTACGCTCGAATGCGTGACTTCGGTTGACCTAGGAATTCCGGTGGTGCCGAGCACGACGACGTCCTTACCCCGGCCGGATGCGCCGGCCCTTGTGGACACCTTCGGCCGGATCGCGACCGATCTGCGGGTCTCGCTGACCGACCGCTGCAACCTGCGCTGTACCTATTGCATGCCGGCCGAGGGCCTCGACTGGCTGCCGGGTTCGGAACTGCTCAGCGACGACGAGCTGATCCGGCTGATGCGGATCGCGGTAAGTCGGCTCGGCGTGACCGACATCCGGTTCACCGGCGGCGAACCCCTGCTGCGCAAGGGCATCGAGCGGATCATCGCGGCCACCGGCACGCTGCGACCCCGGCCGAAGATCTCCATGACCAGCAACGGGATCGGCCTCGCGCGCCGGGCGGAAGGCCTTGTCGCGGCGGGCCTCGACCGGATCAACGTCTCCCTGGACACCTTGCGGCCGCAGCGGTTCGCCGCCCTCACCCGCCGGGATCGGCTGGCCGACGTGCTGGCCGGAATGGCCGCCGCCCGGTCCGCCGGATTGCATCCTGTCAAGGTGAATACAGTATTGCTTCGTGGGGTCAACGACGACGAGGCCGTGGACCTGCTGCGGTACTGTCTGCGCAACGACTACCAGCTCCGGTTCATCGAACAGATGCCGCTTGATCCACAGCACGGCTGGAACCGAGCCGACATGATCACCGCCGAGGAGATACTTTCCTTGCTGAGCAAGGAGTTCGCACTCACCGAGAGCCCGGTGCCGCGTGGCGCCGCGCCGGCCGAACGCTGGCTGGTCGACGGCGGGCCCGGCGAGGTCGGCGTGATCGGCTCGGTGACGAGGCCCTTCTGCGCGAACTGCGACCGGACCCGGCTGACGGCCGACGGCCAGCTGCGCAACTGCCTGTTCGCGCAGACCGAGACCGACCTGCGCGGGGCACTGCGCTCCGACGCGGACGACGAGTACATCGCCGAACTCTGGCGTGGCGGGATGTGGACCAAACTCGCCGGCCACCAGATCAACGCCGACGGCTTCGCCCAGCCGATTCGGCCGATGAGCGCCATCGGAGGATGAGAGTGCGGACAACTGTTCGGGTGCGGTACTTCGCCGGCGCGCGGGCCGCTGCCGGCGTGCCCGAGGAGCAGATCGAGCTACCCGCGACGCCCAGCGTCGAGGACGTGCTCACGCTGCTCCGCGAGCGGCGCGGACACGGGTTCGCGAAGGTGCTCACCGGGTGCAGCTTCCTCCTTGACGGCGTGGCCGTGCGGGATCGTGCGGCGATCATCTCGGAGCGCGCGGATCTGGACGTGCTACCCCCGTTCGCCGGTGGCTGAATCGGACTTTTCGCCCCTCAAATCAGACCTTTCCCGACCGCGCCGCGCCCCTTCGCCGGCGCGGTAGCCGATCATTCATCGCATTCGACCGCGACTGAAGACGATCTTCCGGCGAGTCCGCCGACGGCCTTTCCCTCGGGCTTCCTTGAGTTACTCCAGGCCCTTGTTCACCCCTTCGGGCAATAGTGGTTCCGGTCTCATTTTCATCGATTCAAAGCCCTTGTTCGCGCTTTCACAATCGCCATTTCCTGTCCGAAATGACCGAAGTTGCGCACGAGAGCGCACGAATTGATGCCATTCCACCAATGGCTCAACACGCCGCACCACGTGAGCCAAACCTCAAAAAAGCGCCTACTTTCCGTGATTTATCTCGACTAGGAAACGGGATGATAACGGTCCACTGACCTGCGAAAACACAACAATTCAGGGAGCCTGGTAGGCGTTACTGTGATGACCGTCACACGTCGATTGATTTCCGATCCGCGCCGCGGCTACGTACGGTCGCTAATCGGTTGGCCCCGAACCAACCGACCGCAACACCCGGAAGTCCGTGCGCCAAACCCTGTCCAGCGGCCTTCTGGGAACCAACCCCGAGTAGAGACAACTTCCGGACAGGGGCGCGGGGCACCGCGGTGCGCACAGCACTCGCGGAACGCAATCGGCCTACAGCCGGCCGAGCCGAAAGCTGGCTCGACCCCCCGTGGATCGGTAGCAGGCGCGGTGGGCAGAGAGGGAAATGGTTTCTTTCGCAGGCAAGCACCGTAAGCAGTCTCGTGTGGTTCGTGGCGTTGCCAAGGTCGTCGTCGCCGGTGCTATCGTGGCCGTGCCGCTGTCGATCGCCGCGATCCCGGCTCAGGCCGACACCGTGAACTGGGACGCCATTGCCCAGTGCGAGAGTGGCGGAAACTGGCACGACGCCACGGGCAACGGCTACGCGGGAGGCCTCCAGTTCTCCCCGAGCACCTGGGCCGCCTACGGCGGTACCGGTAGCGCAGCGAACGCCAGCCGCGAACAGCAGATCGCGGTTGCCGAGCGCGTCGCCGCCGCCCAGGGCATGCACGCATGGCCGGTGTGTTCGGTCAGGGCGGGCCAGGCCGGCAAGTCGGTCTCCGGCAGCTCCTACACCCCCAAGGTGACCACGCACAAGGCGACCAAGGCCGCCCCGGTCACCACCACCTCGGCTCCGCAGAGCGCGCCGAACGGCGACTACACCGTCGTCGCGGGCGACACCCTGTCGACCATCGCGCAGAAGGTGAACTTCCCCGGCGGTTGGGAAGCTCTGTGGAACGCCAACAAGAGCGTTGTGCCGAACGCGAACCTGATCTTCCCAGGTCAGTCGCTCGTCACCAAGTGACCACACAGGTCAACTGATCGGGTAGCAACCACCGTGATCGACTCACGGTGATCAGCACGCGGTCGTCATACGGCTCCGGCCGACTCGGCAAGATCGAGTCGGTCGGGGCCGGACGGCTTTTCCGATCTGCGCGAACAACAATCGACTGGTCCACTAGGGACAGTTGACCCACTCTTCTTCGCCGTCACCGAAAACCTGACGCTTCCAGACCGGAAGCCTGCGCTTGACCTCGTCGACGAGGTCGGAGCAGACCTCGAAGGCCGCGGCGCGGTGATCCGCGGAAACAGCGGCGGCGAGCGCGACATCGCCGATGGCCAGCAGGCCGAGCCGGTGGCTGACCGCGATGGCCCTGATCCCCGGCCGGGCGGCCAGATCGGCGGCGACCTCGGCGACCACCTCGGCCGCACTGGGGTGGCCGACGTACTCCAGTTCCCGGACGGTCCGGCCGCCGTCGTGGTCGCGGACCACACCGGAGAAGGTGACCACCGCGCCCGCGCGGGCATCGGCGACCAGCGCGGCGTGCTCGTCGACCGAGAGCGGCTCCGCCGACACGGCCGCCCGCCGCACCTCCGCGACAACTGCATCCGCGACACCGTCCGCAACGGCGTGCCCATGGCCGTGGCCATGCCCATGGCCGGCCGGTTCACGGCCGGCCGACTGGTCGTCCGCAGGCCGATTCTCGGCAGGCTGGTTCTCGGCAGGCTCGTGGCCAGCAGGCTGGTGGTCGGCAGGCTGGTGGTCGGCAGGCTGGTGGTCTCCCCCGCGCACCTGGTCGATGGCGTGTTCGAGGACGCCGTCCAGGACCCGAAGGCCGTCCGCGACGCCGCCGGTCGAGCCGGGCAGGTTCACCACGAGGGTCCGGCCGGCGATCCCGGCTACCCCACGGGAGAGCACCGCTGTGGGCACCCTGGGCCCGCCCGAGGCCCGCACGGCATCGGCGAGGCCGGGTACCTCGTAGTCGAGCACCGCCCTGGTGGCCTCCGGGGTCCGGTCCGTCGGGCTGATCCCGGTGCCACCGGTGGTGATCACCACATCGACCCCGGCCGCGATCGCGTCGTTGAGCGCGGCCCGCACCGGATCGCCGTCCGGCACCACGACCGGCGCGCCGACGGTGAAGCCGCGACTGGCCAGCCACTCGACGATCACCGGCCCGGTCCGGTCCGGGTACACCCCGGCCGCGGCCCGGTTCGAGGCCGCGATCACGGCAGCCGCCCTATCCATTGGTCGCCTTCCTGGTCCAGGTGCCGGTCTTCCCGCCGTCCTTGCGTTCGACCCGCACCCCGTCCAGCACGGCGGCCGGATCGACCGACTTGATCATGTCGTGCAGGGCGAGGCCGGCAGCGGCGACCGCGGTCAGCGCCTCCATCTCGACCCCGGTCCGGTCGGCGGTCCGCACGGTCGCGGTGATGAACACCTCGGCCGCGCCGAGCGCCAGATCGACCTTCACGCTGGTCAGCGCGATCGGATGGGCCAGCGGCACGATGTCGGGAGTGTGCTTGGCCGCCATGATCCCGGCGATTCGGGCGGTGGCCAGCGCGTCGCCCTTGGGCAGGTCGTCGGCGCGCAACAGCCCGAGTACCTCCCCGGTCGTGCGCACAACGCCGGTCGCGACCGCGGTCCGCGCCGTAACGGCCTTCTCCGACACGTCGACCATCCGGGCCGCCCCTGAGGCGTCCAGGTGGCTGAATTCGCTCACATGCCGATGTTAGGCGCACTCCCGTTCACCGTCAGGCGTACTCCCGCTGGCCCCCGACCGCCCGCGCGACCGCTTCGGCGACCGCAGGCGACACCCTCGGGTCGAACACGCTCGGCACGATGAACGAGGCGTTCAACCGCTCCGGCTCGACGACATCGGCGATCGCGTCGGCCGCGGCCAGCAGCATGTTGTCGGTGATGATCCTGGCCTGCGCGTCGAGCAGGCCGCGGAAGACGCCGGGGAAGGCGAGCACGTTGTTGATCTGGTTCGGATAGTCGCTGCGACCGGTGGCGACCACCGAGGCGTGCCTTTGCGCCTCAAGCGGATCGATTTCCGGGTCCGGGTTGGCCAGCGCGAAGACGATCGCATCGGAGTTCATGGTGGCGACCTCGTCGGCACCGAAGAGGTTGGGGGCCGAGACCCCGATGAACACGTCCGCGCCGACCAGCGCGTCCTTCAGTGAACCGCTGAGCGCATCGGCGTTGGTGTGCTCGGCCAGCCAGGTCAGGTTGGAGTCGAGGTTGTCGCGGCCGGAGTGCACGATGCCGTGGATGTCGACGGCCAGGATGTCGGCCGGCTTCTTGTGCAGCAGCATGCGGATGATCGCCGAACCGGCCGCGCCCGCTCCGCAGACCACGATCTTGCACTGGCTGATGTCCTTGTCGACCACCCGCAGCGCGTTGCGCAGCGCACCGACCACCACGATCGCGGTGCCGTGCTGGTCGTCGTGGAAGACCGGGATGTCGAGCTTCTCGCGCAGTCGGGCCTCGATCTCGAAGCAGCGCGGCGCGGCGATGTCCTCCAGATTGATGCCCGCGTAGACCGGAGCGATCAGCTCGACGGTGCGGATGATCTCCTCGGTGTCCTGGGTGTCGAGGCAGACCGGCCAGGCGTTCACCCCGGCGAACTGCTTGAAGAGGGCCGCCTTGCCCTCCATCACCGGCAGCGCCGCCGCGGGCCCGATGTTGCCGAGGCCAAGCACTGCCGAGCCGTCGGTGACCACGGCGATGGTGTTGCGCTTGATGGTCAGCCTGCGCGCGTCGGCCGGGTTGGCGGCGATCGCCTGGCAGACCCTGGCCACGCCGGGGGTGTAGGCGCGGGAGAGGTCGTCGCGGTTGCGCAGCGGCACCTTCGCGCTGACCTCGATCTTGCCGCCGATGTGAATGAGGAAGGTCCGGTCGGAGACCTTGCGTACCGCGACGCCGGGCAGCGCGGTCAGCGCGTCGGTGATGACCTTCGCGTGGTCGGCCGAGGTCGCGTTGCAGGTGATGTCGACGACGACCAGATCACTGTGCGATTCGACGACGTCGAAGGCGGTGATGACCCCACCGACGTTGCCGACGGCGGAGGTCAGGTCCCCGGCCGCACTCGCCGAGGGCGGCGCCTCCAGCCGGACCGTGATCGAATAGCCCGGACCGGGTACCGGCATAGCAGACTCCTCGCGGATCTTGATCGATGCCTTCATCGATAAGGCTGCGTCGACACTAGCCGCAGGCCCGCAACGGATTCTCGCAGGCCGGGTCCTGCTGTGACGGCCTCAGCGAGTGATCAGCGGTTGATCTCGGTGACCGGGTGCTCGTAGGGCACCTGCTCGTCGGGCAGCGGGAAGGTCAGGTCGCCGAACGGGGACAGCGAGCCCTGCCGGTCGGAGGCGAGTTCGGTCACCGGGTGCTCGCCACGCGCCGGGTCGGCAGGCCAGGTCGGATCGGTCAGGTTCTTGGCCATCAGGCCCTCCTCGATTCACGACGGCGCCGGACTCCCGTCTCTCAGCCACCAGTTTGCCGAAGGTCGACGACCACCGCATCACCGGTCCCCACCACGGCCGGCACGCCGCTGCCCGGCCCGTCCCGCCAGGGTCGGCACGCCCGTCCTGGCCGACGGCCTGCGGGCCGGGGCGCGGGCCCGATACGCTGGTCAGAGTGTCCGGCACCGCACTAGCAGACTGGCTTCGTGGCCAGAGCGAGACCATGCTGGTCGAGCTGTTGCGTGCTCGGCCCGATTTGGCGATCCCGGCGCCGGCCGATTCCACCGTCCTGGCCACCAGGGCCGGCACCCGCGCCTCGGTGGCGCGGGCCTGCGACGGGCTGGACGCCTTCACCCTGAGCGTGCTGGACGCCCTCGTCGTCTGCGACGCCGACCGGGCCCCGGTCCCCCCGGCCGCCGTACTGGCCATGCTCGGCGAGGGCATCACCGCCGCCGAGGTCGACGCGGCGCTGGGCAGGCTGCGCCGCCAGGCGATCGCCTGGGACGGCGATGTGACCGGTGTCTCCATCGCGCCGGCCGCCCGCGAGGTCGCCGGCACCTTCCCCGCCGGCCTCGGCGCGCCCGACCCACAACTGGACGGCGTCGATCTCACGCCGCTGTTCGCGGCGCTGGAGGAGAAGGCGCGCAGGCTGCTCGGCACGCTCGCCGCAGGGCCGCCGATCGGCAAGACCAAGGACGCCGGCTCGATCATCCCTGCCACCGGCCGCACCCCGGTCCAACAGCTGCTCGCCGAGGGCCTGTTGGTACGCCGCGACGCGGACACCGTCGAGCTGCCCCGGCAGGTCGCCTTCGCGCTGCGCGGCGCGCACCCGCTCGGCAGGGTCCAGCCCGTGGAGCCGACCCCGACCCTGCGCACCATCTCGGTATCCACAGTAGACTCGACCGGCGCCGGCGAAGCCGCGGAACTGTTGCGGCATATGGAAACCCTGCTCAAGTCCTGGTCCAGCGATCCGCCTCCGGTGCTGCGCTCCGGCGGTCTCGGCGTCCGCGAACAGCGCCGATTGGCCCGCGAACTCGACGTCGACGACCAGCGCGCCAACCTCGTCGCCGAACTCGCGCTCGGTGCCGGCCTCGTCCTCGACAGCACCGACACCAGTCCGGAATGGACACTCACGACCTCGGCGGACGCCTGGTTGGCCGCCAACCGCGAACAGCGCTGGGCGGCACTGGCCGCCGCCTGGCTCGACCTGCCGAGATTGCCGGCGCTGGCCGGGCACCGGGACGAGAAGGAGCGGCTGCTCGCTCCGCTCTCGGACGAACTGCGCAGGCCGCTGGCACCGCGCGACCGGCGCAGGGCGCTGGAGGCGCTGACCGACTTCCCGGCGGGCTCCGCGATCGCCAGCCAACGCGAACTCGGTGAGCTGCTCGCCTGGCGGGCACCTCGGCGCGGCGGCCGGCTGCGCGAGGAACTGCTCGACTGGACCCTGCGCGAAGCCCGCGCCCTCGGCATCGTCGCGCTGGACGCGGTCACCTCGGCCGGTCGCGCGCTGCTCGCCGAGGGGCCTGCCGCGGCGGCCAAACTGCTCGCGGCCGCGTTGCCGGAACTGATCGACCACGTCCTTGTCCAGGCCGACTTCACGGTGATCGCCCCCGGTCCGCTGGAAGCCGACCTCGCCGCCGAGATGGGCCTTGTCGCGGACGTCGAATCAGCGGGCGGCGCGACCGTGTACCGGATCAGCGAAGCCTCGATCCGCCGCTCCCTGGACGCCGGCCGCACCGCTACCGAACTGCACGAACTGTTCCGCACCCGGTCGAAGACGCCGATCCCGCAGGCGCTGGACTATCTGATCGACGATGTGGCCCGTCGGCACGGCAAACTGCGCGGCGGCGCGGCAGGCTCGTTCCTGCGCTGCGACGACGACGTGCTGCTCGGCGAGGTACTGGCCAACACGGTCTCCGCCCGCCTTGAGCTGCGCCGGATCGCGCCGAGCGTGCTGATCAGCCCGTTGCCGTTGATCGACATCCTCGACAGTCTACGCGAAGCCGGCTTCACCCCGGCCGCCGAGGGCGCCGACGGCCGCGTGCTCGACCTGCGCCCTCCCGGCCGCCGGTTGCCGGCGCGGACCCGGCAGGAACGCCAGTCCCCGACCCCGCCAGCCGCGAGCGAAACGCAGCTGATCGGGGTCGCCAAGCAGGTCAAGGTCGGCGACCGCGCCACGGCCAGCCGGTCCGGCCGGTCCGCGCAGTTGCCGCCGGGCACCGGGATGAGTGACACCACCGCGACCATGGCCATGTTGCAGCAGGCCATCCGCGACAAGCGCAATGTCTGGGTCGGCTTCGTGGACGCCTACGGCGTTGCCAGCCAACGGTTCATCGCGCCGATTGCCATCGGCGGCGGCCTGCTGGAAGGAATGGACCACGGGAGCGGCGAACTGCGCCGCTTCGCGCTGCACCGCATCACCTCGGTGGAAATGGCCACCGAGCAGCCCTGATGCCGGCCTCGTGTCGGCTGGGCTCGCAGATCAGGCGGTCTCGGTGCTGGCCTTGCCGGCGGCTCAGTCGGCTCAGTCGGCTTGGGCGCGTGCCGCGGTGAGCACCACCGCCGTGTAGTTCTCAGTCGGTTTGGGCGCGTGCCGCGGTGAGCACCACCGCCGTGTAGTTCACCGTGAAGCTACCGCCCAGTTCGTCGATGGCGGCGCCGGTCCCGCTGAGCAGCTCTTCCTGTTTGGCCGGCGGGATCTGGCTGTGGCCGCCGGAGGTGGGGATCTGGTCGAGCCATTCGTCGCGGGTGTACACCCGGTCCCAGCCGAATCGCCACTCCTGCGAGTCGTCGAAACCGCCGACCTTCCGCAGTTCCTCGGCCGTCTTGACACAAAACGCCGAGTAACTGTCCGGGCCGACCATCGAGATCCGGACCGGGGAGTCGGGCAGCACGCGGGCGAAGACGGCGGAAAGGGCCTCGGCCACCTCCGGCGCGGTCTCGAAGGCGTTCCAGAACACCGCCAGCCGGCCACCCGGCCGCAACACCCGCGCCGCCTGCGCGACGCCGGCCACCGGATCCACCCAGTGCCAGGCCTGCGCGGCGATGACGGTGTCGAACGTTCGACCAGTCGGGTCCCAGTCCTCGAACTTCCCCTCCTCGACCGTGACCCCGAAGTCCCGAGCGAGCTGCGCCATCCGTGGATCGGGTTCCACCCCGAGCACTCGACAACCGGCCGCCTGGAACTGTCGGGCGGCGATACCGGTCCCGCAGCCGACGTCGAGGAGGTCCGGACCTGGGCTGGCGGCGACGATAGCCTCGACCATGGCATCGGGATAACGGGGGCGGGCGCGGTCGTAGCGCTGCGCCTGTAGACCGAACGACTCCGCGATCTGTCTGGCCTGATGGGGTTCTCGGGCAGGAGGAGACACCGGCTCCGGCGGTATAGTGGGCATGCGCCCACACTAGTGGGCACATGCCCACTCGTCAATCACGTAACCTGCCCGCTGGGTCCGTCCGAGCCCCGACGAGGCCCACCGAGTCCGTTGAAGCCGTCGAGTCCCATCGGGGCAGTCAAGTCCCGTCGAGTCCCATCGAGGAAGAAGGATCGCCCGGTGCCGACAGGCGTAGTCATCCGCGACGCGCGCAGGCGACTGTTCAACGCCGCCGAGCGCATCCTGCTCCGCGACGGACCGAACGCGTTGACCAGCCGCGCGGTCACCATCGAGGCGCGCTGCGCGAAAGGCGTCCTGCACCGGCACTTCACCGACTTCGACGGCTTCCTTGCCGAACTGGTCCAGGACCGCATCGCCCGCATCGAAACCCAAGCCGCCGACCTGTGCGCCAGCGCGGGAACCGGCACCGTCACCGACAACCTCACCAACGCGCTGACCGCCATATTCGAATCGGTCGCCGTGGCAATCGTCGGCCTGATCATCTTCCGCGACGATCTCCGCGCTCGGCTGCGCACGGACGCGCCGTACGGCATCCCGGTCCTCCGTGAGGCCAAGGCCATGATCGCCGCCTACCTCGGCAACGAACGCGAACTAGGCCGCATCGCGGCGGACGCGGACGTCGACGCCCTCGCCCTCGCACTGATCGGAGCCGGCCACCTGCTCTTCGCCGGCCGAGAAGGCACCCCACCGGAGACCGGCGCCGTCGAGACCGTCGTCACCACGATCATCGCCGACGTCGCGCAACGACGCCTACTGTGACCGGCGCCCGACGGTATCGGGCTCACGTCCAGATTCGATGACGGTCAGCAGTGCGCCGAGGAATTCGCCGGCATCCAGTCCACGATGCGAGGACGTCGGCCTGTTCGCGCAATCTCCTTGAGTGCGGCGGTAAAACTCGCAATCGGCAGACCACAGCCGTGCCCGGCGGCACATCAACCCATCTGGCCGCGATGTCCATCGCGGGCACTTCTACGTAGTCGACCCGCGTTCCTTCTTTGCTCTCATGCTTCAGGTTTGACATCGACAAACTCAACACGAGGACCGACGATGCGATAACGTCGGCGGTCGACCTCGATCCAGTCCACGCAGGTCGGGCGATGATGTGTGGCGTCAACCTCCGCAACCGCGGCGAACACCTGCTCGATCGGCACTTCCGCCGCCCCTCGGACACTGCACGGTGTGCCCGACCAATCGAGATACGGCAGCCAATCGTCGTCATGGAGCAGCCGTTCCGCTCCACTTGCGGGAATGAAGGTATGGCCAAGCTCAACCCAGCGCAACACACCGCCGGTACCGGCGATGCCGGCATCCAGCCAGGTCACCGGGCCGCGGCCCCAGTCATCGTTATCTTCGGACGCGACGACGAACTGCCACATACACGGTGGCCGTGCACTTTGCTGGTCATTGATCATGTGCAGCTCCCCGGTCACATCGGCGTCGATCGGCAGCTCGGAGAGATCGACATGGTTGTCGAGGTGTCCTGGCATGTCAGGGACTCCTTTCGGCGGCGCCCTGACGCGGAAGGTCAGAGCCTGAAGCGGTCGGCTTTCACGGCTTCGAGTAACGCGGTCAGGTCGACGGCCAGGATTGGCACGGGGTTCTTCGAGTCCCGGATCTGATCGAGCGTGCCGCCGAGTTCGATGCATTGGCCATGCGGCTGGCTGAAACTGGCCTTTCGCCATTCCGTCATACCGACCGCTCCCAGTATTTGCCGATCTTCACGATGCGCCGCAGTGAGTCCTCGACGCTCAATGCCTTGTGCCGCATGATGTCCACGGCTGCCCGGTACATCTTCACGTCATAGACGTCCGGGACGAAGGCTCCTGAGCTGAAGTGCTCGAAATGCACCACCTCTGGCGCTTCCGGAAAACGGTAGAGCAGAAATGGGCCGGCAAGCCCTGGATGCCATTCGATGAACTGCGGCATCACCTGGATCTCGATGTTCGGGCGACGGCCGGCCTCGACGAGAAAGCGCAGTTGCTCGACCATGACCTGTGGAGTGCCGATGGGTTGACGCAGCGCAGCTTCGCTGATGAGCGCGGTGAACCCGACCGGGGCCGTGGTCCGCGTCAAGATCTCGCGTCGGCCCACTCTGATCATCACCCGTGGCTCGACGTCGCTGGGAGCAAGCCCGGCCGCCGCACACAGAGCGCGCGCATACTCGGAGGTCTGTAACAAGCCGGGCACGACGGTCGGCGACCAGTCGATGATGGCGTCCGCTGATCGTTCGCATTCGACGGCGCCGGCCAGTTGTCGGGGTAGGCCGGGCATTCCTATGGTCAGCCAGTTGGGTTCGGCGGCGTGGCGGGCGAGGTTGAGGATGCGGTCGCGTTCCTGGCCGATGATGCCGAGCGCGCCGAGGAGGGTGGCGACGTCTTCCGGGGTGGGCACGCGGCGACCGGTTTCCCAGTGGGAGACGACGCCGTGGCTGTAGCCGAGCCGCAGGCTGAGGTCGCGACTGGTGATCCCGCACCGTCCGCGGACCTCTCGTAACGCGGCGACCAACGCTCGCGCTCTGGGTGTCATTTCGCTGATAACTACGGGCACTAAATATTTCTATATATTCTGAACTCCGCAATCACGAACACATTCGGGTGTATCTACATTCGCCTACTAGACATAGTCGAGGATTGTTTACCGTCACGGCCGCGACGACGAGGTTGCCGAAGACGACGAGCATGATGTCGAGCACATCGGCAGACCGCAGGCCGGCCGGAAGGACGATCCTTGGCCTGGAACGACAAGGACAACGTGGTCCTCGCGATCGGAGGCGACCGATGGTTGCACGGCGGCAGCGGTTATGGGGGCAGAAACTGTGGCGACGGCGACTGACCAGCGGGCCCGAGGTCGGTGGCCGCGGTGGCGCGGAGGCGAGGTTGCGGGCCCGGCTGGAGTTCATGCAGGGCGAGTACAACTCGATTCGCACGGAGCTGGTGGCAGCGGTGTCGTCCCAGCAGGTGGTGATGACCTATGCGTTGGCCGCGATAGCGGTGATCTTCAGCGGATTGCTGTCCGCTTGGTCCAATTTCGCGGTCCGGATCGGAATTCTGAGTCTCGCGCCGCTGATTCTGCTGTTCATCTGGTTCGTGTGGTTCGGCGAGGCGCTTCGGCTGATTCGGGCTCGGTGGTTCATCTGGGAGCTAGAGAAGAAGATCAATTCCGAGTTCGGGGACGACGCCGGGATCGTCAGGACGGCCCAAGACGCCGGCACGACCCGAGGCGGCAGGTCCTCCTTGCGGCCGGGCGACACCCTGCACTGGGAGGCGTGGGTTCGCGGGCACAACCGGTGGGGACGCAATCTGCACTCCCGGCCGTCCTATCAACTCGCCACCGGGATCTTGTGCGGAACCGGACTCGCCTCGACGGTGCTGGCATTGGTCGGCGTCTTCGCGACACCGGGTTCAGCGGTCGGGCTGCGAGCGCTCGCGATCGGTGCCGGGGCGGTGTTCTCAGGGCTGCTGGGGCTCAGCGCGGTGACCACGCTGCGGAACCCGCTGGTACGCACCCAGCATCTGCTCGGCCTGCCGGCGGGGGTAACCGGCTGAAAACCACTCCGCCGACCGGAGGCCGGCGATACGCTGATTGCCTTGGCAGAGCGGCAGAAGCGGTTGTCGTGGCAGAAGGCGAAGGGGCTGGGCCGCGCTGATGAGACCTCCGGTGGCGATCGTGGTGGCGGCCGTGCTCGGCGCGCTGTACAGCGTCGTGCTGGGCTGGGTCGGTGTCCAGTTGCTCTACGAGTACGTCAGCGGAACCGGGCAGATCGGCGCCGAGCACCTGACCATGTCCGGCGGCAAGGGGCTGACCCTCTGTGCGCTGCTGTTCCTCGCGGGCGGGGTGGCATCGCTGGTCGGGGGTATCAGGCTGATCACCCGCAGGCAGCGGCGGCTGGTGCTGGTGCCGTTGGTGTTGGTCCTGGTGATCGGCGCGATCGGCGAGATCGTGGATGTCGCCACCGGTGCGTCGGCGTCGGCGAACCTGATCGGTGCGGGTGTGCTGGTGCTGGCCGCCCTGCCGGTCGCGTTGCTGGCGACGCGCGGCAGCCGCCGATGGTTGGGGTCCGGGGAGAACGGGCCGCCGGGGAAGCCGCCCGATGTCCGACGCGGGCTCGATCGACCAGGACGGCACGAACGGGGCCGTTGACATGCCCGTCGCCGGTCCGCGAGGGTACCGGCATGATCAGCACGACCACCATGAACACACGGCCGTGCTGATCCGGAGGGGAGAAGGGGACCGTGCGGGGCCGACTAGCTGACCGGTGCGGACATCCGTTGCCGCATGGCGTGCTCGACCAGGGTGATCAGGGTCTGCTTCGTGGACTCCCGGTCCCTGGCGTCGCAGGCGACGACGGGCACGCCCGACTCGATGGTGAGCGCCTCGCGGACATCGCCGAGCCGGTGGTGCAGCATGCCTTCGAAGCGGTTGATCGCCACGATGTAGGGCAGGTTCCGGTCGTCGAAGAAGTCGATCGCGGCGAACGCGTCGGCCAACCTGCGGGTGTCGACGAGGACGACGGCGCCGATCGCGCCGCGGACCAGGTCGTCCCACATGAACCAGAACCGGTGCTGACCAGGGGTACCGAACAGGTACAGGATCAGGTCGGAGTCCAGCGACAGCCGGCCGAAGTCCATCGCGACCGTCGTCGTCGTCTTGTTCGGCGTCGCCGACAGGTCGTCGTGGCCGACGCTGGCCTCGGTCATCACCGCTTCGGTGGTCAGCGGAACGATCTCCGACACCGAACCGACCAAGGTTGTCTTGCCGACGCCGAATCCGCCTGCGACCACGATTTTCGCCGAGGTGGTCGCCTTCCGACCAGGATTCGGCACACCTCGTGGACTAGAGCCTCCGTAGACCACTGAGCACCCTTTCCAGGAATTCCATGGATGGTCGGTCGCCGACTATCGCATCGGTCGAGTGGATGACGACCAGCCCCATGCCGGCCATGTCGCCAATTAACACGCGCACTACCCCGAGCGGAAGCCGAAGGTGCGCGGCTACTTCCGCGACCGACTTCGTGTCCATGCACAGGCTGCAGATGGCCCGGTGCTCGGGAAGTAACGCTTCCTCCATCTCCCAGCCACTGTCGCTGGTGGAGACGAGTCCTTCGATGGCCAGGTCGTAGTCCGGCCGGGTGCGGCCACCGGTACGGGTGTACGGGCGGACCAGCGAACCGGTCTCGGTCACCGGGTCCGGCGGCGGCAGTTGGCTGGGCAGCTGCGGCTGGCTCCAGCCGTCGTTGCTGGCGCTGGGACCGGAGTCCGGGATCGCGGCTCTGCCGGCACTTGGGCGCGGCCCCGGCTCGGGGGCGCGGTGTCCGGCGCTGGAACGTCCTGGGTTCGACGGCGGGCCGGGGTTGGACGGCAGTCCAGGGTTGGACGGCGGGCCGGGGTTCGGCGGCACGGAGCCACCGCCACGGCTGCTTCCCGCCGACGAGGCCGACGCCGCCGATGAGCGCGCGTTCAGGCTCGAACCACTACCGGCTCGGCCGCCGACGGCCATACCTGGCTCGCCGAACAGGTCGGCACCTGGTCCACCGAACAATCCGTTGCGGTATCCGCTGATGTCGAAGCGGTTGGGAATGTCGGAGCTCGCGTAGTCCGCAGGGTCCTCCAAATCGCCCTCCACCATCACGCTCCCCCCTCGTTCCCCGATGTCCGGCGGTTGATCTCCACCTGGCTCATCCAACACCTGTTTCGACGGGTTCGATACCTCGAACTCGGGGCTGTCTTCGCGGTCGTCGTCGTGATCATCATCTTGGTCGTAGAGATGAAAGCCGCCCTGGGCCCAGCTCCGGTAGTCGAACTCGTCACCGGAGCCATCGCGTCGCGATCTTCGGCCAGGACTCATCTCTCTCCCGCTCACCGCCGGTTCGTCACCTTGGAGGGGGTTCGGTCATTGACAGGCCAATCACACGCTCGCTCATCTGCGCACGGCACCTTGCAGCTGGGCACGCAGTTCGGGCGTCATCTGCTGGCCGACGCGCTCGACGAGCAGGGTCATCTCGTAGGCGACGAGGCCGATGTCGCAGTTCGGCGCGGCCAGCACCGAAAGGCAGGAGCCGTCGCTGATCGACATCAGGAACAGGTAGCCGCGGTCCATCTCGACCACGGTCTGGTTGACCGAGCCGGCCTCGAAGCAGCGAGCGGCGCCCTGGGTCAGGCTGACCAGGCCGGATGCCACCGCGGACAGCTGTTCGGCGCGGTCACGCGGCAGGCCCTGGGAACCAGCGAGCAAGAGACCGTCCGCGGACACCACTACGGCGTGCGCCACACCGGGCACCCTGCGAACGAAGTCGGTGATGAGCCAGCCGAAACTGCCTGGCTGATGAACGGACGCTGTCACTCGTGCTCCTCGTCGTGGCTGCCATCGGAAAGCGGGGAAGCCCCGCCAGAGTATGCCTCGATCAACGCATGGCGCCCGCGACGTACTCCACGCTGGAAGCTTGACATGCGGCCCCTGACCGCGTCAGCAGAACGTGGCGGAAGCGGTGGTTGCTCGGCTTGCTGTGAGCTGGCTCGGGCCGCGGCCGAACCGGGCACCAGATGGGCCTTGGGCACCCGTTTGGGCAAGCCCGCTCCGGTGGTCTCGGAGACCGGGGAGGACAGCAGGGCCTCGGCGAGCTGCCAGCCCTCGTCGGCCGGAGTCTCCCAGGCACTGTTCGCGGCACTGGCGACCTGCTCCGCGGTCGGCTGCGGGCCGGGCTCAGGGGTGGGCACCGGTTCCATGATGTTGGTGGCCGAGGTGACCTCGGGGCTGGACTTGCCACCACGCCGGCCGGTGCCGAAACCGGCGGCGGCACCTGCCTTGCCGGGGACCCTGGTGGGCAGCGCGCCATTGCTGGTCGCGGTCTGCTTCGGTTCCTCGACCGGTTCGACGACAGGCTCCGGCGGGGCCGGGGGTGTCGCGGCGGGCGCGGGAGCGGCGGCGGCCGGCGGCGCGGTCGGAGAGTCCGAGCCGACGACGACCTCCGGCTGGGCGACCTCGTCGGGCCGGAACCACTGGGAGAGCACTGCCTCGTAGATGGGCAGGCGCTCCGTCGGCGCGTCCACCTCCAGCGCCGCTTCCTTCCCGGCGGAAGCGCGGTTGCCCGTGCTGCGGCTGAGACCACTCAAACCGCCCTGACCTGCTGTGGAAGGCGTCGAGCCGGCCCCACCGAGCCGGTCGCGCACGGCCGAGTCCGAGGTCGACTCGTTGATCGCGGGCAGTTCGTCGGCGGCGGTGTGCGCCTCCCACAGCGAGGAGGGCTGCTGGCCGGAGTTGGTCGACGCGGCGTCGTGGGACACCGGCGGCAGGTTCGTCCCCGACTGATTCATCGCTGACTGGTTCGTCAGCGGCAGGTTGATCGGCGTCAGGTTCGTCGCCGTCAGGTTCGTCGACGTCGGTTCGGCCGGGATGGCCGGCTGGCCGCCGGAGTCCTCCTGCTGGTCCAGCGCGAACTCGCTCGACCAGAACGAGGTCGCCGGGTCCAGCGGGTTCTCCTGGTCCTGCCGGGCCTGGTCCTGGATGGAGAAGTCCGGTTCGGCGGTCTGCGGGGCCGGAATGTCCGGCTGCCCCTCACCACGGCGGGCGATGCCGAACGCACCGGCGATACCGGCCGCGGCGACCGCACCAGCCGGGGCACCGCCTTCCGCCCGCGAGGCCTCGGCGGCCTGCGGCAGCGCTCGGTCGCCACCCTGCTGCTGACCCTGCGGATCGCCGGGCTGGTGGATGAGGTCCTCGCCGATGACCACCAGTGCCACGGTGCCGCCGTCGATGTCCTCGTTGGCGCGCAGCTTGACCCGGATGTTGTGCCGCTTGGCCAGCCGGGCGACCACGTACAGACCCATCCGCCGGGTCACGTTGACGTCCATCTCCGGCGGATTCGCCAACCGCTCGTTGGCGTAGCGGACGTCCTCCTCGGTCATGCCGACACCCCGGTCGGTGATCTGGATGGCCACCTCGCGAGCGCGGGTCTTGGCGATCCTGACACTGACCTTGGTATTCGGCTCGGAGAACACCGTCGCGTTGTCGAGCAACTCGGCGATGAGGTGAATGAGGTCGTTGACGACCCGGCCGAGGATCTTCGCGTTCGGCGGCGACCCGACCTCGACCCGCGCGTACTGCTCGACCTCCGACACCGCGGCACCGACCAGATCACCGATCGGCACCGGCTGGCTCATCCGCTTGGCGAGACCGCTACCGGAGAGCACCAGCAGGCTTTCGCTGTTACGCCGCATCCGGGTCGCGAGGTGGTCGAGCTCGAAGAGGTTGGACAGCTGGTCGGGATCCTGCTCGTCGCGTTCCAGCCGGTCGATCAGGGACAGCTGGCGCTCGACGAGGACCTGGCTACGACGGGCCAGGTTGACGAAGATCGCGTTGACGTTGTCACGCAGCACGGCCTGTTCGGTGGCCAGCCGGACGGCCTGGCCGTAAATGACGTCGAACGACCGGGCGACCTGCCCGACTTCCTCCTCCGTGAACGGCGGCACCGGATCGACCGCCTCCTTGGAGGCCTGCATCGGGTCCTCGGACGCGAGAATCCGGTTGATCGTCGCCGGCAGCCGGTTCCTCGCGACGTCCAGGGCGTTGGTCCGCAGCGAACGCAACGGAGCGACCATCGCCGCGGACACCAGCAGCATGATGGCGAAGGCCACCAGCAGGATCACCGCGACAAGGACGATATTGGCCAACACATCGCCCTGCGCGCCCGACCTGGCACTCTGGATGGCGCTCTGCAACTGGCTCTGCAGCGAGAGCTCGGCCTGCCGGTACAGCGCGATGGTGTCGGTCGCGGCCGGCTGCACCTGAGAAGTGTCAACGGTGAACGGGATGCCGGCAGCGCTCTCCGACAACACGGTCTGCGTGAATTGCGCCCGGTTGTCCACATTGGGACCACTGACCGTGTCCTGGAACTCCTGGCTCTGCTGCGGCGTCGCCACGCTCTCGAAGGCAGTGATGTCGGACTGGTAGGCGGACTGGGCCTCAAGCAGGTCATTGGCCAGCGTCGGCGAGGAATTGCCGGGACTCACCGCGACCAGCAGGATCGAGTCCTGCTGCGCGATGTCCTCCTTGGCATTGGCGAACAGGTTGACCGCAGGAGCGATCGAGCCGACCGTCGAGGACTCGGCGGCCACCGCCTGGGTGACCTGCAGAACCGAAGCGATCAACCCGTTGTACTGCACCAGCACGGCGGTGGCCGGGTACTGGGTGGACTGGGTGCTGGAACGCAACACGGCCAGGCCGGTGAGGCCCTCCTGGCTGGTCGCGGCGGCACCGCGCACGGCCGAACTCATGCCGCCGTCGTTGGCCACCAGCGACTGGTAGCCGGCCACCTGGGCATCGGTGGCCTGGAAGGACACGTTGTATTCCTCGCCACCACTGGACTTGCCACTGGCGGCGAAGACCATCGCAAGGTCGCGCTCCTGCTGTAGCGCGTCAACCACCTGAGAGGCCTGCGCGCTGAGATCGGACTCGCTGCGCAGCACGTCGAACTGGTTGATGTTGGTGATCTCGGACCGAACCGCCAGACCGGCGAACAGCACCGTCGCCAACACCGGCACCAACAACACCGCGATCAGCTTCTGCCGAAGCCGCCAACTACTCAGTCGCCAACGGCTCGCGACGACTCCGACCGTGCCGGACGGAGCGGGCTGAGCAGCACGATTCCCGTCCAGGCCGACGGAGTCCATCTCAACCTCGGCTCCTGCCGAGTCCTGCCGAGACGACGCCCGGTCTCTGTTGGCCACCATGAATCACTTTCCGCTGGTCAGACCACGATCGGACAGCGCGTTGACAGCACTTCCGGACAGCTGGGGCGATTGTTGTGCGTCAGGCCGGGCGATCGCAACCCCGAGCCCACCAGGATTCGGCGACAAGCACGTCACACCTCGAACCAGCCACCCACCCGAATCGGCCTTGGTGATCTTCACCACGGTCGGAGTACGCGAGGCGACAGGGACCAGCGAAACCGGCTCGCTGGCCGGCGAGGCAGCCCCGCGTCCAGCGGCAGCCGCACACCGGCGCATCACCCACCTCATCCTTCCGCACACGACATCACAACAGCTCAGCACCCCGCCGCGAGATACGCGGCGTGTTGGCAGCCCCTGCTGGTGGACACAAGTTAGCGGAGGTGTCCTACTATGTCACCCCGTCAGGCTCATATCGAAAAATTGGCTACCGAGGGTACACGAAAGCGGCCCCATTTTACCCCTCCATTAGACCATAGGAATGAAAGCGCTCACCTCATTGGCGCCAAGTTCTGGCTTGACGAGCCGGTAATCAGATCCCAACAGAAGGATCAGAGCATGAACGAACTCTCCAGAGCGCGGCCGGGCACGACCCGTCGTCGTCGGCTCGGAGCTACCGCCGTCGCAGCCGTCGCCATGATGCTGCTGACCGGCTGCAGCCTCCTCAACGGGTCGAACAGCACGAGCACTCCGTCTGCCGGTAACTCCAAGGTGGAGAAGCCGACGGTGACCATCGGCATCCTGACCTCTCCGGATGTCGCGCCGCTCAAGCTGGCGCAGTTGGAGGGCCTGTTCAAGGCTCAGGGCCTGAACCCGGTCGTGAAAGTGTTCGCCTCCGGTCCCGCGATGTACCCGGATCTGGTCAACGGCTCGCTGGACATCGCCCAGGGGAACTACGTCAACTACTTCCAGGCCGTCGCCGCCGGAACGCTCGACGCCAAGGTGATCGCGGACGCCTACTCCGGCACGCCGACCTCCTTCGTATTGCTGACGCCGCCGAACTCCCCCATCAAGACCCCTGCCGACCTGGCTGGCAAGACCATCGCAACGCAGGCTCCCGGCAACATCGTCGAGCTGCTGCTGCGCTCCCTGCTCGCGTCCAACAACGTGGACCCGAACTCCCCGCACTACGTGCCGATCCACTTCCCGGACATGCCCAACGCGCTCAAGACCGGGACCGTGGACGCGGCCGTCGACTTCGAGCCCTTCATCACCGAGGCGGAACGGGACTTCGGCGCCAAGGAGCCGTTCCCGCTGATCACCAATGCCACCAACGGCATGCCGCTGTCCGGTTACTTCGCCACGAGCAAGTTCATCAACGCGAACCCGAAGACGATCGCCGCCTTCCAGCGCGCGATGGTGCAGGCGAGCGCGAAGGCCGCCAGCCGCAGCGAACTGGGCAAGGTGCTGCCGGCCCTGACCGGGGTGTCGCCCTCGCTGGTACCGATGCTCAACATCGGCGCCTATCCGACCTCGCTGGACCCGACCCGGCTGCAGCGGGTGATCACGCTGATGAAGACCTACGGTGGACTGACCACCAACCTGGACGCGAAAACCCTGATCGTGCCACTACCACCAAACAGCTGACCGGCAATGCGACCGATTCTCCGCAAGTTGACCGGGGTAGCGGCCTTCCTCGTCCTGTGGGAGGCCGCCAGCCGCAGCGGCCTCGTCGACGCCCAGATCGTGCCGCCGCCCTCGGTGGTGGCGGTGGGTCTGGTGCGGAGCTTCGGTGATCCGACCTTCCTGCCTGGCGTGATCTCCACCGTGCTGTCCTGGGTGATCGCCATGGTCGCGGCCACGGCCATCGGCGTCACGCTCGGACTGCTGCTGGGCAGCCTGCCGAAGCTGCGCACGGCCAGCGAGATGATCGTGGAGTTCCTCCGGCCGTTGCCGGGAGTGGCGCTGATTCCGCTGGTCATCTCGCTGATCGGTGCCGACGCACAGACCAAGATCGTACTGGCCACGTTCGTCGCCGTGTGGCCGATCCTGTTCAACACCATCTACGCACTCGGCGAGCTGGACCCGCAACTGATCGACGTGACACGGGCCTACCGGGTGCCCCGGCGCCGGGTCACCCTGTGGGTGAAGCTGCCGGCCACCCTGCCGTTCATCCTGACCGGGGTGCGCTTCTCCGCGTCGATCGCGCTGATCTCCCTGGTCAGCACCGAATTTCTGACCGGTGGCGCGATCGGTCTCGGCCAGTTCATCTACGTCGAAGGCAGCAGCGAGGGCCGGATGGACCTGGTACTGGCCGGCACTGTCTTCGCCGGCCTGCTCGGGCTGCTGGCCAATGTCGGGCTCAGCGGCCTACAGCGCAAGCTCTCACCGTGGTCCCCGCAGGGAGGCAGCGCGTGAGCACCGTCGAGTCGCCGATCTCGACCGGCCCGGCCGCCTCCTCCCGCCAGCGGGCGTCCAGAACACTGGTCTGGTTCGTCGAACGGTGGGCGCTGTTCATCGGCTGCGTGCTGGTCTGGCAGTTGGCCACCTCGGCGGCGGCCAATCCGTACTTCCCCACCCCGCTGAACATCGTGCGGCGGGCCGGGTCCCTGTGGTTCACCGGTCCGGCCGGCCACCTGTGGCTCACCGACCAGGTCTTCGACGACATCCTGCCCAGTCTTGGCCGATTGCTGCTCGGCTGGGGAATCGCCTCGCTGGTCGGCGTCGCGATCGGCCTCGGTCTCGGCCGCTCGCCGGTGGCCACCGACTACTTCGGCGGGCTGCTCGCCTTCGCGAGGGCGGTACCGCCGCCGACGCTGGTGCCGGTCTTCCTCGTGCTGTTTCGGATCGGCCCGGAGATGGAGATCGCCACCATCATCTTCGGCACGGTGTGGCCGGTGCTGCTCAACAGCATCGACGGCGCCCGCTCGGTGGACGAGACCACGATGAACGCGGTACGCGCCTTCCACACCCCGTGGCGGCGGCGGGTGTTCACAGTCATCCTGCCGGCCGCGGGCCCGAAGATCTTCGCCGGGCTGCGGGTGAGCCTGTCGATCGCGTTCATCCTGATGATCATCTCCGAGCTGGTCGGCAGCACCAGCGGTATCGGCTACCAGCTGGTCTTCGCCCAGGGTGCTTCCGACCTGCCCGGTATGTGGAGCTGGATCGTGCTGGTCAGCGCCCTCGGTTACCTGTGCAACAGTCTGCTGGTCGCCGTCGAACACCGGGTGCTGCGCTGGCACCGGGGTGCGACCCGACGGTCCGAAGGGTAGGAAGCCTTGCTCGCGGTCAATGGTCTGGGCCATCAGTACGGCACCGGCAAGAACGCACACGTGGCGCTGGAGGACGTCTCGTTCACCGTCGAGGCGGACGAGATCGTCTGTGTGGTCGGCCCGTCCGGCTGCGGCAAGTCCACCCTGCTGCGTGCGGTGTCCGGCCTGTTGCGACCGACCAAGGGCACCAGCACGTTGTGGGACAAGGAAATCACCTCGGTACCTGAGGAACTGGCCGTCGTTTTCCAGGACTACAGCCGCTCCCTGCTGCCCTGGCTGCGGGTGGCCGGCAACGTGGAGTTCCCACTACGCAACCAGGGCCTGAGCCGGGCGGACCGCAAGGCACGCACCGCCGAGGCGCTGGCCTGGGTGGGTCTTGACGATGCCGGTGAGAAGTACCCGTGGCAGCTCTCCGGCGGCATGCAGCAGCGGGTGGCCATCGCACGGGCGCTGGCCTACCGACCGACGTTGATGGTGATGGACGAGCCGTTCGCCTCGGTCGACGCGCAGACCAGGGAGGACCTGGAGGACCTGGTCCGGCGGGTGCGCACCGAGCACAAGATGACCGTGTTGCTGGTCACCCACGACATCGACGAGAGCGTGTACCTCTCCGACCGGGTCGTGGTGCTCTCCTCGGCGCCCACCACCGTGCTCACCACGGTCAAGGTCGATCTGCCGGTCGAGCGAAACCAGATCGCCACCAGGGAGTCCGAGCGCTTCGTGCACCTGCGCGGCGAGGTGGCCCGACTGCTCAAGCGCTCCTCGGACTGACCACTCCCAGGACCGACTCGCTCCCCAGGCTGACCCGGTCCTCGGACCAACCCGCTCCCCAGGGCCGGCCCGAGGAGCGGGCGCGCCGTCAGTACATCTCGCGCAGCTTGCCGCCGATCCGGACGTGCACCAGGGTGGGCCGGTCACTGGCCAGCGCGGCCTCCAGCGTGGGCGCCAGCTGCGCAGGGGTTTGCACGTACTCCGCGTCACAGCCGAGGCTGATCGCCAGGGCACGGAAGTCGATCCCACCCAACTCGGTGCCGGGCGTCTTGGACATGCCGAAGTCGTGCGCGTGGTTGCGCAGCGCGCCGTACTGGCCGTTGTCCAGCACCACGAAGGTCACCGGGGTGTGTTCCCGAGCCGCCGTCCACAGGCCCTGGATGCTGTACATGCTGGAGCCGTCGCCGACCAGGGCCACCACCGGCCGGTCCGGTTGGGCCAAGGACACCCCGACCGCAGCCGACAGGGAGAAGCCCAGTACCCCGCTCTGTCCGGTGAGGAAGCCGCCGGCATGCCGGATGGGCAGGTACTCGTGCAGGTCACCGCGGTTGCTGGGGATCTCCTCGACCAGGATGGCGTCATCCGGCAGCAGTTCGGAGAGCACCGAGAGGACATACGGTCCGGTCATCGGTTCGCTGGCTTCCGGCTTGGCCGCGCGTGCTCGTGGCGCCGGGGCAGGCCGGTCGGTCGGGCCGAGTTCGGCGAGCAGTGCGGTGACGCCGAGCCGAACGGTGCTGCGTACGCTGATCCCCTCCGGTGCCCAGGCGTGCGCCGAGTCGTCGTCACCGAGCAGGTAGAGCGGCGGCAGCGCGACACTCTGCTCGTCGATGACCACGTGCTGCAGAAAGGCCGGCGCGCCGAGCACCACGACCAGGTCGTAGTCGGCGAGCGCGGCGGTGATCCTGACCTTGGCCGGCGGGAGGAACCCGGCGAACAGCGGGTGCTCCTCGGGGAAGGAACACCGGCCGGACATCGGGCTCGTCCACACGTGCGCGTTGAGCTTCTCGGCGAGCGTCACCACCTCGGCGGCAGCGCCGTCGGCGTCCACCGAACCGCCGACCACCAGCGCCGGTCGGCGACTGTTTCGCAGCGCCTCGGCCAGCTCGGCCAGCAGCCGAGGGTCGGGCGCGTAGCCGCTGCTACGGGGACGCAGCACGATCGGGTCGGCGGGTTGGCCCCAGTCATCGCCCGGCACGGACACCAGCGTCGGCCCGTACGGCGCCTGGGTGGCCACCTGGTAGGCCCGCAGGATCGCGGCCGGTACGTCGCGGGCGCGCATGGGTTCGACCGCGAACTTCACGTACGGCTTGGGGAACTCGGTCGCGTCCACCGAGCCGAGGAACGGTTCCCCGGTGAGCAGTTCCCTGGACTGTTGGCCGGTGAGGATCACCAGTGGGGTGTGGTTGCGGAAGGCGGTGGCGATACCACCCATGGCGTGACCGACGCCACCGACGGAATGCAGACTGACCATGGCGGCGTTACCGGTGTACTGCGCATAGCCGTCCGCCATGGACAACACACACAGTTCCTGCAAGCCCAACACATAACGGAAGTCGTCCGGCCACTCGTCGAGGAAGCCGAGTTCGGTCGAGCCAGGGTTGCCGAACACGGTGGTCAGGCCAAGGCCGCGCATCAGTTCGCGGGTGACCTCACGTACGGTTGATCGGCCCTGCTCGGCCATGGGTTGCCTCCCTGATCGCGCTACGTTGGCATGTGGCAGAACGAGACTAGTAGACAGCACGCGCGGGCAGCCCGAATCCGCCCGCACCGCACACTGACTCGCTGCGCCGCGAGCTGGTAACGCCGCGAGTGAGAGGAGACCGCCGGTGCCCGACGGACCGTTGATCGTGCAGTCCGACAAGACCCTGCTGTTGGAGATCGACCATCCGCTCTCCGACGAGACGCGCAACGCCATCGCGCCGTTCGCCGAGCTGGAGCGCGCCCCGGAACACGTGCACACCTACCGGGTGACCCCGCTGGCGCTGTGGAACGCGCGGGCGGCAGGCCACGACGCCGAGCAGGTGGTCGACGCGCTGGTCCGCTACTCCCGGTATCCGGTGCCACAGCCGCTGCTGGTCGATGTCGTGGACACGATGGCCCGGTTCGGCCGGTTGCAGCTGCTCAACAGCCCCGTGCACGGCCTTGTGATGTCCTCGACGGACCGCGCGGTGCTGGAGGAGGTGCTGCGCAACAAGAAGATCCGGCCCATGCTCGGCGAGCGGATCGACGCCGACACCGTGCTGGTGCACCCGAGCGAGCGGGGCAGGCTCAAGCAGGTGCTGCTCAAGGTCGGCTGGCCCGCCGAGGACTTCGCGGGCTACGTCGACGGCGAGGCGCACGAGATCAACCTTGTCGAGGACGACTGGCAGCTGCGCGACTATCAGCGCCGCGCCGCCGACACCTTCTGGGCGGGCGGCTCCGGGGTGGTCGTACTGCCGTGCGGAGCCGGCAAGACGATGGTCGGCGCCGCCGCGATGGGCCTTGCCAAGGCGACCACGCTGATCCTGGTGACCAACACGGTGGCCGGCCGGCAGTGGAAGCGCGAACTGATCGCGCGGACCTCGCTGACCGAGGAGGAGATCGGCGAGTACTCCGGCGAGAAGAAGGAGATCCGGCCGGTCACCATCGCCACGTACCAGGTGATCACCCGGCGGACCAAGGGCGAGTACCGCCATCTTGAGCTGTTCGACTCGCGGGACTGGGGCCTTGTCATCTACGACGAGGTGCACCTGCTGCCCGCCCCGGTCTTCCGGATGACCGCCGACCTACAGTCCAGGCGGCGCCTCGGCCTCACGGCGACGCTGGTCCGCGAGGACGGCCGGGAAGGCGACGTGTTCTCGCTGATCGGCCCGAAGCGCTACGACGTGCCGTGGCGCGACATCGAGGCGCAGGGCTGGATCGCGCCGGCCGAATGCATCGAGGTCCGGGTCACCCTGACCGATGCCGAACGGCTCGGTTACGCGACGGCGGAGCCGGAGGAGCGCTACAAGATCTGCTCGACGGCGCACACGAAGATGCCGGTGGTGAAAGCCATCCTGGACCGCCATCCCGGCGAGCCGACCCTGGTCATCGGCGCGTACCTGGACCAGTTGGACGACCTCGGCGCCGAACTCGACGCGCCGATCGTGCAGGGCTCGACGCGCAATGCCGAGCGTGAGCAGCTGTTCGACAAGTTCCGACGCGGGGAGCTGCGCACCCTGGTGGTCTCGAAGGTGGCGAACTTCTCCATCGACCTGCCGGAGGCATCGGTGGCCATCCAGGTCTCCGGCACGTTCGGTTCCCGCCAGGAGGAGGCGCAACGCCTCGGCAGGCTGCTGCGCCCCAAGGGTGACGGCCGGCAGGCGCACTTCTACTCGGTCGTCTCCCGCGACACCCTGGACACCGAGTACGCCGCGCACCGCCAGCGCTTCCTCGCCGAGCAGGGCTACGCCTACACGATCATGGACGCCGACGACCTACTCGGACCGGCCGTCCCGGAAGTCGACTGACAAGACATTTCGACACCCGCAATCATGATCATCACATCGGGTGATACAATTCGTATTGCAGTTCGCGTTACGATGACGAGGTGACGACAATGGCCACTGCTTCTTTCAGTTTTCGCTTCGACGAGGAGACTCAGCGCGAACTCGCCTCGCTGACGACCGAGACCACATCACGTAACGCTGCCGTGGTCGAGGCAATCCACGAGAACTACCGCAAACACGCCTACGAGCGAATGCGCCGCGAATCGACAGAACTGCACAATGATCCGGCTGACCGAGCCGAGGTCGAAGCAGCACGACTGGCACTCGGCGGTGGCGATGCGTGGTGACATCTACGAGCTTCGTGCCAACGCGAATGCCAAGGGGCACGAACAGCAAGGACGCCGTTATGCGGTCGTTTTGCAGAGTGACGTGTTGGTGATGTCAACGACAGTCACCGCACCAACCTCAACCAGCGCGCGGGAAGCCTCGCATCGACCGGAGATCAAGCTGAACGGGCTCAAGACCAAAGTTCTCGTAGAACAAATGCAAGCCGTGGACCCAGAGGCCCGCTTCGGTCGCAAGGTCGGTCGGGTGAGTTTCGATGAGTTGCAAGACATCGGCCGGGCGATGAAGCTGGTGCTAGGACTGTTCTGACTTTCACTGCTTCGGGAGCTTGAATTGGATTGTTCTGGTCCCGGTCCAGACATGAACACCGACGACCTCGGCCGAGGTCACTGCCCGTTGCGCAACGCTTGTCGAATTTAGCGAAGCCACCAACTGGTCCGACCGGTCCTGAGCCCAAGTTCAGCGCGTAAACGGCATGACGCCCGCCGAGGTGATTCGCCAAACTTGAGGCCGCCGACTCGAAGCGCAAGTAATGATGTCGCGAAGGTGCCGCTCAAGCAGATGTTGGAGGGCTTCACTCGTGGCTTCTCCTGGCAGATAGAACATATGTATCTTTGCGGCTCGATAAGCCGCAAGTTCTGTCGGGCGTTCCATGATCTTCGCGTCACGATTGAGGACGATCCATCCTGTTCGCGCCACCTTCGCCAGCCACTCCTCATCGAGAGCGCCGAGCGCATCCGCTCTCGTGCGGAAGACCTCTGCCGGTGTGTGTACCCGATATCCCAGACGTGCGAGCAATCGACGAACGGTGCGGGTAACAGCGTTCTCATCGAGATAGAACTCAAGCGGCTCGGCCCAGGAGGACGCGGGCGGCGGCTCGGACTGCTTCGATTCCGACTCCGTGCTCTTCCGCGACGACGTCAGGGTTCTCACCCGCCTTCAGCATCGCGGCAATGTTGGCGACCTTTGCACCACTGCCAGCTACGACCGGCTGACCAGAGGAGCGGAACGGGTCGATAATGACCTTCGCAGGTTCGAACGTCTTAAGCTCCAACTGAGTCGGGTATTCATCATTCCCCCACGAGACATATCGGAGATAGTCGGCCACAATCTCGCGGATGACACCCTGACCGGTGCCACCTTCGATGAGACCCTCGCCTGCCTTGGTACGGGAGAAGTCCCACAGCACCGAGATGCCGTCGGTAGCCAGTTCACGCGAGGCAAGAACGTATTCTCGGCCAAACTGACGTTGAAGTTGCTCCAGAGCGGGCCGAATACGCTGCGGACGCACGCCCGCTTGGCGGAGTCCTTCAAGTACCCATGCTTCGGCCAGAGCGATGAACGGGACGCTTGCTTGGCGTCGATTCTCTGCGAAGTCGACGTGCAGGAGGGGACCACCACGCTCGTATCCGCGCGCCCATCGATGGAAGGTCTGCCTCGCGATACCTAGGTCACGCGCTGCATCAGCCATGCTGAGCAGCGCCCGCGAGAAGCGCACGTCTTCCATCGCCACGTATCCTCGCTTCCGACATCTGAGCTACCTGGGCCAACCATCATCACGGGTATGGTCGTTGACGTCAGACGGCATTCTATGTTCTACCGCGTTCGAGTCCTGACAGTGCGTCGACACGCGTAAACCGGTGTCTACCTCCCAGGCGATGGCCCCGTGAACTGGGGTTTCACTCTTCAAGGGCTTGATCTGGAGTGGAAAGCACGGCCTGCCGAGGCTCCGTACGGAACAGCCGCCGTATTCGCTGCTCGCGCGCGGTATCGAGACCGCCGTCCTGCCGACCTGCCAGCGTTACGGGATGGGCGTGCTGACCTGGGGTCCGCTGGCCTCCGGGTTTCCTGACCGGCCGCTACCGGGCGAACCAGCCGATCGACCTGACCAGCGGACGGGCCGCGCTGACTCCGGGCCGGTTCGATCCGACGATTCCGGTGAACGCGGCCAAACTGGAGATCGTCGAGCGGCCTGTCGAGGTCGCGGAGAGCATCGGCGCCTCCCTGCCGGAACTGGCGGTGGCCTTCGCCGCCGCACATCCGGCGGTGACCTCGGTGATCATCGGGCCGCGCACCATGGAGCAACTGACCGATTCGCTCAAGGGCGCCGAGCTTACCCTCGACGACGAGACCCTGGACCGGATCGACGCGATCGTGCCGCCGGGCACCGATACCTACCGGTACCTACCGGGCGGACGGCGCGTGGCAGCCGCCGGTACTGACCGATCCGGCCCTGCGCCGACGCCCGGTCGGCCAGCGCGCAGCCGGCTGAGGCACCGAGCGGACCCCGAGCGAACTGGCCTGCTGCGAGTCAGCCGGCCAGTTCGGCGAGGACGGCGTCGGTGAAGGCGGGCCAGGCGGTCTTGGCCCAGTCGCCGAAGTCGCGGTCGGTCAGCGCGACGCAAGCGGCGTGCGCGACCGGGTCGACCCACAGGAAGGTGCCGGACTGGCCGAAATGGCCGAAGGTCGACGGCGAACTGTCGCTTCCGGTCCAATGTGGACTCTTGTGGTCACGGAGTTCGAAGCCAAGACCCCAGTCGTTGGGCCGCTGGTGGCCGAGGCCGGGCAGCACACCGGACAGACCGGGGAACGCCACCGTGGTGGCCTCCCGGAAGGTCGCGGTGGCGATCAGGTCCGGCGAGGACAGTTCCGCGGCGAACGCGGCAAGGTCGGCGCAGGTGGAGACGCCGCCCGCGGCCGGTGAACCGGCCAGCCGGGAGGACTTCATACCCAGCGGCTGGAAGACCGCCTCGTCGAGGTAGTCGGGGAAGGCGATCCCGGAGGCCTGCGCGACGGTGTCGGCGAGCACCTCGAAGCCGGCATTGGAGTACAACCGGCGGGTACCCGGCGCGGCGACCGGTTTGTGCTCGTTGTAGGCGAGGCCGGAGGCGTGCGCGATCAAGTGCCGGACCGTCGAGCCCTCCGGGCCGGCCGGCTGGTCCCATTCGATCGCGCCCTCCTCGACGGCGATCAGGGCCGCGTAGGCGGTCAGCAGTTTGGTGACCGAGGCGAGCGGAAACTCCCGTCCCTGCTCACCGATGGCCCCGAGGACGTCCCCGTTGGCGCCCAACACGACCGCCGCGGCATTCGGCACCGGCCAGTCCGCAACCATCCGTACGCTGTCCATACCGCATACCGTACGAGACCGCGTTCCTGGCCCTGTCGAGACCTCGGCCTGCCAAAACCCGAGCCTGCCCGAATCGGGCCCGAGCCTTCACCCTTGGAGGTAGGGCTCACCGGTCCGACCTCGTTGTCCAACCGGTGAACGTTTGCGGCGCGCCCGGCCAACCCCTGCCCGTGCGCGACTAGAACCAGGGGTTACCCGGCCGGCCGGGCGCTAAACCTCAGACCGAGAAAGCGGATGCGATGATCGGCGGGTGGACATCGACCTCGACTCGGCGCTGGTGTACTCGATCCCGATGCGCAACCGCTTTCGCGGTATCACGGTGCGTAATGGCATGCTGCTGCGCGGGCCGGTGGGCTGGGGCGAGTTCTGCCCGTTCGAGGACTACGACGATGCCGAAGCGGCGCCCTGGCTGGCCTGCGCGGTCGAGCCGACCCAGCGGGCCTGGCCTGCCCCGGTCCGGGATCGGATCGCGATCAACTGCACGGTGCCGGTGGTCTCCCCCGAGCGCGCCGCCGAGATCGTCAGGGCCTCCGGCTGCTCGACAGCGAAGGTGAAGGTCGCCGACCCCGGTATGTCCATTGTGGAGGACTGCGAGCGGGTAGCCGCGGTGCGCGAGGCGATCGGGCCGGCCGGGGCGATCCGGGTCGACGCGAACGCGGCCTGGGACGTGGACACCGCCGTGCGCGCGATCAGGGAGCTGGACCGGGCGGCGGCCGGTCTCGAATACGTCGAGCAGCCGTGTCCCGGCCTCGACGAGCTTGCCGCGGTGCGCAGACGGGTCGAGGTGCGGATCGCCGCGGACGAGTCGATCCGGCGCGCGGAGGACCCGCTGCGGGTCGCGGTGGCCGGCGCCGCGGATATCGCGGTGTTGAAGGTCGCGCCGCTGGGCGGGGTGGCGCGGGCGCTGGAGGTCGCGCAGGCCTGCGGACTGCCGTGCGTGGTGTCCTCGGCGGTGGAGACCAGCGTCGGTCTCGCGGCCGGGCTCGCGCTCGCCGGCGCGTTGCCGGAACTCGATTTCGCCTGCGGGTTGGGCACCTTGTCGCTGCTCACCGGCGATGTGGTCACGGATTCCCTGCGCCAACGGCAGGGCTGGCTGCCGGTGCCGACCACGAGCCCCGTCCCCGACCCGGAACTGCTCGCGGCCGCCCGGCCGGAGGCCTCGGTGAACGACTACTGGCAGGCTCGGCTGCGCCGGGTCGCCAGGATCGTGGGTTGTGTCACGTGACGTGCCGGTAGCCGGCAGGCAACATTTTCCGGCGGTTGGGCGTCTTTGTGGTTGGTGATCATCAGCACTGCCGTTTTTCCTGCCAACCACAAGGAGAACTCTTCCCGATGACGAACCCGAAGATCCTCGCGCGCCGCGTGCTCGGCGGACTGGCCGTGGTGGCCGCCGCGAGCGCGCTGGCCGCGACGCCGGCACTGGCCGGCCCTGCGCAGCACGCCGCCCCGGCCTGCCGCCCCGCGCGGCTGTCGGTTTCGCTCGACGGAGTCGACGCCGGTGCTGGTCAGCGCTACACCACACTGGACATCAGCACAGCGGGCCTGCCGTGCACGATCACCGGTATACCGACCGGCCTGACCTTCCTCGACGCCAACGGCGCCGCGCTGGCGACCACCCCGATCGTCGAGGGTCCCGCCGCGACCCCGGTGACGGTCACCGCGACGAGCCCGGCCCAGTTAGTGCTGCACACCAGCCCGGTCGATGTCGAGGGCGACTTGACGATCAGCCCGTCCGCGCTGAGCTTCTACCTGCCCGGCGCCAGGACCGCGACCACGATCGCCTGGCAGGCCGGCGAGGTGGACGGCAACGGTTCGGTCCAGTTCGGCGCGATCCAGGCCGCACCCACCAGTTCCTGATCAGCCGGTTCCCGATCAACGGCCCGAACCGACTCGGTGCCGCCGCGACGTGTCTCGCGGCGGCACCGAGGCGGTGCCGGTGCCGTCAGCGGCGGCGCAGCCAGCGGATCAACAGCAGCAGCAGGACAATGCCGGCCAGTGCGGGAACCGCGCGCTTGAGTACCGAGGGGCCCGCGTAGTCGAGCAGGTCGATCGGTTCGGTCTCGGATTCGACGACCCGCAGTCGCGTCGTCCGGTTCTCCTCGTCAGGGCGTACGCCGAGTGAGGTGACCGCGCCGTTGGTCGCCGGCACGGCGGCGGGCTCGACCGGCTTCGCGACAACCGGTTTCGTGACGGCCGGTTTCGTGACGGCCGGTTTCGTGACAGGCGGCTTCGTGACAGACGGTTTCGCGGCCGGCTCCGCAGGCTTGGCGGCAGCCGGTTTCGCGGCCGGCTCGGCCGGCTTCGCGGCGGCTGCGGGTTTCGCCGGTGCGGCCTTCGCGGCGGCCGGTTTCGCCGGGGTGGACGACTTGGCGGGCGTCGCCTTCACGGCGGGTTTGGCCGGAGTCGACGCGGCGGGTTTGGCCGGAGTCGAGGCGGCCGGCTTGGCAGCGGTGTCGGTCGCCGGAGTTTCCGCTGGTGCGGCCTCCTGCGCCTTGTCGTCTGGCTTGGCCTCAGACGACGTGGCCTCGGACTTGGCAGCGGCGGCCGGTTTGGCCGTCGAGGCGCGTACGGCCGGCTTCGCGGGGGTGGCCTTGGTGGCGGCGGTGGCCCTTGTCGAACTGGCCGCGCGCTTGCGGGCGGCGGGCTTCGCGGGAGTCGCGGCCTGCGCCGATTCCGTGCCCGCCTGCGCGGGGTCGCCGAGCTTGCCAGCGAGGCAGGTGGCGAAGGTGTCCAGGATCTTGCCGCCGACCTCGGCGATCATGCCCCGGCCGAACTGGGCGGGTTTGCCGGTGATGGCCAGATCGGTGACCACGGTGCCGTGGGTCTGCTCGCCGTCCGCGCGCAGCGTCACGGTGACCGTCGCCGAGGCGGTGCCGTTCCCGCGCGAGTCCTTGCCTGCTGCCTTGATCACCACCCGCCGGGACTGCTCGTCGATCTCGACGAACTGGCCGGAACCCTTGTACAGCAAGGAAACCGGGCCGAGCTTGACTTTCACGCTGCCGGCGAACTCTGAACCGTTGACCTCGGTCAGGGTGGCCCCCGGCATGCAGGGAGCCACCCTGGCCGGATCGACGACCGCCGCCCAGACGACTTCCGGCGACGCCGGCACGGTGAACTGATGTTCCAGTTGCACTGAGGGCCTCCTTCGTATTCGCACCCGAGCATGACGTTACGCAGGCAAGGTCCACACGTCACCCTCGGGAGCGAATCGCCGGCCACCGAAATTCGGCCCTCAACCACCCATCGCGGCTGTTACCGCCCGTGCGGTGAGCACCCTGGCAAGGTGCTCGCGATAGCCGATATCCGCGTTTCCGTCACTGGTCGGCGAGGTCGCGTCGGCCGCGTGCCGAGCGGCGGCGCGGATCGCCTCGGCCGTTGCCGGGCCGCCCACCAGCGCCGCTTCGACCGTGCTGGCACGGACCGGGGTCGCGGCCATGTTGGTCAGCGCGACCTTGGCCTCGGTGATCGTGCCGGCCTCGGCGCGGACGGCTGCGGCGACGGCCACGATCGACCAGGCCTGGGCGACCCGGTTGAACTTCTCGTAGTGCGCGCCCCAGCCAGTGTGTTTTCTCACCCGGACGTCGAGCAGGATCTCGTCGGGGGCAAGTGCGGTGGTGAAGTAGTCGAGGAAGAACTCGGCGGCCGGCACCGTGCGTCGACCGTTCGGTCCGGCGATCCGCAGTTCGGCGTCCAACGCGAGTACCGGGGCGAGCAGGTCACCGGCCGGGTCGGCATGCGCGACGGCGCCGCCGAGGGTGCCCCGGTGCCGGATCTGGGGATCGGCGACGGTATCGGTCGCGACGGCCAGCAGCTTGGCGTGTTCGCGGACGAGTTCGTCGCTCTGCACCTCGTGGTGCCGGGTCATCGCGCCGATCACGATGGCGTCGCCGTCATCGCGGATCCCGCGCAGTTCGGCGATGTTGCCGAGGTCGACCACCGTGGACGGACCGGCGAGGTGCATCCGCAGCACCGGCAGCAGACTCTGCCCACCGGCCAGCACCTTGGCGTCCTCACCGGCCGCAGCCAGCGCGGCGACGGCCTCCTCGACGGTGGTCGGGGCGAGGTAGTCGAAAGGAGCGGGAATCACCGCACACCTCCGGAGGCGTCGATCGAACCGAGACCGCCGCCTGCTTCGGCGCGGCCGATACCGGAGTCACCGTCGCCACCATCGCCCTGAATGGCCCGCCAGACGCGCTGCGGGCTGCACGGCATCTCGATGTCGGTGACGCCCAGATGCCGCACCGCGTCGACGATCGAGTTGACCACGGCCGGGGTGGAGGCGATGGTGCCGGCCTCGCCGACTCCCTTGGCGCCCAACGGGTTCGTGGTGGAGAGCGTCTCGGTGCGGGCGGTGGTGAAGGAGGGCAGGTCGACGGCGCTGGGCAGCAGGTAGTCGGCGAAGGTGCCGGTGGCCAGCGTGCCGCTCTCGTCGAAAACGGCCTCCTCGTACAGCGCCTGCGCGATGCCCTGGGCCAGTCCGCCGTGCACCTGGCCCTCGACGATGATCGGGTTGACCACCTTCCCGACGTCGTCGACGCAGACGTAGGAGCGGATCCGCACCGCGCCGGTCTCGGTGTCGACCTCGGTCGCGCACAGGTGGGTGCCGTGCGGGAAGGAGAAGTTGTCCGGGTCGAAGGTGGCATCGGAGTCGAGGCTGGGTTCCATGCCCTCGGGCAGGTTGTGCGCGGAGAACACGGCGAAGGCGATGTCCTGGATGGCGGTCGCGGATTCGGTGCCGCGCACGGTGAAACGCCCGTCGGCGAAGTCCAGATCGTCCTCGCTGCACTCCATCAGGTGCGCTGCGACCCTGCGGGCCTTCGCGACCACCTTGTCCGCGGCCTTGACCAGCGCGATTCCGCCGACCGTCAGGGATCGCGAGCCGTAGGTGTCCATGCCCTTGTGCGCGGACTGGGTGTCCCCGTGCAGGACCTCGACGTCGTCGAAGCCGACGCCGAGCTGGTCGGCGACGATCTGGCTCCAGGCGGTCTCGTGGCCCTGGCCGTGCGCTGAGGCGCCGGTGATCACCTCGACCTTGCCGGTGGGCAGCATCCTGATCGAGGCGTACTCCCAGCCGCCCGCCGCGTAGTCGAGCGAGCCGAGCACGCGGGACGGGGCGAGGCCGCACATCTCGGTGAAGGTGGAGATGCCGATCCCGAGCTGCACCGGATCGTTGTTCTCCCGGCGTTTGGCCTGTTCGGTGCGCAGTCCGTCGTAGTCGAACAGTTCCTTCGCCTTGTCCGTCGCGGCCTCGTAGTTGCCGGAGTCGTAGGTGAGGCCGCAGACGGTGGTGAACGGGAACTCCTCGTGCCCGATCCAGTTCCGTTCGCGGATCTCCATCGGGTCCATGCCGAGTTCGGCGGCCAGCTCGTCCATCAGCCGTTCGATGGCGAAGGTCGCCTCGGGACGGCCCGCACCCCGGTAGGCGTCGGTGAGGGTCTTGTTGGTGAACACGTTGGTACAGGCGAAATGGTAGGCCGGGATCTTGTAGATCGCGTTGAACATGAACGCGCCGAGGATCGGCACCCCCGGCCCGACGAGGCCGAGATAGGCGCCCATGTCCGCGAGCAGTTCCACCTTCAGCCCGGTGACCGTGCCGTCCCGCCGGGCGCTGATGGTCAGGTCCTGGATCTGGTCGCGGCCGTGGTGGGCGGTGAGCATGCAGTCCGAGCGGCTCTCCGTCCACTTCACCGGTTTGCCCAGTCGCCGCGCGATGAGGATGGCCAGCGTCTCCTCTGGTAGCACGGCGATCTTGCCGCCGAAACCGCCACCGACATCGGGCGCGATCACCCGCAGTTTGTGTTCGGGGATGCCGAGGGTGAGCGCGGCCATCGTCTTGAGAATGTGCGGGACCTGCGTCGCGGCCCAGACCGTGGTCTGCGCACCGGTCGGGTCGACGACGACGGAGCGGGGTTCCATGAAGGCCGGGATCAGCCGCTGCTGCCGGAACCGCCGCTTGAGCACGATCTCCGCATCCGCGATGGCCTGCTCGACATCGCCGCCGGTGCCGGCCGCCGCCGAGTCGAACACCCACAGCGCGTTGCGGTTGGTGCCGAGGTCCGGATGCACGAGCGGGGCGTCGTCGGCGAGCGCGGCCTCCATGTCCAGCACGACCGGCAGTTCGGCGTAGTCGACGTCGATCGCGGCCAGTGCGTCCTCGGCCTCCGCCGCGGTACGCGCGACGATGACGGCGACTCCCTCACCGGCGAAGTTGATGGTGTCGGCGGCCAGCATCGGGCGACGCGGGCTCTTCATGTCCGGGGTGATCGGCCAGGCGCAGGGCATCCCGATGGTGCCGTCCGGGTCGAGGTCGTTCGCGGTGAACACGGCCAGCACGCCGGGCATCGCGCGGGCGGCGGAGGTGTCGAGCTGGGTGATGGTGGCGTGCGCGACCGGGCTGCGGGCGATCGCGAGGTGCAGCATGCCGGGCAGGATGATGTTGTCCGTCCAGCGGGTTCGGCCGGTGATCAGGTGCGCGTCCTCCTTGCGCAGCCGGGCCTTGCCGATCTCCGGTTGCGGTGTGCCGATCTCCGGTTCCACGGTCGAGGTCATCAGGCACCCCCGGTCGGGCGCAGCGCCGCGGCCGCGTCCTGGACGGCGCGGACGATGTTCTGGTAGCCGGTGCACCGGCACAGGTTGCCTTCGAGGCCGTGCCGGACCTCGGTTTCGTCCGGGTCCGGGTTGTCGGCCAGCAGGTCGATCGACTGCATGATCATGCCGGGTGTACAGAATCCGCACTGTAGCGCGTGATTGTCGTGGAAGGCCTGTTGCACGGGATGCAGTTGGCCGTCGCGGGCGATGCCCTCGATGGTGGTGACCTCGTGGCCGTCGGCCTGCACGGCGAGGACGGAGCAGGACTTCACGCTCCGGCCGTCGAGGTGCACGGTGCAGGCGCCGCAGTTGCTGGTGTCGCAGCCGACCACCGTGCCGACCTTGCCGAGCCGTTCGCGCAGATAGTGCACGAGCAGTTGGCGGGGCTCGACATCATCCGAATAAGACGTTCCGTCGACGGTGACGGTGATGCGCATCTGGCCTCCAGTACTGGCACGCCTGCTGGCAGAGCGAAGCTCGGACCAATGGGCGGGTGGTCCGACTCACACTGCTACCCTGCTCTCTCCATTCGAGTCAGACAAGCCCAGGTCAACGGCGGTTCCACCGTTCAGAGTGGCCGATCCGCAGATGCGGCGGAAAAGCGATCGACGGCCCCGGAATGCGGGATTGGTCCACCGTTTCGGTCCTCGTCCGACCCTCGTTCGCGGCGGCCGATCACCCGTTCGCGTGACTGCCCGGCTCGGTCGCACACGGTCAGGGTTTCCGCGTCGATCCGCCAGTGGATCTCCGCCCTGTCGATCAGGTCCTGATCATCGGTGACGTAGATCAGCGTGCCCGGATAGCCGGTGAACAGCTCGTCACGCAGGTCCTCGGCGAGCGCGGTAGTCGATTCCGGCCAGTCCAACAGCAGGACCCGAGGGGCGCCGCGCAGGGCCCGCGCCAGGCTGACCTGATACCGGCCGGCCCGCGACAGCCCATGCCCGCCCTCGCCGATCCTGGTGTCGAGACCACGCGGCAGGCTCGCGTCCAGCGCCGCCTCCAGCCGGTCGGAGAAAGCCGCACTCGCGGTGAGCCGGGCGCGGCCTGCCTCGTCGAGTTCCCGGTCCGGCACGTCGCCGTGGCCGAGGTTCACTGCGACCGTGCCGCGCAGCAGTGGCAGGTCCGGGCTGACCAGCCGGATCGCCCTGCCGACCGAGGCCGGGTCGTGCGTGGCGAGGTCCTGTCCGTCCAGCAGCACCGAGCCGCCGTCGGCCGAATGCAGCCGGGCGATCACCGCGAGCAGCAGCGACTTCCCGGCCCCCGGCGCCCCGTGCACGGCCACCCGTCGCCCCGGTTCGACCACCGCGCCGGCACCGGCCAACACCCCGGTCAGCCTGAGATCGACGAGTTCGAGGCGGCCCGGCCCGTCGGCCAGTTTCGGTGCCTTGACCGGCGGGCTGAGCGCGGCCGGGGTGCCGATCACCTCGGTGATCCGGCGGCGGGCGATCTTCGACCGCTGCCAGGCCTCCTGCGCCTGGGTCAGCGAGACCAGCGGGCCGCCGAGAAAACCGGCGATGGACACCAGCGAGGTGATGGTGTCCGCCCGCGCGCCCACCGCGACCGCCGCGCCGATCACCGCGACCACGATCCCGATCCGGGCCGCCTCCGCCGTCGCGACCAGCCTGCCGACCGAACCGGCCTGGCGCACCATGGCGTCGCCGAATCGCCTGCTGTGCCGGGACAACAGCCTGCGCTCGCGGCGGATCCGGCCGAGCGACTGCATCACGGCCGCGTAGGTGACCCGCTCGTTGACGAAGGAGGCCAGCCGCCCGGTCTGTTTGCGGGCCTCGCGCACCCGGCTGCGCAGCGCCCTGCCGAACAGCAGCGCGACCGCGAGGCAGACCACCAGCCACCCGGCCGCCGCCGCACCGGCCGCCGGTGACATGAGCGCGAGCACGCTCATCGTGCACACCACGAAGACGCCGTCGACCACCAGCGCGGCAACGCCCTGCCCGGCCCAGTTGCGCAGCGCGGTCGAGTCGCCGGTAAACCGCAGCACGGTGACCCCGACCGCCCTCCGGTCGGTCGCCCAGTTCTGGCTGCCGGACACGTGGTCGAACAGCCGGACCCGGACGCTGTGCACGTAGCTCTGCGCGAGCCGCTCACCCATCGGCGGCGCGAGCGCCTTGAGTACCACGGTCAACAGCGAGGTCGCCGCGAGCGCGCCGAGGAGCCACCCGGTCGGCAAGGGCTCGATCGGTGCGTACAACCCGGTCTGGTGGAACCTGGTCCGCCCCGGATGCTCGACGTGGTCGACGAGCACGTGCAGCAGGAAGGCGAACGCGACGACACAGGCCGACTGCCCCACCCCGACCCAGACCAGCCGCACCAGCATCCGCCGCCGGACCTCGCCGATGGCCCTCGGCATCTCGAACTGCCGCCCTGCGGCCGGGCCGTCCTGATCGCCGCCGGCACTCATGCCGGTTCGGCGCGGGCACCTGCGGCCCGCAGCAGCGCGACGGCAGTGTCCGGATCGGACAGTAGTGGGCCGTTGTGCCTACCTGGCTCGAAAATCTCGGTCGAGAGGTAGATCGGCAGGTCGACGGTTGCCTGGGTTTCCGCCATCGCCAACGGGGACGCGGTGAGTACGCCGCTGAGGCCGAGCAGCGGCAGCCCCCACTCCCGCAGCCTGCGCGCCCCTCGATCGCGCCGAGCGCGTCCCGAGTCGCGAACAGCAGACCGTCGATCCAACGCTGGCATTCGGCGTCGCGCAACAACGCGGCGGTCTCGGCCTGGAGCAGGCCGTCGGCCACCTCGATCACGATGACCTCGCTGCCGCCCCTGGTCAGCTCGGCGATCAGACCGCCGAACAGGCCACGCAGCCGCGCCATGCTCAACCCGACCGTGGTGGCATGGCCGCCGTCGGTGAAATCGCGGGCGAGGACGGCCCCTGCGTCGTGCATGGCCAGGACGTCCTCGTAGGAGACGGTGCCGGCGACCTTCGCGGCGCCGACCCGGAAACCGGCCTGGGCCAGTCCGCGAACCAGGTGCACGGCCGCCGTGGTCTTCCCGGTGTTCATCGCATTGCCGGCCACCACGATGACCTTGGGTCGAGCCGAGGGTGCCGGCTCGGACGCGACCGTGGTGTGGTCGATGAGATTGAGCCTTCGACCGTCCATAGTGGCTAGTAGGCCGAGTGGGACGAGCCGGGTCGGTTCGCGCATGGCCCGGTGTGCCGAGCGCACGGTCGCCGCGACGCCCCCGGTGGCGACGAGATGGCAGGAAGCCAAGCCCTGCGGCAGATCGGCGAGGAACTGGTCCGGCGCGTAGCGTGCCGAGCACACCACCACGATCTCGTCGCCGACGTAGAGCGCGGCCTTCCTGGTGTTGAACAGTTGCAGCCGCGCGTGATGGCCGAGACCGACGACGCGGGCCAGCATGACGTCCCCGGTGTCCGGGCGGACCTCGTCCCCGGTGACCAGCGTCAGCGGATCGGCGGGAGCGCGCAGCGGGCCGACGTTGCGGGCCGCGTATCCCATCTTCGCCCGAGCGAGCCGTTCCGGGCTCACCAGGATCGATGCGGTCCGGTCGAGCACGGTGTTGTGCGCCATGTTCGGCAATCTCCTTGGTTGTGCGCTGGTCTGACGGGTGTCGGTCGCGTTCGCTCAGGTGACGCGGCCGAGCAGTGCCATCGGCCGCTGGTGTCGCTGGTGCGGTGACTGGAGGTCGAAGGCCGCGCGAACCGCGTCGCTGAGGGCGTGCGCGGTGGGCAGCAGCGTGCCGGTGGCGTCGACGAGGCGTTCGCGAGTGATCACCCTGGCCAGGGTGGCGCCGTTGGACAACAGGGTGTCCTCGGCCGGGACGCCGACAACGACGACCTCGTGCGCACCGCACTCCAGCAGTCCGTCCGCCGGCCCCGCGAAGACGAGCCTGCCGTCGACGACCGCGTACCGGCCGGGACGCGGAGCCCGCGCCACGAGTCGGCTGCCACCGTGCTCCCGCAAGGCCAACTGCGCTGCGCCGACCTGCTCGCAGACCGTCTCCTCGTCATCGATCTCGTCATCGGCCTCGTCATCGGCCTCGTCATCGAGGAACGCGGCAAGGTGCCGGACGGCCGTTGGCAGCAGACCGTTCGCAAGCTCGATCTCGCCGAGCAGCGCCGAGGACGCCTGCATCCTCGGGTTCACCTCGATCGCGTCGAGCGCGCCGTCCGCGACCACGTAGTCGACCCCGAACATGCCGAGGAAACCCCGCCCGGCCAGCCAGGAACCGATCCGGGCTGTCCAGCGCTCGCCGAGCCGCAGCACAGCGGGATCGATGTCCCGCGCGGCGGCGAAGTCGTTGCCGCCATAGTTGCCGAACCCGTTGGGAGCGGCCAGATCGCCGAGCTGAACGGCGGGTGGCGCGACCCGCACCCGACCGCGACCGTCGACGACAGCGGTGAAATTGACGGTGCACTCACCGACGTAGGCGCTGAGCAGCCACTGCTCGACGGCCGGCTTCTCGGCAAGCGCGGCATCGAGATCGGCCGGCGAGCGAATCAGGTAGGTGCCCTTGCCGGCGAACCCGGACCGGGTCTGCGCGACGAACGGCAGCCCCAGTTCGGCGACGGCATCCGCCGTCCTCGGGTCCGACCGGTGCACCGCGAGGCTCGCCGGCACCGGCACACCGATTCCGCGCAGAGCCGCGCGGACGAGAATCTTGTCGTGCAGGCCGTCGAGAATGTCGCGCGAATTTGCGGCCGACCGCACGGTCGGCCGACACCGCGCCAACACCGCTTCCTGTTGCCTGTTGGGCGAATACGGCAACACGACGACCGGATGCTCGCCCCGCGCGTCGATCGCGGTTCGCAGCGCATGCGCGACCTCGGCCACATCGGCCGGGCGCCAATGGTTTCGGCGATGTCCGCGACCGGACTCCAAGGTCCAGACCTCCGGCGAGTCGGCGAGCGAACCGGTCGACGAACCGGTCAACGAACCGGTCAACGAATCGGTTGGTGCCGCGAAGGGGTGGCCCTCGTAGTTCAGCACGGACGAGAGCAATCCCAACCGGGCCAACGGAAGCAGGTCGATCGAGCGGGGCCCGATACCGATGACCGAACGCGCTGCCATCCTGAGCGCGCGAGAAACTGAGTCCATGCCAGCTGCATCGCTTTCTCGTGAAGCGAAAAGGTGAGGTCGCGACCGAGGACGCGCTCGATCACCGGGACTGCCGAGATTCGCCGGTTTTTCGGCCGACCGCTGATCAGTTAGTTGTCAGCAGGTAACGAAAACCGGACGCGGCCGGACTATCGCCTCGGTAACGACTCGCCCGCTGAGGCCGGGACGAGCAACGTGGACAGCGCGGTCTCGCGCTGTCGCCGAGCGAACATGTGCTTCTCCGTTTGCGACGATGGCGCCGGCAGTGCCCATCGGGCGGTTGATTCCGCGAAAGTCTAGGGCGTCCGGTTCCGCGCCCGCCCTTCGGTGACCCCCGCACCGCCGACCTGCGCCGACGCCGGTCATCTCGCGAACTGGCTCGCGCGATCAGTCGTCGAGTGCTTCCAGCGCGGTCGCCTCCAGGGCGGCGAGCCAGCTGACCGCTTCCTCGACCGGAACCACGCCCTGCTCCTCCAACGCGGTGCGCACGATCGACGACGCGAGATGCACCCAGACGGCCAACGGCTGCCGGGAATCGGGATCAGACATGGCGGGCGCCACGCGAGCGGTGCCGACCTGACGTCGCCTGTTCGGTGCCCATGAGTTCGTCGATCCGGCGTGCGATGAGATCGATCCGATGCCGCTGCCGGATGCCGCGCACGAACTCGGCGACCAGCAACACCGAGGTCCACAGCACGCCGACCACGACAGTCGCCACCATGACCAGCACTCCTATCGACATCGCCTGACTCCAGTTGGCTCGGTACCGCCGGGACGGGGGAAGGCAGACACGGGAGGCGGGCGCCCGCCTTCCCCCTGCCGGCGAAACAGCGCGACACGAAGCTTCCGACCTGAAAGCCTCACTGCTCCACTGGCAAGTAGACTCTAAAACAGCAACGCAACTTTTGCTGTACCCCGAACGAGTGGAACGTTGCAAAGCAAATAAGGAGCGGGCCGATGAATGGGCCATTGACAGGGGGCTACGGCACACTGCCCGGCATGGTTGACGACGAGTCCGATGCAGACCCGGTGATCCAGCGGCTCCAGTTCGGCGAGCGCGCGCGGCAACACCGCGAGGTGGCCGGCATCGAGTTCGCCGAGGCCGACGCCAGGCTCGGCGGCTACACCGGCAAGTTGTCGAAGATCGAGAACGGCGTCATCGCGGCCAAGCCACCGGACGTCGAACTCATGATCAAGCTGTACGGGCTGGCGCCGCAGGAGGCCGATGAGCTCCAGCAACTCGGCAAGGAGGCCCGTCGCCGATCGGCGCCCAAGAGCGTCAGCGGCAAGTCGCGCCAGTACGTCTCGCTGGAACGCAGCGCCGCCGAGATTCGGATGGTCTACAACGAGGTCCCCGGCCTGCTCCAGACCGCCGACTACGCATACGCGGCGCTGTCCCAGTCGCCGATGGTGCCGGGCGGGGACGCGCACGCGCAGGCCGAGGCGCGGGCCCTGCGCGGTACCCAGATCGTCCAGCCGGACGGTCCCCGGATCTGGATCGTGCTCGGCATCGAGGCCCTGCATCGCGAGGTCGGCGGGCCTGCCGTGCTGTGCGACCAACTCCGGCGCCTGCGCGAGATCGCGGACATGCCGAACGTCTCGCTGCGGATCATTCCGTGGGAGGCGGGTGTGAGCCCGGCGCTGTCGTGTCCGTTCACGCTGCTGTACGTCAAACCGGCTCGCACGATCGCTTATGTCGAATCGCTGACTCGGCCGGACTACATCAAGGCGACGGGGTCCTATCTGGCCGCGTTCGAGCACGCCACCCGGATCGCGGCCGACGAGGACGACGCACGAGTCATACTTGACAGCAGGATTTCCGACCTGAGCAAAGGGAGCTGACCACCATGTCGACATCCGTCGTGCGTGACGCACGGTGGCGCAAGAGCACCAGGAGCAACGGCGGCGGCGGCGCGCAGTGCGTCGAGTTGGCTCACCGGATCGCCGGCGGGGCGGTTCGGGACAGCAAGAACCCGGCCGGTCCGGTACTGCACGCCGATCTCAGCAGGTTGCTCGCCGCGATCAAGACCGGTCGTTTCGACAGCTGATCGGCTGATCGGCACGAGAACAGATCATCACGAGCAACGGGATACAGCACGAGAACAGCGGGATACCCGAGAAATCCGGGTATCCCGCTGGAGCAGAAGTGGTGACGCTCAGCCGACCTCGTTGAGCTTGCCGGTCGCGACGTCGAAGACGAAGCCACGGATGGCATCCTTCTTCGGGATGAACGGGCTGGCCTTGATCCGCGCGATCGACTGGCGGACATCGGTGTCGAGGTCGCTGAATGCCTCGGCGGCCCAACCCGGCTTGACGCCGACCTCATCGGCGATGGCGGACTTGAAACCGTCGTCGGTGAAGGTCAGCATGCCGCAGTCGGTGTGGTGGATCAGGATGATCTCCTCGGTGCCGAGCAGCCGCTGGCTGATGGCCAGCGAGCGGATCTCGTCCTCGGTGATCACGCCGCCCGCGTTGCGGATGACATGCGCCTCGCCTTCCTGCAGTCCGAGCACGCCGTAGACGTTGATCCTGGCGTCCATGCAGGCGACGACGGCGACATGCTTGGCGGGCGGCAGCGGCAGCGGACCGGAGAAGGATTCGACATATTTCGCGTTGTTGGCAAGCAGTTCGTCGGTGACAGACATTGTCGCGATCCTTAGGAACGGCGGATGGGCGTCACCAAGTCCATCCGCCTATGCACATATGCGCAATCAAGACCAGAACCTGAGAATGGCTCTACGGGCGACACATCCGCGAACCCTTCGGCTACGAACAACCCTTCCTGCCGTTCTCGCGACTCGGCTGCCTCTCACGACTCAGCTGCCTCTCGACTCAGCTGCCTCTCGCGACTCAGCTGCCGATCTCGCCGAGATGTTTGGCGATGGTGTCGATGTCCTCGGCGGTGACCTCGACATGCGGGCTCAACCGCAGCAGGTAGCCGGTCATGTCGTGCGGGGCCCGTTCCCGTTGCGAGGCGGTGCACAACACCCCGCGCCGCAACAGTTCCGCGCGCGCCGCCGGCACGTCGAGATCGGCAGAACGCGGGGCGAGCACGACCATGGCGCCCGGTGCGTCGATCGGATCGCGTAGCTGCCAGTCGGGTAGGTCGGCCAGTGCGGTGCGCAGCGCGACGGCGATGCCGTGCAGGCGTTCCCGAATCCGTGCCGGGCCGAGTTCGACGTATTCGCGCACGGCCACGCCGAGGCCGAGGCGGCCGGCGGCGAAGGCTTCCCGGCTGCCGAGGCGCCGCACCGGGCGGTCACCGCCGGCCGACCAGACCGCTGCCGAGAGCGCCGGCGCGACCGGGATCAGCCGGGACTGCCAGGGTTCGCGCACCGCGAGGTAGCCGACCCCGCGTGGCCCGCACAGCCACTTGCGACCGGTGCCGTACACGGCCGCAGCGCCGGGCGCGACCTCGATCTGGCACAGGGCCTGCGCGGTGTCGAGGATGACCGGGACCTCGACCGGATCGCAGAGCGCGACGACCTCCCCGATCGGCTGGCGCAGGGCCCGGTGCGAGGCGGCGGAGGTGAGGTGCACGGCGGACGGCCGCTGCGTGCGCAGCCTGCGGCCGAGCGCTTCGAGGTCGATCTCGCCGTTGTCGTCGGTGTCCAGCCAGTCGACGGTCAGGCCACGGTCGGCGAAGGCGGCGAGATTGGGGCCCCATTCACTGCGCACCGCCCAGATCTTCTCGCCCGGTCGCAGCGGCCAGGCGTCCAGCAGCTGCGCAACGGCTGCCGAGGCACTCTCCACGAAGACGACGTCGTCACCGGCAAAGCCGAGCAGCTCGCCGAGCCGGGCCTGGGCCAGCTGGATCTCCTCCTCGGCATCGTCCTGGGCAACGTAACCGCCCCAGTCGGACTCGGCAACGAGGTGTTCGGCGATCCTGGCCCGCACCGCGTCACTGGTCCTACCGCAGGCCGCGGTGTCCACATGCAACAGTCGGCGGGTTCCCCTGCGAGCGGCCCATTCCCGGCCCAGATCCTCATGCGGCAGATGATCGGTCACTGGCTCCCCCTCGGCTCGGTGTCGCTCCGACCCTAGCCGGAAACAATTCGGGCATCGAGCCTTGCGTGACCGGGGCGACAGAGCCGGCGTCAGCGGTGGATGCGCCCGTTGGCCGAGGTCAACCGCTCGCCACCGCCGCCCCAGCGCAACGCGATCATCTCCGCGGCGATCGACACCGCGGTCTCCTCCGGGGTTCGCGCGCCGAGATCGAGGCCGATCGGCGAGGAAAGCCGCGCCAGCTCCGCATCGGTGAGGCCGGCCTCCCGCAGCCTGGCCAACCGGTCGGAGTGGGTGCGGCGGGAGCCCATCGCCCCGACATAACCCAGGTCAAGACGCAGCGCGACCTCCAGCAGCGGCACGTCGAACTTGGGATCGTGGGTGAGCACCGCGACCACGGTCCTGCCGTCGACCCGGCCGGCATCGGCCTCCGCCTTGAGATAGCGGTGCGGCCAGTCGACGACGACCTCGTCGGCGGCCGGGAACCGGTTGGCGGTAGCGAAAACCGGCCGCGCGTCGCAGACGGTCACCCGGTAGCCGAGATAGCTGCCGAGCCCGGCCATGGCCGACGCGAAGTCGATCGCGCCGAAGACGAGCATGCGCGGCGGCGGTTCGAAGGAGTTCACGAACACCGACATGCCCTCGCCGCGCCGCTGACCGTCGGGGCCGTAGTGCAAGGTCGCGCTGCGACCGCTGGCGAGCAGGCCGCGAGCGTCGTCGGTGATCGCGGCATTGGCGCGCGGCGAACCGAGATCGCCGGAGGCCCGATCCGGCCAGATCACCAGCCGCCTGCCCACCCAGTCGGCCTCCGGATGCGCGACAACGGTGGCGACGGTCACCGGTTCCTCGGCGCGCACCGAATCGACGATCTCGCCGAGTTCGGGAAAGCCTTGCCGGTCAACGGGTTCCACGTAGACGTCGAGAATTCCGCCGCAGGTCAGGCCGACCGCGAACGCGTCGTCATCGGAGACGCCGTAGCGTTCCAACACCGGGGAGCCGTCGTCGATGACCTGCTTGGCCAACTCGTAGACCGCGCCCTCGACACAGCCTCCGGACACGCTGCCGGAAACCTGGCCGTCGTCGGCGACCAGCATCGCCGACCCCGGCTCTCTCGGCGCCGAATGAAACGTCGCCACCACCGTGCCGAGGCCCGTTCGTTCCCCGGCCAGCCACCGCCGGTGCAGTTCGTCCAGCACATCACGCATCGCGTATCTCCCGCAGGAGTATCTCCAAAGTGTCCAGACTATGTCCGGCGAGCAGGCTGTCAACGTAAGGCATCGCCGCCGCCACACCGGACTGTACCGGCCGATAGCCGGCGTGGCCGGCATGCGGATTCACCCAGAACACCGCCTTCGCCAGCCGCCTCAGCCGACGCATCTGTTCTCCCAGCAACGCGGGATCGCCGCGTTCCCAGCCGTCGGAAAAGACAACCACGATGGCCTGCCGGGCTATTCCGCGCTGGCCCCAACGATCCAGAAAGGCCTTCATCCCGTCGCCGAGGCGCGTTCCACCGGCGAAGTCGGGCACCGCGTGCGCGGCGGCGATCAGCGCCTGTTCCGGATCGCGGTGTCGCAGTTGGCGGGAGAGCCTGGTCAGCCGGGTACCGACGGTGAAAACCTCGGTAAAGGCCGGTGAACGGCGCAGGACGGCGTGCGCGAAACGCAACAGGGCGTCCGCATAGGGCTGCATGGAGCCGGAAACGTCGATCAGCAGCACGAGTTTGCGCGGGCGCCTGCCGCGCCGCGCGTAGTTCAACCGGACCGGTTCGCCGCCGTTGGCCAGCAGCGCACGCAGTGTCCGCCGGGGATCGAGCCGGTCGCGACCGCCCGGCCGGTAGCGCATCGCCCTGCGGCGCGGTGGTTCGATCCGCAGCAACGCGATCAACTCGCGCAGGTGTTCGCGTTCGGCCTTGCTCAAGGCTGCGATATCGCGGTGCCGCAACACTTCCCGGTCACTGGCCGCGACCCGCAGCTGCGGAAGCTCGTCCCTTTCGCCATCCGCATTCGCGGAACTGTCGGCACGCAACGCGGCGATCATCACTGGTTTCGGTTGTGGCACCGGGGTCAGCGCGGATTGCGCCGGGCGCAACGGGGTGAACCAGGCGGCGAACGCCTCGTCGTAGCGGGGCAGGTCGTCCGGCTCGGCGCACAGCGTCAACCGGCCCGCCCAGTAGAGGTCGGCCGGATCGGCCGGATCCAGCCATTGCACGGCCTGCAAGTAAGCATCCGTTCGGGTGGCTTCGCAGGCAAGGCCGGCCCTCCGCAGCGCGGTGGTGAACCCGACGAGACCGGCCAGCGGACTGGCCGGCCCGCCGAGATCGGTACCGGGCGGCTGCATACCGCCATTGTCACCGTTGCCGGCCACCACAGCGGACCGGCATTAATTGTCGGCTTAATCCGCCTGGTAGGCCGAGGCGTTGCTCGCCGGTCAGCCGACCGGAGCGGGGACCGCCACCGGTGCGCCGAACCAGCGGGTGAGCGCCTCGTCCAGGGTGGTGTCCGTGGTGTCGAGGCCGCGCTCGGCCGCCCACGCCACGTAGCCGTCCGGGCGGACCAGCAGGCCGGCCAGCTCCGGTCGGTTCGGGCAGCTCGCGGTCAGTACGTTCACCCGATCGGACCAGCCGCTTGCGCGGGCCGCAAGACCACTGTCGGCGAGGTCGACGAGCAACGGGCGACCGTCCTGGCAGTGCTCGCCGAGGCGGGTGCCATCGGCGAACTCCAGGTCCGGAGTGCGCTTGCCGACCAGTTCGTGCCTGCCACCGAGGTCGTAGCTGATCCAGAGCCCGGACAGCTTCTTCATGAAGTAGGTCGTGCCGTCACCGGTCCCCATCAGGTCGCTGACCACCGCACGCAGCGCGCCGGTCTGCACGTCCGGGCGCATCAGCGCGACCTGCGCCCGGTTCCAGTCCAGCACCCAGGCGCCGACCGGGTGCCGCTCGGTGGTGTAGGTGTCCAGCAGGCCCTCCGGCGCCCAGCCGTTGACGGTCGCGGCCAGCTTCCAGCCGAGGTTGACCGCGTCGCCGACGCCGAGGTTGAGGCCCTGGCCGCCGAACGGCGAGTGCACGTGCGCGGCGTCGCCGGCCAGCATCACCCGGCCCCTGCGGTACTCGGTGACCTGCCGGGCGTGGTCGGTGAACCTGGTCGCCGACCTCACCCCGGTGATCGTCACGTCGGTGCCGCTGACGTTGCGCAGGCTGGCCTGCAACTCCTCCTGAGTGATCGGGGTGTCCCGGTCGGCGGGCGGGCCGTCGTACTCCACGGTGAGGATGCGGCCGGGACCGGGACCGAAGACCAGCATGCCGGTGGCCGTCCGGTTCCAGCCGACGGGCAGCTTCTCCGGATCGGCGATGTCCACGACGGCCTGATGACCGGTGATCGTCGGCTCGGTGCCGGGAAAATCGAACCCGGCCAGCTTGCGCACCAGGCTGCGGCCACCGTCGCAGCCGACCAGCCAACCCGCGCCGATCGACCCGCCGTCGGCCAGTTCCACGGTGACGCCGTCCCCGTTGTCGGTGAACCCGACGAGTTCCACCCCCCGGCGAAGCTCGGCACCGTTGCGCTGTGCCCAGTCGGCGAAGATCCACTCGATCGCCTGCTGGTTGACCAGGACGACGCTGCTCGCCGGGCTCGGCTCCAGATCCGGATCGGACAGGTCCAGCTTGCCGGCGTCCAGCTCCCAGATCCCGGCGAAATGCCCGAGCATCTTCGGCGCGGGCTTGGCAGCGGCCGGCTTCACCGCAGGCTTCCCAGCAGGCTGGTCGGCGGGCTGGTCGGCAGACTTGCCGGCGGGCCTCTCGGCAGGTTCCCCAGCCGGCTGCTCAGCCGCCTTGTCCGCCTTGTCCGCAGGCTGCTCGGCCGCCTCGTCCGCAGGCTGCTCGGCCGGCTTCTCCGCAGGCTGCTCGGCCGGCTTGCCTGTCGGGTTCGGCACGGCCGAGTTCGGCAGGCCCCGGTCGGCGAAGAACCTCGCCATCACCTCCTGCGTCTGCCGCTGCACCTCGGCCATCGCCGGCAGCAGGCCGCGCCGGTAGGCCGCCTCCGCCGTCGGCACGTTGATCGCACCGGCCTTCACCGTCGTACTCGGCTCGGCCAACCGCTCGATGACCAGCGTGCGCACCCCGTGCAAGGCCAGCTCACCGGCCAACGCGAGGCCGACCGGCCCGGCGCCGGCAACGATGACGTCGTAGTCGTGCTCGTTCATCTCATTCCTCACCCGCACAGTTTGTACCCGGTCTAAAAATATGTCGAGTACTATTTCGACTCATGGATGGCTCGGGCGGTCTGCGGGAACGCAAGAAGCGGGAGACCCGCCGGCGGATCTCCAACATCGCGACCGGTCTGTTCATGGCGCGCGGGTTCGACAACGTCACCGTCGCGGAGATCGCCGAGGCCGCGAACGTGTCCAAGATGACGGTGTTCAACTACTTCCCGCGCAAGGAGGAACTGTTCTTCGACCGTGGCGAGGAGGCCGTCGAACTGCTGCACGAGGCCATCGACAACCGGCAGCCCGGCGAATCACTGATCACCGCACTGCGCGGGTTGGTGCTCGACCTGCTGGCGAAGCGGCATCCGCTCAGCGGCCTGCTGGATGGCATCCAGGTGTTCTGGCAGGTGGTCCGCGACAGCCCGGCGCTACAGGCCGGCGCCCGCGAGATGGTCGATCAGCTCGAAGTCGGCCTCGCCAAGGAGTTCGCCGAGGCCAGCGGCGCCGCCGAGCACGATCCGCTGCCCGCGCTGGCCGCCGCGCTGGTGATCGCGACCATCCGCACCCTCTACCAGACTGTGGCCAGGCGGCTGATGGTCGGCGAACGTGCCGACGATCTCTACCCCGAGCAGGTCGCGCTGGCCAACAAGGCCTTCGACCTGCTGGACGCCGCACTCGACGGCTTCTGAGGTCGTCTTCACCGCGCGGCCGTCGACCAGGTTCGGGTCGACCGCCTCAGGTCGACCGGCCTCAGGTCCGCACCGGTTCGGGTCAGCCGGCGAGCAGAGCGTCGAGGCCGGCGGCGATCACCCGGTCGGCGTCCTCCCGGTACTTCAACACCGCACCGAGGGTCAGCGCCGCCGATTCGGCGTCCAACTCGTTGCGGCCCAAGGTAAGCAGCGCCTGCGCCCAGTCCAGGGTTTCCGCGACTCCCGGTGGTTTCAACAGATCCATTGCCCGCAGCCTGCGCACCGCACCGGAAACCTGCTCGGCCAACCGCGCCTCGATATCGGGCAGCCTGCGCCGCAGAATGGCCAGTTCCCGTTGCAGATCGGGATGTTCCAGCCAGTGGTAGAGGCAGCGCCGCTTGAGCGCGTCGTGCACCTCTCTGGTCCGGTTGGAGGTGAGCACCACCAGCGGCGGCACCTCGGCCCGGATCTCGCCGAGTTCCGGGATGGTCACCGCGTTCTCGCTGAGCACTTCCAGCAGGAACGCCTCGAACTCGTCATCGGCCCGGTCGACCTCGTCGACCAGCAGCACGCACGGCGCCTCGCGCAACGCCCGCAGCAACGGCCGGGCGAGCAGAAACCGCGTCGTGTAGAGCGAGGCCTCGGCCGCGTCGGCATCCAGCGGCGCGCCGGAGGCCGCCGTCGCCGTCTCCAGGGTGCGCAGGTGCAGCAGCTGGCGTGGGAAATCCCAGTCGTAGAGTGCCGTCGCCGCGTCGATCCCCTCATGGCACTGCAAGCGGATCAGCGGCAGTTCGAGCGCGTTGGCGATGGCCAGCGCCAACGAGGTCTTACCGGTGCCCGGTTCGCCCTCGCAGAACAGTGGCCGACGCATCCGCAGTGCGAGGAACGCGGCCGTGGCGAGACCGCGATCGGCGAGATAGCCGACCCGGTCCAAGGCCGAGGACAGCTCCTCCGGGGTCAGGTTCTCGCTCGCCACGCATCCGAGGATAGAGCCAGACCTTGATCAGCGCGGCCATCATCGCTCCGGCAGGCTTCGCACGGGTCAGGGTGGCGGGTCAAGGGTGAATCAGGGTGCGGATCAGGGAGACCCCAGGGCCGCTCCCCGATGTCCGGCCTCCGCGCGTCGGCGAAGCTGGCTCCATGAGCGAAAACACTTACTACGGCCCCCAGAACGCCGCCCCGGTCCGCAAGCTCCTGCGTAGCCGCGAGGACCGCGTTGTCGCGGGTGTGTGCGGCGGTGCCGCGAAGATGTTCGGCATCGACGCCAACCTGCTGCGGGTCCTGCTGGTGGTCGCCGCGATCCTCGGTATCGGGACCGGCATCCTGGTCTACCTTGCCTGCTGGCTGCTGATTCCCGAGGAAGCCTGAGGCCGCTGCCGGCGGGGTTCCCCAGCCCCTGGCCGGCAGCGGCCTCCGCCAGAGGGTCTCCTCAGGCGCTGCGGCCTGGTTCGAGCAGCTCGTGCAGCCGTTGCGGGAGCCGTTTCTCCATGCCGAACGGCTCAAGGTGGGACTGGAAGACCTCGTCGAACGCCCGCTGGACGCTGTCGGTGTCCCAGGTCTCCCTGTGCAGGATCGGCTGCTTGAAGTACGGCTGGCCGATGACGTGCAGGTCACTGCCGTTGCAGCGGATCAGCTGGCCGGTGATGCCGGCCGAGGCGTCGGAGAGCAGGAACAACACCAGCGGAGCGACCTTGCCGGGGGTCCGGTCCGGCGGGATGGACCGCAGGGTCCGCTCCGACTTCCACACCATCCTGGTGTGCGCGACCGGGCAGACCGCGTTGACCCGGATGTCCAGCGCGTCGAGGTCCAACGCCCAGGAGTACGTCATCGAGGCCACCGCGCCCTTGGTGGCCGCGTAGGCGCCGAGCCTGCGCTGTCCGAAGTGTGCCCCGGAGGACACGTTCACGATCGACCCGCCACCCCCGGCCGCGCGCATCGCGGCCACCGCGGCGAGCCCGCAGCTGAAGGTGCCGAACACGTTCACCTCGAACAGCTCGCGCATCTGGGCGTAGTCGTCCTCCAGCGGTGAGGCCTCGTAGTTCAGGCCCGCGTTGTTGACCAGCCCGTCGATCCGGTCGAACTCCTCGACACAGGTCCGCACGAGATCCTCGGCCTGCTCGGGATCGGCGACGTCGTGCCCGCTGTCCACCGCGATGCCGCCGTAACCGCGAATGTGCTCCGCGGTCTGTTTGGCCAGTTCCGCGTCGATGTCGTTGACAACCACACTGGCGCCGGCCTGCGCGGCATGTGTCGCATAGGCCTCACCGAGTCCCCGCCCCGCGCCGGTCACCACGACCGCCTTGCCGTCGAGCATCCCCATGGTTTCGCTCCTGCCCTGCATTGGAGGCGCGCGGCATTGCACGCCCCGTTCGTGCTGTCAACCCGAATCGCGCTGTCGCTGCGCCGTTGCTGATCTCAGGGTCACCGAAGGCGGCTGTGGAAAGGGGGTGGAGCTCGACGAGCAGTCACAACGCAGCGCCGAACGGAGGAAAAGATTCGGCGCAACGGTATGTAGGACCGATCAAAAACCCACCGTTAGTGGGCCCGATCCGCGCACGTCATGGCACGTTCAGGTAACAGTTGCACAACGCTAGACCGGACGAGTGACACGCTAAGTACCCACAGCTTCATCCACAGAAGTGCATAACTCACCCGCACGAATGGAGTAGTACTACCCAGCGTGCTGGTTTACCTGGTCTTTCTCCAACTGAACAAGCGACCCCGGCCCCCAGAAGTGGGTATTTGATGAACTAAGTTCGGGTTTGTCCGAATGCCGCACTGTGGACTACGGCGTACCGCAGCCGGCAGGCGAGCCACCGGCTCGATGCGGCGAAGTTGATTAGTTCGATTGGCTCTCGCGGAGGCTCATCAACTTCGGGGCCGGCGATCCAGACTCCACGCAGGACGAAGTTGATTAGTTCAATTAGCTCTCGTCGAGGCTTATCAACTTCGGACGGGGACGGGCGGCGGCGAGCTACGGCGCGCATGCGAGAGGGCCCGGACACCACAAGGTGTCCGGGCCCTCCGCGATCAAGCCGTACTGCTCACCTCGGGGAAGGAACAACTCCCTCCCGAGGCGTGGTGCTCACTGCCTCACGAGCGGGATCAGAAGTCCATCCCGCCGCCGGACGGGTCGCCCGCCGGGGCAGCCGGGGTCTTCTCCGGCTTGTCGGCGACGACGGCTTCGGTGGTGAGGAACAGCGCCGCGATCGACGCCGCGTTCTGCAGCGCGGAGCGGGTGACCTTGGCCGGGTCGATGATGCCGGCCTTGATCAGGTCCTTGTACTCGCCGGTGGCAGCGTCAAGGCCCTCGCCGGACGGCAGGTTCTTGACCTTCTCCACCACAACGCCACCTTCGAGGCCGGCGTTGACGGCGATCTGCTTCAGCGGAGACTCAAGGGCCAGCTTGACGATGTTGGCACCGGTGGCCTCGTCGCCTTCGAGGCCGAGGCCGTCGAAGCTGGTCTGCGCGGCGTGCAGCAGCGCGACGCCACCACCGGCGACGACACCCTCTTCCACGGCGGCCTTGGCGTTGCGCACGGCATCCTCGATGCGGTGCTTGCGCTCCTTGAGCTCGACCTCGGTCGCGGCACCGGCCTTGATCACCGCAACGCCGCCGGCCAGCTTGGCCAGCCGCTCCTGCAGCTTCTCGCGGTCGTAGTCGGAGTCGCTCTTCTCGATCTCCGCGCGGATCTGGCTGACCCGGCCCTGGATCTGCTCGGCGTCGCCAGCACCCTCGACGATGGTCGTCTCGTCCTTGGTGACGACGACCTTGCGGGCCTTGCCCAGCAGCGAAAGGTCGGCGTTCTCCAGCTTGAGCCCGACGTCCTCGCTGATCACGGTGCCACCGGTCAGGGTGGCCATGTCCTGCAGCATCGCCTTGCGACGGTCACCGAAGCCGGGCGCCTTGACGGCGACGGACTTGAAGGTGCCGCGGATCTTGTTGACGACCAGGGTGGCCAGGGCCTCGCCCTCGACGTCCTCGGCGATGATCAGCAGCGGCTTGCCGCCCTGCATGACCTTCTCCAGCAGCGGGAGCAGGTCCTTGATGGTGGAGATCTTGGAGCTGTAGAGCAGGATGTACGGGTCGTCGAGGACGGCTTCCTGACGGTCCGGGTCGGTCACGAAGTAACCGGCCAGGAAACCCTTGTCGAAGCGCATACCTTCGGTGAGTTCGAGCTCAAGGCCGAGGGCCTGGCTCTCCTCGACCGTGATGACGCCTTCCTTGCCGACCTTGTCCATCGCCTCGGCGATGAGCTGGCCGATGGCCGGGTCAGCGGCGGAAATCGAAGCCGTGGCAGCGATCTGCTCCTTGGTCTCGACCTCCTTCGCGGACTTCAGCAGCTGCTGGGCAACGGCCTCGACAGCCTTCTCGATGCCCCGCTTGAGAGCCATCGGGTTGGCGCCGGCCGCGACGTTGCGCAGACCCTCACGAACCAGAGCCTGAGCCAACACGGTCGCAGTGGTCGTACCGTCACCAGCGACATCGTCGGTCTTCTTGGCAACTTCCTTGACGAGCTCGGCCCCGATCTTCTCCCACGGGTCCTCAAGCTCGATTTCCTTGGCGATCGACACACCATCGTTGGTGATGGTGGGAGCGCCCCACTTCTTCTCAAGAACAACGTTGCGACCCTTGGGGCCCAACGTCACCTTGACGGTGTCGGCGAGGGTGTTCATGCCGCGCTCGAGACCGCGGCGGGCGTCCTCGTCGAACGCGATCATCTTGGCCATTGCGGTGTGGTCCTCCGGAGCTGGATACCGTTGCCGCCGGTCGGCAGCGACGGTAGGACACGTTCATGGCCAGGCTCGGTGCCCGCGACGGACGACCGGTCCAGGGGATTCCCCCAGAAGCCAGCCTCACCGTCCCGACCTCAAGACACGGATGCGAGGCATCCATGTCTGGCACTCAGGTACTCCGAGTGCCAAAACGTGTTTAGCACTCTCCGGCCCCGAGTGCAAGAACCGCAGGTCAGCCCGAGCCCGATCGGAGCAGGTCCGCGCCGGTCCTCAGCTGCCGGTCAGCCAGATGACCAGTACGCCGGCCACCACGATCAACGCGATCGCGACCAGCGTCGGCACCAGCCAGCGCGGCAGGCCGCCGCCGTTCTCGTTGCCGAAGGCGCTCGTCCCCGCCGGTACCGGGGGGCGCAGCCGCACCGGCTCGCTCATCGGCTGACCCATCGCGGCCGGGTACCCCGGCCGGCCGGGGTACTGCTGGCCGCCGCCCTGCTGGCCGAGCGGGATCGGGCCGCTGCCGGGGCCGGTGATCGGGTTGGGTCCGCTGTTCGGCCCGGTCATCGGGTTGGGTCCGGTGCCAGGGCCCTGCATCGGGTTCGGCCCGGTGCCCGGTCCCTGCTGGCGCTGCGGCGGCGCGGTCCTGGACAGGGCACCGCGCGCGGCGGCCACCAGTTGCCGGCAGTCCGGGTAGCGACGGGTCGGGTCCTTGGCCATGCCGCGCCGGATGACCTCGTCGATGGGGGGTGGCAGCTTCGCCAACGCGGCCAGCGAGGGCACCTCGCCCCCGAGATGACCGGAGATCACCTCGGGCACGCTGCCGAGGAACGGCGGGCGGCCGGCGAGACAGGCGAACAGCACGCAGGCCATCGAGTACTCGTCGGTGCGGCCGTCGACCGGCTCGCCGCGCAGGTGCTCCGGCGCGGCATAGGTCGGTGAGCCGAGGAAGTCGCCGCCCCTGGTGCGGTGACCGGTCGCGCCGCGCCGGGTCAGGCCGAAGTCGGCGAGATAGATGTGCTCGCTCGCGGACTCCTTCGCGGTGACCAGCACGTTGGCCGGTTTGACGTCGAGGTGCACAAGACCGCGCTCGTGCAGCATGTCCAGTGCCTCGGCGATCTGCCCGAGCAGCGCCAGCGCCCGGCCGGGGGCCAGCGGGCCGTCCTTGATCAGGCTGGCCAGGTCGGAACCGTCGACCAGCCGCATGGCGATGTAGAGCAGGCCGTCGGCTTCCCCGAAGTCGTAGAGCGGCACCACGTTGGAGTGGTCGATGGCCGAGGTGTTGCGGGCCTCGTCGACGAACCGCTCCCGGAACTCCGGGTCCTTGGTGAGGTGTTCGGCGATGACTTTCAGCGCGACCTTGCGGCCCAGCCGCACGTCGGTCGCCCGATACATCACGCTCATGCCACCACGACCGAGCACACCGTCAATGCGGTAATGACCGATGCGACGCCCGGTGAGGTCCTCCGACACGGAGCGCAGCCTAACGTGGCTGCCCGGCGGCCCGCCGCCGGTGCGGCCGGAATACCGGCCTTGGCCTGCTCCGGCCCGAAACGATCACCTCGGCAACGCCCGTTCGATCACCTCAGCGCCCGTTCGATTCACCTCAGCAGCCGTTCGAGCGGCACAGCGCCCGTTCGAGCGGCACAGCGCTCGTTCGATCAGCTCAGCGCTCGTTCGGGGCGAGGCCGGCCAGGGTCGCGGCCAGCACCCTGGGACTGTGTGACTGGGTGATCAGCTGACCCGGCCCCGCGAAGTCGACGACGAGGCCCTCCCCGGTGCGGACCGACTGGGGCGCGGCCGGGTTCACCGCACGCAGCCGGCACTGCAGCCCGTCCTGGTAGCCGACGAGATGACCGGCCTCGACGGTGATCAGCTCACCCGGCCCGAGCGCGACCAGGTCGAGCGCGCCGCAACAGGACAGCACCAGCGGGCCGACACCCGCGGCGTGCGCGAGGAACCCGACGGCGCCACCGAACATGTCGTGGAAACCCGGCCAGCTCGGATCCAGCGCGATGGTGCTGGACGCCGCGAGCCAACTGTCGCGGCCGAACGACCAGCCCAGCGAACCGTCCAGCTCGATGGCGAACAGGTCACCGGGCAGGCTGGCGGCGACATCGACCCAGCCGCCGTCACCGGTCGCGGTGAACACCGAGGCGTCCTTCCAGGACTTCGCCAGCAGCCGGAACGCGGTCTGTTTAGCCCGCTCCACGCCGATCCCGTAGCTGCTCGCGACCATCGCCGCCGGACTGGCCTGCGCTGCCTCGCCCGGCGCGAGCAGCAGCCGCGCCACCCCGAAGGTAGGTGTGTGCCTGGTCCGAACCTGCACGAGTCCACCCCTCACCTGTGCTCCCCGACTCGCGGTGGCAGGCCGTTGGCCACCGCAAACGCAGTCTGACACGACCGGTGATCCCCCATCCGATCCCCCATCGGGTCCCGAAGTCGGGAAGGGCGAGGCACCGGTAGGCGAGGCCGATGGCCTGGAGCAGGATGCGAGCATGGCCAAGGACCCGAACCCGTCGAAGCGCCCGATCTCGGTGGAGAAGCACAAGGCGACGATCAGCGCGCTGGTCGGCGAGCTGCCCGTGCTCGACCTCCCGCTCGCCGAGTGTCTGGGCCTGGTGCTCGCCGCCGACCTTGCCTCGCCGGTGTTCCTGCCGCCCTTCGACAACTCGGCCATGGACGGTTATGCCGTCCGCGCCGCCGACCTGCGCGGCGCGAGCGCCACGACACCGGTCGAACTGCCGGTCGCCGGCGACATCCCGGCCGGCCGGACCGATCCCGTGCACCTCGCGGAGGGCACCGCGCTGCGGATCATGACCGGCGCGCCGCTGCCGAGCGGCGCGGACGGCGTCATCGCGGTCGAGCAGACCGACGGCGGGGTGAGCCGGGTCGCGCTGTTCACCGAGATCCGGCCGGGCAACCACCTGCGCCGGCGAGGCGAGGACGTCGTGGCCGGCGATGTGGTGCTGCCGGCCGGCAGTGTGCTCACCCCGGCACGCCTCGGCCTCGCGGCGGCGGTCGGTTCGGCCTCCCTGCCGGTGCGCAGGCCGAGGGTGCTGGTGCTGTCCACCGGCTCGGAACTCGTCGAGGCGGGTCAACCGCTTGCCACCGGGCAGATCTACGAGTCCAACGGGATGCTGCTGGCCTCCTCGGTGCGCGCCATCGGCGGAGTCGCGGAGGTGCTGCGGTTCGTCCCGGACGATGTGGGCGCCTTCCACGCCGCGCTCGCCGAGAAGCTGCCCGGCGCCGACCTGCTGATCACCTCCGGCGGGGTGAGCGCCGGCGCCTACGAGGTGGTCAAGGACGCGCTGACCGGCCAGGGCGTGGAGTTCCTCAGGGTCGCCATGCAGCCAGGCGGGCCGCAGGGCGCCGGCCGCTACCTCGGCGTCGCGGTCGCCACCCTGCCCGGCAACCCGGTCAGCGCCGCGTTGTCCTTCGAGCTGTTCCTGCGCCCTGCCCTGCTCGCCGCGATGGGCCACCGCGAGGTCGAGCGGCCCTCGTTGACCGCCCGGTTGGCCAAGGGCGTGACCACCCCGGTCGGCCGTCGTCAGTACCGCAGGGCCGACTACGACCCGGAAACCGGACTGGTCGAGGTCCTCGGCGGCCCTGGTTCGCATCTGCTCGCCTCGCTCGCCGCCGCCAACTGCCTGCTGGTGGTGCCCGAGGATGCCAGCGAACTCCCGGACGGCGCGCAGGTCACGGTCCTGCTGCTCGACGAGCACTGACCAGCCGCTTCGGCACATCTCGTTCGCCGACCGGTTCGACTCATTCGGGGACTGGTTCGACCGGCGACCGTGTCGTCACGCAGCGACATCAGGCGGTGACGCGGGGCAGCGAGCGGCCGTCGAGTGCCTAGTTCTTGGGACCGATGCCAGTCGGATTGAGCCAATCGGCACGCGCGTTCGGCCATCCAGGTACGGCCGAAAGTCGAGTCAGGGGCCGCGTGAACCAACTCACGCCCTTTTTATTCGCGCAGTTCAGGCCGGGTGTGCAAAGCTCATGCTGACTGTGTGCAATCGACCGTCCACTGCATGCCGTTGATGACAAGCTGTGACTCGAATTACACTTACCGCAAGCTGAGCGGCCGAAGAGGCCGTGCGCCGTCGGGGGGCGCACGGTCTCCTCGGCCGCTCAGCGGTATTTCGTTACAACGTTGAACCATCGCCGGTCGACGGTGCTCGCACCGGGGGTGGGTCCCGGCAGGGCGTTCGGTAGGGAACACTGGCCGTCGAACCGCCCCACCGGCCCCACCCGTGCGAGGTGGGCCTCCACGAATGAGAGATATGACCGGCACAGTCGACCGATCCGGCCGAGACCAGCGGACCGAGGCGCATTCCGCCACCGAGATCCCCGGCGCCTCGGGGCTCTCCGGGGCTTCCGGTCGTTCTGGTCCTTCCGGCGCCGGGGAGCCCGCCGAGGGCTTCCTCCCGCATCTCATCGAGCTGACCAGGCAGACCCTGCCGCCGATGCATCCGGCCGGGCGGCCGTTCGTACTCGGCGGGGTGGCCGGCACGCTGCTGCTGCGCCGGTTGTGGCGACCGCTCGGACTGCTCGGGTTGATCGTGACCGGTTGGTGCGCCTGGTTCTTCCGCGAGCCGCGCAGGGTGGCGCCGAGCAGGCCGGGCCTGGTGGTCGCCTCGGCCGACGGCACCGTTTCGCAGGTCGTGCCGGCGGCGCCACCGGCCGAACTCGGTCTCGGCGACGCGCCGATGCTGCGGGTGAGCGTCTTCCTGTCCATTTTCGACGTGCACGTCCAGCGGTTGCCGGCGACCGGCGAGATCCGCCGAATCGCCTACCGCCCAGGCAAATTCCTCTCCGCCGACCTGGACAAGGCCAGCGAGGACAACGAGCGCAACACGCTGTTGCTGCGCACCGCCGACACCGGCCAGGACCTGGTCGTCGTCCAGATCGCCGGGCTGGTCGCCCGTCGGATCGTCTGCTCGGTACGCGAAGGCGAGCAGGGCACCGTCGGCCAGACCTACGGTCTGATTCGTTTCGGTTCCCGAGTGGACACCTACGTGCCACTTGGCAGCCGGATACTCGTTGAGCCCGGCCAGCACACGATCGGCGGCGAAACCGTCCTCGCCGAACTGGCCGGCACTGATGCCCCCGCAGACGGGGCGTCGAAGGAGTGAGTCGTGGCGCGTAACACGCCGCCAGGAGTTCGGGTACTGCCCAACGCGGTCACCGTGCTCGCCCTGTGCGCGGGCCTGTCCGCCGTGCAGTACGCCTACAGCCACAACCTCCCGCTGACCATCGCCGCGATCGCCATCGCGGCCGTACTGGACGGCGTCGACGGCCGGATCGCTCGACTGCTCGACGCCACCAGCAAAATGGGCGCCGAACTGGACTCCCTGTCCGACGCGGTCGCCTTCGGCGTGTCTCCCGCGCTGGTGCTCTACGTCTGGGAACTGCACACCCAGGCATTCGGCTGGGTCATCGCGCTGGTCTTCGCGGTCTGCATGATCCTGCGCCTTGCCAGGTTCAACACCCTGCTCGACGACACCGAGCAGCCGCCGTATGCCAAGGAGTTCTTCACCGGCGTCCCGGCCCCGGCCGGTGGACTGCTGGTCATGCTGCCGATCGCGCTGACCGCACAGTGGGGCCAGGGCTGGTGGTCCACGCTGCCGGTGGTCTCGATCTGGACGGTCGCGGTCGCGGCCCTGCTGATCAGCCGAATCCCGACGCTGTCGCTGAAAACCATCCGCGTCCCGGCCCGCGCGGTCGCCCCGCTGCTGGTCCTCGTCGGCCTGCTGGCCGCGGCGATCATCACCTATCCGCTGGCCACGCTCGTCTTCGCGATGCTCGTCTACCTTGCGCACATCCCGTACTCGGTGCGCCGCTACTACTGGCTGGCCCACCATCCGGAGGCCTGGGCCGCGCAGGCCCGCGAGCGTCGCGCGATCCGCAGGGCGGGCACGGCCCGCCGACTCGGCCTGCGACCGCCGCTACGCCGAGTAGCCGGCGCCGCCCGCCGCGCGGTACGCCGCCCGCGAAACTGGGACCGCGGCCTCGCCGAACCGCTCGGCGACGGTTCCGGTATCCGGCAGGACTCGGCCATCCGCGACTCGGCGGTACGCGACTCGGCGGTACGCGCGGACTCGGCCCGGCTGGAGTCGAACGTGCGACCGTTGGAGACGCCCGGCCCGCAGACCGCCCCGTTCACCATCCGTCGCGGCTGGCGCCGAATCGGCCTGCGCCGCGACGGCGTCCGCCGAATCGGCCAACCGCGTCCCGGCCCCGGCGAACGCCGCCCCCACTGACCGAGACGTTCGACCGACCTTCGACCGACCTCCGGTCAACCGAGATCTCCGCCGGCCGACTCGATACCGGTCGTCGCCAGCAATGCCCGCAGATTCGCCGTGTAGTCCTCGAAGGCCCGCCTGCCACGCCGGGTCAACGCGACATAGGTGACCGGGGTGCGGCGCTGGTGCGTCTTGGTGATCTCGACGTACTCCGCGTCCTCCAGCTTGCGCAGGTGGGTGGAGAGGTTGCCCGGCGTCATCTCCAGCAACCGTTGCAGGGTGGGAAAGGCGATCTGGTCACCCGGCGCGAGCCCGGCCAGCGCGACGGTGACCCGCAGCCTGGCCTGCGCATGGATCACCGCGTCCAACTCGGGCAGCGCGGGCCGAGGGTCGGCACTCGCGGCGGGACCTGGATTACCGGCCGAATCCGGAAGGGCACCATCGATCATGTCGTCGGCACATTGACGCCGAGCGCGCGTTCCGCGCCGCCGGTGCCGTCGACTCGGCCGCATCGGCTGAGCCAGCCGTAGAACACCGCCTGGGCAAGGAACCCGCCCCCGCCGGCCAGCGAGAGCACCAGGAAATTACCCGGCACACCGGCGAAAACGCTGCCCGCCGCGGCGATCATCGTCCACGCCCCGACGACATAGTCCACCCAACTGTGAAACAACGCCCCGCCGGCGAGATACAGCGCCCCGGCCAGCAGCAACGAACTTCCCGACCAGAGCAGGATATCCAGATCACCGGAAACTCCCCGCAGCTCTAGCCCGACATTGACCGCGGTCAACGCGAAGAAGCTGATCGTCCAGCTACAGCCGTACATCGCCGCGCTGACCCGGGAAGGCCCCCGCACCCCATACCCGGCCCGCACCCCGTACCAGGCGGAGAACACCAGCGCACCGACGAACAACACCACGGTCACGACGCCGGCTACCAGACCGGGTAGCTCGGCTTCCCGTGTCAGGTACCACAATCCGAAGCTGACCAGGTAGGCAACGCCCCACACGCCACAGGTCAGCGCCGCACCCACCTGAATCCGCCGCGCCCTGCGCCCCTGCTCGGCATCGATCAACGCGAGCGAGTCCGCCGGCGACAGCGGTGGACCATCCACTTCCAGATCTTCCGGTACCGGCTGCGTCATCATCGCTCCCCTTGGCCAAGTACTTTGCGTTTCAAAGCTCTGACAACTTTGTACCGCAAAGTCAGTGCCTCGTCCAGACCGGTGGGGCAGACTGCCGTCTCGACAACAGGCTGGCACAGCCCGCCGAAAAGTCACCACAAGATTTTTCCTGGGACGTGTCGAAACGGAGTCCGGTCGTTCGACGCGTTCATGATGGCTGGTCAGCGCGTCCGGAGGTAACCGGGCCCAGTCCGAGATATCTGGGAGTAGCAATGCGATTTCTGATGATGCACCGGCTGGACGAGAGCGTCCCCGAGGCGTGGAACCCGAGCCAGGAGTTCATCGAGAAGATGGGCGCGTTCGTACAGGACGCGCTCGACAAGGGCATCCTGATCACGGCCGAGGGAGTGCACCCGTCGGCCAAGGGTGCACGGGTCCGCAAGTCGCGTGGGGCGGGGATCACCGCGACCGACGGACCGTTCACCGAGGCCAAGGAGGTCATCGGCGGATTCGGGTTGATCAACGCCACCGACCGCGCCGAGGCCGTCGCGTTCGCCCAGCGCTACGCCGACCTCTTCGACGAGGTCGAGGTCGAGGTACGCCAGGTCGTCGAATTCGAGGATTTCGCCGCCCCAGCCTGAAACCCGCGGGGTGGGCCGGCCCGGCCGGGTTGGCTGAGATCCGCCTTGATGTCGCGGCGGAGGCGGTCGGCCGAGATGGCATCAGCGGCGCGGGGCCGGGTCATCCCTCCTCAGTGGCCCGTCGAGTTCGGGAAAGTCGAGCATCGGGCTCAGGCGTCGGCATCGAGTCCTCGGGGGAGCAGGACGACCTTGCCGTGGGGGTGGCCTGACATGCTGAGCTCGACGGCGTCCCGCCAATCGGCGAGCGGGTAGGTGCGCGCGATCGGGATGCGGAAGGCGCCGTCGGCCGCGAGCGCGGCGTACTGGGGCAGGAAGGTCTCGGGCGGCGCCAGTCCGGCGACGTGGTCGAGATTGACGCGCGCTCCCAGGCGCCGTGCCTCATCGTGGTTGCTGATCGTCATGACCCGGCTCGGTTCTCCAGCGATGGCGATGAGCTCTGGGATCGACCCGGCGTTCGGTGGCGGAGCGTCGATCACGAGATCGATCGGCCCGCCGGCGAGGTCGCGCACCCGGTCGGCCATTCCCTCGCCGTACGGAGTGACCAGGGCGCCCAACGTCGTGAGCTCACCGGCGAAAGTGGGACCGGCGGTGGCGATGACTCGGGCGCCGCGGCGCAGGGCGATCTGAACAGCGGCAAACCCGACCGTCGCGCCGGCCCCGTTGACCAGCAGCACGGTCCCTGGTTCAAGACCCATCGCATCGAGCGTCCACGTCGCGGTCTGGACGGCCATCGGCAGCACGGCCGCCTCGACGGGGTCGAGCCCGTCGGGCACGCGGTACCAACTGTTGAGGATCGCGATGTCGGCGACGCCCGCGCTCGGCTGGCCGACGAAATCCGCCGTCCCGAAGACGAGGTCTCCGATGGCGACGTCCTCGACGTCGTCTCCCACCGCGTCGACCGTTCCGGCGACGTCGTAGCCGATGCCGCGCGGCAAGCTCCCGGCCATGAACCCGCGACAGAGTTCCCAGTCGGCCGGGTTGAGTCCGACCGCGGACACTCGTACCCGGACGTGGCCGGCTGCGGGGTTGGCGACCTCGACGCGCTCCTCGCGCAGCACATCCGGCGGCTCGCCGTACTCATGAAAACGGACGGCGGTAGCTGTGACGGGGCTCATCGGTTCTCCTCGCGAAACGTAGTGACAGTTACTGACTCTACCACGTTACGACAGTCACTGTCACAACGTAGAATGCGGGCATGCCGAGAGATGGAGCGCAGGCGCGCGCCCGACTGCGCGAGGCGGCCCTCGACCTCTACCGCGAGCGCGGCTACGACGAGACCACCGCCGCGCAGATCGCCGCGCGAGCCGGGGTGACCGAACGCACCTACTTTCGCCACTTCGCCGACAAGCGCGAGGTGCTCTTCGACGGTGAGGCGGAGCTACGCGCGATCCTCGTCGACGCCATCGCCGCGGCGCCGCCCGACCTGGCACCGCTCCCCGTCCTCGTCCGGGCTTTTACCGCTGCGGTTCCACTGCTCGTCCGCAACCGCTCGGTCGCCGAGCAGCGAGCCCAAGTGATCGCCGTGACCCCGGCCCTTCAGGAGCGCGCATACGCCAAGACCGCCGCGCTCACAGACACCCTCGCAAATGCACTCGCCGACCGTGCGATAGCGCCGCCGACGGCGCGGCTCGCGGCCCAGGTCGGAATGGCGGCCTTCGACCGCGCCAGTCGCCGCTGGGGCGGTGATCCCGCCGTCGACCTCGGCGCATCAATAGCGCAGGCGGCCGACGAGGTGCTCACGCTCGGCGGGCATTAAGCCAGTCGACGGACCAGATGACAACAACGATCTACAAGTGCCAACTGTCGTCTGTCGGCAGTGCGACACGAGGTCGCACGGTGTGAGTGAACCAGCTGAACAGGAGGGTCGAGTGATCGACAGCATGGTTCCGGGTTAGTGCCCGCTGCCCGTCCCCACTTCGACGTGCGTTGCG
>DATATE010000058.1:0-3357 GCA_036268955.1 Pseudonocardiaceae bacterium
GAACAGCATGCACCGCATCCGGTCCGCCCAGGACCTGGCGCTGTACAACCTGACGCTGACCGAGGAGATCCCGAGCTTCGACGGCATCGCGCACCTGGAGGCCTGGAACAACGACCCGCAGTGGCAGGGCGTCCGCGAGACGGCCGAGCAGCTGACCGCGACCGATGACTGGTGCGAGGCGATCTTCGCATCTAACGTGGTCTTCGAACCGCTCGTGGGCGAGCTGTTCCGCAGCCAGCTGGTGCAGCACGCCGCGCCCCGGAACGGTGACTTCGTGACGCCCACGATCGTCGGTGTGGCCGAGTACGACTTCGCCGAGCGCGACCTGCGCTACACCCGGGCCATGTTCGAGCTGCTCACCACCGACAAGGAATTCGCCGACCACAACAAGCAGCTCCTCAACCAGTGGGTGGCCACCTGGACGGCGCGGTCCATCGCCGCCGCCCGGGCCCTGCAGCCGATCTGGTCGCAGCCCGACTCCAAGCCCCCGCGCTTCGAAGATGGGCTGGACGCGGTCAAGAACCGCTTCGCCGCACTCCTCTCCGAACTGCACCTCGACGTACCGAAGGAGCTTGGCCAGTGACCACGTTCAAGACCAGCGAGAGCCCGTTCAAGTCTGACAACACCGCGTCCAACCAGTGCGGCGTCACCCTGATGAACAACCAGGTCGGCGCCGTAGTCGCCAAGGTGATGGGCGAGAAGGACAACGTCTCGGTGCGGCACCTGCCGTCGATGATCCGGGTCGACGCGATCGGCCGGATGGACTTCGTCTACGACGAGATCTCCGAGGCGGCCGGCGAGGAAGAGGGCTGGTTCGACTCGGCCGAGTTTGAAGAGAACATGTCCACCCACTACGGCCGGATGATCCACGAGGACGACCGGACCATCATGTTCGCCAACCCCGAGGACGCGGCCGAGTACATCGGCTTCGACCTCAAAGACCTCACTGTGCGCAGCTAGCCCATCACTTGCAAGGAGGCGCAATGGCTTACGAAAAGGACGGCGAGAAGTACTTCATCGTCGACAGCCACATGCATTACTGGGACGCGTCGCCCGAAAACTGGGTGAAGGGCGCCGAGCAGTACGCCAAGGGCTGGATCGACTGCTTCCACGCCTACCAGTCCCTCGGGCCGCCCGAGACGCACTGGACGATCGAGCACTTCCAGAAGTACTCCGAGGACGACCTGATGAAGGACGTCTTCGAAGACGGGCACGTGGACGTGGCGGTCTTCCAGCCGACGTACCTCAAGGAGTGGTACACCACCGGCTTCAACACCACCGAGCGCAACGCGGAGATGGGGAAGCGGCACCCGGGCAAGTTCATCTACAACACCCGGTTCGACCCCCGCGACGGTGACGAGGGCCTGAAGACGTTCCAGGACAACGTGCAGCGCTACGGGTCCAAGGGCATCAAGCTCTACACCGCCGAGTGGAACAACGGCTCGCGTGGCTACAAGCTGAGCGACGCCGCGAGCTACCGGTTCCTCGAGGCTGCCCAGGAAGCGGGCATCAAGAACGTCCACGTTCACAAGGGCCCGACGATCTGGCCGCTGGACAAGGACGCCTTCGACGTGTCCGACATCGACCACTGCGCGACCGACTTCCCGGACCTGAACTTCATCGTCGAGCACGTGGGCCTGCCGCGGATCGAGGACTTCTGCTTCATGGCGACGCAGGAGCCCAACGTCTACGCCGGCCTGTCCGTGGTCATCGGCGGCCTGATGTTCGCCCGGCCCAAGTTCTTCGCCAAGGTCATAGGCGAGCTGCTGTTCTGGGTCGGCGAGGACAAGATGACCTTCGGCAGCGACTACGGCATCTGGGAGCCCAAGTGGCAGATTGAGGGCTTCGTCGACTGGGACTACCCAGGCGAGGAGTTCTCGGACTACCCGCGGCTCACCGCGGAAGGCAAGAAGAAGATCCTCGGCCTCAACGCCGCCAAGCTCTACGACATTGAGGTTCCGGCCGAATACCGCCTGAAGGACGACACCGGCGGCCAGCCTGCGGAGCAGGATGACGCCAAGCTCGTCGACGAGGGCAGCCCGGTCGCGGGGGCATGACCACATCGATAACCGACACCGGCGCCGGCCCGGGGGCACACGCCTCCGGGCCGGCCGCCCGTGCCGGCTCTGTATCCCCGGGGGGACGACCCCCCGCGCCCCCCGGGAGAAGGCTCGAAGACGCTCTGGCCACAGTCAGGGACCCAGAGCTGGACGAGCCCATCACCACGCTGGGCTTCGTCACGTCGGCCGTGATGTCGGCGGCCGGGGACGTGCAGGTGCGGCTGCGGCTGCCGACCTACTTCTGCGCCCCCAACTTCGCGTTCCTCATGGTGGCCGACGCCTACGACGCGGTGGCCGGCCTGCCGGGGGTCCGCAACGCAGAAGTGGTGCTGGAGGACCACTTCGCCTCGGACGCGATCAACGGCGGGGTGGCCGCGCAGGCCGGCTTCGCCCAGTCGTTCGACGGCGAGGCGGTCGGCGAGCTGCACCAGCTGCGCGCGGACTTCCTGCGCAAGGCGGTCATGGCCGGTACCGACCTGGTCGCCCGGCCGCTGCTGACCGCGGGCCTGTCGCCCACTGAACTGCCCCGGCTCACGCTGGGCGACCTGTCGCCGTCCCGGGAACTGGACCGGCTCCGGCAGCGCCGCGCCGACCTGGGCCTGCCCGCCGGTGACGACGCGCTGCTGATGATCGACCCCAAGACCGGTGGCCCGGTCGACCCGGCCGTCACCGAGCTGCACCTGCGTAAGGCCCGGCTGACCCGGATCAGCATCGAATCCAACGGCAGCATCTGCCGCGGCATGCTCCAGCACCGCTACGAGAACACCCGAGGCCAAGGTGAGGGCCCAGCCGAGGGTACAGCTGAGGAGGACCAATGAAGGCCGTCCGCCTGCACGCGTTCAACCAGTCGCCGCAGATCGACGACGTCCCCGAGCCCAAGATCACCCATCCGCTGGACGTGATCGTGAAGGTGGGCGGGGCCGGTGTCTGCCGCACCGACCTGCACATCATCCTCGGCCAGTGGGATGAGCGGATGCAGACCCCGCTGCCCTACACGCTGGGCCACGAGAACGCCGGCTGGGTGTCCGAGGTCGGCTCGGCCGTGACCAACGTGGCCGTCGGCGACACGGTGATCCTGCATCCCACGCCCACCTGCGGGCTGTGCCACGCCTGCCGGGCCGGCGACGACATGCACTGCGTCAACAGCACGTTCCCCGGCCTGTCCACCGACGGCGGCATGGCCGAGTACCTGCTGACCTCGGCCCGGGCCTGCATCAAGCTCGACCCGTCCACCCAGCCCAAGGACGTGGCCGCGCTGGCCGACGCCGGCATCACCGCCTACCACGCGGTCCGCAAG
>DATATE010000059.1:0-49007 GCA_036268955.1 Pseudonocardiaceae bacterium
TCCCTCCAAAGAGGCTCTTGACACCCCGCTCGGCCTGACGGGTCTCCCCGACAGACTGGGGCCTGCTACCGGGCGCTCCGGTGCCTACCCGGACGGGACTTTCACCCGCTGGCCTGGTCCAGCTTCCAGGACGCAACATCATCGACAGCCTAGGCGAACCCCGACCCCGCTGTCGCCGATCGGCCGGTGCCGGGCGCGATCGGTCGCCGCACCAGGCCTTGACCTGCGTCGATCAGCTGCCAACGGCTCCTGACGGCTGCCGCGACCGGCGGCCTCGGCGGTACGGTGATCGGCATGTCGACACTCGATGACGCCGCCGCGATGGCGATGCGCCTGCCCGAGGTCACCGAAGGTGCGAAGTTCCGCCACCGGACCTGGTTCGTCGACGGCAAGGGCTTCGCGTGGGAGCGGCCGTTCAGCAAGGCGGACATCAAGCGATTCGGCACGGCGACCCCACCGGACGGGCCGATCCTGGCCATCAAGACCGCGGACCTCGGGGAGAAGGAGGCCATCATCGCGGCGAACCCGGTGGCGTTCTTCTCCATCGAGCACTTCGCCGGCTATCCGGCCGTGCTGGTGAATCTGCCCAAGATCACCAAGAAGGCGCTGAACGAGGCGATCATCGACGGCTGGCTGGCCTGCGCGCCGCCGAAACTCGCCGAGGCCTACCTCAAGCGCTGAACCGCTACGTCATGAGCGGCGTGCCGGGGCGGCCGGCTCGCGTGGAGCCGGCCACCCCGGTCAACCGGGCTCAGGCGGATTCCGCGACCGGCGCGGTGTGCGCGAGCAGCCGCAGCATCACGGTCTCGATACCGGCCCGGATCTCCTCGGGCAGCGGCACCTCGATCTCCTCGACATCGATCTCGACGACATCGAGATCGTCGGCGTCGTCCTCGTCGTCCTCTTCTTCGTCGTCAAGCTCATCGACGTCCTCGTCGACATCGGCTTCCGCTACGTCCTCATCCTCGTCGTCCAGCTCGTCGCCGTCCTCGTCGTCGAGTTCGTCATCGAGTTCGTCGCCGTCTTCCTCGTCCTCGGCGTCCTCGAACTCGTCGGCATCCTCGGCATCCTCGAACTCGTCGACGTCCTCGGACTCCTCCTCGTCGTCCAACTCGTCATCGTCATCGGTCGCCTCGGCTTCGGCCTCCGCGCGCCGCTGGTCGATCATGGCGGTGACGTCGTCCGGGGTCAGCGCGGGCAGCACCGGGGAGACGACCGCGATGACGCCGTCCTGCTCGAAGGCGACGGCCTCGGCGATGGCGAGCGCGTGCGACCGCAGGTAGGGCCCGCAGGAGAAGGCGTCCCACTGCTGGCTGCCCTCGTCGTCATCGGGCTCGAACGTCACCAGCCACGGCAGCTCGGCGAAGGACGAATCCTCGTCGTCCTCGAGCTCCAGCGAGATAACAGCACCCACCGTGTTCGTCCTTCCTAGTCAGCTTCAGCGCCAGGCTAGCGCAGCACCGGGGCGGGTTCGCGGGCACGGCGAGACACGATCGACGACGGCCGACGAGGTAGCACATATCACTTTCGGTAACAGCCCGACCGAGAAAGTGGAATAGCCGCCCGCGTACCACAAAAATACTTAACTACTCACTAAAAACAAAGATCCCCTGATTAGCTTGATAATGGACGATTATTGGCTGCTTCGCCGACCCTCACCGCAAGCTCACGGCACTCCTGACAGCATCGACATCGGCAGCAAAGCCGCGATAAATTATAGTTTTCAGCTGATGGCCAACTGTCATCATGCAACTTGCATTTCCCCGGTAAAGTAGCGAAGGCCGCCCGGACAGCCGACGATTCGGCGAACGCGGCCCGCGCCGGAAGGAAAAGGCATGTTGATAACAAACAATCGCCTACTCGACGTGCTGTCGCACGCGCAGGCAGAGTTATGTGGATTGACCGGATGCCTGCCGACCCCCGAATTCTATGCCGACAAACTCGCGCGCACCTGGGCCCGCGCCGCCAGCACAAAGGCCTATGCCGATCTCCCGCCATGGAGTATCGAAGCGTTCCACGCATTGCCGCCGACGCCACGTGCCCGGTTGAAAGCCGACCCGTGGGCCTATGTCGCGGTCGGCTGGGACCGCACCGCCAAGTACTACGAGACGACCGGTACCTCCGGTCAGGTCACTCCGACGCCGCGCACCGTCGAGGACATCGTCTACAACGCCGTCTCGGTCGCCGAGGCCTGGCGCGGGGTACTCTCCGACGACGACCGGGTGGCCATCCTGCTGCCCTCGGACATCGTGCCGGTCGCCGACCTCGTGGTGTCGGTCAGCGAATACCTCGGCCTGCCGCATGCCCGGCTGTACCCGTTCACCGTCGGTATCGCCGACTACGACCGGGTCATCGACCTGTGGCGGACGCTGCGGCCGACCGCGGTCTTCCTGGCACCGGGCGTCGCCTTGCAGCTGACCCGTTTCCTCAAGCAGCGCGGCCAGTTCGAGCAGCTGCGCGAATCGGTGCGCACGATGATGCTGCTCGGCGAGGTTAGCACCGAGGCGATGCGCGCCCGACTGGGTTCCTGGTGGCAGGCGCGGGTCTACGACGCCAGCTACGGCAGCACCGAGACCGGCACCCTCGCCGCGACCTGCCGCGCGGCCAACCTGCACCTGTTGACCGGCGCCAACTACGTCGAACTGGCCGGGCCGGACGGTGCGATCGAGCCGGTGCGGGCGGGCGCGGCGGGCCGGTTGGTGGTCACACCGCTGAACCTGCACGCCCGGCCGCTGCTGCGGCTGGACACCGGTGACGAGGTGCGACTCGGCGAGCCCTGCTCCTGCGGCAGTCCCGCGCCGGTGATCACGGTGAGCGGGCGCAGTTCCGACGCGCTGCGGGTACACGAGGTGCCGCTGACGATCCGCGCGGTCGAGGACGTCGTCTACGGCGCGACCGGCGCCACCGGCTACCTGGTGGAAACCGATCCGGGCGGCAGCCATGTGCGGTTGCTGCTGGAACGCGACGTGCGGGCCGACCGGGCCGCCGAACCCGCGCAGATCATCGCGTTGCAGGAGGCGTCCGCACACGGTATCGGCCTGCGCTGGGATGTGGTGTCCTTCGTCAACTCGCTGCCGAGCACCACGAAGGCGGGCGGCTCGCAGAAGAGTTGGAAACGCTCGAACATCCGTGTCGTGGAGCCGGTGTGATGACCGACACGACCACACACCGGACGATCACCCTCCCGACGATCGAACTCCCGAGTACCGGGGTCGGCTCCGGGGAGGCCGACCTGTGGTGCACCTATGCCGCGGTCCGCACCCTGGTCTGGCTCGGCAGGGCCGATGCGGTGACCGATCCGGCCGGTACCAGGGACTTCCTGCTCGGCAGGGCCAACAGCGACGGCGGCTACGCGTGGACGCGCGGAATGCCCTCGGATGCCTGGGCCACCTTCTACTGCACGCAGGCCCTCACCGATCTCGGTGTCGCGGTGCCGAGGCCGGAGCGGACCTCGGCCTGGCTGCGGCGCGGTTTCCGCGACGGCGCGTTCGCGATGATGCCCGGCCAGCGGCCCGATGTGTGGGCGACCCAGTTCAGCACCAGGACCGCGATCGACGTCTGCCATACCGATGTCCCGGACCGGACCGCACTGCTGGACTGGCTCGGCGGGCTGCAAACGGCCGACGGCGGCCTTTCCTGGTCACCGGAGCACGCGGCGGCCGGCAACGCCGATGTCCGCGCCTGCCACTACGGCATCACCGCCTGGGAGCGGCTGAACTCGGTCGAGCCGACGCCGCCGCCGTGGCGGACCTCGGCACTGCTGGCCTGGTTGCGCGGTCAGCGGTGCGCGGACGGCGGTTTCCGGTTCGCCCCCGACGCCGAGCGACCGTGCCTGTGGGCGACCTACCGGGCGAGTTCGGCGCTGGCCATGCTGGGCAACCGGATCGAGCAGGTCACGGTCGACTGGATCGCCGCGCGTCGCGGCCCGGCAGGCGGTTACCTGCGCTGGGCCGGTTATCCGGTCGAGGACGTCTGGGCCGCGTTCTGCGCGGTCGGTTCGCTGCGCGCGGCCGGGATCACGGTCCAGGATCAGGCTCCCGCTCTCGTCGAGCGGATCGCGGCTTTCGCCAATCCCGGCGGCGGCTACACCTACCGGGAGCCCGCGCTGGCCGCGGACGTTCTGAGCACCTCGGCCGCGGTGCTGACCGACCAGGACGATCCGCGAAATCCCGGCAGGCGAGCCTGGTTGGCCGACTGTCAGCTGCCCAACGAGGGCGGCCTGATGTACATGCCGGGACGCGGCGCCGAGGTGCGCTGCACCCTGTGGGGGTTGGCCGCCGGCGTCTTGCGGGCGAATCCCACTGCTGCCGGCCGGATCGTCGACTGGCTGCGGCGGACGCAGAACCCGGACGGCGGTTTCGGCCTGTGGGAGGGTCGCGGTTCCGAACTGGTCTCCACGGCGGCGGCGGTGGACGCGATCGGGCTGCTCGGGCGGCCGGTCGCCGAGGTGATCGACACCACCGCGCTGCGCGGCTTCCTCGCCGCCAGCGGGGCCGGGGTCGGGTTCCGACCGGTACCGGCCGCCGAGCCGACCCTGCGTGCCGGCCTACAGGGCCTGCGTATCCTGGCCGCGCTCGGCAGCCCGGAGCCCGCGCGGGTGGCGAGCCTGCTCGCCGACCATCAGGTCAACGGCGGCGGGTTCGCCAACACCGGCAACCGGGTGCCCGACCTGCTGTCGACCTACGAGGCCGTCCTCGCCGCCGACCGGCACGGCATCGCCGTGGACGGCAGGCGAGCACGCCGGTTCGTCGACCGGATCAGGAAACCCACCTCGACCGCGTGGAGTCCGCTCGCGCCCGGCGACGGCGGCCCGCTCGCGCGGTGCCTCGGCGCCCTGCTGGACCGTCGACTCACCGATCCCTCCGCCGACCTGCCCGCACTCGTGCTTTCCTGAGGTAGCGCATCATGCCGACGATCGAGATCACCACCAGCCAACTCTCGACTCCCCGAAAACGAGCCATCGCGGTCCGGCTGACCCGCTGGCTGAGCCAACGCGACATCCTGAGTTCGCATGTTGTCGTGCGGTTCGTGCAGGAGCCGCAGAACTCGCTGTTCAGCGCGGGAATGCCGATCGAGGCGATGGCGATGAGTACCGAAGCCCCTTGCCACGCAACGGTCAGCTGCCATATCAGCCCCGACCGCGACCACCGCTTCCGCGACGAGCTGGCCGAGGAACTCCTCGCCGCGCTGGACATGGTGGACCGCTCCGAGTTCGTCTACATCGAGTTCCGGCCGACCCACCCCGACCTGGTCTACGTCGCGCCACGTGGCCGATTACACCGAGCCGACCAGATCCCGGTACCCCGCTGATCCCCCACAGCCGTAAGGAATCCCTGACCCGTCCGACCGTCTGACCGTCTGGAAAGGACACCCATTCCGATGAGCGCTCCCACCACCACCGATCTCACCGAGCAGGTCAGGGCTGCCCTGCACAAGCAGTTCGGCGCGGCCCTCGATCCGATCACCGACACCGACCTGCTGCGCGAGACGCTCGGCGACCGCTACGACAGCCTTGCCGCGCTGGAATGCATCTGCCGGATCGAGGCCGAATTCGGTATCGAGGTCGATTTCGTCGAGCACGATGTCCGGCATTTCTTCTCCACCATCGAACTCATCGGCCAATTCGTCGGCGACCAACTGGAGGACCTCGCCGTCCTCGGCGGCTCGCCGGTGCGAACACCGGAGCGTGCTTGAGATGAAATTGCGCAGCCTCAGGTACTTCGTCGCGATCGCGCACGCGCACAGTATGGCTCGCGCGGCCAGACTGCTGCGCGTCAGCGCGCAAAGCCTCGGTGCGGACATCAAGGAGCTGGAGAAGGAACTCGGTTTCCCATTGTTCGACCACACCTACGACCAGCTGACCATGACCGACAAGGGCGCCAGTTTCCTGCCGGCGGTGGAAAACCTGCTCGCACACGCTGACGAGGTGGACGTACTCGCCACCGACCTGTTACACGCCGAGACCGATGAGTTCGATGCCGGTTCGTCGGGGCTGCGAACCAGCGCCGCCGAGGAGGGCAAGTAGGAAGGCAAGTAGGTCAGTCAGATCGGCCGGGTCTGCCGGTGGCGGGTTCGCCGGTCAGCTCGGCCAGCCGGACCTTGCCGGTCGCCGTGCGGGGCAGGGCGCCCACCAGGTGCACCCTGCGCGGCACCGGCAGGCCACCCCGGTCGGCGACCGCCGCCGCGACGGCCGCGACGTCGAGGGCGGGGTGGCCCTTCGTCGCGCAGTACAGCTCATAGTGCTCGCCTCTGGTGTCATCGGTCACCGGCACGGCAACGACGTCGAGTTCGGGAAACCGGGCCGCGACCGCCCGCTCGACGAGGTCGAGATCGCAGCGGATGCCGTTGACCTTGACCATTCGGGTACTGCGGCCGAGGAACTGGAAATGCCGGTCGTCGACGCGGCGCACCAGGTCGGCGGACTCCCAGGAGGCCGGTACCTCGGCAAGGTCGGCGCGCCGCGCCAGCCGGGGACTGCTGATCCGCAGCAACCCTTCCTCGGCCCCGGTAGGTGCGAGCAGGTCGACATCGGGCAGCAGCGTCCACGGCTGGGGAGGAACACCGGCCTGCCCGGCCCGGCCCGAGGCGGACGGGGCGGGCGCGGTTGTCGGCAGCAGGTCGCGAACGGCGATACCACCGGTCTCGGTGCTGCCGAAGATCTCCGCCGCCCGGAAATCGGCCTCGGCCAGCGCGTTGACCACGCCGATCGCGGCAGGCGGGAGGAGGCCGGTGCCGTGCAGCGCGACCGCGCCCGGCAGTTCGGCGATCCGCGCCGCGACCGAACGCAACAGCGGCCAGCTCGCCGGTAGGCAGACGAACAGGGTACGCAGGCCCGGCTCGACGACCGGCGGCGTTGTCGGCTCCCGCCAGGCGTCGACAACCGGGATCCCCTGCCAGGCAGGCAGTTCCCGACCGAACAGCCGACCGAAGAGGTGCACTGGTGGGGCGAAACAGACGACCCGGTCAACCGCGCCGAAGGCGACCTCGGACACCAGCGTCACCTCGGCACGCAACTGCCGAGGGGTGCGCAGCCAGTGCACCGGTGTTCCGGTACTGCCCGAGGTGCTGAAGCTGATCAGCTCATCGGGGTCCCGCTCGGGTCTCACGCGGTGTTGGCGGCGCGGCCGAGGAAGTGCTTGGTGAACTCCAGGAAGGTGTTCAGGGCTGGATTCACGTTGTCCCGCCGCCACACCATGCCCATCGGCACCTTTGTCGGACTGCGGAAACGCTTGAACACCACACCGGGCATCTTCAGCATGTCAGCGGCGGAATCGGTGATCAGGCTGATACCGGTGCCCTCTGCGACCACGGCCAGCATGTTCGGCTCATCGGGTTCGATGCGCACGATCTCCGGCCGCCGGTCCGGCCCGTACACGGCGTTGATGATCGACTGCCACAAACCGCCGGCCTCCGGGGTGAAGAACACCAGCGGCTCGTCGATGAAGTCCGCGGTGGTGACCGCGGTCACCGTGGCCAGCCGGTGGTCGGTGGGCACCGCGAGTACCACTGAATCGTGGCCGATGGTCTCGCTGGCCAGTTCATCGCCGATCACCAGCGGCGGCCGGACGAAGCCGAGGTCGATCTCCCTGCCCTCGACCAGGTCGATGTTGAGGCTGGAGAATCCGTTGCGCACCCCGATTTCCACCTGCGGATAGACGTTGCGGAACGCGGAGACGATGGAGAACGGCAGGCCGACACCTGCCGAACGGGTGTGGCTGATGGCCAGCGTCCCGTTGTTGTGCTCGGCGAGCGAGTTCGCGAGCTTGGTCACCTCACTGGCATGTTCGAGCAATTCCTGCGCCTTCGGCAGCAGTGTCTTGCCGGCCGGGGTCAGCGTCACCCGCTGCCGGTCCCGCTCGAATACCGGGAACCCGAGCTGCCGCTCGAATGCCTTGATGCCCTGAGACAGGCCAGGCTGGGTAATGTGCAGGACTTTTGCCGCCTTGCCGAAGTTCAACTCATGCGCCAAGGTCACGAAATAGCGCAGGCCGCGCAGCTCCACCAGTCAATTCCTTCCCCGTCCGTGCCTGCAACGAGAAACCTTCAGGTGCACGCACCTCCGACCTGGTGACGAATTCGCCGTGCCCGCACAATCCGATGATCAGCCACCCGTCAATCATCGGCCTGGTTACCCAGCGCCCGAAGCCTACCCTGTCCGGCACCGCTCGGCGATAGTCATGTCGGCCAGCTGATTTCTCCTCGATAGGGCGACCGACTCACTCACGGTGTCCTGTGGTACGCCGTCGGTGGCCATTACCCGCCCGGACCAGCGGCGGCGCGCCGCCATTGTCCACTTCGGATATTGAGGGAGAATATCAACTCGGCGATACTTTTACCGGCCGCAATGTCGCGAAGTCGCCCTAAATCCCGGAAACAATCCGGCCACGAATTGGCATAGCCACCCGCCTGGACCGATCGGCGGAACAGCGCCCAACGGTGTTCGGCGGTGCCACTCGACCGAGGTTCAGTCAGGTTCCGGGGGAAAATACCACGACCGCCCGACGAACCGAGCGGGGTACGCGGTGACCTACGGTATTCGACCGGTACGGAGTTGCCGTTACCGGACGGCCTGGTTCGCGACTCGGTTCACCGAGGGCCCGCGGACGGACCCGCCGAGGACAGCAGTGCCTCGGCCGCGGCGGCGGGAGACGGCGGCGGGGTGGGCTCGCCACCGCCGAGGTAGTGCTTGGCGACGGTGCGGTTGTACCGGGTGAACATCTCGCCGAGGGTGCGCAGATCCCCCTGCTCCCAGTCGGCGAGCAGTTCCTCGGTGGCCACCCTGCGCTGGGCGCGGGTGGTGTTCATCTTGGCGAGGCCTGCCTCGGTCGGCGAGATGATGCTGCGCCGCCGATCCGTCGCCGACGGGGTGCGCCCGATGAGGCCCTTGGCGGCCATCACCGCGACCTGCCGGCCCGCCGTCGACGGGTCGAGGCCGAGCGCGGCGGCGAGGCCGCCGATGTCGGAGGGGCCGACGGCGTCCAGGGTGCGCAGCAACAGGTATTCGGCGCGGTCGAGGTCGGCGTACATGGTGGTGCGCCTGCGCAGCAGTTCGAAGTTGCGCACCAGCACCGCCGAGGCGACCTCGATGACATCCACCACATCGACATCCACGGCATCGATATCAGCACCCACGTCGGCACCGGGTTTCGTCGCGGCCGGGCGGGTCTCCCCGGCATCCGGCCTGAGCCGAGGGGATTCGGTGGCGACCATCGAGGACTCCAATATCGGCACGATACCTGCTATTATCGGTATCATACCTCCTTTTGGGCGAGCGAAAGCGGTGGGCGGTGCGCGTGCCGGGTTGGTTAGCGGAGTTCTGGGATCGGGTGGTGGCCTCCGATCCGGGCCTTGCCCGGCTGCGGATGGCCGGGTCCGGCGCGGTGGGCGTGGCAAGCACGCTCGGCGTCGAATACCTGTTCGCGACGCTGACCAGGGCAGGTGCCGAGGGCACCCTGATCGCCATGCTGCTCGGCGCTGTGGTCGCCATGATGGGCTCGATGGCGCTGACCGACAGCAGCGCGCTGGCCAATCTGCGGGCCGCGGTGTTCTTCCCGGTCGCGGTCGGCATCGGCATGATCATCGGGGTCGCCGTCGGCGATCACGCCGACCTGATGCTCAGCGTGTTCGTGCTGGTGATGTTCGCCGCCGTGTTCGTCCGACGGTTCGGGGTGCCGTACTTCTTCTACGGCTTCATGGGCTGGATGGGCTACTTCTTCGCCTCGTTCCTGCACGCGACCCTGCCGATGATGCCGGCGCTGCTGGCCGCCGTGCTGGTCAGCTCGGCCTGGGCGCTGCTGCTGTCGATCACCGTGCTGCGCACCAATCCGCACCGCACCCTGCGCAGAATCGTGCGCGCCTTCGACGCGCGGGCCAGGGCGGTGGCCAGGGCAGGCGCTGACCTGCTCGACCAGCCGACGACCAGCCCGCGCCAACTGCGCAGGCTGCGGGCCCAACAGACCCGGCTGGCCGAGGTCGCGCTGATGGTCGAGGCCTGGTCGGCCGAACCGAGGGCACTGCCCACCGGTTGGTCGGCGCCCGCGCTGCGGCGCAGGCTGATCGACGCGCAGCAGACCATCGACGGTCTCGCCGCCTCGGCCGAGGCATTGGCCGGCTGCACCGAGACCCTGCGCGCGCTGGCCCTGCCGGTGCTGGACCGGTTGGCCCGCCGTGACGACCTCGGCGCCAACCGCGCGGCCTACGCGCTGGCCGACGCCGCCGAGAACGCCGTGTCCCGCTCGGCCGACTCGGCCGCCAGCGGTTGGTGGCCCGCGCGGCACCTCGCCGTCGCCGCGCTGGAGTTCGTCGCGCTGGCCAGGCGCGCCGAAGCGCTGCCGCGCGAGCTGGCCTACTCGATCGCCGACGAGTTCGAACCGGCCGTCACCCTGGCCATGGGCAACCTGCCCGGCGCACCCGCGGTCGCCAGTGAGGTGCCCGCACGCGGTGGCCGGTGGAATCCGCTGGCTCGAATGGACCTGCCGAGCCGGCAGGCCGTGCAGGTCGCCATCGCAGGCGCGCTGGCGATCGTCGCGGGCCGGGAACTGTCGGAGACCCGCTACTACTGGGCGGTCATCGCCGCGTTCGTGATGTTCACCGGCACCGGGACCCGCGCGGACACCTTCCTCAAGGGCTTCAACCGGGTACTCGGTACCCTGGTCGGCCTGTTCGCCTCGATCTGGCTCGTCGATCTCACCGCGGGGCACACGAACTGGGTGCTCGTGGTGATCGTCGGCAGCATCTTCTGCGGTTTCTACCTGATGCGGCTGTCCTACGCGTACATGATCTTCTTCATCACGATCATGGTCGGCCAGCTCTACAGCGTGCTGCACGAATTCTCCGGCGGCTTCCTGGTGCTGCGCCTTGAGGAGACCGCGATCGGCGCGGTGATCGGCTTCGTTGTCGCCCTCGTCGTCGTGCCGCTCAGCACCCGCGACACCGTGCGCAACGCCCGCGACGAACTGCTCACCGCGCTGGCCGACCTGCTCGACCGGACCGCCCAGCACCTCGATGAGCCGAGCGCACCGTCGGCCGCGCTGCTCGACCAGCTCGCGCGCGGCCTCGACGACCGGGTCCGCCGCCTCGCGCTGGTGGCCAAACCGCTGACAAGACCGCTGCTGTGGGGCAACAGCCCGCCGCAGGCCCGGCACCGCCTCGCCCTCTACATGGCCACCGCCACGCACGCCCGCGAACTCACCGCCGCGCTGCGCAGAACCGACCGCCCGGCCGGTCCGGCCGACGCGGGGCGCGCGCTGGCGACCGCGGCGCGGCAGATCACCGAGGCACCGGTCGGCCAGGTGCAGCCGGCCGCCGCCGATCCACTCGCCGAGGCCGACGAGATCCTCTTCGCCCGCTGCGACACCGTGCCCGGTGGCCGGGCCAACGACCCGATCATCCAGCCGTTGATCCGGCTGCACCATCTGCTCCGCGCGATCGCCGAACCCGGCATCCCCACTCAACCCGAACTCGCCCCGACCGCCGCCGTCGGCACAGCTGCCGGTACCAGGGTCGAGGCCGAAAGTCCGGCCGGCCCGGCACATCCGGTCGACGTGACAGACCCGGTCGATGTGACAGACCCGGCCGTACATGTCCAGGTCGCCGAGTCTTCGGTGCCGGCACCACGGCTGCGACCAGGGATCATCGTCGCCGCGCCATTACCGCTGGCACCACCCGCCCCGGCCGAGCCGAAGTCGACCGAACCGAAGTCCGAGTTGGAGTCGGAGTCGGAGTCGGAGTCGGCCGAGGGTGTGCTGGCCGGCGCGGTGACCAGCGAGGCGGGGCGGCCCATCGACAACGGCGTCGTGCTGCTGTTCGACCCGACCGGCCGGCAGGTCGCCCGCAGGCACCTCGACAACGACGGCCACTACCGCGTCGAGGCGCACGGCGGCAGCTACGTCGCCACGGTCAGCGCCGACGGGTACCTGCCGAAGGCCCTGCGGGTCTGCCTGTCCGCCGACCGGACAACTCAGACCGATCTGACCTTGACGCCGACTACCGGGCACGGAAGTACCATTTCGGAAAAAGTGGATATATCGCACAGCTACGTCATCCAACCGAACTTCGCCAACCGTCCGATCGCCCGCGATCCACGCTGACCGAGTCGACCGAGCACTGACAGCTTCTCCTGTCTGCCCCTTCTGTCAAGAGGTTCGACTCGTTCCGCCCGGTTGCTAGGGTGGCCGTTGTGCGATCTTCCGTTGCGAGGCACGTCGTGCCGCTGAACACTCGCACCGCACCGGACAGTTGTTTCCAGGGCCATCGCCGGTGACCGAGAAAGACCCGTGGTTACCGGATACGCGCCGGGAACCGGTCCGACGCGCGGCAGGCCCCTACCTTGCCGGTGAGCGGCACGCCGGTCCGCAGCAGGACCGACGGCCACCGCGACGCACGAGCCAGCCGGCATCGCAGGACCGCTCCTGGCGCGGCCCGACCGGGCGGGAGATCAGCACGGAACCGACTGTGCCGGCCGTCACACCGGTACGCAGACCAGAGATCCAGGCCACACCGCGAGACTCGCTCCCGCCGGAAGCCGAAACCGAAACCGAACCAGAAGCCGAGACCGAGACCGAACCCGAGACCACGCTCGCCCGACCGCTCTACTGGACCGTGCTGGCCTGCTGCGCCGTCCTGTTGCAGGTCATCCTGTTCAGCAACAGCGGCTACTCCTGGCATTTCTTCGCCGAGGCCGCTCAGTTGCTGATCGGCCAGCACCCGACCGGGATGGACCTGCCGGGTGGGCTGCACCTCTACGCGAACTATCCCGACCTGCAGTTCGGCCCGTTCACGGTGCTGGTGACCGTTGCGCTGCAACCGTTCTCCGACGGTGGCTGGTTCATCGTCACCTGGTTCATGACGATCTGCGGCCTTGTCGTGCTGTACCTGGTCGAGCGGACCGTGCGGGTACTGCGACCGGACATCGACATCACCTCGCGAGCCATGGCGCTGACCATGATCGTCGGCGGCGGGTCGTTCATCGTGTCCTGGGAGCTGCTCGCCGTGCACTTCGGCCACCTCGACGACGTGCTCGCGCTGACCTTCCTGGCCTTCGCGGTCGCGGCCGTCGTGTACCGCAGCCCCATGTTGGCCGGCCTGTTCCTCGGCCTCGCGGTCGACTCCAAACCGTGGGCGCTGGTGTGCGCCGCGCTGCTGTTGGTGTTCCCGATGCGGCTGCTGTGGCGCGGACTGCTCGTCACCGCTGTCGTCGTCGGCGTCGCCTGGCTGCCGTTCGTCCTCGCCGATTCGCACACCCTCAGCGCGGCGGCCTCCTTCACCATCCCCAATGTGCCGGCCTCCGCCCTGCACGCGCTCGGCGTGAACGCACAGAACACGCCGTCCTGGGACCGGGAGGCGCAGATCGGCGTCGGCTGCGTGCTGGGCCTGATCGCGCTGATCCGACGTCGCTGGGAGGCGGTGTTCGCGCTGGGCATCGGCGCCAGGATCGCGCTCGACCCGAGCGTCTACACCTACTACACCGCGGGACTCGCGCTCGGACTGCTGCTCTGGGACCTCGTCGGCTACCGCAAGCCGGTGCCGCTGCTGAGTGTGCTGTGCTTCCTCGGGCTGACGCTGGCGTTGACCCTTGTGCACGACAACCAGGTACTCGGTGAGCTGCGGCTGTGGACGGTGCTGATCACCAGCGTGCTGATGCTCACCCTGCCACGCGGTCCGATCCGGCGCACCAGATCCTCGGTGCTGGACAACGTCCGAGGCCGATTACCCGCCTCGCGCCGGCAGTGGGACTGACACGATGGAAACGGGGCGGATGGCCGCGTACGACCACCCGCCCCATTGTGTCGACGCGGTCTACGGGTAGGACACCACGTCGGACGGTTGGCCGGAGAAGCTGGTGCTGACCGGCGCGCCGGTTCCGTTGATCACCGACTGGATGCCGCCGGAACCGTTCAGGAACACGGTGAACAGGTCATGGAACTGCACCCCGGAACTGTTCGGCGCCTGGAAGCCCATCGCGTTCTCGATCGGCACTCCTTGGTCGAAGTAGGAGTAGCTGCCCATGCCGTAGCCCTGGAAACTGGTGACACTGTTGGGAATGTAGAACGAGGGGTAGCCGTCCTGGGTCGGGCTGGACATCCAGGATGCCTGGTCGGGCACGTCGTAGGGGTTCTCGTTCTGGTAGAAGATGACCGTGCCGCCCTGTCCGTTCCACACGGTCTCGTCCTGCTGGTAGTGCTCGACGGCAAGACCGTAGGCGGTCACGTCGCTGCCGTTGACGATCAGACCGTTCGCCCCGGTGTCCGAGGTCCACGAACCGGCACCGGCACCGTGGTCGGCGCGCCAGGCCCAGACGTCGTCGATGAGCGAGTTGTTGCTGTTGTCGATGAAGCTGGTCGTGGCCGAACCGGCCTCGGCACCGCCGACCCGGAAGAAGACGTCGTCGACGCTGACCGGGTCACTGGCGTTGTTCGCGGTCGAACCGGCCGTGCCGATCTGCAGCAGGGACGGGGAGTTCGTCGGACCGGCGTCGAAGATCAGGCCGGAGATGTTGACCCCGCTGACATCCGCGACGTTCATCGTGGTGTTGCCGCTGGAGGAGATCAGCGTCGGGAAGCCGAGACCGATGATCTTGGTGTCGGCCTTGGTGACGTCGAGCGTCTGCCCGATGTCGTAGACGCCGGGCGTCACTAGCAGGTTGTCCCCGGCCGCCAGTGCGGCGTTGATGGTCGCCGGGGTGCTGGAGGAGTCGACGACGTAGAAGGTGCTCAGCGGCAGCGAGGTGCCCGGCGTGTTGCCGTTGGCCCAGCTCGGACCGCTGGAGTTGGTCCGCACCGATGGCACGAACACGTTGTAGTTGCCCGAGGAGTCGGTGTAGAGGTAGGGCTCTTCCTCGGTCACCGGGCAGGTGTCCAGCGTGGTGTAGGACTGCGGACCGTTGGTGTCACCGGAGTTGCCGGCGAAGCTCTGCGGCGGAGCGCCGGGGTCACCGCAGAACACCTGGTTCCACACCGCGTTGCTCCAGCTGTCGATGCTGCTGTCGCGGGTGACGAACTGCTGCTGGGAACCGTTCTCGATGTTGCCGCCGGAGAACTTCGAGTCGGCGATGAAGCCGCCGCTGGCCCAGTCCGGTGAGCCGTCGCAGTAGTCCATCAGCGTGAAGTTGCCGTTGATGTTCACCCTGCGCAGCGGCGAGGCCTGGGAGACCGCCCAGACGTCCTCACCGTTGAAGCAGCCGGTCAGGCCGGTGACGTTGATCGTCAGGTTGGAGACCGACCGCCAGAAGTTGGTGGTCGCGTAGCACTCGGTCTGGTCGCCGTTGGTGCACTGGTTGTACGCGTCGATGGTGCCGTTGATGGTGACCTGCGTCGGACTCTGGCCGAGACCGGCGATGCTGGTGTAGTAGCCGACCGGGACGGTGAGCGGGTCGGCCGCCGAACCGTAGGTGCCGGGGGCGAAGAGGATCGCGTCCCGCTGGGTGCCGAACTGGTTGGACGCCTGCTGGCTGTCGATGGTGTTGAGCGTGTTCTGGATGGTGGCCTGCGACTCGCTCGGCGTGAACACGTAGACGTTCGGACCGAGGCTGCCACCGGTCGGCGGTGGCGTTGCCCCGCCGCCGGAACCGTTGGTGTAGGCGCTGAACTCGCCGATCGACCACCATGGCCCGCTGCTCGCCGCGGTCAGCACGACCCGGATGTACCGGGTGGTCTGCGTGGCGAACGCGATCGTCTCGACCGAGGAGCTGCCGCTGCCGGTGGCGACGCTGGTGAACGAGCTGCCGTTGCCGGACACCTCGACGTTGTAGCCGACGGCGTAGTCGCCGGGCCAGTCGCTGGAGTTCAGCTCGATCTGGTTGACGCTCTGGCTGGACCCCAGGTCGACCTGGAACCACATGCCGGCCGACTGCACGGCATCCGAGCTGAACCGGGTGCCGAGATTGCCGTCGATCGCGTTGGACACCGCGTCACCGCCGGCCGCCGCGGTGTTCGTGCTCGCGGTCCAGCCGGTCTCGGTCAGCTGGGTCTCGGCCTGGGCGGCCTTCGGGGACGCGGCCGGTGCGGACGCTCCCTGGGGCGAGGCCACGGCGACCGTGGCGAAGGAGGCGGTGAGCAGGATTCCGGCGGCCGCGGCGGCCACGATGGCGCGCAGGCCGCGAGCCGTCCTCGGTAAGTGGGCCGACCGTGGGGCGGCCGGTGGACCGGAGCGCCCTGGTGTGGTCATCATGCTGGCGTCTTTCCTTTCCCGGTGAACTGTTCCGGGTGCGCGGGAGGCGGTTACCGGATTACTGGGTCTGCTTCGTGCGCCGGGAACTGGCGACAGACGAGGGTGGACAGCGCTGTCACCAACTCCACGAGGTGTGAAGAATCCCGCGGCGACCGTCAGACAGTCGCCGCAGGCGTGAGAGCGCTCTCAGCACGTTAGTAGACTCCTCAGGTTTCAATCATGTCAAGGGAAAGGGCTATGAATGCTCCAACCGGGCGCTCGCCAAGAGAGATGGCCCAAGGCGTCCGGTTGGCCCCGCTTCACCCGTGGTTTCCGATCTACTCGGCAGATCAGAGAGCGCTCTCGCTCAGCTGCCGTTGGCCGGCGCGATCGCGTTGACCAGGCCGGGCGGTTCGACGGTGGTGGCGGCAGCGGCGGCGCGGAGCCGGGCCACGTAGCGCTGGGTCAGGTAGATCGGGACGAGGAGGCCGAGAACCTGGCGGGCGATGTCGACCATGGTGCCGGCGTTGAGCAGGTCGACGACGACGCCCACCATGGCGCTGGCCGCGAAGGCGCTGGTCCAGATGCCGGTGATGACCATGTTGGTGTGCACGAACCGTGGGTCGGCCGCGAGCTCGGCGCTGACCCTGCGGCGGGCGATGCCCAGGGTGAAGGGCTTGCGGACGAGCAGGCTGATGACCGCGATCAGCGCCAGCCACGCCGAGGACAGCGGGCCGTCGAAGTGCTGGACGGGCAAGTGGGTGTCGGCGAAGGAGAAGGCGGTCAGGCCGACGAAGTAGATCAGCGAACCGAAGTCGAGGATCTGCGCGTCGATGGCGACGCCCTTGCGGTGGTCGGCGATCAGGGAGGCGATGGAGACGAGTAGTGCGGCCAGCGCGCCCCACTGCCAACCGATCACGGAGACGAGGGCGTAGACGATCCAGGGGGCGAAGCCGCGCACGTAGCTCATCGGAATTCGGTCCTTCCGCTCGACATCGGGGTGAATTCGAATTTCTCGCTGTTTCGGATTCGGCGTTTCCGCGTTGTGTACAAAGCTATTCATGACACGGAACGATGTCCTGCGGCCGGCGCCGTATCTTGGGGTGGAGATGGTCTCCACCCCACGGTGTAGCAACTCAGGAACGGCGCACGGGGGCTCTACCGCGACGGCGCGAACCGGCGGCCGCGGTCGAGCATTTGCTCACCGCACGGGTGATGTCCGAGGACGGTGGCTCGGCCGAGGGCTGAGGATGGGATCATGGCCGGGTGAATGACCAGTCGGACAGGGCGGCGGTAGCAAAAGCGGGGCAGGGCGCCGAAACGGCGGCCGAGGATGGTCGCGCCGGTCTTGCCGCCGCGCGGACCCCGCTGACGCTGTATCTGGTCAAGCGGCTGGAACTGGTGATCAGAGCGCTGATGGACGACGCGCTGCGCCCACTCGGCGTGACCACCTTACAGTACACCGCGTTGACCGTGTTGGAGAGCCGGGGTCCGCTGTCCTCGGCGCAGTTGGCGCGCCGGGCGTTCCTGCGTCCGCAGACCATGCACGAAATGGTGCTGAACCTGGAAAATCGTGGCCTGATCGCGCGCAGGCCGCAGGCGGACAACAAGCGCATCCTGCTGGCCGATCTCACCGAGGTCGGCCGCGCGCTGCTCGCCGAGTGCGATCCCCTTGTGCTGGAGGTGGAAGCCGCGCTGCTCGCCGACCTGGATGCCGACCAGCGAGCGACCTTCCGCGAGGGCCTTCGGCACGGCGCGGAGGCGCTCGGCGCGCTCTCGGCGGCCCGCAACGGCCAGCAACCCGATTGAACACGCCGGCCGGTCCGAGGCGCGGGTCAGGCGCCGTAGCGCTCGCGGAGGTCGCTCTTGCGGACCTTGCCGGAGCCGGTTGTGGGCAGCGAGTCGACGAACACCACCGAGGCGGGCACCTTGTAGCCGGCCAGCCGCTGCCGGAGCAGGCCGAGGAGGTCGGCCGCGTCGAGTTCGACACCGGGTGCCGCGACCACGATGGCCCTGCCGACCTCGCCCCATTTCGGGTCGGGCACGCCGATCACCGCGCAGGCCGCGACGCCGGGCAGGCTGCGCAGCTCGTTCTCGATCTCGGCGGGGTAGATGTTCTCCCCACCGGAGATGATCATGTCCTTGAGCCGGTCGACGATGTAGTAGTGGCCGTCCTTGTCGCGGGTTGCGACGTCACCGGAGTGGAACCAGCCCTCCTGTACCGCCGCCGAGGTCGCCTCCGGCCGTTGCCAGTAACCGCGCATCACGTTGGGGCCGCTGATCACCACCTCGCCGCGCTCCCCCTCGGACACGTCCGCACCGTCGAGGTCGACGATGCGCACATCGGTGTAGAACGACGGCACCCCGGCCGACCCGGCCTTGTCCGCGACGTGCGACTGGCCGAGATACAGCGTGCCGGGCGAGGTCTCGGTCATCCCGTAGCCCTGCGCGAACGGGACGCCACGGTCGAGATAGCGGCGAATCGTCTCGGTCGGCACCGATGATCCGCCGCACAACAGCCTGCGCAGGCTGGACAGGTCGGTCCTGGCCCAGTCCGGGTGCGCGGACATCGCGTCGAACATCGCGGGCACGCCGAACATCATCGTGACCCGCTCCCGTTCGATGCTGGCCAACACCGCGCCGGGGTCGAAGGCGCCGCGCAACAGCACCGTGCCACCTTTGAGCAGGATCGGCAGGCAGGTCATGGCCAGTGCCGCGATGTGGAACAGCGGCGCGGTCACCAGGGCCCGCTCGTCGGCGCACAGGTCCGTCTCGATCAGCACGTTCATGCTGTTCCAGGTCAGATTGCCGTGCGTGAGCACCGCGCCCTTGGGCCGGCCGGTGCTGCCGGAGGTGTACATGATCAGGCAGGGATCGGCCAGGTCAACCGGCAGGTCGATCTCCTGCTCCTGCTCGGCCAGCGCGTCGACCTCGACCTCACCGGCCTCGACCACCCGCAGCGCGGCGGTATCCGGCAGCGCGGCGACGGTCGCGGCGTATTCGGCGGTGTGGATCAGCACGGTCGCACCGGAATCGGCCAACACGTAGTCGATTTCCGCCGGGGTGAGCCGGAAGTTGATCGGCACGAACACCGCGCCCAACTGTCCACAGGCGAACAGGATGTCCAGGTAGACCGGATGGTTCGGGCCGAGATAGGCGACCCGGTCGCCGGTGCCGACCCCGGCCGCGCGCAGCCCGGTGGCCAGTCGCGCGGCCCGGTCGCGCAGCTGCGCGTAGGTCCATTCGCCACCCTGCCAGCTGACCGCGACGGCGTCCGGCGTCATCCTGGCACGCCGCGCGGGCCAGGAGCCGAGTCCCAGGTTGGGCATTGCCGCTACCTCCGATCGAGGCCGAGGGCGCGGATCGCGTTGTCCTTCAGTATCCTCGGCCGAATCTCCGGTTTGATCCCCAGCTCGGCGAAATCGGCCAGCCAGCGCCTCGGGGTGAGCAGCGGATAGTCCGAGCCGAACAGCACCTTGTCCCGCAACAGTGAGTTCGCGTACCGGACCAGCTGCGGCGGAAAGTACTTCGGCGACCAGCCGGACAGGTCGATGTACACGTTCGGTTTGTGTACGGCCACCGCGAGGGCCTCGTCCTGCCACGGGAAGGACGGATGCGCGAGAATGATGGTCAGCTCGGGGAAGTCGACGGCAACGTCGTCGAGCTCCATCGGGTTCGCGTACTTCAGCCGGATCCCGCCGCCACCACGGACCCCCGCCCCGATCCCCGTCTGTCCACTATGGAACAAAGCGGGTACGCCGGCCGCCTCGATGGCGGCGTAGAGCGGATACACCGAGCGGTCGGAGGGGAAGAAGCCCTGTAGGCTCGGATGGAACTTGAACCCGCGAACGCCCTCCTGCTCGACCAGCCTGCGCACCTCCCGGACGGCGGCGGCGCCGCGCGCCGGGTCGAGGCTGGCGAACGGGATGAGCACATCGGAATGCGCGGCGGCCGCCCGCGCGATCTCGGTGTTGTCGATCGGCGGATGCCCGGTCGCCGCCTGCGCGTCGACGGTGAACAGCACACAGGCCATCCGCTGTTCCCGGTAGAACCCGGCGATCTGCTCGATCGACGGCCTGCTCTCCGCCGCGCCGAAGTGCCGGCTCGCGGCCTCGGTGAGGTCGGCCGGCAGCGCGGTATGGCCGTCCGCGGCGACCTCGACGTGCACGTGCACGTCGATCGCGACCAACGCGTCGAGATCAAGGCCCCGTTCGTCCTGCCCGGCCACGGCTATCGCTCCGGGTCGAAGGCCGAAAGGCCGGGTCGGTAGCTCTTGTCGTCGAGGAACTGGGTGAGGCCCTTGGCGCGGGCGCCTGCCTTGTCGACGAACTGGGACTGGTCGAGCTTGGCGTAGAGGTAGTCCTCGGCCTGCTCCCACGGCATTTCCGCGGCGATCTTGTACCCGACCTTCGCCGCGTGCAGCACGACCTGGTTGCCGGCGGCCAGTTTCAGCGCGATCTGCCGTGTCCGCGCCCGCAGTTCGCCGGCCGGCAGTGCCTCGTTGACGAGGCGCATCTCGGCGGCGGCGCGGCCGTCGAACGGTTCACCGGTCATGATGTGAAACAGCGCGTCGCGCCTGCTGACCGTGGCGGCCAGCGCGCGGGAGACCACCCCGCCCGGCGGAATGCCCCAGTTCACCTCGGAAAGGCCGAACCGCGCGTCCTCGGCGGCGAAGGCGAGGTCACAGGCGACCAGTGGGGTGAACGCACCGCCGAAACACCAGCCGTTGACCATCGCGATGGTGGGCTTCGCCCAGTTCGACAGCCGCTTCCACTGCCATTCCGCACTGGCCCGCCGCACCCGCGCCTGTAGCGCGACATTCCCGGCCCCGTCGACCTCGCGAAAGTACTCCTGGAGATCCATCCCCGCGGAGAACGCGTCACCGGCGCCGGTGAGTACCAGCACCCGGCAGCGATCGTCGGCCTCAAGATGGTCCAGCACCCGGATCATCTCGTCGTTGAGGGTCGGGTTCATCGCATTGCGCTTGGCCGGCCGGTTGAGCGTCACCCAGGCGATGCCCTCGTCGAAGGAGACCAGCACGGTGTCGCCCCAGGGCTGCGCACCGGAGGAGGACTGTCTGTCGTTGTCGATCGCGGTACTCATGGCGTCGCCTCTCACGTATCAGGGTTCCTGATATATTGAAGCAAGCACAACCCCGCCCGTCAAGGGGCCAACGGCCGGCGAATCGCGGTCGACATCCGACGGCCCCGGTACACCTGAGCACGGTTACCGGGCATGGGTCCAGCCGGAAAGCACACAACTATTGCCGCGACGTTTCGCCGACCGATCCAATGCGTTTACCCGTCGATTTCCGAGCTATTCACAAAAATTGATAGGCCATTGATAACGCACAGTTCGCAAGACATTCGGTCGCAGCCACGTCAAGGCCCATCCGAGTGAACAGAGACGCCCGTCGTCCGATTAATCCGGATGAACATCACCCTCGGTAACTGCGGCTATGGCTTGGACCGGAGTTTCCCGTGGCTATCGAGCCATAACGAACACTCAGAGTTCACCCAGCTCGCGGTAACGGGCCGGTCACCGCGACCAGCGGAAATCGCGATATCGTCAGTATCAGCGCTGGTCAACAGGCCTGGCCTTATCGATGTCCGAGCCGATAGGATGCGCGGCATCCAGCTGGGGGGACATTTGCCGAATTCCGATCGGCGCCAGTGGAACAGTGGAACAACGGAGGAATTGTGGTCGCGCGTGACCAAGGGCTGTCGCCGGCCGGGAACAGCCCGGCCCCGCCGAACTCCGTCCCGATCGACCCCACCGCCTCGGCGGGCCCGCGACGGCTGCCCGGTCCGGGCGAACCCGAGCAGCCGACCGAGATCGTCAGGGCCAACGGCATCGGCAAGCTGGTCAACGCGGCGTTCCGGCCGAGGTCCATCCGCGGCAAGCTGATCCGCATCCTGTGCGTTTCCATCGCGATGGTCCTGCTGCTGCTCGGTTTTCTGATCACCGGTCAGGCCAGCACGTTCAACAACGCCCGGCAGACCACCAGGATCATCACGGTCACCCTCAGCGTCGAACAGACCGTGCACCAACTGCAGTCCGAACGCGGCCTCACCAACGGCGTGCTCAACGGCGACACCGCCTTCATCGCCCAGCTGGCCGCGGCCCGCCCGCAGACCGACACCGCGCTGAACCAACTGAAACAGGTGATCGACCAGCCGGCCAATGCCGACGCTGGTGCCGCGCAGGTGCGGACCGCACTGGCCAAACTGGACACCCTGACCGGAGTGCGCGGCGCGGTGGACAACGGCAGTGCCGATCCCACCTCGACCTTCCAGTTCTATACCAACGCGATCAGCGCCCTCAACGGCATCCAGCTCGGCCTCGACCAGGCCCAGGACGGCACGCTGCGGCACGGGCTACAGGCGCTCTACTCGCTCGCCGACGCCACCGAGTACACCGCGCAGGAACGCGGCCTGCTCAACGGCGTCTTCGCCGCGAACGCCTTCAGCACCGACAACTACACCAGCTTCGCGCAGATCCTCGGCTCCAAAGAGTCCAGTATCGCCGAGTACGGCAACTACGCCACCACCACCGAGGAAGCCGCCCTCAACGCCGCGCTGAGCACACCGGCGGGCACGACGGCCAACAACTTCGAGGCCATCGCGGTCCACGGCGTGAGCGGAGCGCTGCCGGTCAAGGTCGACCCGCAGACCTGGTGGACCTCGATGACCTCGGTCATCAACGGCATGCGGACCGTGCAGCTGTCGGTCGGCCACGACGTGACGGTGCGCGCCGACCAACTGCGCAACTCCTCCGCGATGGCTCTCGCGGGTATCTCCGCACTGGCGCTGCTGATCATCGGGATCATGGTCGCGCTGGTGATCGGCGCGGCCCGGTCGGTGATCGACCCGGTCCGGCTGCTCGCCCGCGACGCCGACGACATGTCCATCCGCAGGCTGCCGGAGGCCGTGGCGAAGTTGCAGACCGACGAGAGCGGCGGCCGGGCGCAACCGGTCATCAACCTGGTTCCCACCGACGCGGCGACCGAGATCACGGTGCTGGCGCGCGCCCTCGACCGGTTGCAGGACACCGCTCTTGGCCTGGCCACCGAGCAGGCGCTGATCCGCCGCAACACCACCGCGTCACTGGCCAACCTCGGCAGGCGCAACCAGAACCTGGTGCGCCGGCAGCTCGCGCTGATCAGCGACTTCGAACGGGAGGAACTCGACCCGACCGCGCTGGCCAACATGTTCGAACTCGACCACCTGGCCACCCGGATGCGCCGCAACGCCGAGAGCGTGCTGGTGCTGGTCGGCCAGACCAGCCCTCGGGTGTGGTCGCAGCCGCTGCCGGTCGCCGACGTCATCCGCGCCGCACTGTCCGAAGTGGAGGATTACCGGCGGGTGGTGCTGCGCAGGGTCGATCCGGCGTTCGTCGCAGGCTCGGTGATCACCGAGGTCGCGCACATGGTCGCCGAACTGGTCGAGAACGGCCTCGCCTTCTCCTCCCCCGAGCTGGAGGTGGAGATCTACGGCCGGCAGATGGGCAACCGCTACCTGCTGGTCGTCGTCGACCACGGGGTCGGCATGTCGCCCGGCGAACTGGCCGTTGCCCAGGCCCGGCTGCGCGACGAGGAGAACTTCATGGTCGCGCCGACCCGGTTCCTCGGCCACTACGTGGTCGGCCGGTTGGCCAACCGGCTCGGCGTCCGCGTCGACCTGTCCGAATCGCCGGTCACCGGCCTCACCGCGCGCCTGCTGCTGCCCACCGACCTGCTGGCCGAGGAAACCCCAAAGTCGATGGCGATGGTCGGGGCAACGGCCGAGCGGGAGACCGCGCGCGGCAACGGCAGTGTCGTCAGCACCGGGCCAACTCGCTCCCCCCGGTTCACGCGGGACGACGGCTCAGCGCGAGACCGCCCCTCGGCCAACGGCCGCTCCTCGGGACAAGATCGCGGCTTCTCGAACGGCCGAGGACGGGCCGGCGACGCTGCCGAACGGACCGAGTCGACCTCGATCCCGACCGCCCGCTCCTCGGCGCCCGCTCCGGCACCCCAGACTCCGGCAACGCCGCCGGCACGTACGCCCAACGGCCTGGTCAAACGCCAGTCCCGCCGGCGAATCGAAGCGGCGACCGCCACCTCGGTACCCCCGGTACCGCGCCCGGCGGCCCGCCAGAACACCGGCATCAGCCCGACCAACACCATGAACAACGCCGCCGACAGGGGCGCGGAACGGTCTCCCGGCCAGGTACGCAGCATGCTGTCGGCATTCCAACAAGGACATCAACGCGGTCAGCTCGCGGTGAGCGGGGTTGGCAACAGCGCCGGTGACGCTCACCCGACCGAGCCCGCGCGCGAGGAGGATACCGGTGACTACCGAGCTTGACACCGACCCGCAGAGTTTTCACTGGCTGGTCAGCAACTTCGTACGCGATACCGATGGGGTGCGGGACGCTGTCGTGGTGTCCTCCGACGGCCTGCTGATCGCCAAGTCCGCCGGCCTCGACCGGACCGCGGGCGACCGGCTGGCCGCGCTCACCTCCGGCCTCGCCAGCCTGGCCAAGAGCGCGGCGCGCTACTACGAGTTCGCCGGGCTGAAACTGGTGCTGATCGAGATGCAGCGCGGCTTCCTGCTGGTGTCCACGATCAGCGACGGGAGCTGTATCGCGGTACTGGCCAACGGCGGCTGCGACATCGGGCTGATCGGCTACGAGATCGCGGTACTCGCCGAACGGGCCGGCAAGCTGCTCAGCCCAGGGCTGATCAGCGAGATTCGCGAAACGCTCACCCGATGACCAGCCGGGACCCGCTACGGCTGCCCGACCCTCGGATGCTGCCGCCGACGCAGCCGAAGTCCTGGTTCGAGCCCGGCACCCACGCGCAGGAGCTGCCGGCGCATCCAGCGCGCGCTTCGGACCTGCCGATCGACACCGACGGGGTGCTGGTCCGGCCGTTCATGGTGACCGGTGGACGGACCAGACCGCTGCACGACGGGCTCAGACTGGAAACGATGGTGCACGCCCAACCGGCCGCGCTGTCGGCGCCGCTGCAGTTCGAACAGCGCCGCGCGGTCGAACTGGCCCAGCAGCCGATCTCGCTGGCGGAGCTGGCGGCTAGGCTCGACCTGCCGGTCGGGGTCGCGCGGGTGCTGCTCGCCGATCTCTACACCGGCAACTACCTGTCCCTGCACGAGCCGACCCAACTGCCGGTGCAGACGATCGAGAGGATCAGGGATCTTGTCCGGGCCCTCTGAGTTCGCCGGCAGCCTCGTGCCGACCGCGGCGAAAATCGTGATCAGCGGTGGTTTCGGCGTCGGCAAGACCACCTTCATCGGGGCGATCTCGGAGATCGAGCCGCTGGTGACCGAGGCCGCGATGACCGACCGCTCGGTCGGCGTCGACGACGCTTCCATGCTGCCGACCAAGACGACGACAACGGTCGCGCTCGACTTCGGCCGGATCACCCTGGACGCCTCGCTGATCCTCTACCTGTTCGGCACCCCAGGGCAGGAGCGGTTCGACTTCCTCTGGGACGACCTGTCCGACGGCGCACTCGGCGCGGTCGTGCTGGCCGACACGCGGCGGATCGAGGACTGCTACCCGGTCCTCGACTACTTCGAAACCCACCACATCCCGTTCATCGTCGCGGTCAACCACTTCGCCGGTGCGGACGTCTTCGACCTCGCCGAGGTCCGCGACGCGCTCGACGTACCCGAGGGCACCCCGGTGCTGGAATGTGACGCGCGGCAGCGGAAGTCGGTGAAGGAAACGCTGGTCGCGCTGATCGAACAGGTTCTGCTGCAACGAGTTTCCTGACCGCCCTCGGTCGAGGACAGGCCGTACAGTGGCCGGTATGACAGACACCGCGGTGGAACGGTTCGAGGTAACCCGGCAGATCGCGGCGAGTCCCTCGTCGATCTTCGGCGTGCTCACCGATCCACGCGGGCATGTGCTCATCGACAGCTCCGGCATGCTCCAGTCCGCCGAGGGCGAGCGGGTACGCGCGGCCGGTGACCGTTTCGTGGTGCACATGGACCGGGAATCCCTCGGTGACCTGCCGATGGGCAAGTACGACGTCACGGTGATCATCACCCGCTACGCCGAGGACGCCGAGCTGGAATGGACCATCTCCGGGACCATCCAACCGCCGATCAAACACCTCTACGGCTACCGCCTGCAGCCAACCGAAACAGGCACCCTGGTCACGTCCTACTACGACTGGAGCCAGATCGAGGAACGCTACCGCCAGGCGAACATCTTCCCGATCATCCCCGAACAGGCACTCAAGGCCACCCTCGGCATCCTGGCCAGAAACGTCGAATAAGCCCGCACAGCCGGGTTTCCAGTCGAGTCGACTGTCGAACCACCACCGCCGGTCACCGCGCGGGCTACCCGGACGGTCAAGTCCCCCATTCCGTTACCTGGCTTGGACTTCCAGCACCAGGTCGTGCGGGGAAAGCCCGCCGCGGAATCGAGGAGTGACCGAGGCGTTCGGTGGCAGCACGAACCGCCACCGACGGCACAGGGTGGTCAACGCCGTGATCATCTCGGCGTTCCCGAGCATTTCCCCGAGGCACCTGCGCGGCCCCAGCCCGAAGGGTAGGTAGCTGCGCTTCGCATCCGGGTCCATGTCGCGCCAGCGGTCTGGACGGAACTTCTCAGGTGAGGGGAAGGCCTCGGGCGCGCGGTGCAACAGGTACGGGCTGATGATGAAGTCGGTGCCGGCAGACAGGTGATGGCCGAACAACTCCACCGGGTTCGTCGCGTTCCGGCTGAAGATCCAGCCAGGAGGGTACAGCCGCATGGTCTCCGCGATCACCCGCACAACGGCTGTTCCCGTGCTGTCCTCGGCAATCTGGTCGGCGAACTCCGGATGAGACGCGAGCATGTACAAGGCCTGCCAGGACGACGACTACCGTCGTGGCACCTCGGCAAGGTCGGACGGTGATCATCACCCGCCACGCCGAGGACACCGGGCTGGAACGGACCATCTCCGGGACCATCCAACCACCGATCAAGCACCTCTACGGCTACCGCCTGCAACCAACCAAAACAGGCACCCTGGCCACGTCCTACTACGACTGGAGCCAGCCCGCACAGCCAGCGTCGCCGTGCCGCCGCAGTGCCCATTCGCATCGACAAGAACAAGGGCTCCCGATTGACCGGAGCTACCCCGAGGTCATGATCGACAGTTGGTCCGCTCAGGACGGTCACATGGCTACTTGTCGGAGCAGTTCGACCGCCTGGCTCAGGTCGTATCGCGCTTCGAGTAGATCCAGAACGCGACAGGTGGTTAGTGGGGAACCTTGTCGTCCTGAACGAGCAACGATCGCCTCAACCGCCGCCAACGCGCGAGCGGGGCTGAGTTCGACAGTATTGAACGCGAAGACATGAGGGGGAAGCACGTGTATCCCGTTGGGCAATGCCTTCTCGGGGAAATCCCTGACATTGCTCGTCACGATTGCGTCAGCACCTGCCACGAATGCCGCGGCGACGACGTGCTCATCGTCGGGGTCCGGCAGCCCGTAGGTACCTTCGAGCGGTTCCCACCCGCAGGTCTCAGCGTCGCTGAACGCAGCTCTCATACGGGCGATCAACTGCTGGGCGCGGCAGGCCGCAGTGTCCTCGCACTCGGCGCGCCGAACAAGCTTTTGCGCTTCTTCGTACTCCAACTCGCCAAGGATCGCTGAACTCCAGACCGGCCGGTACATGCCTTCCACTGCGAGCGACAGCAGGAAGTCACGTTGGAGGCTTGGCCAGAGCACGCAGGTGTCAAGTAGTGCTGTGAACACACCGCTATCCCGTCAGCCATCCCCAGTGGTCCGGCGACGTCTCGCGACGACCTGCCGCGCTTCACGCAGATTCTGAAGCACCGTCTGCACATCATCCTCGTCATCAAGACTCACCGCAGTGGCTTCCAGCGCCGCATACTGCTCCGCGCGACGACGTTCCCGGTACTCCAACAGATCTCGGAGGAGAATCTTCCGGTGATTGCCAACGCGCTCGTAAGGGATCTTGGCGCTCTCGAGCAATTTGATCACAGTGGGACGACTGACACCCAGCAGTTCAGCAGCCTGCTGCGTAGTGAGCATCGTGGTTTGGGGGACAACGGTGACAGCCAGTCCTCCCCGTAGCGCCTCGGCCACCTGCCGAAGCACTCGATACAGCTCGGGCGGAAGCTCGACCCGATCCCCCGCTTCGGCACCGCTGAGGAAGTACCGGGGTGCAAGCCGTGCACGACCAGCCTCGTCATGCGCCTTCAGGAAGTCATAGACCTCGGCTACGCGCTCTTCTTCCCTCGGCAGGTAGGTCTCCTGCTTCAACGCCGCCACGCTCATCAATCCTCCTTCCACCGCAAGAAGCGTAACATGTTTCGTTTCTTGCGCAATCCTCGGTGAACGTCATGTTGCGAAGGAAGCCTTGAGCAGGGCTCGGCTCAATGGTCGAATCCCGGCCGATCACGGTCGATCGGCGTCGACAGGGACCGATGTTTTCCATCGGCGCTCGTTCCGGGAGGCCGGCGTGGCGGGCGATCTGTCCGGTGTGGCCTTCTCCGAGTGCGACTCACCGCTGCCAAAGCAGGCCTCGTCGTTCAACCCTAGTGAACCCTCCAGAGGTCACCGTCTCTTCCTCCTTCCGCAACCGGTGCTGACTTACGATCACCCGGCCACTCAGGTCCCTGCCGCTGCGCGGAGTCGCCTCATGCCGGATCCCTGCCTGCTCGCCGTCTCGGCCGAACTGCCGCCCTCCCGATGGTCGACCGATGAACTGCTGGCCGCCGCGGACGGCCGGCTCAGTGACCGCTTGGTGACGATGCTGGCGGGGATGGGCGTCCGGACCAGGCATTCGATGCTGGCGAACTACCCGGAGGTGCTCTTCGCAGGGGTGGAGCCCAAGCTGGAGATGGCCGTGTCGGAACTGGCCGCCCGTGCGGTGCGGAGTTGCCTGGCGAAGGCCGAGGTGGATCCCGCGTCCATCGGGCTGGTGCTCGGTGTGACGAGCAGTCCTGGGCGGCTGCTGCCGAGCCTGGTGTGTGACCTGTTCGCGCTGCTGCCGGAGATTCCTCGGGACGCTGTGGCGCTGAGCCTTGAGTACCTTGGCTGCTCGGCCATGGCGAAGGTGGTGGACACCGCGCGCTGGTTCCTCACCGCCGAACCGGGCAAGCGCGTCCTGGTCTGCTTCCTGGACGCGATCACCCCGCTGTCTCCCCCGCTGCCCGAGAAGTACGCGCACTTCACCGAGGTGCCGAACAACCGGCGGCAGGACACCGTGAACGTGATGCACGGCTTCCTCTTCGGCGACGCCTCGGTCGCGATGCTGTTGGGCGCCCAGGGCGCCGGGCCGAGGTTCGGGCCGGTGGCACACCTGACCAATGAACGGCCGGAGGACACGGAACTGGGCACCGTGCCGGACGGTGGCTCGGACATCCCGGTCGTGCACGGGCGACGGCTGTACACGCTCGGCCAGGACATCACCGCGCGCGGGACGCACTACGCGACCAGTACCGTGCGGTCGTTGCTGGCCACCGGAACGAGCGGGCTGGCCGCGCCGTCCGAGGCGAGCGTCGTGCTTCTGCACACCGGCAGCAACCGCATCCTGGACGGTCTGTGCGCCGAGTTCGGCGTCGACCCGGACGGGCCGGAAGTCGCGTCCTCGTACCGGATCCTGCGTGAGTACGGGAACACCCTTGGCTGCTCGGTACCGCTGATGTTCGCCGATCCGGTGCGCCGCGAGCCCGGAGTCGGGTTGGTGGTCGCGTTCGGGCTCAGCTTCAGCTGCGGTGCGTTCACCGTGCGGGTCCCTGACAGCGGCTGGAGGCCGTGATGAACCTCGCCGGCTACCTGCGCTACGTCGCGGCGTTCAACAGCCAGGACTGGGACCTGGTGCACCACGAGTTCTACGCCGAGGACGTCAGCGTCCGGTTTCCGATCGCCAGACTCAGCGGGGCCGCCGAGTCGCTGGCCTGGTTCCGGACGGCCCACGAGGCACTGTTCGAGGTGCTGGCGCCGATGCGGATCGACCTTGCCGAGGACGGCCGGGAAATCGTCGCGGACCTCGCCGTGCGGTTCATCGCCTTGGGAGACACCGACTTCGCCCCTGGGCGCAGCCCCGCGCACGCCGGCGATGTCGCCGATGTCCCGATGCGGGCCACCTACCGGTTCGATGCCGACGACCGGATCACGCGGCTCGACGTGATCTTCACCGGCCCACCGGTCCAGGGCCGGATCAGCCGAGGACCTGGCCGGACGTCATCGCAGCCTCCCGAGACGTCGTCTCAGCCTCCCGCCGAGTCTTGCGAGCGGGTTCGGGCAGCCGGGAGCCGGTCGTTGCGGCAGCCGTGAAGAAAGCCTTGAGCGGGACTGGGCTCAATGGGTCGAATCTTGGCCGATCACGGCCTTCTTGACCGATACAGCACTTCCGTCTACCGCCATCGCGGAGATATGTTGCGCACCGCAACTTATTCCGTCCGATGCGGAGTGGGTATTCCACGGCGAAGTGGAGTCTCGATGGCGATCTCCAGCGGTAGACCGTCCCGAAAACAGGCCGTCGTCGGCGCGGGCCAACCCGCCGCCCCACCTGGCTGACCGTCTCTTGTGGAGGATCGACGGCACTTCCGCGCTGCCGAGCTGGAAGTCCGACCTCCACTCCTCGACCGGACGCCGGTCCGCCCGCCCGGTCGCCTCGTGCGGTAGTCCCCGGTATCCAGCGATCCCGGTTCTCCCGTTCCTCATCCGGTGACTCCGCCGCCCGGAGCCCGCCGCGCCACGCGCTCGACCACCTCGCCCGCGCCCAGGAGTGCGACCATGCGTTTACCGTTCAGACTGTCGATAGTGCTCGCGGCCGTCGCGGCCGCGATCAGCGTCCTCGTGATCCCCACCTCCGCTACGCCAGCGCCACCGGTCGATCCGGCCTGTCCCTGGGTCGGCCAGCACGCCTCGCCCGGCCAGCGCGCGGCCGAGGTACTGGCGCGGATGACCTTGGACCAGAAGATCCAGATGGTGCACGGCGACAACAACTCCCCCTATGCCGGCCAGATCCCGGCAATTCCGCAGCTGTGCGTGCCGGCGCTCAATCTCGAGGACGGTCCCAGTGGCGTCGGCGACGGGATGACCGGGGTGACCCAGCTGCCGGCCCCGGTCGCCGCCGCTGCCAGCTGGGACCCGTCGCTGGTGTCGCAGTACGGCGCGGTGATCGGCAACGAGCAGTGGGGCAAGGGCGCCAACGTCGACCTCGGGCCGACGGTGAACATCGTCCGCGACCCGCGTTGGGGCCGGGCCTTCGAGTCCTACGGCGAGGACCCCTACCTTGCCGGTCAGATCGGCGTCGCCGACATCAAGGGTATCCAGAGCCAGGGTGTACTCGCGCAGGTCAAGCACCTCGCCGTGTACAACCAGGAGACCAACCGCAACACCGCCGCCGACGATGCCATCGTCGATCCGCGCACGCTCAACGAGATCTACCTCCCGCAGTTCCAGGCCGCGGTGCAGCAGGGCGACGTGGCCTCGGTGATGTGCTCCTACAGCACCATCAACGGCTCACCGGCCTGCCAGGACGACTACACGCAGAACCAGAAACTCAAGAACCAGTGGGGTTTCCAGGGTTTCGTCACCTCGGACTGGGGTGCGACGCACTCCACCGTCGCCTCGGCGAACAACGGCCTGGACATGGAGATGCCGGACGACCAGTACTTCGGCGCCCCACTGGAAACCGCGGTGCAGGACGGCCAGGTTCCCTTGTCGCAACTGAACGACATGGTCACCCGCATCCTCACCGAGGAGTTCCGGTTCGGCCTGTTCGACCGGCCGGCGACCGGCAGCCCCTCGGCCGTGGTCACCAACTCCCAGCATGCCGCCGTCGCGCAGAACGTCGCGGAAGCGGGCACCGTGCTGTTGAAGAACGCGAACTCGGTACTGCCGCTGAACACGCACAGCACCTCCTCGATCGCGGTGATCGGCGATGACGCGGGCCCGGACGCGCTGACCTCCGGCGGTGGCAGCGCGAGCGTGACGGCGCCCTCGATCGTCACCCCGTTCCAGGGCATCTCCGCCCGCGCCGGCAAGAGCGTCGACGTGCAGTACGCCCAGGGCACCTACCCGGCCGGCGGCCAGCTGCCGGTCGTCGGCACCCAGTACTTCACCCCGACCAGCGGCACCGGCAACGGCCTCACCGCGCAGTACTTCAACAACATGACGCTGTCCGGTACGCCGGTACTGACCCAGACCGACCCCAACGTCAACTTCGACTGGGGCCCGAACTCGGCCGTGTCGCCGGGACCGGGCGTGAACGCGACACAGTGGTCGGCGAAGTGGACCGGCAGCATCACCGCACCGGTCACCGGCTCCTACACCTTCTCGCTGACCAGCGACGACGGCAGCAGGCTCTACATCAACGGCCAGGAGATCATCGACAACTGGCGCGACCAGGGCGCCAACACCGAGACCGGCACGGTCACCCTGACCGCAGGCCAGCCGGTGTCCGTCGAGGCCGACTACTACCAGGACGGCGGGGACGACCTCGTCAACCTCGGCTGGCAGATCCCCGGCCAGCCGACCCCGCTGGACCAGGCGGTCGCGTTGGCCAAGGCGTCCTCGGTCGCGGTGGTGTTCGCCAGCAACTTCGAGTCCGAGGGCTCGGACCTGACCGACATCGACCTGTCCAGTCAGCAGGACCAGCTGATCAGCGCGGTGGCCGCGGTCAACCCGAACACGGTCGTGGTGCTCAACACCGGCTCCGCGGTCACCATGCCGTGGCTCGACTCGGTGAAGGGTGTGCTGGAGGCCTGGTATCCGGGCCAGGAGGACGGCACCGCGATCGCGTCCGTGCTCTTCGGCGACACCAACCCGGCCGGCAAACTGCCGGTGACCTTCCCGAAGAGCCTCACCGACGTGCCGGCCTCGACCGCGGCGCAGTGGCCGGGCGTGAACGGGCAGGTCGACTATTCCGAGGGCCTCGACGTCGGCTACCGCTGGTATGACGCGAAGGGCATCGCGCCGCTGTTCCCGTTCGGCGCCGGCCTTTCCTACACCACCTTCGGCTTCAGCCACCTGCGGGTCGGTCCCGGCAACCTCGGCCCGAACGGGCAGGAGACGGTGACCGCGGACATCACCAACACCGGACACCGGGCCGGCGCGGACGTCGTGCAGCTCTACCTTGGCGAGCCTGCCTCGGCGACCGAACCGCCGGAACAGCTGAAGGGCTTCCAGAAGGTGCAGTTGGCGCCCGGCCAGACCAAGCAGGTGCACTTCACCCTGTCCAGCCAAGACGTGTCCTATTGGGACAGTAACGCGCAGAACTGGACGACGGCGGCGGGCAGGTACCAGATCATGGTCGGCGACTCCTCGGCCAACCTGCCGCTGACCGGCTCGTTCCAGGTCACCAGGACGACCGGCCCGCGCTACGTGAAGGTGTCCGCACCGGCCATCCAGAACGCGGGCGCCACCGCGACGGTCAGCGCGACCTTCACCAACGGCAGCACCGAAACCGTCCGCGACGCGGCGCTGAAACTGGCCGCGCCGGCCGGCTGGCAGGTCAGCCCGGCCAAGCCGACCCGAGGCGCCGACGTGGGACCCGGCAAGTCGGTGACGGCGAACTGGCAGGTCACCGCGCCTGCGGGTGCGGCGGCCGGCGGGGTCACGCTGACCGCGACGACCAGCTACCGGGGCGATGACAACCGGCCCGCGCAGGTCACCGGCACCACCTCGGTCAGCGTGCCGTACCAGTCACTGGCCTCGGCCGCGAACAACACCGGGATCAGCGACGACGCCAGCCCGACCGACGCGAACTTCGACGGCGGCGGGTACAGCTACTCGGCGCAGGCCCTCGCGGCGGTCGGTCTCACACCGGGGGCGACGGTCAGCCACGACGGCCTGAGCTTCACCTGGCCGAGCGCGGCGACGGCGAACCCGGACAACGTGGAAACCGCTGGGCAAACGTTTGCGATGTCGGGTTCCGGTAGTCAGCTCGCCTTCTTCGGCACCGGCACCTTCGGCACCCAGTCCGGTCAGGTCACCATCACCTACACCGACGGGAGCACCTCGACCGGCACGCTGAGCCTGCCCGACTGGTACGCGAACGCGGCAAGCACCGGCAACGAACTGGTCGCGACAACCGCACACTGGAACGTGCCGCCGACCAACACTCTCGACCCGAACCACCAGGTCAGCGTGTACGACACGACGGTGCCACTGACGGCGGGCAAGACGGTTGCCGCGGTGACCCTGCCCAGCAACGCCGACCTGCACGTGTTCGCGGCGAGTATCAGCTGACCGACCACTCCACCGGTGCCGTACGGCCGCGCCAGGACAGGGGCGCTGACTGGCGCGACCGTACGGCCCTCATCGCACCGGGAGATATCCGCGGTCGCACCGCCCCGGCGGCGCGGATACTCCCGGTGCGGGGAACAATGCCGACCATGGACAAGCCGGCCGCGCAGACCGCAGTTGGCCCGATGGTCGTCTGCGCCATCGACCAATTCGAGCGACACCCGCTGATCGAGGACAAGCTCGCCGCACGCATGCTGCCCGGCGCCCTCCGACCCATCGTCACGCTGTCGCGCTGGAGCGGCCTGCGCCGGTTCATCAGGAACAAGGCGGAGAACCACACGCCCGGTATCTGGTCGAACATGCTGTGCCGCAAGCGCTACATCGACGACAAAGTGCTCGAAGCCGTGGCGGGCGGCATCTCCCGGCTGGTCATTCTCGGCGCCGGCCTCGACACCCGCGCCTACCGACTGCCGGAACTGGCCACTGCCAAGGTGTTCGAGGTGGACCAGCCCATCAACATCGACCGCAAGCGCGCCCGGCTGCTGAAGGTCTTCAACGGCATCCCCGCGCATGTCAGCCTGGTACCCATCGACTTCCGCACCCAGCACCTCGGCGAGGTCCTCGCCTCGGCAGGCTACGAACCGGATCAGCCGACCGTGTTCGTCTGGGAGGGCGTCACCCAGTACCTGACCGAGGAAGCCATCGACGCGACCGGGAAGTTCCTGGCCGGCGCGGCACCCGGCAGCCGGCTGGTGTTCACCTATGTGCAGGAGAACTTCCTTACCGGCCAGACACTCTACGGCGCACAGGCCGCCTACCTCGATTTCGTGGTCCGGCGTGGGTTGTGGCAGTTCGGACTCGCGCCGGCAGCGGTCGAGGAGTTCCTCGGCCGCTACGGCTGGCAGGAGATCGAGCAGGCCGGGTCGGCCGAATACACCGATCGCTACCTGCGGCCCAACAACCGCCTGCTCGCCACCACCGAACTCGAACGTTCGGTATACGCGGGAAAAATGAGCTGACCCTTCTCGGGAAACGAGTGGTTCCCGAGAAGGGCCAACGGATTTACCGACTATCTCAGTGCTCCCTGATCGTTGATCCCCCGACCGCGATCACCGATCAGGACACGACCTGGACCTCGTCACCGGGCGCCAGGTCGGCGTAGAACGTTTCCGCCGCACCGCGGGTCATATGCACGCAACCGTGCGAGGACTCGGCAAGGCTGCCCTCATGGAAGGCGTCGCCGCCGTGGAAGAACACCGAATACGGCATCGGCGCGTCATAGACGCTGCTCACGTGATACCGATCCTTGTAGGTGACGTGAAAAGTCCCCGGCTCCGTCGGTGCGCTGGCCCGCCCGGTCTTCACGGCGACGGGACCGTAGTCCACCACACCGTCGCGCATCAGCCAGGCCTGTTGGGTAGCAAGGTCGACACAGGCCCGCGCCGCGGCCGAACATGGCGCCGCCGTCGCGGCGTCGGCCGGTCCCGCACCGGCGACCAGCCACATCGCGGCGCCCGCGACCACCGCCGTACCAGCCGCGGTCAAGGTTGAGAGTCGCCGAACGTTGGTCATGAGCTATCGCCTCCAGCCATCGTTTCCTGACTTCTCGGTCAAAGAGGTACCCACCGGATGCCGACCGTAATCACGACCACACGAATCCGTGGCCACGCCGGCGCGAATCACCGTGGGACTGGGGGAAGGCGTGAGGGAGGCGTAAACGTGTTGGCGCGGGAATGGCCGGGGTGGGTAACCTGGCGCAGCGGAGTTGGTCGACCTGGGTCAGGAGGTGAGTCCCATTACCGCTGGTTCACACCGGGAGCTCTCACCTGATGGCTACCCAGACAGGTAGCCGGGAGCGCCCTGAGGCTCGAAAGGCGCTTGTCATGTCAGGCTCTCCCCGCACACTCACCCCTGCCGTCATCGTGACCCGGCTGCGCGCGGCCGGCTGCGTTTTCGCCGAGGACGAGGCGCGGATTCTGATCGAGGCCGCGAACGGTCCGTTCGAGTTGGCCGCGATGGTGTCCCGCCGGGTCGACGGGTTGCCGTTGGAGCAGATCGTCGGCTGGGCCGAGTTCTGCGGATTGCGGATCAGTATCGCGCCAGGGGTTTTCGTGCCCCGGCAACGCACCGAGTTCCTGGTCCGCCAGGCCGCCGATCTCGGCCGCAACCTGCTTGCCATGGATGGCATGGCGCGGTTGACGGTCCTCGACCTGTGTTGCGGTTCCGGCGCGCTCGGCGCGGTGCTCGGCACCGAACTGGAGTCGGTCGAACTCGTCGCGGCGGATATCGAGCCGGCCGCCGTCGAGTGCGCTCGACGCAACCTTGCTCGACTGCACGGCAGCGTGTACGAAGGTGATCTGTACCAACCACTGCCGGCCGACCTGCGTGGCCGGGTGAACATCATCATGGCCAATGTTCCTTACGTACCAACGAAGGATATCGACCTGCTGCCACCCGAGGCCCGCGTACACGAGCCGACCGCGGCCCTCGACGGCGGCGCGGACGGGTTGGACGTGCTGCGCAAGGTCGCCGCCGAGGCGCCGGACTGGCTTGCGCCCAGCGGTCATCTCCTCGTCGAGACGAGCGAGCGACAGGCTCCGATCGCCGCACGGGTGTTCGCCGACAACGGACTGCTGCCGACCGTGGCCGGTTCGGTCGAACTGGGCGCGACGGTCGTCATCGGCAGTCGACCAGCCACAATGGACTGATTCGTCGCGGTCGGGAACCGTGGTTCCCGACCGTAGTCCGGGCAGCGAGGCCGTCGTCGCTCTTTCAGCGCGGGTGACGGCCCGGCAGGTCAGAACCGGAACCGCACGATGCGGCTGGACCGTTTCATGCCCGGCAGCAGGTTCATCAGGCGGTACATACGTCGTACGTTCGCGGGCGCCTTGGCCATCAGCACCGGTGAGTCGTTCATCGGCGCCTCGTCGACGTATTCGAGCCGGGGGTGCCAATCGGCCAGCGAGGCCGGATCGTCGAAGCCGCAGGAGAACTGGGTGCCGTACCTGCGCAGCGTGGGGTCCCATTTCGAGGTGCGCCACGCCAAGCCCGACACCGTGTCGAACTGCATCTGGCCAGTGGGGAAGGCGTCGATGACACCGGTCAGCAACCGCCGGAGATCGGGCTCGGTCAGGTATGGCACCAGTCCCTCGGCGACCATCAGCACCGGCCGGTCGCGGGCGATACGGTCCAGCCAGGTCAGGTCGGTGACGCTGGAGCCGATCGGGAGGTAGTGCTCGCGCGGCGGCAGGAACTGTTGCCGCAGTTCGATGACGGCGGGGTAGTCCAGGTCGTACCAGTCGACGGTGGCGGGCGGGTCGATCCGGTACACGCGGGCATCGAGGCCGCAGCCCAGGTGCAGCACCACAGCGTCGGGATGATCGGCGAGGAAGCTTCGTGCCCAGTCGTCGTGGGCCTTGGCGCGCACCACGGCGGCGAGGCCGATCTGGCTGGTACCGAATCTGCGACTGTCGTAGTCGGGATCGAGGCGGCGCATGGCCTGCTCGGCGTATTCGTCGCCGAGGATCGGGTCCGGCAGTCGGTTGTCCAGTGCTTTGGCCCTGAGGACGGGGCTGAGGGTCTTCTGCACTCCGACAAGTTCGGTGTCCCGCACGCCGGCGACACTACTCTTATTTCACAAATTTCGTGAATCCGTGAAATAATTTAACCGGCCGAGGCCGCAACAGTGCTCATCGAGGATTGACGAGTGAAAGTCGGCCAACATCGACAGTGCCTATCGAGTGAACCGAATATACGAAGTTCCCCGGCCTGCGAGTTCGCTGCTCGTGATCGCTGAAGTCGCGCGCTAATCCTGGCCCACAAAGGTGAACAGCCGCTGGCCAGGCACCAGCGGGACAGGCTCGCCCGTCAGCCGGTGCGCACCCACCGACATGAAACCGTCCTGGCTGACGTCGAACGCCTCCTCGCCGAAGCCCGCCGCCGCGAACCAGGACCGGATGGCGGGAGTCAGGTCGGGCGACCTGCGGTGCCTGGTCCACAGGACCAGCGCACCGGGCGCGCACAGGCTGGGCAACGCCGCCACCGTGGTCTGGATATCGTCGGCGGTGATGTTGCCGAAGATGCCGCACACCACGACGATCTGGGCAGGCACCGCGCCCGCGCAGGCGTCGGTGATCCCGGCGTCGGCCTGCGCCACCTCGACGCCGTCCAGCCCGGCCGCCCGCGACGTCTGCCGCGCGAGGGCGACGTTGCGCTCGTCCAACTCGACCAGTCGGGCGCGCACGTCGTCGCGGCGCGGATGCCCGGCCAGCACGCCGATCACATCCCGGCCCTGCCCGGCGCAGAGGCTGACCAGCCGGATCTCCCCGGAGGGGGAACGGTCGAACTCAGCGCGCAGGTGCCCCTGCACGAGTTCCAGCCGCCGTGAGAGCAGGGAGCCTGGATCATCGTAGTCCCGGTGCCATTCCGCCCAGTTGTGCTGCGCCACACGACAATCCTATAGGCCACGCCGGGTCCGCCAGCACAATCGCCTGTCGTGCCCGGCACTCCGCGGTTCTCTCGACCACATCCGCGGTCGTTCAGCGCGCACCAACCCGACCTGTGCGTCCGCGCTCGCCGGCCGGCCCGTGTCGGTGCTGACGGTCATACTGGGGTGGTGTCCGGTAACGACTGGGTGCTGCACGTCGACCTCGACCAGTTCATCGCAGCGGTCGAGGTCCGCCGCAGGCCGGAGCTGCGCGGTAAGCCGGTCGTGGTCGGCGGCACCGGCGATCCGAACCAGCGCGGCGTGGTGGCCACCGCCTCCTACGAGGCGCGCGCCTTCGGCGTGCACTCAGGGATGCCGCTGCGCACGGCGGCGAAGAAGTGCCCGGAGGCGATCTTCCTGCCCTCGGACGCGCCCGCCTACGAGGCCGTGTCCGAGCAGGTGATGGCGACGTTGCGGGAGTTTCCGGTCGTCGTCGAGGTGCTCGGCTGGGACGAGGCGTTCCTCGGCGCGCACACCGACGAGCCGGAGGCGCTCGCCGGGGACATCAGGGCCGGTGTCCTCGATGCGACCGGACTGTCCTGTTCGGTGGGTATCGGGGACAACAAACTGCGCGCGAAACTGGCGACCGGGTTCGCCAAACCGGCCGGGATCTACCGGCTCACCAGGGACAACTGGGTCGCGGTGATGGCCGGGCTGCCGACCGACGCGCTGTGGGGCATCGGGCACCGGACCGCGGTGAAGCTGGCCGAGGAGGGCCTGGACACCGTCGCCGACCTCGCGCGGGCGGATCCGGCGGCGCTGGCCGCGCGGTTCGGGCCGAAGATGGGGCCCTGGTACCGGCAGTTGGCGCTGGGGGCCGGGGAGACCACGGTCGACGAGACGCCGTACGTGCCCAAGGGGTGCGGGCGCGAGGTGACCTATCAGCAGAACCTGACCGACGCCGAGGAGATCGCCGCGCAGATCGCGACGCTGGCCAGGAAGGTGACCGAGGACGTCCGGGTGGATGGCCGGCCGGCGGCTCGGGTCGGGGTGAAGGTCCGGTTCGCGCCGTTCTTCACCACCACCCGCAGCCTGACCCTGCCCGCGCCGACCCTCGACGCCGAGGTCATCGAGCGCGCCGCACTGGAGCTGCTGGCCCGGTTCGACCACGGCAGGCCGGTGCGGCTGCTCGGCGTGCGGGCCGAGTTCGGCCAAGCGGCCGAGTGAACGATCACCGGGCGAGGCTCGGCGGTGGTCGGGGATTCTTGTTCCGCTTCCCCGACAGCGGCGTCGATATGGCATGCTCGAACCTGTCACCCTCGGGAAGAACAGGGTATTGGACGATTCTTCAACAATATTAAATTATATTGTCAAAAACTTCGGCTTGACTTTTCTTCGCTACCATATCGGCGCCATATCGGCGGCCATTCTGCATCGGTCTAGACCAGTCGGTGAACTGGCGCCCTACCACGCGGTAGCGGCCAGCGAAGCGGCAACATCCTGGAAACACAGGGTATCCACAGGACCGAGAATCCCAGCCGGACTCCTGGATAAAATCTTCAAAACTCTTGACTCGATCAGTGGTCTAGTCCACTTTTGTATTTGCGCCCCTGAGCACCGGCAGTGCTCGACGCGCACACCTTGGCGTACCGGGCAATGCCGCCCGGCTGACGGAAAGGGTCGATCCCATGCCGATACGATCTCGCTTTGCCACCCAACGCGCCAACCCAAGGGCAGGCGGCAGAAAAGCACTGATCGCGGTGGCCGCGCTGCTGCCCGTCGGCCTCGGACTGGTGACCGCGACCTCCGCCACCGCACAGCAGGCCGTGCACCCGGCCCCCTCGGTGATCTCGAACGCGATCTCGAACGGCATCTCGAACGCCGCGGCCGGAACGTATTCGGTCGCGCCCTATGTCGACATGGGCGAATCCACCGAATCCCTGTTGGACACCGCGATCACCAGCAAGGGCCTGAAGTCCTACACCGCGGCGTTCGTCATCGGCGAGGGCTGCACGGACATCTGGGGTGACACCGAACCGGTCGGCAACGACCCGTACATCGACCCGGAGATCGCCAAGGCGAAGTCGGAGGGCGCCTCGGTGATCATCTCCTCCGGTGGCGCCGACGGCTACTCGATCCCGTGGACCTGCACCGACCAGTCCACGATCGACTCCGCCCTACAGGCCATCGTCACCGACTACGGCACCAATGTGCTGGACTTCGACATCGAGGGCGGCGCCATCGCCGACACCGCGTCCGCGACCCGGCTGTTCACCGCGATGAAGACGTTGAAGGCCAGCAACTCCGGACTTCAGTTCTCGGTGACCATGCCGGTACTGCCCTCCGGGCTGACCGGGGACGGGGTGAACATCCTCAAGGCGGCGCAGGCGGTCGGCGTCAAGATCGACATCGTGAACATCATGGCGATGGACTACTACCAGGGTGACCAGGACATGGGTCAGGCCGCGATCAGCGCGGCACAGGCCACGTTGGCCCAGATGCAGTCGGTCGACTCCAGCTACACCTACGCCAACCTCGGCATCACGCCGATGATCGGCGTGAACGACGACGGTTCCACCTTCACCCTCGCCAACGCGAACACGGTGGAGAGCTGGGCGGCGTCCAACGGCGTCGGACGGCTGGCCTTCTGGTCGCTGACCCGCGACGAGAGCTGTAGCACCTCCGATGTCGCCAAGCCGGCGTCGCCGGCGTCCTCGCCGAGTTGCAGCGGGGTCTCGCAGAACCCGCTGGACTTCACCTCCGCTTTCGTTCCGTTCTAGGCAGTTCCCGAACCATCGCACCGCGTTTCCTTGCCAGACAAGCAGAAAGAGACAACTGAATCCGTTCGACTCAGGGCCGGCGCAATGGTGCGCCGGCCGGAGCGGAGGTCGATATGCGCCGTCATCCCGTCCACCTACTCGGTGTCGTCGTCGGCGTTGCCGCGCTGATCCTCGGCATCGGCCTGCGCGCTCCGGCCGCGCCCACCACCCTGACCAGTCTCGACGCGAGCACCACGAATCTGGTTGCCAATCCGGGTTTCGAGTCCGGTGGCCTTGCCGGCTGGTCGTGCGCGTCGACGGTGTCGGCCACCGGTTCGCCGACGCACAGCGGCTCGGTCGCCGCGAAGGGCACCCCGGCCGGCCAGGACTACGCCGAGTGCGGCCAGGCCATCAGCGTGGCGCCGAACTCGCAGTACACCCTGACCGCGTGGGTGCAGGGCGGGTACGTCTACCTCGGTGACACCGGTACCGGCACCACCGACACCAGCACCTGGACCGCTGGCGCGGCATCCTGGACGCAGCTGAGCACCAGCTTCAGCACCGGCGCGTCGACCACCTCGACCACGATCTGGTTCCACGGCTGGTACGGCACGGCCGCGTTCGATGTGGACGACGTTTCGCTGACCGGCCCGGCAGGCGCGACCCCGCCGCCGACCTCTCCCCCGCCGACGTCCCCGCCGCCGACCTCACCGCCCAGTAGCGGCCTGCCCGCGCATTCGCTGGTCGGCTACCTCCACGAGAGCTTCGGCAACGGCTCCGGCTATCTGCCGATCGCGCAGGTACCGTCCGCATGGAACGTCATCGACCTCGCCTTCGCCGACTCCGACGGCAACGGCGACATCTCCTTCACCCGCTGCTCGGCCGCGGACTGTCCGGGAGTGGAGAGCGATGCGGACTTCGAGGCCGGGATCAAGGCACAGCAGGCGGCCGGTAAGAAGGTGCTGATCTCGATCGGCGGCGCGAACGGCGAGGTGCAGCTGACCTCGGCGGCGGAGGCCACGAACTTCGTCAACTCGACCGAGGCCATCATCGACAAGTGGGGCCTCGACGGCGTCGACATCGACTTCGAGAACCAGTCGCTGTCGCTCGATGCCGGGGACACCGATTTCAAGAACCCGACCACTCCGGTGATCGTGAACCTGATCTCGGCGCTGAAGCAGCTGAAAGCCCACTACGGCGCCAATTTCGTGCTCACCATGGCGCCGGAGACCTTCTTCGTGCAGTTGGGCTACCAGTTCTACGGCCCTGGCCCGAACGGCGCGCAGGACCCTCGGGCCGGCGCGTTCCTGCCGGTGATCTACGCGCTGCGCGACGATCTGAGCCTGCTCACCGTGCAGGACTACAACTCGGGGCCGATCATGGGCCTCGACAACCAATATCACACGATGGGCGGGGCGGATTTCCATATCGCCATGACCGACATGCTGCTGACCGGCTTCCCGGTCGCCGGCAACACCAGTGAAATGTTCCCGGCTCTCGCGCCGTCCCAGGTCGCCATCGGCGTGCCGGCGAACTCCGAGGCCGGCAACGGCTGGATTCCCGATGCCGACCTCGACCAGGCGCTGGACTGCCTGACCAAGGGCACCAGCTGCGGCAGCTACCAGACCCACGGGGTCCATCCGGACCTCGGCGGCCTGATGACCTGGTCGATCAACTGGGACCACTACAACAACTGGGACTTCCAGAACAACTTCACCAGCTACTTCGGCTGAACCCCCAAGCCGAGGCTGAAACCCCGAGGCCGAACCGGAGGCTCAGCCGAAAGTGAAGTCGTAGGCCTGGATGCCTTGGCCAGCGGTCAGCGTGAGCGTCGATCGGACGTCGTTCTGGCCGCTGGCCAGGGTGTAGAGCTTCGGCACCCCGGACACCATGAACGTCCGCGTCGTCTTTCCATTGATGGCGACGGAGACCGAACCGGTGCCGCCGATGACCAGGTAGACCTCGTTGGCCTGGTAGTTCAGCTCCAGTTTGGCGTCCGGGCCCGCGGTCAGCATTTCCGCGCTCTCGGTCCAGGTACCGGACAACGCGAAGGTGTCCGGTTGTGGCGCGGCCGGGGGCTGGTAGGTCCGGGTGGAGTTCGCGGTCGGCGCGGTGCCGCTGACGTGCAGCGGCGCGTACTGGCTGCCAAGGTAGGTCTCCTGGGTCTGCTGCTCGGTCGGAGTCGCGTCGGCGACATCGGTGGCCGGCGGCAGATGGACGCCGGGCGTGCCCTCGCCGAGCAGTTGCCGGATCTGGTCCTCGGTGGTGCCGTAGTCGCCCTCACCGAAGGTGACGTGCCGGATCTGGCCGGTCTGATCGATCAGGTACTCGGCAGGCCAGTACTGGTTGGCGTAGGCATTCCAGGTCGCGTAGTTGTCGTCGATCGCGATCGGGTACTTCACGCCGAGCGCGGCGGCCTGCTCCCGCACGTTCGACTCGACGTGCTCGAAGGCGAACTCCGGGGTGTGCACGCCGATGACCACAAGGCCCTTGCTCTGGTACGCCTTGTACCAGGCTTCCACGTGCGGCAGGGTGCGTTGGCAGTTGATGCAGCTGTAGGTCCAGAAGTCGATGAGGACGACCTTGCCGCGCAGGCTCGCCAGCGTCAGCGGTGTGCCGCCGGGGGTGTTCAGCCAGCCGGTGATGCCGGTCAGTTCGGGCGCGGGACCGCAGTTCTCCAGGGTCTGGCCGCCCTCGGTGCAGGTGTCCCCCGGTTGCACGGTGTTGTTGTCGGCGCCGTTGCCGGTTTCCAGCGCGCGCAACTGGCTTGAGGCGCTCGGGTTCTGTTCCACCGAGTTCTGCAGGGCGGTGGTGTAGCCGGGCACGTCGCGCTGGAGGGCGTCGGTGACGTTGAAGCCGATGGCGACCGCGACGACGATCATCAGCACCCCGGCGGTGACCCGGATCGCCCGCGCCCGCCTGCGCAACAACCCGGTCCGCCGGGCGATCGCGTCGCCGGCGACCGCGAGCACCAGCAGCGGCACCCCGACGCCGATGCCGAAGGCCGCGGTCAGCACGACCGCGCCGAACCCGACCTTGTGCGTTGCGCCGACCACCGCGATGGTCGCCAGCACCGGCCCGGCACACGGCACGAACAGCAGCCCGAGACCGAGACCGGTGACAAGGCCGTTGCTGTCCGGGTTGACCTGCCGGCCGCGAATCCGCGCGAACGGCCGCTCCAGCAGTTCGCCGAACCAGGTCCAGATCAGGCTGACGCCGATCAGCACCAGCACCACGATGCCGGCGTCGCGCAGCAGATCCTGCGGCAGGTGCAGCGCACTGAGCAACAGCGAGCCGAACAGCGTCGAGACGCAGAAGCTCAGCACCAGCCCGGCGACCACCCCGTAGGGGCGCCAGGACCAGCGCTTGGGTTCCTCCGCCGACCGATCTGATTCCTCGTCGTCGGCGACGGCCGCCGTACCCGCGACGGTCGCCGGGGTGCGGCGGCTGGTGCCCGCGGTGAGCACGACCGGCAGCACCGGCAGGACGCAGGGCGAAATACTGGTGATCACGCCGGCCAGAAATCCGACCACGATCAACGTGATCATGCACGCTCCCGGACATCAAGGACCGGCAACCGGTCACAGTTGGTTCCCGACCACCCTACGACCCGAGCCGGTGAAGATACGGTGGGCGAGCCGTTACCGATGTCTTACGCGGTGCGCGTACCGGCCGAAACAGTCCATTGTGGTCGGTGCAGACGAACCGCAAAAAGAATGCTCTACGAATCCTCTTTCGCGCTGCGCGCCCGGCCCGCCACGACCATCGCGCGACGCGGGTCGGTGCTCGGCAGGACGCGCAGCAGGTTCTCGGCGAGTTCCTCGTCGCCCGCGCAGTCCGGAATACCGGCCAGCTGCCACATCAGGTGGGTGTCACCGCGCGCGAGCACCAGTCTGCGCAGGATGGCGAACAGTTCCTCCCGTTCGTCGCGAATGGCGGGCGCCTCCGAGCGCGGCAGCAACGCGCCCCGGTAGCCGTCGATCGCCTCGGCGAGGCGGCCGGCGGCCAGCGCGGCGCGCACCTGGAGGAAGTCGGCCTGCACCGTCGCGTCCAGCCGGTAGGGCTGGGTGCGCAGCACATGCGGATCGAGCTGGGCGCGCAGCCGGTGCACCTCGCCGCGCACGCTCACCGGATTGCCGGCCGGTCCGTAGAGTTCGGCGGCAAGCTGCTCGGCGGTGAGGCCGGCCGGATGCAACGCGAGCAGGGTGAGCGGTTCGGCGTGCCGCAGGGTCAGCCGGACCTCGCGGCCGGCCAGCCAGGCGCTGGGCCGCTGCGCACCGAGGAACCGCAGCGCCAGCGTGGCGCTGGAGCGGTTGCTGGTGCGCGGAACCCGCAGCAGGAACCCTTCGGGCAGCGGTTCGAGCACCGCCTCACCGTGCGAGCCGAGGTCGACCCGGTCTCCTGCCGAGGGCAGCGCGAGGCGTTCGGGCAGCCAGCCGAGCGGTTGGCTGGCCAGTACCCGCCCGCTGGGCGTCAGCAGCGCGCCGGGTTCGTCGCACAGGGCCACGAGGTGACTCAAGTTGCGGTCGCGCAGCGCCTCGTCGCGTTCGGCCAGCGCGGCCCGCAGGTGCGCCTCGGCAAGCCGGGCGGTGGTGGTGACCAGCGCGAGGGTGGCCGGGTGGAAGGTGCGGACCGGGCCGGTGATGTCGATCGAGCCGATCACCGCACCGGTGTCCGGGTCACCTCTCGCAGATCGACGAGGACACCGTCGCCTACCACTTCCACGAGCCGCTCGGCGTCGTCGGCCAGATCATTCCGTGGAACTTCCCGATCCTGATGGCCATCTGGAAGCTCGCGCCCGCGCTGGCCGCCGGCAACGCGGTGGTGCTCAAGCCCGCCGAGCAGACCCCGGCCTCGATCCACGTCCTGCTCGACGTCGTCGCCGACCTGCTGCCGGCCGGTGTGCTCAACGTGGTCAACGGGTTCGGTGTCGAGGCCGGCAAGCCGCTGGCCGCCAACAAGCGCATCCGCAAGATCGCCTTCACCGGTGAGACCACGACCGGCCGGCTGATCATGCAGTACGCCAGCGAGAACCTGATCCCGGTCACCCTGGAACTCGGTGGCAAGAGCCCGAACGTCTTCTTCAACGACGTCGCCGCGCTGCAGGATGCCTTCTACGACAAGGCGCTGGAAGGCTTCGCGATGTTCGCGCTCAACCAGGGCGAGGTCTGCACCTGCCCGTCGCGCGCACTGATCCAGGACGGGATCTACACCGACTTCCTGTCCGAGAGCGTCAAGCGGGTCGAGCAGATCAAGCAGGGTCACCCGCTGGACACCGAGACGATGATCGGCGCGCAGGCCAGCAACGACCAGTTCGAGAAGATCCTCTCCTACATCGACATCGGCCGGAAGGAAGGCGCCAAGGTGCTGACCGGCGGCGAGCGTGCCGACCTCGGCGGGGAGCTGTCCGGCGGCTACTACATCCAGCCGACGATCTTCGAGGGCGACAACAAGATGCGGATCTTCCAGGAGGAGATCTTCGGCCCGGTCGTCGCGGTGACCAAGTTCAACGACTACGACGATGCGATGAAGATCGCCAACGACACCCTCTACGGCCTCGGTGCCGGCGTGTGGAGTCGGGACACCACGACGGCCTACCGGGCCGGCCGCGACATCCAGGCCGGACGGGTCTGGGTGAACAACTACCACGCCTACCCCGCGCACGCGGCCTTCGGCGGCTACAAGCAGTCCGGGTTCGGCAGGGAGAACCACACCAGCATCTGCTAATTGACCGCCTTCTACCAGGAATTCAAGGCGGCCCCGGCGGGTGCGGCTAACACCACGGCGGGGCCTCGATCGGACAATGGAGGTCCGACCGTGACAACGGATCATGCCAGCCCTGATGACGTGCAGTCCTTCGTCCAGCGGGATATCACCCAGTTGACCGGCCAGCAGGCAGACGGCTTGGCCTGTGTCGTCTGCGGGGCCGACTACCTGACCGTGCGCGTCGCACACCGCCCGGTCGGCCGCTCACACACCGGCTCGCAGGTATTTGCCTGCTCGCTGAGCTGCGCAGACCAGGTTGGCGATGCCGCATGATCGCCGCCCTGATCGTGGCCGATGCTATCTCGGTCGCCTGGTTCGTCGGTGGCGCTGGCAGCCACATCTCCAGCCCTCGGGCGATCCCGCTTGCGGGAGACAGCCGGTGAGCATCGAAGCGATCCACTGGGCGCTGAACACCGCGCCGATCCCGACCGACCGTAAGGACGCGTCCGCGCTCGCGATCGTCCTTATCGGACTGGCCAACCACGCCGACCCGACTGGCGCCGACGCGTTCCCGGCGGTCGAACGCCTGATGGCCTACGGCCGGATATCCAGGCGCACGGTGCAGCGGGCGCTGCGCTCCCTCGAAGAGTTGGGCCTGATTAGCAAGGGTGACAACCGCTACCGGGACGCCAAGATTGGCCGCCCCGACCAGCGCCCACAGTGTTACAACCTCACGTTGTCCACAGGTTTGTCCACAGGCAGTGGGACGGGGCGTCGTGCTGACGCCCCGCTGATCAGCAACGGGGCGTCAGCAACGACCGAACGGGGCGTCAGCAGGAACATGACGGGGCGTCAGCATGACGCCCGAATCGTCCTTAACCATCCAGGGAACCGTCCTTCGCGCGAGCGCGCCCCGATGGGCGCTCGCCCGGCCGAAACACAGCCCGTGTGCGGCCAGTGCGATGCCCGCGAGTCGGACCCGGTCTCGGCGCGAGTCGTCTGGCTCGACGCTGAGCGCACGTCTTCTGAGCTATGCCCCCGCTGCCATCCCCGATTTGTCGAGGGGGTTTCTCATGTCTGACAACGATTCCCGAGGCGACATCATGATCGCTTGGGTCGGTTGGCACGTGCCGGAACTGGCTGGCGTGTTGGCGCCGACCGCGTTGGCGGCCACCGTCTCACCGTGGTTCGTCATCCTGGCAGTTCTGGTTGCCGCCGGTTGGACCGCGCACGAGATTCGCGTGGACCGCCAGCAGCGCGGGCTGCGGCCAACCGCCGAATCGCAGATGTCGGCTGAGCACATCAACCCGACCGACCAGACCGAGGAGTCCGCATCATGAGCGCTCCCAGTACTGACGTCCTCAACCAAGTGCGCGAGGCACTCGACGAAGCCCGACAAGCGGGTAGGCCGGCACCGGGCAGGCCGACGCTGGTCCGGTTGACCGGCGCCACCGATCACGCGGTACGGATGGCACTGGCGGCCGTGGCGGAGGAGCCTGGCGGCTCTGGCGGCGAACTGTCGACCGAGGTTGTTAGCTCTGGCGGTCTTGGCGCATCGCTCGTGTTCAATGGCGCCAGCCCCGGCCAGACGGAGCTGGCTGCCGGGCTGTCGCCTGCCACGGGCATGGGACCACCTGAGTGCTCGTTTGCCATGAGCATGGGACCACCTTGATCAGGGTTTTGCCACGGATGGGACCACCACCCGGATGTGTCCGTGTGGCATCCCGGCTTCCGGTCGTCTGCCGT
>DATATE010000060.1:0-15799 GCA_036268955.1 Pseudonocardiaceae bacterium
TCCCTCCAAAGAGGCTCTTGACACCCCGCTCGGCCTGACGGGTCTCCCCGACAGACTGGGGCCTGCTACCGGGCGCTCCGGTGCCTACCCGGACGGGACTTTCACCCGCTGGCCTGGTCCAGCTTCCAGGACGCAACACCCGACCAGCCTACGGCGAGCCGCCGGGACGTTCTGCGCGGTTGGCGGATCGCGGCAAGGAGATCGTCGGTTCAGAAGATTCCGGTTCAGAAGATCACGGTGTGACCGGAGTGCAGCAGCACGCGGTCCTCAAGATGCCAGCGCAAACCCCTCGCCAGGACCACCTTCTCGATGTCCCGGCCCTTGCGGACCATGTCGGCCACTGAATCGCGGTGATCGACCCGGATCACGTCCTGCTCGATGATCGGCCCGGAGTCCAGTTCCGCGGTGATGTAGTGGCAGGTCGCGCCGACCAGTTTGACGCCCCGCGCGTGCGCCTGCCGGTAAGGCTGCGCACCGACGAAGGAGGGCAGGAAGCTGTGGTGGATGTTCAGCGTCCGACCGGAGAAGGCCGCGCAGAACTCGGCCGGCAGCACCTGCATGAACCGGGCGAGTACCACCGCGTGCGGCTTGCCGGCCTGCACGAGCTGGGCCAGCTGGGCGAACGCCGCGGACTTGGCGTCCGGATCGTTCGCCGGGAACGGCACATGGTGAAACGGGATGCCATGCGCCCTGGTGATGCCGGCCTGGCTGGTGTGGTTGCCGATCACCGCGGTCACGTCGACGTCCAGCTCACCGGAACTGACCCGGCCGAGCAGGTCGTAGAGGCAATGGCCTTCCCTGGACACCAGGATGACGATCCGCCGCCGCTCCGCGGTGTCGGTGATCCGCCAGTCCGATCGCACACCGGTGTGCGGGCCGTAGCCGCCGTCCCCGTCCCGCAGTTTCCTGGCCACCTCGGCGAACCGCAGCCGCAGCTCGTTGATGCCGAAGGGCAGCGAATCGGCGAGGACCTCCTGCCGGGTGAAGAACCAGCCGGTGTCCGGATCGGTGTGATAGGCGGCCTCGACGATCCAACCGCCGGCATCGGCGAGGAAGGAGGAGATCGACGCGACGATGCCGGTACGGTCCGGGCAGCCGAAGGTGATGATGTAACGGCGTTGCGCGGCGGACATGGTCCAAGAGTGTGGCAGGTCGGCGGGCACACAGCGCGCCAAGCCGCTGAATCGCCGGCCAGTTGCCTCAGCCGGCGACCGCCGAATAGGCGATGGTGACCTCGCCGAGGCGCCAGCGGGCCGGGCGGTCGAGGACGGGGCAGCCACGGTCGGCGAGCAGGCGGATGGCCTGCGCCCAACGTGCGCGTGGCCCGAACGGGGCATAGGGCGCCGAGGTCGCCCAACAGCCGTCAAGCTCGGTGAGCAGCTCGTGCACCGGCTCGCCCGGCACGTTGTGGTGAATCAGCGCCTTCGGCAGTCGTTCGGCCAGATCGGAGGGCTTGTCGATACCGGCGGGCAGGCAGGACAACGTCAGGCTGCGCGGCCCGGCCGCGTCAAGGGTGATCCAGCAGCAGCGCCTGCCGATCTCGTCGCAGGTGCCCTCCACCAGCACCCCGCCAGGAGCCAGGCCGGCGAGCATCGTCTGCCAGGCCGCTGCGGCGTCCGGCTCGGAGTACTGGCGCAGCACGTTGAACGCCCGCAGCAGGATCGGACGGGTGCCGGCAAGTTCGAAGCCGCCCCTGCGGAAATCGAGGCCGGGCGGGTCGGCGGCGGGCGCCGCTGCGGCGACCCGGTCGGCGTCCAGTTCGAGGCCGAGCACCCGGACGTCCTCGCGGACCGTGCGCAACCGGGTGCGCAGTTCGACCGTGGTCACCGCTGAGGCGCCGTAACCGAGATCGACGACGAGCGGGTCGGCGCAGTTGCGCAACAGGCCTGAGATGGCCGGGGTACCGGTGATCCAGCGGTCCACCCTGCGCAGCCGGTTCGGGTTGGTGGTGCCTCTGGTCGGCAGGCCGAGGGCGCGGACCCGCCCGGCGGCGAGCCGACGTACGCGGCCAGGCATCAGGATCGGTGCACCAGCGGGGACGTGAACTCTGGGGCCAGGCTGGCGTGAGTCGGCGCGAGGGCCTCGTGAGTCGGCGCGAGGCCGCCGTGAGTTGGTGGGGCGAGCCGGGCGGGCTGATCCATCAGGACTGGTGGTCGCGCAGCCAGCTGTTGGTGAACTTCTGCTCGGCATCCAGCAGCCGACCGAGCTGATCGGCGACGGACTCCTCGACCTTCCCGCCGAACAGCGGGATCGGGATGCTCACCGAGCCGTCGACCCGCACCTCGCTGCCACCCGATGACAGGTCGGCAAGGCGCATGGTGCCCTTGAGATCGCCAGGCATCCCAGGGATGGTCACCCGTACGGTGCCCGAGTAGCTCCCGTCGGGCTCGGCGCGCCAGGTCTCGACCCGGTCGATCTTCAGGTCGCCGCCCAGCAGTGGCCGGATCGCCGAGGGCAGGTCCTCCGCCGCGACGCCGTGCCGAAGCCGGTAGCCGGCCGTATTCGCGGTCCGCTGGTGGTCGAACAGCGCGGCGCCCTTGCCGCCGAGCGCGGCGAGCCGCTGGTTGAGGTATTCCGGATCAACCACCGCGGAGTACACCGATTTCGCGTCCCATGTGGAACTTGTCCGGTGCTCGATGCGCCTTGCCATGGGTCGAAGGCTACCGTTGGCTACCGTGACCAGCTCTCAGACCGGTACCGAGGACACCATGAACACCATGGTTCGAGTCGGTATTTCCCTGGCCGGGTGCACGACACTGCGATTGGGTGGCCTCGCCGCCCGGTTCGTACTCGGTGAGCAGTCACGTGACGTCGTCGAGGTGGTGCGCGCGGCCGACGCCGCCGACGAGCCGCTGCTGGTGCTGGGTGCCGGCTCGAACCTGGTGATCGGCGACCACGGTTTCGACGGCACCGTGCTGCGGATCGCCACCTCCGGCCGAGGCTGTGACCGGCTCGGTGACGGTCTCGTGCAGCTCACCGTCGAGGCGGGCGAGAACTGGGACGAGACGGTGGCCTGGACGGTCGCCGAGGGTCTCGGCGGCCTCGAATGCCTCTCCGGGATTCCCGGCCTGGTCGGTGCCACCCCGGTGCAGAACGTCGGCGCGTACGGGGTGGAGACCGCCGACGCGCTGATCTCGGTCGACCTGCTCGATCGGCGCAGCGGCCAGGTCCGCACGGTGCGGGCGGACGCGCTCGGTCTCGCCTACCGCACCAGCGTGCTCAAGGGCACCGATTCGGCGGTCGTGCTGCGGGCCCGGTTCTCGCTGCGTGACGGCGGCGCCTCGGCGCCGATCCGCTACGCCGAACTGGCCAGGCTGCTCGGCGTCGCCGTCGGTGACCGGGTGCCCGCCGGCGAGGCACGGCAGGCCGTGCTCGACCTGCGTTCCGCCAAGGGCATGGTGCTCGACCCGGCCGATCACGACACCTGGAGTGCCGGCTCCTTCTTCACCAATCCGGTGATCTCCGACGCCGAGCTGCCGGCCGTGCTGCTGCGCGCGCAGAGCGTGCTGCGGCCGGAGGAGACCATGCCGAGCTGGCCGGGCGGGATCGGCCGCACCAAGCTGTCCGCGGGCTGGCTGATCGAACGCGCCGGCTTCCCGCGCGGCCATGCCGGAGCCGGCGGGCGGGTGGCGCTGTCCTCCCGGCACACCCTGGCACTGACCAACCAGGGCGGCGCCAGCACGGAGGACCTGCTCAACCTCGCCCGCGAGGTGTGCGCAGGCGTGCGGGCCGCCTTCGGCGTCGAACTGCACCCGGAGCCGGTCTTCGTCAACTGCGCGCTCTGAGAGCCGATCGCACTGAGGTCGATCAGCCGAGGTCGATCAGCGGAGGTCGATCAGCGGAGGTCGATCGTGCCTGCTGAGGATCGCACACGCTGAGGTCGAACCACCGGAGTTGTCCACAGTTGTCGCGGTTGTCCACAGTCAGCCGTTTATCCGCCCCGCACTCCCAAATTTTCGAATAGTCTGAAATTGGGGGGCGCCCCAATGGACTGGGCCGAATTTTGCTGGACCGGGGCCAAATTTCGCCGGCTGCTTGGAACTTCGCCGACCCGCTCGGACTTCCCCGGCTGCTCGGAACTTCGCTGGCCCGCTCGGACTTCGCCGACCTGCTCGGAACTCCGTAGGCTGCTTGGAACTTCGCTGCTTGGAACTTCGCGGGCGCTGGGAACTCAGTCGCGGTGGGCGCGGGTGGCGGAGTGCTGGGCGCGCGGTTTGAGCACGATCGAGTCCAGGTTGACGTGCGCCGGTCGGCTCACCGCGAAGTCGATGACCTCGGCGACGTCCTTGGCGGTCAGCGGGACGATGCCGCGGTACACGCCGGCCGCCTTGTCCGCGTCGCCGTCGAAGCGGACCAGCGAGAACTCGGTCTCGACCATGCCCGGCAGGATCTCGGTGAATCGCACCGGCTGGCCGAGGTACTCACCGCGCAGCGTCCGGTGCAGCGCGGACTCGGCGTGCTTGGCCGAGGTGTAGCCGGCGCCGCCGTCGTAGACCTCGATCGCGGCGATCGAGGTCACCGTCAGCACGTGGCCGTTGCCGGAGGCGATCAGCGTGGGCAGCAGCGCCTTGGTCACCCGGAGGGTGCCCAGCACGTTGGACTCCCACATCCAGCGCCAGTGCGCCTCGTCGGCGCCCGCGACCGGCTCGGCACCCTGCGCGCCGCCCGCGTTGTTGACCAGCACCCGCGCGTTCGGGATCTCGGCGGCGAAGGCGGTCACCGAGTCGAGGTCGGTGACGTCCAGCGGCAGCGCCGTGCCGTCGATCTCCTTGGCGATGGCGGCCAGCCGATCCATTCGGCGTGCGCCGATGACGACGTGGAAGCCGCTCGCGGCCAGCTGCCGGGCGGTGGCTTCGCCGATACCGGAACTCGCGCCGGTGACTATCGCAATGGGACGTTCGTCGTTGACCACGTGTCAATCCTGCCCTGTGCGGTGCCCGCCCCGCACCCGGTCACCGCGCTGGGGAGAGCCAGCTCACGCCGAAATTCGCGGACCCGAGCAGGCGCCGGCCATGAGCTACCTCACCCGGACACCGCGATCGGCTCGGATCACCGAGGTAATCGGGGAAGATGCGTGCTGTCTGTGGGGTTGAAGTTATCGGACAGTGACATTGGGGTAACACGAGCTGTGGAGCAGGTGAGGCGTGCACGAGGAGCAGGACGAGCTGACCGGCGGGTCCGGTGTGCGGTTGGCGGTGCGCAGCGCTGGAGCGGTTGACGCGCCGCCGATCGTGCTGCTGCACGGCTGGGCCCAGTCCGGGGCGGCCTTCGCGCATCAGCTGGCCGGGCCGCTTGCCGAGCGGTTTCGGCTGGTCGCGCCCGATCTGCGTGGCCACGGCGACTCGGCGGTGCCGGCCGACGGCTACGACTCCAGCGCCGAATGGGCGGCCGACGTGCGCGCGGTACTCGACTGCGCGGGCCGGCCCGCCGTACTGCTCGGCTGGTCCTACGGCGGCCTCGTGGTCACCGACTACCTTCGCGAGTTCGGCACCGCCGATCTGGCCGGGATCGTGCTGGTCGGCGCCGCCACAGAACTCGGCCGAGGCCATCCCGGCGGCCGGGTCGGGCCTGCGATGCGGGCCGCGTTGCCGGCCGCGCTGTCGGAGGACGAGCAGGTCGCCGGAGCGGCGCTGGCCGCGTTCGTGACCGGGATGGCCGGGACGGCGCACGCCGGCCTCGCCAGCAGGCCCAACAGCGTGACCGAGGCGCTGGTCGAGGAGGCGCTGCGGGTGCCGGCCTTCGTCAGGGCCGCGCTGTTTCGCCGCGAGGTGACCAGCGCCGATGTGCTTGCCAAGATCGATGTGCCGACCCTGATCGTCCAGGGCAGCGCGGACGCGGTGGTCGAGCCCAGCGCCGCGCGCTTCGCCGAGGAGACCATTCCCGGTGCGCGGCTGCACCTGATGACCGGCGTCGGTCACCTGCCGTTCCTGGAACGCACCGCCGAGTTCGACGCGCTGCTCGGCTCCTTCGCCGACGAATGCTTTGCCGCCCAACGCAATGCGCAACGCAGTGCCCAACCCAATGCCCAACCCAATGCCCAACGGAATGCGCAACACAGTGCCGGACACCGTGCGGGAGGAGTGCGATGATCAACGAACCCGAGTCGCTGACCGGAAACCACCCGCACCGGCTGCATCGACTGGACCGCAAGGGTGGCCGGGTCGCCGTGCTGTCCCTGCACACCTCGCCGCTGGCCCAGCCGGGCACCGGTGACGCTGGCGGGATGAACGTCTACATCGTGCAGACGGCCTTACGGATGGCTCGTCGCGGTGTCGCGGTGGAGATCTTCACCAGGGCGACCTCCTCGGACCTGCCGCCGACCGTCGAACTCGCCGACGGCGTACTGGTCCGGCACATCACCGCGGGGCCGTTCGAAGGCCTCGACAAGAACGACCTGCCCGGCACGTTGTGCGCGATGGCGGCCGGGGTGCTGCGCACCGAGGCCGAGCACTCGCCGGGCTACTACGACATGGTGCACTCGCACTACTGGCTCTCCGGCCAGGTCGGCTGGCTGGCCAGGCAGCGGTGGGGCGTGCCGCTGGTGCACACCGCGCACACCCTGGCCAGGGTGAAGAACCTGGCACTGGCCAAGGGTGACACCCCGGAACCGAAGCTACGGGTCATCGGCGAGCAACAGGTCGTCGACGAGGCCGACCTGCTCGTCGCGAACACCGGCGTCGAGGCCGAGCAACTGCTGCGCCTCTACGCCGCCGAACCGGACCAGGTGCTCACCGTGCCGCCGGGTGTCGACCTCGACCGGTTCACCCCCGGTGATTCCTCGGCGGCCCGTGAACAGCTCGGCGTGCCGGCCGATGCGCTGGTTTTCGCGTTCGTCGGCCGCATTCAGCCGCTGAAGGCCCCGGACGTGCTGTTGCGCGCGGCGGCCGAACTGCTGCGCCGCGAGCCGGCGCTGCGCTCCCGGCTGGTGGTGTTGATCGTCGGCGGGGCCTCCGGTTCTGGCCTCGACCGCCCGACCGCGCTGGCCGAACTCGCCGCCGAGCTGGGCATCGCCGAGCAGGTGCGGTTCCTCCCGCCGCAGCGCGGCGCCGACCTGGCCAGGGTCTACCGGGCGGCCGACGCGGTCGCGGTGCCCAGTCACAACGAGTCCTTCGGGCTGGTCGCGCTCGAAGCGCAGGCCTGCGGCACCCCCGTTGTCGCGGCGAAGGTCGGCGGCCTGCCGGTCGCGGTCGCGCACGAGGAGTCCGGGCTGCTGGTGCCCGGCCACGAGCCGACGCGCTGGGCAGGTGCGCTGGCCAGGATCGGGCTGGACACCGAACTGCGCCAGCGGCTGGCCACCGGCGCGCTCGCGCACGCCCGTCGGTTCTCCTGGGAGCGCACGACCGACGCACTGCTGGAAGGCTATGCCAAGGCGGCGGTGTCCTTCCGTCGTTCGGTTCGCGGGCTGGCCGGTGCGGAGGTGGCGGTGTGACGACGACGCGGGACATGGACGCGCTGATCGCGGACGCTCTCGACGAACGGGAGCTGACCTACCAGCGCAAGGCTCCCGGCCGGTATTTCGTGGCACTGCCCGGTATCAAGAAGCTACAGACCAACTGTTGGCTGATCGCCAGCCGGCACTCCTTCGTCGTCGAGGCGTTCGTCTGCCGCAAGCCGGACGAGGCACAGGCCGAGGTCTACGGTTTTCTGTTGCGCCGCAACGCGAAGCTCTACGGGGTGCACTACACCATCGACAAGGCGGGCGATATCTACCTGCTCGGCAGGATGAGCCCGGACCTGATCACCGCCGAGGAGATCGACCGACTGCTCGGCCAGGTACTGGAGGCCGCCGACGGTGACTTCAACACGGTGCTGGAAATCGGTTTCGCGAGTTCGATCAAACGCGAATGGGACTGGCGGGTCTCGCGCGGTGAGTCGTTGGCCAATCTTGCCGCGTTCCGGCACCTGATCACCCCGCGAGAGGGCGAAGGACCCGGCACCGACGCCGACTGAGGCTCACCGGGCCCGGTGACGCCTGCTGGTGACGTCTGGCGCCTGCCGGTGACGCCTGCCGGTGACGCCTGATTGTGACCTGTGCGGGCCAACCGCCCGCGTATTCGCTCCCGTCCAAGTGAGCACACGCTGCTTGGACAAGGGGAGAAAGCGAATGCGACAACATCGTGTCGTGCTGGCGCTCGGCGCCACCATGCTGGTCGGCCTGCTGGCCGGTTGTTCGGCCGGATCGTCGAATTCCAGCGATGCCGCCGGGTCCGGGGTACCGAACGCGGCGGTGCCGAACGCGGCGGGCGGACAGGCCGCGCCCAGCGGTGGCGCGGCCGGAGGTTCCGGGAGTTCGGGAAACTCGGGGACCGCAGGGGCGTCGTCGCCGTCGGCGAGCAGCGGTAGACAGGTGATCCGTTCCGCGGACGTCAGCATGACCGCGCGGAATGTCACCGACACCGTCGACGGCGTCGACCAGGTGGCGATCAACGCGGGCGGTTATCTCAGCGCGGAGGACCTCCAGGCGGACTTCGCGTCGGTCACGCTTTCGGTGCCGGAAGCCAAACTCGACTCGGTGCTGGGCCAACTTGCCAAGCTGGGCACGGTGACCGACCAGCAGCAGCAGTCCCAGGACGTCACCGACCAGCTCGTCGACGTGTCCAGCCGGATCGCCACCCAGCAGGCCAGCGTCGACCGGGTGCGTCAGCTGCTGGCGCAGGCGACCTCGATCTCCGACATCGTGCAGATCGAGGGCGAGCTGACCACCCGCGAATCGGATCTGGAATCCATGGAGCACCAGCAGGCCGAGCTGACCGGGCAGGTCGCGATGTCCTCGGTGAGCATGAAGATCAGCAGGACGACGCCACCGGTGGTGGCACAGGCCGCCGGGCCGGCGCCCGGCTTCACCAACGGTCTTTCCGGTGGCTGGCATGCCCTCGGGGCGACCGTGCGGGTGCTCCTGCTGGTGCTGGGCTCCGCACTGCCGTTCCTGCTCGGTATCGGCATCCCGGTACTCGCGGTGCTGTGGGCGCTTCGGGTACTGCGTCGTCGGCGCAGGGGCGGGCCGGTCGGCCCACCGGTGGACCCGATGGCCGGCTGAGCAGCTGACCCTGGGTGGCCGCGGCGACGCGCAGGGTGACGATCGGTGAGTGCGGGGCGGCTTGGGAAAGGGAGGGGATTCGCTTACCCAAACCGCCCCGCCTGCTCCCCGCCGCACGACAGCCGGGCGGGGGGACCTGACTGCGCTGGCGGGGTGCGGCTCGACGGGGACGAACCGCTCGTACTCAGGGCCAGATCGGGGAGTGCGTGGGTGCCGAACTGACCTGAGCGTTGCCAAACTTGTCAGAACGAAGGACACGACACAAGGGCACTTATTCATTCAATACGGTGAATTTGCCCGAAATTGGTAACATTTCGATCGCGGTTATTCCGACTGGGGTAGTGGAATGTGGTGTCGGTCACGGCTGGTCAGACCAATGGATGACATTCGGACTGGTGACGCGCCGACCGAAGCTGACCAGCCCCTCCGCGCCCTTCCGCGACCCGGTGGCGGCTGGCGGTACGCCAGTGCGGCTCTGGCAGGCTCAAGGCATGACTGAATCGAACTCACCGGCTACGAGGACCGGCATCGGCACTCTGGTGCTGCTCCGGCACGGCGAAAGCGTGTGGAACGCGGAGAACCTGTTCACCGGCTGGGTGGACGTCGCCCTGTCCGAGCAGGGCATTCGGGAGGCCCAGCGCGGTGCGGTGCTGCTGCGCGAGGCCGGCCTGCTGCCCGACCTGCTGCACACCTCCGTGCTGCGCAGGGCCATCTCGACCGCGCAGCTCGCCCTGGACGGCGTCGACCGGCACTGGATTCCGGTGCGGCGCAACTGGCGGCTCAACGAGCGGCACTACGGCGCGCTACAGGGCAAGGACAAGAAGCAGACCCTCGCGGAGTACGGCGAGGAGCAGTTCATGCTCTGGCGCCGCTCCTACGACACCCCGCCGCCGCCGATCGAGCTGGGCAGCGAGTTCAGCCAGGACACCGACGCCCGCTACGCCGGCCTCGGCGCCGACCTGCCGCGCACCGAATGCCTCGCCGACGTGGTCGCCCGGCTGCTGCCGTACTGGGAGTCGGCCATCGTGCCGGACCTGCGCACCGGCGCCACCGTGCTCGTCGCCGCGCACGGCAACTCGCTGCGCGCGCTGGTCAAGCACCTTGACGGGGTCAGCGAGGACGCCATCGCCAAGCTGAACATCCCGACCGGTATTCCGCTGCGCTACGACCTCGACGAGCAGCTCAAGCCGCTCAACCCCGGCGGTACCTACCTCGACCCGGATGCCGCTGCCGAGGCGATCAAGGCCGTCGCCAACCAGGGACGCTGACGCTGGAGCGGGTTCAGACCCGTAGGCCCAGCTCCCGCGCCCGGACCCCGGCCTGGAAGCGGGAGCTGGCGCCGAGCAGTTCCATCAGCTCGGCGACCCGGCGCCGGTAGGTCCGCACCGAAAGGCCGAGCTGCCGCGCGGCGGTCTCGTCCTTCTGGCCCGCCGACAGCAGCCGCAGGATGGTCAGGCCCTGTTCGTCGACCTGCGGCGGCGGAGACGGCAGGTAGTCGGTGAGATCGGTGGCGCCCTGCCAGGTGCCGAAGAACAGCGACCGCACCCCGGCCACCACCTCGGGTGTCTGCACCACGCTGTAGGACTGCACCCCGTCGACCACCTGGCCCGCGATGAACGCGACCCTGCGGTCGACGATGATCGTCTCGTGCGCCAGCGGCGCGAGGCAGATCCGGATCTGTATCCCGGTGGCCGCCATCTCCAGCAGTTGTGCCGCGTCGCGTTGGTCGGCCACCGCCCTCGGGCCGTACATCTTGCGGAACTGCACCCCGGCCGCCACCCTGGCCCGCATCTGCTCGGGCCATGGCTGGTCACCGTTGGCTCTGCGCCAGACAGACGGGTCCGTTGCCGCGCAGACGAACTCCTCCCGAGCGTTGAACAGGTGGCCGGCCCGTGCGATCAGCTCCTGTTCGCCGTACAGGGTGATCACCTGCCCCGCGACGGATGGCGGGGTGGGAGTCGGCGGCGCGGTAGTCATCACCTGCCAGTGTCCGGCCATCGGGATCGTTCGGTCAATCGAGGCGATGGTCCCGATCGGCTGGCAGCTTCTTGCCATCCGGATGCGCGGAAGCCGCCGACGCCATTGACTGGACACATGACAGCGAATGACAACCCGACCGCCGCTGCCGGCGGTACCTGGAAGTTCGACGACGCCAGGGTGGTGACCCGGATGGGTTACGGGGCGATGCAGTTGGCCGGCCCCGGTGTGTTCGGCCCGCCCGCCGACCACGACGCGGCCGTCGCGGTGCTGCGCCGCGTCGTCGAACTCGGCATCAACCACATCGACACCAGCGACTACTACGGCCCCTACGTGGTCAACGAGCTGATCAGGGAGGCCCTGCACCCGTATCCGGAGAACCTGGTGCTGGTCACCAAGGTCGGCGCGCTGCGCGACGACAAGGGCGCCTGGGTGACCGCGCTTGAGCCCGACCAGCTGCGCAAGGCGGTCCAGGACAACATCGACCGGCTCGGCGTTTCCGCGATCGACCTGGTCAACCTGCGCCTGCCCGGTTTCGGGGCGCCGGAGGACAGCTCGGTGGCCAAGGAGTTCGAGGTGCTCGCCGAGCTTCGCGAGCAGGGCCTCATCCACCATCTCGGTGTGAGCAACGCCACCATCGGCCAGCTGACCGAGGCGCGGTCCATCGCCCCGGTCGCCGAGGTGCAGAACGCGTTCAACATCGTCTCGCGGGCCGATGCCGAGATGGTCGACCACTGCGCGGCCGAAGGCATCGCCTACGTGCCGTTCTTCCCGCTCGGCGGCGCGTTCCAGCCCAACCAGCTCGACCACCTCGGCGCGGTGGCCGCCCGGCACGACGCGACTCCGCAGCAGATCGCGCTGGCCTGGCTGCTGGCCCGCTCGCCGTCCATCCTGCTCATCGCCGGCACGTCATCGATCGGTCATCTTGAGCAGAACGTGGCAGCGGCGAGCATCAAGCTCAGCGACGCGGACCTGGCCGAACTCGCCACTCTTGAGAACTGAAATTCACGCCTTCAGGTGAACAGCGGCCGACCGGAGGTGGAACAACCAGCTTCTCCGGTGTCAGTGGCATCACGGTTGGCCGTTGCGGGCTAGGTGATCTGGGGGCCTGGCTGCTTACCATGCGGCCGTGACCGAGCTTGCGAGGGAACGAGAGGGCACAGCGACAAGTCATCGTTCCGCCGAGCGCAGCGAGGCGGGTCGATGACCGTTTCGGGGTGGCTTGCCCTGTCAGCCGGCTGCGTGCTGGTTGGCCTGCTGGTTGGTTTCCTCGTCGGCCGGTCCGGCCGGTCGCGGACGTCCCGGACCGATGACGGGCTCACCGTCGCCCAGCTGATGCAGCGCGTACTGGACTCCAGCCACAACGGGGTCGCGGTGCTCAACGAATGGGGCGACGTCGTGCTGCACAACCCCCAGGCCGAGGCGCTGGGGGTGGTGCGGAGCAACCAGGCCGACCAGCGGGCCCGCAAGGCCGCCGAGGTGGTCCGCGCGACCGGGCGCATCGTCGAGGTGGACCTCTCACCGCTGGAGGCGTACGGCAGGCTGCCGGCCGCGGTCAGGGCCGAGGTGCGGCCGTTGGCCGACCGGTTCACCGTGCTCGACGCCGCCGACGAGTCCGACGCGGTCCGGTTGGAGGCCACCCGGCGGGACTTCGTCGCCAACGTCAGCCACGAGCTGAAGACCCCGGTCGGCGCCCTTGCGCTGCTGGCCGAGGCCGTGCTGGACGCCGCGGACGAGCCGATCGAGGTCCGGCGGTTCTCCGCCAAGATCGTGCACGAGGCCACCCGGCTGGGCACCCTGGTCACCGAGCTGATCGCGCTGTCGCGGTTGCAGGGTGCCGCGCGGCTGCCCGAACTCGTGCCGGTCGAGGTCGACGAGGTGGTCATCGAGGCACTCGGCCGGTGCAAGCTGGTCGCCGAGTCCACCGGTATCGAGGTCACCACCGACGGCCTGAGCGAATTCGTCGTCGACGGGGACCGGACGCTGCTGGTCACCGCGCTGTCGAATCTGATCGACAACGCCATCGCGTACTCCTCGCCGGGGGCCCCGGTCTCGATCAGCCGCCGCGCCGCGGACCGGTTCGTCGAGATCGCCGTGACCGACCGGGGCATCGGCATCGCCGAGGAGCAGCAGCAGCGGGTCTTCGAGCGGTTCTTCCGGGTCGACCCGGCCCGGTCCCGCGCGACCGGCGGCACCGGCCTCGGCCTCGCCATCGTCAAGCACGTCGCGGCCAACCACGGCGGCGAGGTGCGGTTGTGGAGCCAGCAGGGCGTCGGCTCGACCTTCACCCTCCGCCTACCGGCCGCCACGACCCGTTATCCCGGCCCGCTCAGCGTGCCGACCCAAGCTTCGGCCGACCAAGCCGAGAATTCCGACCCGACTACCGACCCCCTATCGGGAACCCTCTCCCGTCGGATCAGCCACGGAGGAACACCATGACTCGCGTTTTGATCGTCGAGGACGAGGAGTCCTTCGCCGACCCACTCGCCTTCCTGCTGCGCAAGGAGGGCTTCACCACGGCCGTCGCGGTGACCGGGCAGGACGCGTTGCAGGAGTTCGACCGCAACGGGGCCGACATCGTGCTGCTGGACCTGATGCTGCCGGGGATGAGCGGCACCGACGTGTGCAAGGCACTGCGTCAGCGCTCCGCGGTGCCGGTGATCATGGTGACCGCGCGGGACGGCGAGATCGACAAGGTCGTCGGCCTCGAACTGGGCGCCGACGACTACGTGACCAAGCCCTACTCGGCGCGCGAGCTGATCGCCCGCGTCCGCGCGGTGCTGCGCAGGGGCGGTGAACCGGGCCTTGACACCGAGCTCCAGCCGCAGGTGCTCGCCGCGGGGCCGGTCCGGATGGACGTCGAGCGGCATGTGGTCACCGTGGACGGGATCGAGGTGCCGCTACCGCTCAAGGAGTTCGACCTCCTTGAGTACCTGCTGCGCAATGTCGGCCGGGTACTCACCCGTGGACAGCTCATCGACCGGGTCTGGGGAGCGGACTACGTCGGCGACACCAAAACCCTGGACGTGCACGTCAAACGGCTGCGGTCGAAGATCGAACCCGATCCCTCGGCCCCCGCGCACCTGGTCACTGTCCGTGGTCTTGGCTACAAGTTCGAGTCCTGAGCGTTTTCACCCGGCTTCCCCCGGTACCGTTTGGCCTCGTGCGCCTAGGGGTGCTTGACGTCGGTTCCAATACCGTCCACCTGCTTGTGGTGGACGCGCATCGTGGTGCCCACCCAACGCCGATGAGTTCGGAAAAGTCCGTTCTGCGGCTTGCTGAGCAGATCACGCCGGACGGACACCTCTCCGAACTCGGGGCGGAGGAGCTGGTCAGGACGGTTCGGCAGGCCCGCGCGGCGGCCGAGGCGATGGGCTGCGCCGACCTGATGGCGTTCGCCACGTCCGCGGTGCGCGAGGCCAGCAACGTCACCGACGTGCTGGAACGGGTCCGCGAGCAGACCGGTGTCGAGCTGCGCGTGCTCTCCGGTCGCGACGAGGCCCGCTACACGTTCCTCGCCGCGCGCCGCTGGTGCGGCTGGTCGGCGGGCAGGCTGCTGGTGACCGACATCGGCGGCGGCTCGCTCGAACTCGCCATCGGCATCGACGAGGACCCCGAGCTGGCGCTGTCCCTGCCACTGGGTGCCGGCCGGCTGACCAGAACCCGGCTGGACGGCGACCCGCCAAGCAGGCGCAGCGTCGCCGAGCTGCGCGAATACCTCGCCGAGGAACTCGGCAAGGTGGCCCGCAAGATCACCAGGGTCGGCCCGCCGGACCGCACGGTGGCCACTTCCAAGACGTTTCGCTCGCTGGCCCGGTTGACCGGTGCGGCGCCATCGGCGCGTGGCCCGCGGGCCCGCAGGGCGCTCACCGACACCAGCCTGCGACAACTGATCACGTTCGTTTCGCGGATGTCTTCAGCCGACCTGGCCGAGCTGGAAGGGGTGAGCGCGAGCCGCTCCCACCAGCTCGTCGCCGGTGCGCTGGTCGCCGAGGCGACCATGCGCGCACTGGACCTCAGTGAGCTGGAGATTTGTCCGTGGGCGCTACGAGAAGGTGTGATTCTCCGGCGGCTCGACCAGACTGACGGCGCCGATCCGGCGTCCGATTCAGTGGCCGATCCGACCGAGGTCACTGGACGGAGCGCCCAGTACGGGGCACGGTGGAGTCGATGAGTCGAGAAAGCGAATCCGAGCAGCCACAGCGCACGGTGGCCGAGTTGCTTGCCGAATACGGCAACTCCGGCGAGGGTGCGCCGCGCCGTCGTAGACGCCGTGCCGAGGACGACGAGGAGGTCAGCGGCCCGCAGGCGATCATCAACCGGGTCAACTCCGACAGCGGCATCATGCGGGCGATCCAGCAGGACCCGCAGACCGGTGAGCCGATCGCCCCGGCGAGCGCGCGCAGCCACCGCCGACTCCGCCCGGTCGGGCAGCAGCCCGCCCCTCAGCAGGCTCCGCAACAGCAGCCTCAGCAGCCCCCGGCTCGCCAGGCCCCGCCGCAGCAGCAGCCACCGGGCCAGCCGCGCGGGCCGCAGCAGCCGCCGCCCCAGCAGCAGTCCGGGGCCTACGCGCCGACCGCATACGCGCAGCCGGTGCAGCCGCCCGCGCCGCAGGGACCGAACGGGCAACCGCCCTCGGCCCGGCCAGCCCCGCAGCAGAACCCGCCGACCGGCAGGCAGCCGCTGCCACCGTCGCGGCCCGCCATGTCGCCCGCCCAGCCGCCGAACGGGCAGCCGCCCGCGTCCCGCGCGCCGGCCCCGCCGCAGTCCCGCCCGGCCATGCCG
>DATATE010000061.1:0-1728 GCA_036268955.1 Pseudonocardiaceae bacterium
CGGCACTGCACGACACCGAAGCGGAATCCGGCGACGAGGAGGAACTGCAGGACCTCTACGACATCGACGAGCAGGAGGCCGCCGAACTGGGCGCCGACCTCGACCCGGCGGCGGAGATCGAACCGGAACTCGACTGACCCCGCGCGGCCCCGCGTCGCCCTCCATTGCGTTTAACGTTCGGTCCGCGTCCTTGCTTGCCTGGCGCCGCGGAAACGAGCGACGCCTGCTGATCGGGGCCGCGTTCCGCCGTGTTCCGCTGCCACACGCGAATCCCGAATTCGGGGCGAACCCGAATCCGGCCGGAAACCTGGACGTGTCTGACATGCGGTCAGATCCTCGGCAGGAGCGGTGAAGTTCACGTCGGCTGTTGTAGGAGACGTCAAACGTTGTTCAAACGCGCGGCGAGCGATGATCCTCCTCAGGCGCCCGCGAAGGGAATACGGCACGAGGCGCGGGAAACGGATCGGGGGGTCCACATGATGTGGTCGCGGTTCACGAAGTCGGCCCGAGTTGCCGGGGTCGGCAGTGCGCAACGGGTCCATGGGGTGCGCAAGTGCCGGGCCTGGGTTGGTCAGGCATGACCGGTTCGCACCGACGCCGCATCCGCGCCGTCCGATCATCGAAACGTCAGGCCCAGCGCATGGTGCCCTTGCGGCGGCCCGGCGCGCGGATCCCGCCGGCAGCGGTGTTCGGCGTGGTCGGGCTGGCACTGCTCGCGGCCTCCGGAACATTCACCGGTACCACTCCGGCCGCCCACGGGGCCCCGGCCGCGAACGTTGCGCCCGTCGCACCGAGGATGCCGGCCAGTCTGTTGGTGTGGACGTCGGACCGACTGGTCAGCGGGTTGGCCGGTGCGGTGGCCGGGTTCCCTGCGGTGGCATCCGCGCTACCGGTCGTCGGGGCCACTGTGTGGCTCACCGGTTCCCATGACGCCTCCGGCAAGGCGGTCGACGCTTTTCCCGCAGGCCAGGCGGTGCCATTCGATCTGCGCGCGGCGGACCTGACGGCGTACGCGAATTTCGTCCCTGTCCCCGACCGGGCGACCTTCGCCGGTCTGCGGGACGGTGAGGTCCTGCTGGGCTCGACCTCGGCCGGCCTGCGCAGGCTGGGCGTCGGCGGAACCATCACAGTCGGTGGCCGGACCCTGCGGATCGCCGGGGTGGTGCCGGATGCAGAGGTCGGTACTGCCGAGGCGTTCACCACTTCGAGCACCGCCGCACTGCTGGGGGTCACCACCCAGCGGTATCTGCTGGTCGCGCCCAAGGGCTCCCTCGGCGCCCAGCAATTGGCCGCCCTGGTGCGAACCACCTCGATCGGGTCGGCCAAGTTGGGTGTGGAGTCGACCGGGCCGAACCTGGGACCGGACTACTCGGTGCTGCCACAGGTTCTGGAGAAGAAGTACTTCGGGGAATTCGTCGCCCACCTGCCCTCCGGCAGCGGCGGCTGGATGACGCTGAGCAGCGCATGGACCTCAGCCCACCTGAAGACCGAATCGGTACCCATCCTGGGCGACGTCACCTGCAACGCGGCCATGTTGCCCGCCCTGCGCTCGGCCCTGGCCGAGGTGGTCTCCAGCGGGCTGTCGAACCTGGTCAACCCCCACGACTACGGCGGCTGCTTCGCTGCCCGTCTGGTAGCCGGACCGACCACCGACGACATCTCTCATCACGCATGGGGCAGCGCGATCGACCTGAACGTCTCGAAGAACCCCGCTGGTGGTGCCTCCCA
>DATATE010000062.1:0-13291 GCA_036268955.1 Pseudonocardiaceae bacterium
GGGGTGTTCACCCGGGTCGCGCAACGGCTGCTGGCCATGGCCGCCGCCATCTGGCACAACTGGATGACCGGTGTGACCAGCAAACGATCACTCATCGCCTACGATCATTAACATCAACTTCACCGCATCAATCATCTAGGCGTTGCCGGCCGGGACAGGGAAAACTGAACGGCGGAGGAGCCGGTACTGCCGTGGGTGGTGGCAGCCGCCCTCCCGACGTCGAAGGGCAGCGAAGAAACAATGAGCGAGCAAGCACAGATCGGCGTTACCGGGCTGGCCGTGATGGGCCGCAACCTGGCACGCAACCTCGCAAGGCACGGCCACCCGGTCGCGGTGCACAACCGGAGCGAGGCACGCACCAGGAGTCTGGTGGAGAACTTCAGCTCCGAGGGCACGTTCGTGCCCGGTTACACCGCACAGGAGTTCGTCAACTCCCTTGAGCGGCCGCGCCGGGTCGTGGTGATGGTGAAGGCGGGTGACCCGACCGACGCGGTGATCGAGGAGTTCGCGCCGCTGCTGGAGCCGGGCGACATGATCGTGGACGCCGGCAACGCGCACTTCGCCGACACCCGGCGCAGGGAGGCGGCGCTGCGCGAACGCGGCCTGCACTTCGTCGGCACCGGGGTGTCCGGTGGCGAGGAAGGCGCGCTGCACGGGCCGAGCATCATGCCCGGCGGGTCGCCGGAGTCCTACCAGGCGCTCGGCCCGCTGCTGGAGGACATCTCGGCGAAGGTCGACGGCGAGCCGTGCTGCACGCACATCGGACCGGACGGCGCGGGGCACTTCGTGAAGATGGTGCACAACGGCATCGAGTACGCCGACATGCAGTTGATCGCGGAGGCCTACGACCTGCTGCGCAACGCGCTGGGGCTGGCACCCGCCGAGATCGCCGAGGTGCTGCGCACCTGGAACGCGGGCCGGCTGAACTCCTACCTGATCGAGATCACCGCCGAAGTACTGTCCCATGTGGACGCGAAGACCGGTAAACCGTTCGTGGACATCGTCGCCGACCAGGCCGAGCAGAAGGGCACCGGCCGGTGGACCGTGCAGATCGCCCTTGATCTCGGCACCCCGGTCAGCGGGATCGCCGAGGCGGTCTTCGCTCGGTCGCTGTCCGGGCACGCCGACCTGCGCTCGACCGCCCGCGGCCTGGCGGGCCCGTCCGGTTCGGTGCTCACCGGTTCGGCCGCCGAGACCTTCGCCGACGACGTCGAGCAGGCGCTGTACGCGGCGAAGGTGGTCGCCTACGCGCAGGGCTTCAACCAGATCCAGGCCGGCAGTGCCGAGTACGGCTGGAACGTGGATCTCGGCGCGATCGCGAAGATCTGGCGCGGCGGCTGCATCATCCGCGCGAAGTTCCTCGACGAGATCACCAACGCCTACCAGGCCGACCCGAGCCTGCCGACCCTGTTGACCGACGGCAGCTTCGCCGAGGCCGTCGCAGGCGCGCAGGACTCCTGGCGGTCGGTGGTCGGTACCGCGGCGCGGCTGGGCATTCCCTCGCCCGGCTTCGGCACCGCGCTGTCCTACTACGACGGTCTGCGCGCGAACCGGCTGCCGGCCGCGCTGATCCAGGGCCAGCGGGACTACTTCGGGGCGCACACCTATCGGCGGGTGGACACCGAGGGGGTCTTCCACACCGAGTGGGCCACCGAGGAGAAGGCCGAGCGGGACGCCTGAGCAGCCCGCGACGCCCGTCAAGGCAAAAAGTCGCGTGGGGTGTCCCGTTCCCGCCGGGGCACCCCACGCCTGGATGAAAGCTTCGAAACGCGACCTCAGCCGGCCGGGCCGTTGGCCAGTTGCAGGCTCGCGGTGTGCGACTGCCCCTGCGGGTCGGTCCAGCCCAGGGTGACGTTGTCACCTGGATGATAGGCCTCGATCGCGGTGGTCAGCGCATCCGACGAGGCGATCGACTTGCCGTTGAGCGAGGTGATCACGTCACCGTCGATCAGGCCGGCACTGTCGGCCGGGGTGCCCGGCACCGTGCCGTCCACGTCCGCGCCCGGCACCGTCGAGCCGCCGTCGCCGAACTGACCGCCCTGGCCCTGGCCGCCGTTGCCGAACTGGCCGCCGCCACTACCGCCCTGACCCTGGCCGTTGCCCGAGGCGGGCGGGAGCACCTTGACCCCGAGGAAACCGGTCTCGCCGATGTGGATGACGGCCGAGGCCTGCTTGGCGTTGATCTGCTTGCCGATGCTGTTGGCCTTGTTGATCGGGATGGCGAACCCGGCGCCGGACTGGCTGGCCTGGATCTGGGTGCCGGCCGATGCCGCGGTGTCGATGCCGATGACCTGACCGGCCGTGTTGACCAGCGGGCCGCCCGAGTCACCTGGCTGCACGTTCGCGTTGACCTGGATGAGCCCGGTCAGCTGCTCCGAGGTGCCGTCCGAGTCGTCGCTCGCGGTGATCGACTGGTTGAGGTCGGTCACGGTGCCACCGGCAACGCTCGGCGTACCGCCGACGCCACCCGCGTTGCCGATCGCCACGATCTGGTTGCCCTGGGCCACCTTGGTCGAGTCGGCGAGGGTGACGGTCTTGAGCCCGGAGGCGTTGACCAGCTGCAACACCGCGATGTCGTCGCTGCGGTCGTAGCCGACCACATTGGCCTGGTAGGTCTGGTTGTTGCCGATGTCGGTCACCGAGATCTGGGTCGCGCCGTCGATCACGTGGTTGTTGGTCAGGATCTCGCCGTTGGGGGTGAGCACAAGACCGGTACCGGCGGCCTTCTCGTTGGCATCGCCGAGCGTGGTGTTCACGTCGACGAGGCCGGGGTCGACCTTGGCCGCGATCTGGGTGGCGTTGGACGGGCCGCCTGCCGCGTTGGAGGTGGTCGGACCGGTCTGGGTCTGGCCACCGCCCTCACCCTGGCCGCCGTTGCCGAGGCCACCGTTGCCGCCGTTGCCGCCGCCGAGCCCGCCGTTCGGGTCGTACCCGCCGTTGCCGTTCGGGTAGGGCGTGCCCGAGTACGGCGACTGGTTGGCGGTGTTGCTGTTGCTGGGCTGCCAGATGCTGTGACCGATGGCCAGGCCAGCGAGGGCCGCGGTGATCATGGTCACGACGATCAGCCCGATGGTCGCCGCCCCGCGCCGTCTCGGCGCGACCGGCGCCTGCTGCGGCCAGTAACCGGTCGGCGGCGGCCAACCACCCGGCTGGCCAGGCTGACCTGCGTGACCCGGCTGACCTGGGTGACCCGGCTGGCCGGAAAGGCCCGGATAGCCCCACACGGTGGACTGCTCACCCTGCGGCGACGAGCCCCAGGCCGCTCCGGGTACACCCGGCTGCTGGTACGGGTAGTGCGGTGCCTCGCCCTGTTCCGGCGTGCCCATCCCGCCGAGGGTGGGATCGGCCCCACCCTGAGGGTGCTGGTCATCCGCGCTCATCCGGGACCTCCTCTCCGGTTCTCGATCACTCGCACCGACGCTGTCTCACCCAGTACACAGCCGGATCCTGAGAATTCTCTTACCTGGGTCTGTGGACCTGATTAGTAAACGTCTCAGGACCCGATCGGGTTGCTCAGCCAGTCGTTTTGGGCTTGGTCAGGTCGTAGACGGTTTCGCCACCGACGGTGGTCGAACTGTAGTGCGCCTCGACCCAGCTGGTGATCGCGCCGGAGTCACCGGAGCTACCGCCGAAGCCACCACGGCCGCCGCCACCGGGGAAACCGCCGGCCGGGGCCTCACCACCACCGAAACCGCCGCCGCCGAAACGGCCACCGGAGGCCGATCCGCCGGGGAAGCCACCGGCCGGAGCGCCGCCGGTACCACCGGTGGCCGACCCGTCCGCGCCGCCGTTACCCACACCGACAGCGAGACCGCCACCACCGAAGCCGCCCGCGATGAAGTAGTGGATCTTGCCGGCTGCCACGTCCTGCTCGAACTGAGCCAGTGTCGGCGAGGGGTCGGAGCCGGTGAAGCCGCCGATGGCCATGACCGCCTTGCCGCTGGCCAGTTCGAGCGGGGCGGCCGAGTTCGACCCGATGGTCGCCGCGGCCCAGGTGGTGTTGGTGGCCTTGAGCAGGTTGGTCAGCGCCGAGTTCGTGGTAGCCCCACCGCCGCGCCCACCAACGCCACCGAAACCGCCCACGCGCCCGCCACCGTCGCCGGGCGCACCCGCGCCGCCCGCGCCTGCCGCGTCACCCGCACCACCGTAACCGACAGCGGGTGCACCGGACCTGCCACCGAAGCCGGACGTGCTGGGGCCGGAGGTCGGAATGGGGCCGACCTCCGGCTGGCTGGCCGTGTCCACCGCGTAGGCGGCCGAGCCCGCCACCGTGGTGATCGCGGTGACCAGCAGCAGCACGGTCGCGGACTTGGCGAACCGGCGGACGCCGAACACCAGCGCCGCGGCGACGAGCAGGCCGGCGACCAGTACGACGTAGCGCAGCGCAGGCGCCCAGGTGGGCGTGCGGTCCAGCAGCACGAAGTCCCAGATCCCCGTCGCGGCGACCATCAGCGCGAGGGTGCCGCGCACCAGCAGATGGTCGCGGCCGCGCCACAGCTCCCGACCGGCGACGCCCAGCAGTCCAGCGATGGCCGGGGCGAGCGCGACCATGTAGTAGGGGTGGATGGTGCCCTGCATGAAGCTGAACACGAGCCCGGTGACCAGCAGCCAGCCGCCCCACAGGATCAGGCTGGCGCGGACGCGGTCGGTGCGCGGCGCCTTCCTGCTGAACCACAGTCCGGCGACGAGGGCGATCAGCGCGGCCGGCAGCAGCCAGGAGATCTCGGTGCCGAAACTGGCGCCGAACAGCCTGCCGATCCCCGGATCGCCGCCGAAGGACACGTTCGCGCCACCGAAGCCGCCACCACCACCGCCGGCTGGTCCGCCTCCCCCGCCGCCGTTGCCGGAGCCGCCGAAGATCCGGCCGAGGCCGTTGTAGCCGAAGGCGAGTTCGAGCAGGTTGTTGTTGGTCGAGCCACCGATGTAGGGCCGTGCGTCGGCGGGCCAGAGCTGGACCAGCAGGACGTACCAGCCGGCCGAGACGATGAGCGCGAGGCCGCTGAGCAGGACGTGCCGGATGCGGCGGCCGAGGCCGGTCGGCGCGGCGATCAGATAGACCAGGGCGAACGCGGGCAGGACAAGGAAGGCCTGCAACATCTTGGTGAGGAAGCCGAACCCGATCAGGACCCCGGCCAGCATCAGCCATTTCGGGCTGGCCTTCTCGGTGGCCCTGACCACGCAGTAGGCACCGCCGACGAGCAGCAGCACCAGGATGGCGTCGGGGTTGTTGAACCGGAACATCAGGGCGGCGACCGGGGTCAGCGCGAGGGCCGCACCGGCGAACAGGCCGGCAGCCGGCCCCGACCAGCGACGGACGGCGCCGTAGAGCAGGCCGACCGAGGCGACGCCGGCCAGCGCGTCCGGCACCAGCATGCTCCAGGAGTTGAACCCGAAGATCCGCGCGGAAAGGCCCATCACCCAGAACGCGGCCGGCGGCTTGTCGACGGTGATCGCGTTGCTGGAGTCCAGCGAGCCGAACAGCCACGCCTTCCAACTCTGCGTGCCGGCCTGCACCGCGGCCGCGTAGAAGCTGTTGGCGTAGCCGGAGGCGCCAAGGTCCCACAGGTAGAGCACCGCGGTACCGGCAAGGAGGATCAGCAAGGCAGACTGGGCCCACTTCGGCTGGTCGGCCGGGCCGCGCAGCAGCCTGCCGAGCCGGCCGCGAGTCGGCCCCTCTGAGGTGTCCGAGGACACCGAGCGGGCGATGGTGGGGGTAGCCATGAACGTTCTCCTGATGGATTCGCGGTGGTGGGAAACGCGGAGGGCGGCGGGTGCGGAAAGGTCAGGACCGGACGGGCTCGGGTTCCGGTTCGGCCGGTTGGATCGGTGCGGCGGGGGTACTCGGGCGCTCGGATCGGAAGACCCAGCCGCGCAGCAGCACGAAGCGCACGATCGTGGCGAGCAGGTTGGCCACCACGAGTACGAGGATCTCGACGAAGCGGCCCGGTGTTCCGGTGGCCAGTTGCAGCAGCGCGAGCGAACCGCTGGTCAGGCCGAGGCCGATGGCGAAGACCAGCAGGCCCTGGAACTGGTGCAGGCCGGCGCCCGCACGGCCACGGACGTCGAAAGTGACCCTGCGGTTGACCGCGGTGTTGGCGATCGCGCTGACCAGCAGGGCGAGCAGGTTGGCCGGCTGCGCGCCCATCATGTTGCGCAGCAGGACGAACAGCAGCAGGTAGAGCAGGGTGCTGGCGATGCCGACGGCGGCGAAGCGGATCACCTGGCGCGGCAGCCCGGCCGGCACGCCGGGTACCGGTGCCGGCACGTCCCTGCCGAGTTGGTTGCGCAGTTCCCGCATGGGCAGCGCACCGGTCGCGAAGGCCCTGCCGAGCCGCGCGACGCCCTTGAGGTCGGCAAGGGCGGTGGAGACGATGTGCACGCTGCTGTCCGGGTCGTCGACCCAGTCGACCGGTACCTCGTGGATGCGCAGCCCGGCGCGCTGGGCAAGGACCAGCAGTTCGGTGTCGAAGAACCAGCCCGTGTCGGCGACCAGCGGCAGCAGGTGCGCGGCGACATCGGCGCGGATGGCCTTGAAACCGCACTGGGCGTCGGAGAACCGGGCGAACAGCGCGGATCGCAGGATCAGGTTGTAGCAGCGCGAGATGAGCTCCCGTTTCGCACCGCGCACCACCCGCGCTCCCCTGGCCAGCCTGCTGCCGATGGCCAGGTCGGAGTGTCCGGAGATCAACGGCGCGACCAGCGGCAGCAGCGCGGCGAGGTCGGTGGACAGGTCGACGTCCATGTAGGCGAGCACGGCCGCGTCGGAGGCCGACCAGACCGCGCGCAGGGCTCTGCCCCGGCCCTTCTGTTCCAGCCGGACGGCGCTCACCTCGGGGATCTCCTCGGCGAGCGCGGCGGCGATCTGGGGAGTCGCGTCGATGCTGGCGTTGTCGGCGATGGTGATCCGGAATGGATAGGGGAAGTGCTCGCTGAGGTAGGCGTGCAGTCTGCGGACGCAGGGGTGCAGGTCCTGCTGTTCGTTGTAGACCGGGATGACCACGTCGAGGACGGGGTGACGGCCATCGGTCGCGGTGCGGGGGTAGGGCAGCGCGGCGGGTGCGCGGTGGCCGGCACGAGGGTTCCGAGTACTCGTCTGCATGACCTCCACCGTCGAGGTCAGGGCTATGTCGGCTGTGTGCCCTCGCTGTGCACACGCTGTGAGGGCATTTGCTCGGTCGGTGACAGGTCGCTGACCAGCGGCAGCCGAACTGTGAATTGGGTGTGACCGGGTCTACTGGTGACCGCGACCGTGCCGTGGTGCGCGGTGACGACGGCGCTGACGATGGCAAGGCCGAGACCGGTGCTGCCGGCCGCGCGGGAGCGTGAGGTGTCGCCGCGGGCGAACCGCTCGAAGATGTTCGGCAGCACCTCGGGGGGAATGCCGGGGCCGTTGTCGGTGACCGTGACGCCGACCCAGTCCCCCGGTCCGCGCGCCAGCGCGGTGGTGACCGTGCTGCCGGGCGGGGTGTGCGTACGCGCGTTGGTCACCAGGTTGGCCAGTACCTGATGCAGTCTCGCGCCGTCGCCGATGACGACGACCGGCTCCTCCGGCAGTTCCAGCCGCCAGACGTGCCCTGCTCCGGCGATGTGCGCGTCGCTGACCACGTCCACGATCAACCGGGACAGGTCCATCTCGCGCAGATCAAGTGGCCGGCCGGAATCGAGGCGGGCCAACAGCAACAGGTCGTCGACGAGGGTGGTCATCCTGGCCGACTCGGACTCGACCCTGCGCATGGCGTGCGCGAGTTCCGGTGGGATCACGTTCCTGCTGCGGTGGGTGAGTTCGGCATAGCCGCGGATCGCCGCGAGTGGGGTGCGCAGTTCGTGGCTGGCGTCGGCGACGAACTGGCGGGCCCGTGTCTCACTGGCCTGCCGCGCGGCCAGCGCGCCGTCGACGTGGCCGAGCATCCGGTTGAGCGCGGCGCCGACCTGGCCGACCTCGGTACTCGGATCGGTGTCCAGGTCGGGTACCCGGACCGAGAGATCGACATCGCCCCGGTCCAGGGGCAGTTCGGTGACCTTGGTCGCGGTCTCGGCCACCCGGCGCAGCGGACGCAGCGTGCGCCGCACGATGGCCCAGCCGAGCAGTCCGGCCGCCGCCAACCCGATCAGCGCGACCGCACCGAGCGTCCAGCCCAGCTTCCACAGCGTGCTGTCCTGGGATTTCTGTGACAGCCCGGTGATCAGGACGGTCGTGCCCTGCGAGGTGTTCTGCGGCGCGCTGGCCATCAGGCGGTAGTCGCCGAGGGTCGGCAGGTCGATGCTGACCGGACTGGCCGACGCGGTGATCGTGCTGATGGCCGCGCTGTCCGCGGGGGACAACGGCCGCAGACAGGGCGCGGCGTCGGCGGGTTTCTCGGCCAACACCGAGGCAGACCTCACCTGACCGTTCACGATCTGCGCGGTCAGGGTGCCGATCCCCTGGCCGAAGGGCACCTGCGTCGAGGTGGCGTCCGTTGTCGCGGCGGCACCGCAGGGCTCAAGGCCTTGGCCCGGTGGGGTGGGATGGTGTCCGTACGGTCCACCACCGGGATCACCGGGGTCGCCCGGTCCGACGCCCGCCGCGCGGTGGCTGGCGTCGAGGAGTTGGTTGTCGAGTTGGCTGGTCTGCGAGCGGTTCAGGCTGATCTCGGTGCCGATCCCGATCACGATGCAGACCAGCGCGAGTACCAGCAGTTGGCCGACGAGCAGCTTGGCGCGCAGCGACCAGCGGCCCACCCGCCACCAGCGGCGCTGCTCAGGTCGTCGGCTTGAGCACATAACCGGCGCCGCGCAGGGTGTGGATCATCGGCGTCCGGCCGACGTCGATCTTCTTGCGCAGGTAGGAGACGTAGAGTTCGACGATGTTGGCCTGGCCGCCGAAGTCGTAGTTCCACACCCGGTCGAGGATCTGCGCCTTGCTCAGGACCCTGCGGGCGTTGCGCATGAGGAACCGCAGCAGTTCGAACTCGGTCGCGGTCAGCTCGATCAGGTCACCGCCGCGGTGCACCTCGCGGCTGTCCTCGTCGAGGCTCAGGTCGCCGACCACCAGCAGCGCACCGGCCGCCTCGGCCGCGACGTGCGTGCGGCGCAGCAGCGCCCGCAGCCGCAGGACCACCTCCTCAAGGCTGAACGGTTTGGTCACGTAGTCGTCGCCGCCCGCGGTCAGGCCGGCGATCCGGTCCTCGACGGCGTCCCTGGCGGTCAGGAACAGCACCGGCAGGTTGGGGTTCTGTTCGCGCAGCCTGCGCAGCACGTCGATACCGCTCAGATCGGGCAGCATGATGTCCAGTACGACCACGTCCGGCCGCAGCTCGCGGGCGATGCGGATGGCGTTGATGCCGTCGCCCGCACTGCGCACCTCCCAGCCCTCGTAGCGCAGCGCCATCGTCACCAGTTCGGCCAGCGTCGCCTCGTCGTCGACGACGAGGACCCGTACCGGCGCGCCGTCGGCTCGGCGCAGGTCGGCCCGTGGCGACGGTGATCCGGCCCCGTTGGTCGTCCCTGCGGCGTCGCGCGCCGAGAATGCCTGCGGGTACGGAGGGCTCACGGCGGTCATGCTCCGATACTGCCGGTGACGACTAAGACGAGGCTGTGGGCTTACTGTGGATGCGCTGTGCTTGGCTGCCTGGCATCTTGCCCCGGTGGCGGAGTGGCCGCATCCGGGGCGCAAGCTGAATGTGAACCGGATTCGGCATGGATGCGGGGCGAAGTGGGTAGAGATGCGGGTAGCCGGCGATGATGACGGGCGATGGCGGTACGGGTGGTGGCGGTCTGGTCGTTGCGGTGTGGTCACAGCGGTGGTCATAGCGCGACCCCACAGGAACCACAGCTCACGCACAGGTTGCCGCTGGAGGCTGGTCGGCAGCAGGCGTTGAACATCAACAGGAGGATCACCACGGTGAGCACCGAGGAAAACCCCGCAGCGCAGATCCCTACCGCCGCACCGATCGGCCCCGATCCGAGTGCCGGTCCTGCCTGGGGTGCGCCGCTGCCGAACTCGGTGCCACCTGCCGATCAGCTCGAAACACCCACCCAGGTCGAGGTGCGACCGCACTGGCCGGCGAGCAAGGTGATCGCCGCGGTGGCGATCGCCGCGGTGATCGTCGGCGGTGGGACCGCGGTCGCGATCGCGGCGACGACGCCGAGCACGGCCGCCAGCACCCCGACCCCGACGGCGACCGGTGGGTTCGGCCGCAGTGGCGGATTCGGCGGTTCGAGCGGCTATCCCGGCCGGGGCGGCGCGGGCGGGTTCGCGGCGGGCGGTGCGCTGACCGACGCCCTGCACGGCGACTTCGTGGTGCAGACCAATACCGGCGGCTACGCGACCGAGCGGCTACAGACCGGCAAGGTCACCAAGGTCGACTCGACCTCGATCAGCCTGACCAGCGCCGACGGCTATGCCGGCTCCTACACCATCACCACGTCGACGCTGATCAACCGGGGCCTCACCAAGATCGACCAGGTGAAGAAGGGCGATACGGTGACCGTCCTCGCCACGCTGTCCGGCACCACCGCGACCGCGACCACCCTGACCGACGCCGCCGACGCGCACGCGCCCAGCGGCACGGGAACCGAGCCGGGGACCGGAGCCGGGTCGGGCACCTCTGGCGGGTCGGGCGGTATGCAGCCGAACGATCCGCCGACCGCGAACGGTAGCTAGCTCAAGGTCGCCACGGAGTTGTCACGGCGGGGTTGACGAACGCGGCGAGAGTGGCGCCGAGCAGCCTGCGGACCACGTCGTCGAGATCGGCGCCGCGCTTGCCGTAGAGCGGGATGGCCGGATCGAGCGCGGGCTCGAACGGAGCCAGCGCGAGGTGCGGCAACAGCAGCAGCAACAGGCACAGCAGCGCGTCGATGTCGGCGTTCGCCGCCAGCGCGCCGTCGGCGACGGCCGAGCGCAGTATCGGTCGCAGCGACTCGACGTAGATCTGGTGCACGGGAGCCCGGACCGCCTGCCGGACAACGGGATCGAGTTCGAGGTTGCTGGCGGCCATCACCGCGCGTTCCAGCGGATGCGCCTCGAAGTAGTCGATCCAGGCCCGCACCGCCGCGAACAGGAAGTCCGAAAAGGACTGACCAGCGCCCGGACCGGTCAGCCAGCCGCGCAGCTCGGCCTGGATGGCCAATGAGGTCCGCTCAGCGGTGTAGGAGAAGAAGTCGAACTTGTCCGCGAAGTACTGGAACAGCGAGCCCTTGGCGACGCCGGCCTCGCGGGCGATCACGTTGAGGCTGCCGGTCGAGTAACCGTGCCGGCCGAACTCCTGCATGGCCGCCCGCAGCACCCGCTCCCGCCGCTGCGGGTCGAGACGCTCCCAGGTGCTCGTCGGCACGACTACCTCCTCGCAGGTGACCACCGGGTCATCTCGATGGCGTGCCCCACCATGGCGAGCCGGCGCCAGCACGTCAAGCCGGGAGCACGGGGTCCCGGTTTGGCCGTTCGACCGAACCGCGCCGACCGTCAGCCGACAACAACGCCACCTTCCGGCCGCCGCCATCGGTCATCAGCGGCACGATCTGACATCAGCGGCACGATCTGACCCGCTCGCGTTGACAGCGTGCCCCCGGTGCGCGACGCTGACCGTATGACCACCCGGTCATATCGAGTCGGTGGCCGGGCCGCGACGAGGCGAGGTGGCTGCGATGGATCGGGTCTGCGTGATCGGCGCCGGATCGTCCGGGATCGCGTCCTGCCAGGTGTTGTTGGCGCGCGGTATCCCGTTCGACTGTTTCGAGGTCGGCTCCGAGATCGGCGGGAACTGGCGCTACCGCAACGACAACGAGATGTCCTCGGCCTACCGCTCGCTGCACATCAACACCTCGCGGCAGAAAATGGAATACGCCAGCTATCCCATGACCGACGAGTACCCGACCTATCCCAACCACTTCCAGATCGCCCGGTACTTCGATGCCTTCGTGGACCATTTCGGCTTCCGGGACCAGATCCGGTTCCGTACCGAGGTGACCACGGTGGTGCCCGATCCGGCCGGCGGCTGGACAGTGCGCACCAGGACGAGGGAGGGCGTCGAGGACTCGGGGCACTACGGATCGGTGCTGGTGGCCAACGGGCACCACTGGAACCCGCGCTATCCGGAGCCGGCATTTCCCGGCAGCACGGAATTCACCGGCGAACAAACGCATTCGCACTTCTACCGGACCTTCGCGCCCTACGACGACAAGCGGGTGCTCGTCCTGGGCATCGGCAATTCCGCCTGCGATATCGCGGTGGAGACCGCCAAGGTCAGCGCGCGGACCTTTCTTGCCATGCGACGCGGCGCGCATGTGCTGCCCAAGTACCTCTTCGGCATCCCCACCGATCACCTGACCACCTCCTGGCTCGCGCACGCGCCGATGTTCCTGCAGCGCTTCGGTATGACACTGCTGCTGCGGCTGATCCGGGGCAGGATCACCGACTACGGCCTGCCAGCGCCCGACCACCGGATACTCTCGGCACATCCGACGATCTCCGATGAGCTGCTCACCCGCCTTGGCCACGGCGACATCACGGTGAAACCGAACATCGACCATCTCGCGGGCGACGAGGTGTTCTTCACCGACGGCAGCCACGAGCGGATCGACGTGGTCATCTACTGCACCGGCTACCGGGTCAGCTTCCCGTTCCTCGACGAGCGGCTGGTTTCCGCGCGGGACAACGACATCGGCCTCTATCACCGGGTGGTGTCGCCGGAGCATCCCGGCCTGTACTTCATCGGCCTCGTCCAGCCGCTGGGGGCGATCATGCCGTTGGCCGAGGCCCAGTCCGAATGGGTCGCCGACCTGATCTCCGGGCGCGCCGCGCTGCCGTCGGACACCGCGATGCACAACGAGATCGCGCGCTACCGGAGGAGCCTGCACCGCCGCTACGTGCCGTCCACACGGCACACCATCCAGGTCGACTTCCTCGACCATCTCACCGAGATCCGCCGGGAGCGGACCGAGGGCGCCCGCCGGGTGACCTCGGTGGCGCCCACTGCCCAGCCCGCACCGGCACCTGGCAGGTAATTAAGCTGGCATCTGGCAGGTAGTTCACAGAATTCAGCGCGACGTCGATTTCGGTGCTCGCGCGGAAGTGTCGCAGCGCGGGAGTGTCTTGGTGGCGGTTGAGTTCGGGGTTCTCGGTGCGATCGAGGTCCGCGTCGACGGGCAGACCGTGCCGCTCAACGGCGCCCGGCAGCAGGGCATTCTGGCCGTGCTGCTGGTCGAGGCGAACCGACTGGTCTCCCGCGACCAACTCCTCGACCGAGTATGGACACCCAACCGACTACCCGACCGACCCGCCAACGCCATCCAAACCCAACTCACCCTCCTCCGC
>DATATE010000063.1:0-61603 GCA_036268955.1 Pseudonocardiaceae bacterium
CGCAACGCACGTCGAAGTGGGGACGGGCAGCGGGCACTAACCCGGAACCATGCTGTCGATCACTCGACCCTCCTGTTCAGCTGGTTCACTCACACCGTGCGACCTCGTGTCGCACTGCCGACAGACGACAGTTGGCACTTGCAGGTCCTTGTTGTCACCTTCCCCTCGGGCGACACCGCTTCGATGCGACACCCAGGTATAGATGGCGGCTCCCAGATGTTGTTGGCGGTTGAGTGACAGCGTCGGTCAGCGGGTTGGTGCGTCAATGGTTCTGGCGAGCGCGATTGCCAGGGCGCTGAGTTCGGACTTGAGGCCGACGTAGTGGGGGCGTCTGCGTTCGCTTTGCATCAGGTGCCAGATCGTCCCTCGATGGTTCTGCCATGCCAGCTGGACCTGGAGTGGCTGGGCATCCTCGATCGGCCTGGGGGCAAAGTGGTGTTCACCGGAGGTGAGTTGAACCCAGACGTAGATCGATGCGATTTGGCGTTTACGGTCGCCGAGTTCGAGATGTTGCGGACCGGGGACCGGTCGGACTCCACATCAGCTGTAGCGACCTGAGAGGCCGCAGGAGACCACGTGCATCCACCGCGCCACCTCGGCGGATTGGCAAGATCCGAGAGCGTTGAACGCGTCCGCCAGCAGCTCCCAACCTTCGGGTTGCTCGGGGCGCAACACCAGCAGTGAAAGGACACTATCCAACACGCCTTGGTGGTCGCTGTCGAGCTGGCAGGTCCGGGCGCGCAGCCAGTGAGCGGCGTCGTTGTGCGGACTACGCGCCAACACATCGTCGAGCAGCAGTCGCGCCAGCACGGTCTCACCGTGCTCGGCATGCCCGTAGGCCGCGACCTGTTCCGGGGCGAGCCGGCCGCGAGCATCCTCGATATGGTGCAGTCGCCACGGGACCGCGATCCGCCAGCCCACGGCGGTCCACCCCGCCGTCACACCGGATGTCAGGATACGTGCGGGCAATAGCAGCCGCTCCCGCCTAAACCGTTGCCCGGCAACGTCTCCACTATCATGGAACCGCCGCTGCAGGTCTCGTTCGTAGTCGACGAACATGGGTAACCCGCCCGGCCCGCCGTTCTCGCCGATCTCTAGCAAGCCGACGATAACGGCCACGTCGCACCACAGTTCCTCAAACTGCGACAGGATCGCGTCTACCTCGGTCGGCACCTCACCGAGGGTCAAGGTGACCACGCGCGCGATGAACCGCAGCGTGCCGGGCAGGGCGAGCACCGCAGGCAACCACTCATCCAGTGACATGGCTTCGCGAGCCCGTTCGACCAGCGCCCAGCCGCGGCCGATCAGCGACTCCAGTGCACTGGCCGCGGCCGGCGACGACCGCCCCTCGGCATGCCATGCCTCCCGGGAGGGCACGCCCAACAGCCGGGCCCCCGGGCCAGTGGGGGCGCCGCCTTCGACCAGTCGCGCGACCAGCTCCCTCGGCTCGGACGTCTCAGCGGCACCAATCGCGATTCGGCTGGCCGCCCAGGCTGCCGCGTCTGGACAGAGCACGAGACCGGCGTCAACGAGATCGAGCACGTAGTGCAGGGCGGCGGTGACCCCGGCGTGACTGCATACCCACAGCGCTGCACGGAACACGCTGTGCGCTTCGCAGTCCGCCGGTGACTCGTTGAACGCGATCACCTTCCAGGTGCTGAACACCGCCATCAGCCACTGGCCGGGCGACGGGCCGGGCCGTTCATCGGTGTACCCGGAAAATGGTTGACCGTGCGGCCAGGTCGCGCCGTAGTGCCGGTAGGGCAGCCGCGCGTCGGCGAACCGCAGCCCGCACTCCTGCTCCAGCCAAACGACCAGAGGGATCAGCGGGAGTTCCCGGCGCGCGCAGTAGCGCCGTACCAGGTCGCGACGCCTTGGGTCCGGTGAGTCCTGGCAAAGCCTGCCCAGGAGCGGTAGTTCGGCGATGAGGTACTCAGCCAGGGCCAGCAGCGGGTCGCTCGACGGCAGATCGGAATCCAGCATCACGGCCGGACAGCCTTGCCGAACAGGTTGACCGCGCGGACGAGGTCCCCGGCGTGCCGTTGCACGAGGTAAAACCCGCGTACCAGCCACTCCCGCATCGACGTGCGCATAGTCTTGTGGAACGGGAGACGCTGCCGGCTCAACGCCACGCACAGCCGGTCCAACGTCTTCTTCTCGTCTCCTTGAGATGCGGCCCCGGCGAGCAGGAACAACATCCGCAGACGCGCGCGGACGGCCGCCTCGTCGGCCAGGCCGTCGAGCGGGACGTACACGGCCTTCTGCTCAGTCAGCAGATCACCGAAGAACACCAACCCCGGTAGGGGCGGCACCTTCCGGCCATCGAACAGGCCGCGGACAAGCTGGTATGCCGGATGCGCACCGGTCTCCAGATCCAGCCAGCCGCCAGAGCCCACGCTCACCGGGGTCGGCGCAGGGCAGTCCAGCGTGAACAGCACAAGCACGTCCGGACCGCTGTCGTCGGGCAGCGTGCCAGCCCGGACGTAGTCGGCGATCGGCTGATCGGCACGGCCGTGGAAGGCAAGGAAGCAGAACACCTGGGCGAGCCCCAGCGCGGCCAGGTTGTCCGGGTCAAGCAAGTCGTCCAGGCGACGCAGGTTCCCGCTACCGTGCTTGCGCTCACCAGCTGCGGCCTGCTCCAAGACTGTCGCGAACGAGAGAGCCAGCACGTTCGTCCCCTCTCCGTTGCGCGCTTCCTGGTCACGCTAGCAGCGCGAGGCTGCCACCCGGTTCCGGCATCCGCAGAAGGGTCCTGGCGAGGGACATCGCCGACATCCGCCCGGCAGTAACGGCCAAGAAACGGCGCACATGCAAGTAGCGACCCGTCTCAGATGTGCGCGGTTGAGCTGTGCCCGTGCATTGCTGCCGAGCAAGACTCCGAATTTTGTCGCCGTTGTCACCGGAACCCTTACCGGTCGGATCGGCGTGACCCGCTGTGGGACAAGGATTGCGGTGTCGGTCCGGTCAGCGTTTGACCCGGCCGCGCAACGCCAGCACGGCCAGCGCGAGTAGGGAGGGTTCCAGCAGGCGGGCGGCCATGTCCAGGTAGACCCCGGCGGTGGTGAGGTCGTTGTCGGAAGCGCGGAAGATCACCGCGTTGAGCACTACCGGGAGCGCCTGCCCCACCCGTTGCCCATCGACCCGGCCGCTCCAGGGGGGAAGGACCGCATCGGGGGTGGTGGTGTGCAGCACGATCCGTCCGCTCGGTTGCGGCACGCCGGTGGTGACCGGGGTCGGGGTGGTGGCGGGTAGGCCGAACAGCACTATCAGCGCGACGGTGATGGTCATGACCACGATCAGGGAGGCCAGCGCACGGGAGGCGCGCAGTCCGTAGCCTGAGAGCAGCCAGTAGGCGCGCAGCAGGCCGCGTTCGGCGCGGGTGATGGTCGGGTCGTGGCGGCGCGCTTCCATCTCTCCGTAGTAGAAGTCGGCCGCGCCGGGCGCGTCGCCGCGATCTTCCAGGGCTTTGCGCAGGGCGCGGTAGGTGACGGCGAGCCCGTCCGGCTCCGGCACGGCCCTGGACACCGCAGCGGGTGACGGGGCGGGCGGCGGGGCGGATGGTGTGGTCCAGCCAGGTGCGTGGGTCGCGTGCCGCCAGAGGTGTTCCTCGGCCAGGGTCCGTCGTGGCGACCAGCGGGTGGGGATCAGGCCGTACCAGCGCCAGCCCGTGGGGGGCTGGGCGAAGTGGAGGCGTCCTTCCAGGCGGAGGTGGTCGAGGTGGAAGGCGCCGGTGAACACGCACTCGGTGAGGTCGGTATCGGTGAGGACGAGGTTGGTGGCGTCCACGCCGCTGACCGAGACCATCCGGACCGGCGCGTCGGTGTTGCCGAGTGCGCCTTCGGGCAGTTCCTCGTCCAACGGTGTCGTGAAGGGGGTGCGGTGTGCGGTCACGGCCAAGGGGGCTCCGAGGACGGCGTCGGTGAGGTCGACGCGGGCGTGGCGCAGGCGCAGGGTGGCGGTGGAGGACCAGCTCGTGCGGGTGCAGTCCAGTGCCTGGGTGGCGATCTCCAGCGTGACCGGTTGAGCGAACGTCGCCCGATCCAGGCGCAGCGTGCGCTGGCAGGTCACCGGGCCGAAGGTGTGCGCGGTGGTGAACTGCGCCCCACTGAACAGGGCGCCCCCGCCGAACTCCGCCCAGCCGAACCAGGCTTCCCCAGCGAACTCTGCCCCCTCGAACGAGGCGCCTACGGAGAACTTCGCCCTGCCGAACGCGGCGCCCCCAGCGAACTCTGCCCCTTCGAACGAGGCGTCCCGAGTGAACTTCGCCCCGTCAAACAAGGCGTGCCCAGTAAACTTCGCCCCGTCAAACCGGGCGTCCCCAGTAAACTCCGCCTCGCCGAACAAGGCGTGCCCAGTAAACTTCGCCCCGTCAAACCGGGCGTCCCCAGTAAACTCCGCCCCATCGAACCGGGCGTCCCCGGAGAACTCCGCCCCGCCGAACGAGACGGAGCCGAATATGGGGATGCCGTGGGACTCGGTCACCACCCTTTTCAACTCGTGGAGCAGTTCGGGTGTGATGGTGGTGGCACGGTGGGAGACCGCGCTGCCGGGAGCCAATATGTCCAGGTAAGCGGCCCGCTCTTCGTCGGCAAGGTGGGCCAGGCACCGATCATACCCTGGAACCTGCTCGCCTCGGCATCGCAATGCCGAGGCGTCTGCGCCTTCGTCGTTCACGACGCACTGTGGCCAATCCGCTGGCTTAGGCCAATCCGCTGGCTTGGGCGGCGGTTCGGTCATGTACTTCACCCTTCAGGCTCTGGCTTGACGTCGCACTGCTCGGTGGGCAAGAGGGACTACTGTGGCAGGCTGCTCGCGTCGGGTGCATATGCGCCGTCTTCTCGGCCGTTACTGCCGGAACCCGAGCCCAGTCCGAACGGCGACGCGCTGGGAATCCGTCGGCCTGTTGGTGACAACTACTGTGGTCATACGGTGACAACAACCGTGATCTGGTCTGGACGAACCCGCAGGATTGTTGTCCGTGCGTGGTGACAGATATCGTGGTCAGTCACCGGCTCAGACGCACGGACACGGGGCACGCCTGCACTGCTGCATGGAGATCACGAACTACCCAAACACAATCAGACCGACCCGTTGTCCCGTCCTGTCAAGTGAGCCATGACGACCTTGATACTGTCAGTAATGGTTTCAATCACAGATGGTATGACCAAAGTACGACACGCCAGCCGTTTTTCATGCGGGAGTTTGGGCCGGGTCGCCCGAAGTTGAATGATCAGAAACATCTGACCGGCGGCATCAGTACTTACCCTCGTGGACTTCGCCAAAAAATGGTCCAAACCTTAGTGAACCGACCAAATATCCGCCAAATCTCATGCGACAGTGACCAGTAGTAAGTGCGCTATTGAAAGGGCGCCGTGATGGTGGTGTTGATTTTTGGCGCGGTTGCCGGTCTCGTTCCACTGGCCACGGTGATCTGCGCCCTGGGCGTCGTGTTCATCCGCGACGCAGCGCGACGACAGGACGCGGTGCTTGCGCTGTGTGTGCTCGTAAACCGACGCCGATCGGCTGGAGCGAGGTCAGCGCCTATTCCGCCCCTGAGCGCCGAGGTCAACACCGACGCGCTAATGCCGGCTGCCGCGTTTGCGGGCACTGCGGAGGGCCAGGGAGCGGAAGTAGGACCGGCGGGCCAACTCGGCACAAGACCGCCGTTCTTCCTCCGATAGCTCACCACCGGGGTCGACCTGCTGTTCAAACCGGGCCAGCGCCGCCCGGCGGGCGGGCTCAGTACGGGCAGAACGATCGCTAGTGTTCGCCCAACTGGCATCCACGGCGGCCTTCGCCCGCAGGCTTCGCTGTTCGGGCGTCAAAAGTTTTCTCATAGTCCCAGAACACAGCATCGGTGTAACTACATCGATCCAGCACGCGACGCCACGCCGTGCGCGGTACTCACCGCACGATTGACATCCACGACGACGCAGCACGTCCGTCGTGTCGCCACTTCCGCAGCACCGCCCGCCCGTAGTTGTTGGTACCGGCCACGGCGTCCAGTTCGGCGCCGGTCGGCGTGGGCAACCCGGCAGCCATCGTGCACTGGTAGTGCTCCCACATCACTTCCTCGGCGGTATGGCGAGACAGCCGAGACTCGGCGAGAGTGATCACCTTCTCGACCGCCGCGCCCGCCTCGGACCGAGATCCACTCTCGGACTTGCATACTGGCCACCGGACCGCACACCTCGTGCTGGTCGCCGAAGACCTCGATGTGGGAGACACAGTCGCCGCCATCAGCGATCGCGACCGCCATGCCCGCGAACACCTGCCCCGGCGCGTGCTGCCACGGGCCGGCATACGTATCCGCGAGTGCCTCGCTCACCCCGTCCACCAGGCCAGTGTCACGGGCCAACTCCCGCAACATGCCCACCCCGGCATGCGACACGACACCCGTGCCATCCGCGCTGACCTTCACCCGCCGCGACCCCTTGCTACGCTTCACCCGCGAGGTGCCTTCCTATGAGGACCACTACAGACTTCGACACTCCGTAGTTTTCCTTACAGGACAGGCACTCTCGCGCATTTCAAAGCGGGACGTACATCACTCCCATGAAACACCTGGGCTATTACCTCGCCAACCTTTTGGGGCGCGGCACTAGCGCGGGCTGCTGGGTGCCACCAGTCCGGCAAGAGGTCCCATCCGTTGCGGTCGATGGCGCGTCACTCGGCGGAGTCTCGCTCATGTGACACACGTTCCGACAGTGGTGTATCGGAGCGCTGTACTAGGCTCACTCCGCCCCGAACCCCAGGTAACGATTGGGTGACACTAGATGCACAAACAGGCAACTGCCCCGGAGAGGGTGGGGGTTGTCTGTAGGTTACCGGGACCATCACGCTCATGGTCCGGGTGAGATGCGGCCGGATGAGCTAATGCTGTTGGGCGTGGCGCATTTCGTCGAATGATTCGAAGAGCTTCTCGGCGTAGCCAAGGGCTTCCGCGGCGTAGCCGCACATCTGCCGCTCATAGTCGGCGAGGGCGGGGATCAGGTCCTCGGTCCCGTCGTTGACCGCGACAAGTTTGCGGCACAACAGTTCGCCGTCGATGAAGGCCAGGTTCGCGCCGAGACCACCGGGAGGTGCCGGGTGCGCGGCATCGCCAAGCAGGGTCACCGCGCGAGTGGGCCAGGGCCGGACCGGGTCGGAGATCTTCAACCGGCCGACCCCGCTGTTGTCGGCATCGGCCTCGTCGAACAGCGCTCGCAGGTCCGGGTGCCAGTCCTTGACCAGGTCCCGGAGCAGGTCCAGCGCGGCCGTCGGGTCGGCTTCCAGTTCAAGTATGTTGCCCGCATGCTCCATCGGGATCATCATGACCCAGCGCAGATAGCTGCGCGTGTCCGGCAGGATGACCTCCGGCGCGAGTTCGGCGGCGGCCTCGGCGGGCGGGCGGCGGAAGGGCATCTTGCCGAGGAACAACTGCCGTTCCGGTGAGTTGACCATGGTGCTCCAGCCCGGCACCAGACCGGCGACCCGATCGGTCAACGGGGTTCGGCCGATCGCCCCGCACCGGTCCATCTGACGAATCCGCACCGAGGGAATCAGCTGCCGACGCACCGTGGAACCCATGCCGTCCGCGCCGACCACCACATCCGCGACCTCGGCAGTTCCGTCCGCGAAGCACACGCGCACGCGGCCGTCGGGAAGTTCCCGGTAGTCGTCGAGCTTCTTGTCGAACACCACGTGCTCGTCGAGGCCGGCCAGCAGCAGATGCCGCAGCACATGCCGGTCGAACAGGGTGCCTTCGTCCTGCGGCGGCGTCTCGCCGAGCACCCTGAGCTGGGTGTCGACCGCACGCCCCATCCCCGTCATGTCCCCGCCGATCGCGTCCAACAGAGGCAGCAGCCGCTCGGGCAGGCAGCCTCGCAGCGCGACAAGTCCGGGGCCACCGAGACCGATCCGATAACCCTGGAACCGCGATTCGACCGCCGAATCCCGTTCCCGGACACCGACGTCGATCCCCGCTTTGAGCAGCCGGCGCGCGAGCGACAGACCACCCAGTCCTGCGCCGATCACCAATACCTTCATCGCAGCCTCCCCAATGATGAGTGAACTAAGTTCACGTGAACTAAGTTCACTCTATGGCGCGGACGACGAACTGGCAAGATGTTGCGGTGTCCCGTCGTGACGAGGTGTTGCAAGCCGCGCTTGACCTGCTGGACGAGGTGGGCCTTGACGCGTTGACCACCCGACGGCTCGCCGAGCGGCTCGGCGTGCAGCCGGGCGCGCTGTACCGGCACTTCGACAGCAAGCGAGCACTGCTCAATGCCATGGTCGAGGTCGTGGTGGGCGGCGGTCCGCTGCCGCAGCCGGCCGAGGAAAGCTGGGACGAACAGACCCGGACGATCGCGATCGGGGCAAGGGCGGCCCTACTCAGCCATCGCGACGGAGCCCGGCTCGTGGTCACCTACCTGACCGGTCCGAGCGCCGAGCCCGGCGTGGCGCAGCTGTCCTGGGAGCGGATGCTGACCATTCTGCGGCCGGCCGGTCTGCCCGATGCGGGCGCGATAGTGGTGATCGACACGATCTTCGCCTATGTCAACGGGTTCACCATGGAGGAGCAGGCTCGGGACGGCTTCCCGCAACCGGCGGAGCAGCGGGCGTGGCGCGACAAGGCGTTCGAGATGGGTCTTGACCTGATACTCAGCGGCGTCCGCGCGAAACTGTCCGAAACGACGGCCCGCGTCAACAGCGGCTGAACGGCCGAGCAGGATACATCGGCGGTTGTCATACGCCATCGGAATTTCCCGAGTTGTCCACAGCGCGGCCGATCATCCACAGCGGACGATCAAACCCTTGATTCCCTTACCAGCACCGATAGACTGGTGTCGGGGCAGCCCCCCGGAGAGGGTGGGGGTTGCGCTTGATTACCGGAAATTCGTGAATGGGCTTCGGTTTCTGCTGCTCGGTGGCGGATGGTTCAGTCATCGGGTGACACGGTAACGCCATCGGGGTTGCCCACAGTTTCGCGGGCAACCCCGATGGCGGCATTCGTAACAGAATCCGTAGCGGAAGAATTACTCAAGGACCACGAGCAGGTCGCCGCCTTCGACCTGTTGTACGGAGCCGATGGCGAGGCGGGTGACCTTGCCGGCCTTGGGTGAGGTGATGGCGGCTTCCATCTTCATCGCCTCGATGGTGGCGATCGTGCCGCCGGCCGCGACCTCGTCGCCTTCGCCGACCGCGAGGGTGACGACGCCGGCGAAGGGGGCGGCGATCTGGTTGGGGTCGGAACGGTTGGCCTTCTCGGCGACCGGGAGGTCGGTGGCTGCCGAGCGGTCGCGGATGGAGGTCGGCCGCAGCTGGCCGTTCAACGTGGTCAGCACGGTGCGCAGGCCGCGCTCATCGGCTTCACCGACCGCCTCCAACTCGATCAGCAGTCGCACACCGGGTTCAAGGTCCACGGTGTATTCCTGGCCGGGCTGTAGGCCGTAGAAGAAGTCCTTGCTGTTGAGCACGCTGGTATCGCCGTAGGCTTCCCGGTGCGCGGCGAACTCCTTGGTCGGGCCGGGGAACAGCAGGCGGTTGAGGGTGTTGCGGCGGTCGGTGCGCAGCGCTTCGCGGTCGGAGTCGGTCAGTTCGGCGATGGCTTTCGGAGCGGAGCGGCCGGCGAGGGCCTTGGTGCGGAAGGGCTCCGGCCAGCCGCCGGGCGGGTCACCGAGTTCGCCGCTCAGGAAGCCGATCACCGAATCGGGTACGTCGAACTTGCCGGGGTCGGCCTCGAACTCCGCCGGCTTCACGCCGGCACCGACGAGGTGCAGGGCGAGGTCGCCGACGACCTTGGACGAGGGGGTGACCTTCACCAGGTGGCCGAGCATCCGGTCGGCGGCGGCGTAGGCGTCCTCGATCTCCTCGAACCGGTCGCCGAGGCCAAGAGCGATGGCCTGGGTGCGCAGGTTGGACAACTGCCCGCCGGGGATCTCGTGGTGGTACACGCGGCCGGTCGGCGCGGGCAGGCCGGCTTCGAACGGGGCGTACACCCGGCGCACCAGCTCCCAGTACGGCTCAAGGTCGCAGATCGCCTGCAGGTCAAGGCCGCTGGGCCGCTCGGTGTGGTCGGTCGCGGCGACGATCGCCGACAGCGAAGGCTGCGAGGTGTTGCCGGACATCGACGCGACCGCACCGTCGACGGCATCCGCGCCGGCGCCGATCGCGGCGAGGTAGGTGGCCAGCTGGCCGCCTACGGTGTCGTGGGTGTGGATGTGCACCGGCAGGTCGAATTCCTTGCGCAGTGCGGAAACCAGGGTCCGCGCTGCGGGCGGGCGCAGCAGGCCTGCCATGTCCTTGATGGCCAGCACGTGCGCGCCGGCACCGACGATCTGTTCGGCCAGCTTCAGGTAGTAGTCCAATGTGTACAGTGTCTCGGCCGGGTTGGACAGGTCGGCGGTGTAGCAGACCGCGACCTCGGCGACGGCGGTGCCGGTGGCACGGACGGCGTCGATGGCCGGGCGCATCTGTTCGACGTCGTTGAGGGCGTCGAAGATGCGGAAGATGTCGATCCCGGTCCTGGCCGCCTCCTCGACGAACGCGTCGGTGACGGCCTCCGGGTACGGGGTGTAGCCGACGGTGTTGCGTCCGCGCAGCAACATCTGTAGGCAGATGTTGGGGACGGCCGAGCGCAGCGCGGCCAGCCGCTCCCACGGGTCTTCCGCGAGGAACCGCAGCGCGACGTCGTAGGTGGCGCCGCCCCAGCATTCCAGCGAGAGCAGCTGCGAGGTCGTCCGCGCGACGTACGGCGCGATCGCGAGCAGGTCCTTGGTGCGCACCCTGGTCGCGAGCAGCGACTGGTGGGCGTCGCGGAAGGTGGTGTCGGTGACACCGATGTTCTTCGCGCCGCGCATCCACTGCGCGAAACCCTCGGGGCCGAGTTCGGTCAGCTTCTGTTTGGAGCCCTCCGGCGGTTCACCCTTCAGCGAGATGGCCGGCAGTTTGGCCGACGGGTCGAGGAAGTTGGGCCGAGGGCCGTTGGGCTTGTTGACGGTGACGTCGGCGAGGTAGGACAGCAGCCGGGTGCCTCGGTCGGCGGACTGCCGGGCGGTGAGCAGATACGGCCGCTGTTCGATGAACGCGGTGGTGATCCGGCCTGCGCGGAAGTCGGCGTCGTCGAGGACGGCCTGCAGGAACGGGATGTTCGTGGACACGCCGCGAATCCGGAACTCGGCCACCGCACGCCGTGCCCTGCCGACGGCGGTGGCGAAATCGCGTCCTCGGCAGGTCAGCTTGACGAGCATGGAGTCGAAGTGTGCGCTGACCTCGGTACCGGAGAACGCGGTGCCGCCGTCGAGCCGGATGCCGGCACCGCCGGGCGAACGGTAGGCGCTGATCACGCCGGTGTCCGGGCGGAAACCGTTGGCCGGGTCCTCGGTGGTGATCCGGCACTGCAACGCCGCGCCGCGCAGGTGCACCTTGTCCTGGTCGAGGCCGAGGTCGGCGAGGGTCTCACCGGAGGCGATGCGCATCTGCGCCTGGACGAGGTCGACGTCGGTGACCTCCTCGGTGACCGTGTGCTCGACCTGGATGCGCGGGTTCATCTCGATGAAGTGGTGCTTGCCGTCGGTGCCGAGCAGGAATTCGACGGTGCCCGCGTTGACGTAGCCGATCTGCCGGGCGAAGGCGACCGCGTCCGCGCAGATCCTGGCGCGCAGCACGGGGTCGAGGTTGGGGGCCGGGGCGATCTCGATGACCTTCTGGTGGCGGCGCTGCATGGAGCAGTCCCGCTCGAAGAGGTGGATCACGTTGCCGGCGGCGTCGGCGAGGATCTGCACCTCGATGTGGCGCGGGGTGGTCACGGCCTGTTCGAGGAAGACGGTGGCATCACCGAAGGCGGACTCGGCCTCGCGCATCGCGGCCTCGATGGACTCGCGCAGCGCCGAGGACTGCTCGACGCGGCGCATCCCGCGCCCGCCACCACCGGCGACGGCCTTCACGAAGACCGGGAAGCCGATCTCCTCGGCAGCGGCGAGCAGGTCCTCGACGTTGTCGGAGGGGGCCGAGGAGTTCAGTACCGGCAGGCCTGCCTCGCGCGCGGCGGCGACCGCGCGAGCCTTGTTACCGGTGAGTTCGAGGACTTCGACGCTCGGCCCGACGAAGATGATGCCGGCTTCCCGGCAGGCCGCTGCCAGTTCTGGGTTCTCGGAAAGGAAGCCGTAGCCGGGGTAGACGGCGTCGGCCTTGGCCTTGCGCGCGGCGCCGATGATCTCCTCGACGGAGAGGTAGGCGCGCACCGGGTGTCCGACCTCGCCGATCTCGTAGGCCTCGTCGGCCTTCAGCCGGTGCAGCGAGTTGCGGTCCTCGTGCGGGAAAACCGCCGCGGTTCCGGCACCGAGTTCGTACGCGGCACGGAAGGCCCGGATCGCGATCTCGCCACGGTTGGCGACGAGCACCTTGCTGAACATGCCCGGCTCCCTGTCGTTGTAGCAGCGTCGCCCGCTTGCGCGGGCCCGTCGGAAGACAACGCACCGTACCGTGCCGATCCCGCCAACCGGGAGAATCATCCCAGGTGACGGACATCATTTAGGTGATTTGTGGTCATCACCGACAGCAGCAACAAGCCTGGCAGGTGGCTCGCGAACCGGCCAGGCGCCGGATGGGTCGGCCCGCGACGTAACCCGATTCGGTGACCTGGGGCACACAATGCGGCTTGACGGAGCGCTACCTCGACCTGGCGAGGGTGATCGCGCGGTCAGCGAAGGCGTCGAGGACTCGGCATCGCAGTGCTGGAGCGACTCAGCGTGACGACGACCGCGGTAGCCCAAAGCGCATAGCCCGCCATCGAATTGACAGCGGGCGAATTGAACGAAAGAAGAATTGCATTCCGCGATAAAACAGCGGAAATGGTGACGCGACGACACCGGAGAGAGGTGATGGTTGCCGGCAATGTTATCCGGAAACCATCACCTCGACCGGTTGATGGCGCTAATGCGTCGGTGACGCCATTGAGCCGATGACGCTCTCGCGCGTTCAGCGCACCGAGCTGAGGTAGTGCACGCTGACCCACTGGCCCGCGCTGATCTCGCGGAAGCCGTCGACCGTGCTGGTGTTCGCGCTGATGCGAGCACCCCTGGCCAGCGAGCTGACGACGCGGTAGCGGGTGCCGGGGCCGGAGCGCACGTTCAGCCGCGACGCGGTGACCCGGTAGGCAGCCCTGCTACCAGCGGCTTTGGCGGCGGCAGCCCGCTTGGCGCGCTGCTCGGCGACGAGCCTGGCCCGCTCCTGAGCCTGGGCGGCCGAGGCCCTGGCCAGCGGAACGACCTTGGCGACCCCGGCCCGCTCGGCGGGCACCGCGGCAGCGGCCCTGGCCTGCGCCTGCTGCGCAGCGGGGATCTTGGCCGGACTCGGCGCGGGAGCGGCGGTCGGCGTGGCCGCCTGAGCAATACCAGTGGCACCCAATGCCAGACCGGCGGCAACAATTCCGGCCGCAGTGGCGATTCGCACAGAACGCATGTGGAGTTCCCTTTCCCCGAATGGCAAAAGCGATCGAATTCCGTCGCTCAGGTGGGGAGACGCAGGCCGTCGGCAAAACGTTGCCTTCGGCCGAAACTTTTTTGCCAGCCGGCTGCCAGGTTCACTTCACCCGCAATGGACATCGCCAGGCCGCGACCAACTCAGGCGACCAAGATAACCCTGAGTAGCTACTCAGGCTCCGCTGAGCGGCTGAGTGCGGCGAAGACGCGGCGGATGACTTCGGGGTCGACCTCGGACGGCGTGTCGTCATGGAACGGCTCGGGCGGCGGCGCGGCGGCCCTGCGCTGCCGGCTGCGGCGCGGCAACTGGACGGCGTCGGCGGACATGCCGGTCGGCAGCGGCAGCTCGCGCCAGGCGATCTGGCCGTCGTCGACCTCGATGGTCAGGCCGTCACCGCGCAGGCTCAGCCGAACGGTGAGGAACCTCGGCGCCTTCGGGTCGTTGTTGGCCACCGCGGTGTTCACCAGCTCGCGAGCGGCCTGGGTGACCTCGCCGAGCATGTCCAGCAGGGACCATTCGGTGAGCGCGAACTGCACGAACAGCTCGGTGCAGGTAACCGCGGTGGGCAGGGCGACGAGTACAAGATCGTCCATCTGCGCGGTTTGAGCGTGCACCTGGTCCCCTTCCGTGTTCGCGCACCAGTCGCGGACCCGCGGCGCTGGCCGGCTCGGGACATCTTGCCAACTCGCCGTACCGACCTCGTCACCGGGGTGAACGACCCAGGCCCGAAACTCCCCTTCATCCGAGCTGTCCCAATCGTGTGATCAGACCCGGTTATCAGGTTCGAACCTCGGGCCGAATCTCGGGGCCGGAACGTCAGGCGCGGTGCCCGTCCATGATCGGGACCACCGGTAATGCCTGTTCCACCGCGAGCCCGGCGAGATCGGGTGGCCGCAGCCGATAGGCATCCGAGCGACTGCTCTTCACCGGGTTGACGCTCGCGTGGTTGCGGGTCAGCGGCAGCTTGGACCAGGTCTCCGCGTCCTGTGGGGTGGACACCTGGATGCGCAGGTCGTCAATGGCGGAGACCGCCAGCTCGGTCATGGCGAAGGTCATCAGGCCGACCGCGGGAAGGTCGAGGCGGCGGATGCGGATCTCCGGGCCGGCGACCTCACGCAGCGCCCACAGTTCGGCGAACTCCGGACACAGCTCGGCCAGCCTGCGGATGTCCTCCTCCCAGTCCGGATCACCGACATGGTTGGCGTACTCGGCCCGCAGCCGGGCCACCAGGAACGGGATCTCCTCGTCGTAGTTCAGGAACAGCTTGCGCGCGTTCGGCTCGGTGATGCAGCACCAGAGCGTGTTCTTGTGCACGCAGGGCAGGCTGTGCCAGTCCCAGAACAGATGCTCGTGCGCCTCGTTGCTGGCCAACATGTCGAACCGGCCGTTGATCAGCGCGGCCGGCAACGGATCGAGGGAGCGCAGCACGTCCAGGATCGAGTCCGGTACCACCGTCGCCGAACTGGTTCTGCGCTGCGGAGTGGCTTCGGCCAGCCGGTAGAGGTGCCAGCGCTGCGGCCCGTCCAGCCGCAGCGTGCTGGCCACGGCGTCGAGAACCTGGACGCTGACGTTGATCGGGCGGCCCTGTTCCAGCCAGGTGTACCAGGTCAACCCGACCCCGGCGAGCAGCGCGACCTCCTCGCGGCGCAGGCCTGCGGTGCGGCGACGGGGACCGGGCGGGAGGCCGACGTCCTGCGGGCGCACCTGAGCGCGGCGCGTCTTGAGGAACGCGCCGAGTTCGGCTCGCCGCCGACCCGTCACGGCAGCCGTACCCCCGGTAGGCAGTTCAACGGTCACCTGAGCAGTCTTGCCGACCCCACCGACAAAACCGCTGATTCGCCACATCGGTTCGAAGGAACTCGAACAGTTGCGAGGGTTGAGAGGGTGGTGCTGGCAGCAGCCTGCTGAACTCGCTGGTCAACGTGCCGATGTCGGCGGCGGCCGAGGCGAGCTGCTCACCACGACCACACAGCTCGGCGTGGCAGTCGCCGCGCTGCTGGCCAGGACCATGGTTCGGACCCGGCGAGCAGCGGCGACGACGCGGCCGATCGAGTTCAGCCCAGTCGAGTGAGGAACCGCTGCCAGGACGCGGCCGGCACCGCCATCAGCGGACCGGTCGCGTTCTTGCTGTCCCGCACACCGACCACAGTGGACGTTGCGGCGACCTCGACACACTCACCACCGTTGGAACCGCTGTAACTGCTCTTGCGCCACTGGGCGCGGGAGAAATCCGGGGTGATCATCGCGGCACCCCTTCCGAGGCTCGGCTACCGGTAGGACGCGGCAACCTTAGCAATGAACTCCCGCGAGGAATCCGGGTCCAGAGCCGATGATCGCAGTCGGCTGAACACCGAAGCGTAGGCCGTGAACTCCTCCGGTTCCTTCAGGTACGTCGCGCCGAGCACGTCTTCCAGGTAGACCATCGAGAGCTTCTGCTCCGGCAGCCGGAAGAGCGTGAACGAAGACAGCACGGCTATCCGATCGGGCTTGTCGAACGGGATGATCCGCAGAGTGATGTTCGGGCGCTTGGAGATTTTGACCAGGTGATCCAACTGCGCTTTCATGATCTTGACATTGCCTTGAACGCGGCGGAGCGCCGCCTCGCTGAGAATCACTTCGATCCGAGCGGATGGCCGACCGGTGCGCCGCAGCACCTGCTGGCGGTTGAGTCGAGTCACGACTTGTTGATCAATCAACCGACCGGCCGCATCCGGTTCCCATGCCGAGATGGTTGACCGCATGTAATCCTCGGTTTGGAGCAAGCCATGAACCGTGTCGATCTGGTAGGTGCTGATCTCGGCGGCTTCCCATTCCAAGGCCAGGAAGCGGCGGAACCAGTCGGGGACGGCGTCGCGGCCGGAGCCTCGGCGGCGGCGTTGGGTGGGGCGCTGCTCGGCCAGTTCGATCAGGTAGTCGCGATGTTCCCTGGAGGCGCGGTAGAAGGTGACCAGGGCGCGGATCTCGTCGGGCAGCGCGCCCTGGTTGCCGTTCTCCAGCTTGCTGATCTTCGGTGACGCGCCCTTGATCACCTCGGCAGCCTCGGCCGCGGTGTAGCCCGCCTCCTCGCGCAGCCGCCGCAGCTCGATGCCGATCTGCATATTGATCAGGTCCGGGTCTGGATTAACCGCCATGAAGCGATCATGGCAGCCCGTTCCCCGACTGCCCAGAGGCCGAATAATTCTTCACCCGTTCGTGCGAACACAGTGGAGAAAGTTTCTTGCTAGCATTCCTCGTAATATTGGAACAACGGGGCGGGTGACCATGGCTGATCAGCCAGAATCCACGATGGACCACGAAATTCGAATGGCCGAGCTGGCCGATACTGTACGCAATTGTGCGCCGCGTCCGTTCGCGATTTACGGCGTCGACATGGAGTACGACGACGAGTTCGTCGGCTGGGGTTGGGATTTCCCTGAGGAGGCAAGGACTTTCGTCTACTGCCCGGAAGATCGCACGACCTATTCGGGTGACAGTGTGACCCGCGCAATGAAATTCTTCGGCCGGGGTTGCGATGCCCGGCTGATGTGGCTCGGGCCGCCTTTCGAGGAGTGAGAACTCCAGGAGTGCGAACCCTCAGCCCGCGAGCGCGGAGTCCAGCCAGTCGAAGGCACGCTGGTGCCATACGGCGAGGGCGCCCTCGTGGCAGTGCTCCCCGCCGCCGTCGGCCTCCGCGAAGACCATCAGCTCTTTTCGGCAGGTCAGCGCGGCGTAGATCTGCTGCGGCTGGCCTGCGAAGAACTGGTCGTTCTCGGCTTCGAGGACCAGCGTCGGGCAGGTGATCCGGTCGGCGATGCCGGCCATCGTGTACGGCTCGGACGCCTTCGCCAACTCTTCGGCGGTGTCGACGCCGAAGGTCCAGCGGCCGTTGCGCACTGCCCAGCGGATCTGCGTGCTGGCCTTCATGACCGCGTCGATGCCGCCGGGTACGTCGATCGTGGCAATGGCGCCGAAGGCCTGGTGCACGTCGTAGACGCCGTCGTGCAGCACGCAGGCTGTGATCCGGTGGTCGAAGGCGACGGCGCGCGCCGCGAGGTATCCACCGAGGCTGGTACCGATCAGCGCGATCCGGTCGGCGTCGACCTCCGGCAGGGTCAGCGCGAAGTCGACGACCGGGCTCACCACGGCCTCCCAGTCCGGCCGGAAGTGCAGGCCCTGGTCGCGGACGGTGCTCCCCTGACCGGGGCCGTCGAAGGCAATCACGTGGTAGCCGCGCCGCAGCGCGCCGGCCGCGATCCCGAGGTAGTCCTCCTCCAGCGTCGAGTCGTATCCGCCGTGGTAGATGACGGTCGGCCGGGGTTCGCCGGAGCCGTCGGCGAGGAAGAGGTAACCGGGCAGCGTGGTGTCCTCGTAGGGGATGCGCAGCGGCCGGGCCGGGATGTCGAGCAGCTCAGCGGCCTGGGCAAACGTTTGTTGGGAGGCCTTGGCCAGCCGGGCCGACTCGGGGTCGTTGGCCGGGTCCTCGCGGCGGTAGAAGTCGGCGGTGCGGTAGTAGTTCGACGCGCGCAGCAGTGCTTCCCGCGCGCTGACCTTGTGGCCGGCGGCCAGGGCCGCCCTGCCGATGGCCTCGACCCGCTCGGCCGTAGCGCTCCACTGGGTCGACCAGGCCTGCTCGTCACCTTCCGGGATCTGCCGGCAGGTGACCAGTACCTCGCCGAGTTCGGCGCCGCCGTAGGTGGCGTAGCCGGCGGCGCGCAGTGCTTCGAAGGAGAACGACTCGTCGTCGAAGAGGAATTTCACGTTGGCTCCAGTTCGCTTCATTCGGAACGATACGGATCCGTTCCGTTCACGAGCGAGGCTAGCTCCAGCACGAATGGAACGCAACCGTTCCGTCTCGGCCTATGATGTGCGTCATGGCAGGAGAGAAACCGGCAACCGGTGGGGCGGCACTGCGACCGGGGGTGACCGAGGCGATCGTCGCGGCGACCTTCGCCGAACTGGCCGAGACCGGCTACGCCCGGACCTCCATGGAGGCGATCGCGCGGCGGGCCGGGGTCGGCAAGGCCGCGCTGTATCGGCGGTGGTCGTCCAAGGAGGACATGCTCACCGATCTGATCGGACACGCGGTCCGGGAGGCCCTGCCGCCGACCCCGGACACCGGCACGTTGCGCACCGACCTGCGCGGGATGCTCGGCGATATCCGGACACAGCTGGGCAATCCGCTGGTCAACCGGATCGGCCCCGGCCTGCTGGCGGAGGCCAGTCACAGCGAAGCGCTCCGCAAGGCCGTCTACGACGGGGTCGCCGTTCCGCGCCGGGCGGCCGCCACGACGCTGTTGCGGGCCGCGATCGAGCGCGGTGAACTCCCGAAGGCGCTGGACCTCGAACTCGCGATGGATCTGCTGATCGCGCCGTTGGCGTTCCGGATGCTGATCATGCGCGGCCCGGCCGACGACGACTACCTGGACACCGTCACGGCTGCGATCGAGGCGGCGCTACTGGCCGCCGTCCCTGCGAAGCGAGCCTGACCAACTCTGACGTCAGCTCGACGCGCAGAGGTGGAACTTGCGCTGTGACGGGAGGTCCGTCGCGGTGGCGCACGCCTGAACGGAACCGGTGGCCGGCACGGCAACGGGGTCGGTGGTGACGTCGAGCATTCCGCTTCCGCTGACCGTTTTCGTTGCCAGTACGGCGAAACTGCCGGACGAACTTACCGTCGAGGAGTATTCGAGGGTGACGGTGAGGGTCGCGTCCGACATGGAATGGAAGGTGCCGCGCGCGGCACTCCTCGACATCAGTTCCGCGCAGATCATCTCCTTGCTGAGGCTGGTGGTGATCAGGCAGACCGGCGTCGGCGTCGCGGAGGTGGCCGCCGTGGCGGATGGCGCGGCGAGGCCGAGGACGGCCAACGCGGCTGCCGAGATCACACCATATTTCCGGAACATTTTCCGCTCCCCAGAACCAGTCAGATACCGACACTGCCGACAATCGTCAATGCGACCACAATCGGAGGATTGTTCGCATCTTCCGTCACTCGACCGGGTGGTCTGTTTTGGTTTGCTGCCAATAGTTTCACTCGGTCGGGTGACGGCCTGGTGGGGCCGCGTCAATAGGTTCGCCGAAATCGCTAAGTTCTAGCCCTCCCCACCGAGGAAAGGGCCGTCATTCAATGGTGAACACGATTACCCGCAGGGCCAGAACCGGCCGACGCCTTGGTATGGCCGCGCTGCTGCTCGGCACCTGCGTCGCGTTCGTCCTGCCGGCGCAGGCCAGCCAGTCGCAGTCCCCGGCCCCGGCCCAGACCCAGGCCGCGGCCCTGCTGCTGCCCGACCTGCGGGAGGCGCCGATCGGCTGCGCGGGCGGCGACGGGGGCAATCCGATGCGCTGCCACGACTGGGATGTCTGCATGGTGCGTGATGCGAGCGCTCCGAACGGCGACTGTGTCGAGTCCGGTTCGATCGCGGCGGTGCGGTTCCGGTTCACCACCGCCGTCGACAATGCCGGCGCGGGACCGCTGGTCGTGGTCGGCCAGCGCGCGGCGGGGCAGTCCACGATGAGCGTGCGGCAGGGTTTCCAGGACGGCGTCAACGGGCCGATCCCAACGACTTATGCGGCGGCGCAGCGGCCGACCGCGATGACGATGTACTACGAGCCTGCGAAGATGCACGAGCACTGGCATCTGCTGGGTTTCGAGCATTTCCTGCTCACCACGTTGAACGGCAGCGTCATCGTGACCGATCGGAAGAACGGTTTCTGCCTCGGTGACCGGTACGAGACCTCGGACGCGGACAAGCTGGCCAACGACGTCGACGACAACGGCAAGCAGCCGCAGGACACGCTGTCGGACTTCCTGGAAGCCACCAACTGTGACCACCTGCAACCGCAGGCCACGACCGTGACCGAGGGGATTTCCGTTGGTCGCGGCGATGACTACACCTACGACGTCGACTTCCAGTGGCTGGACATCACCTCGGCACCGTCGGGGGTCTACGACATCGTGAACACGGTCAACTCCGATCACACGATCCGGGAAAGCAACTACGACAACGACTCCTCGTCGATCGCGATCTCCATCCAGTGGCCGGACGGCGCGACCAAGGCGCCCTCGGTGATCACCAAGGCGCCGACGGTGAAACTGCTGCGCAGCTGTCCCGGCAGCGCGGTGTGCACGCCCTGACCGAACGCCCTTGTATTGGCAGCTCTACCAGCAGGTTCAGGGTCGGTCTGCGGCGGCGTGCCACACTCTCGTCACGTCCGCCGCACGAGGGAGTGATCCGATGGGCAGCAGTACCGAACCGGCCGATCTGCCCGCCACCGACCTGGTGGCCCACTACGCCGACGGGTCGCTGTCCCCGGTCGAGGTGCTCGCCTCGGTGCGGGCCAGGGTCGAGGCGGCCGAGCCGACGCTGGGTGCGCTGTGGCTGTCCTACTCGGACACCTGGCAGGAGGCCGCGCTGGCCAGCGCCGAGCGGTGGCGGGCCGGGGAGCGGGTCGGGCCGCTGGACGGGGTGCCGATCACGCTGAAGGAGAACATCGCCACCGAGGGCGTGCCGGTCCCGCTGGGCTGCGCTGCGACCGAACTCGTGCCGGCGGCCGCCGACGCGCCGCCGGCCGCGCGGGTGCGGGAGGCCGGCACGATCCTGCTCGGCAAGACGACCATGCCCGACCTCGGGATGCTCACCTCCGGTGTGTCGAGTTTACACGGGCTGACCAGGAATCCGTGGAATCCGGCCTGGAATCCCGGTGGTTCGAGTTCGGGGGCGGCGGCCGCGGCGGGCGCCGGTTACGGGCCGCTGCATCTTGGCACGGACATCGGCGGGTCGATCCGGTTGCCGGCGTCCTGGACCGGGCTGTTCGGGTTCAAGCCGAGCAACGGGCGGGTGCCGATCGATCCGCCGTATCACGGCCGGGCTGCCGGGCCGCTGACCAGGACGGTCGCCGATGCCGCGCTGCTGATGGGCGTGCTGGCACAACCGGACTGGCGCGACTACCGCAGCCTGCCGGCCACCTCGATCGACTTCACCGACCTGGAGTCCTCGGTGCGCGGCCTGCGGATCGGGCTGCTGCACGATGCCGGGGCAGGACTGCCAGTTCATCCCGAGGTCGCGGCCGCGGTGTCGGCGGCGGCCGGAGTCTTCGAGTCGGCGGGCGCGATCGTCGAGCCGGTCGAGCCGTTCTTCACCCAGGAGATCCTCGACGACCTCGACCTGTTCTGGCGGGTGCGGGGCTGGGAGCAGTTCCGGTCGTTCTCCCACGAACGGCAGAACCTCGTCCTGCCCTACATCGCGGACTGGTGCCGAGGCGGCGCCGATGTGCCGGGGGTGGTCGTGATGCGGTGCGTGAACCGGATGCTGGAGGCCGCGCAACGCACCGTCGCCGGCACGCAGGACTACGACTTCGTGCTCTCCCCCGTGTCGCCGGTGCCGGCCGTCCCCGCCGAGCTGCCCTCGCCGACCAACGATGTGGCGCACGCGCTGGAGCACATCGGGTTCACCGTGCCCTACAACATGTCCGAGCAGCCCGCCGCCTCGATCAACTGCGGCGCGACCGTGGACGGCAGGCCGATCGGGGTGCAGATCGCCGGGCGCCGGTTCGACGATCCGGGTGTGCTGCGGATGGCCCGCTTCTACGAGCAGGCCCGGCCTGCCGAAGCCGCGCCGGACTGGTCGCGTTGCCGAGGCTGGGAAAGCCAGCTCTTCTCCAGGTCGGAAAGCTAGGACTTCTCCAGGTATTCGGCGCGTTCGTCGTCGACGAGGCTGGCGACCAGCGCGGCGAGACCGGGATAGGCGGCCAAGGTCGGGTCACCGGAGACGAACTCGCGGGCCTCCTGGCGAGCCTCGGCGATCATGTCCGCGTCGCGCAGCAGGGACAGCAGCTTCAGGCCGGAACTGCGACCGGACTGGGCGGCACCGAGAATGTCGCCCTCCCGGCGCATCTCCAGGTCCAGCTGGGCGAGTTCGAACCCGTCGAGAGTCGAGGCGACCGCGTCCAGCCGATCCCTGGTCGAGGTGCCCTCCAGCGCCTCGGTGACCAGCAGGCACAGGCCGGGCGCGCTGCCTCGGCCGACCCGGCCGCGCAGCTGGTGCAGTTGGCTGACGCCGAACCGGTCCGCGTCCATGATCGCCATCACCGTCGCGTTGGGCACGTTCACCCCGACCTCGACCACGGTCGTCGCGACGAGCACATCGACCTCGCCCGCCGCGAAGGCGCGCATCACGCTGTCCTTCTCATCGGCCGGCAGTTTGCCGTGCAACACGGCCAGCCGAAGGCCCTCCAGCGACCCCTCGGCCAGTTGCGGTGCGACATCGGCGACGGCGAGCGGGGCCCTGCGGTCGCCGCCGCCCTCGGCAGGCGGTTCACCGTCGGGGCCGTCCGGGTCGAGATCCTCACCGGCCGAGGATGCCTCGCCGATCCTCGGACAGACCACGTAGGCCTGGTGACCTGCGGTGACCTCCTCGCGGATGCGCTGCCAGGCCCGGTCGAGCCAACCCGGTTTGTCCGCGACCGGGACGACGGAGGTGGAGATCGGCGAGCGGCCCTGCGGGAGTTCGCGCAGCGCTGAGGTTTCCAGGTCGCCGTAGACGGTCATGGCCACGGTGCGCGGGATCGGCGTCGCGGTCATCACCAGCACGTGCGGGCTGACGTCCGCGCCCGCCCTGCCGCGCAGCGCGTCGCGTTGTTCGACGCCGAAACGGTGCTGCTCGTCGACGACGACAAGACCCAGTTCGGCGAAGGAGACCTTGTCCTGGATCAGCGCGTGCGTGCCAACCACAATCCCGGCCGCGCCGCTGGCCACGTCCAGCATGGCCTGTTTGCGCGCGGCGGCCGGGAGCGAACCGGTGAGCAGGGTGATCCTGGTCGCCTGCTCGGCGCCGCCGAGTTCACCGGCCATGGCGAGGTCGCCGAGGAGTTCGTTGAGGGAACGGGCGTGTTGCGCGGCGAGGACCTCGGTCGGGGCGAGCATCGCGGCCTGCCGGCCGGAGTCGACGGCTTGCAGCATCGCCCGCAGGGCCACGATCGTCTTACCGGAACCGACTTCCCCTTGCAGCAGCCGGTTCATCGGATGCACGCCGGAGAGGTCCTCGGCGATCACGGCGGCGACCTCCTGCTGGCCCGCGGTGAGGGTGAAGGGCAGCCGGGCGTCGAAGGCGGCCGCGATGCCGTCGGCTTTCGGCGGGCAGGCCGGGGCCGGGCGGGCGATCGTGGTCGCGCGGCGTTGGGCCATCACCAGTTGCACGGTGAGCGCTTCATCCCATTTCAGCCGGTGCTCTGCCTTTTTCAGCATCGGCCAGCCGTCCGGGCGGTGGATACCGCGCAGCGCGTCGGCGAAACCGGACAGTCGGTGCCGGCGGCGGAACTCCTCGGGTAGCGGGTCCTCGGCGCCGTCCCAGACGTCGAGCACCTGGCGCACGCAGCGGGCGACCGACCAGGAGGGCAGGCCGGCCGCGGCCGGGTAGACCGGGAGCAGGGCGGCGGCGAATTCCTCCACAGTGGACTCGTCGGCATCCTCGTCGAGGAGCTGGTACTCGGGGTTGGCCAGTTGCAGCTGGTCGCGGAACTTGGTGACCTTGCCGGCGAACAGGCCGGGCCGGCCGGGCAGCAGTTCGCGCTCCCGCCAGGCCTGGTTGAAGAAGCTGCAGGACAGCGAGCGGGTGCCATCGGTGATCCTGACGTCCAGGATGGTGCCGCGCCTGCTGCGCATGGTGCGCTTGGCGACCCGTTCGACCTTGGCCAGCACGGTGACGTGCTCGTCGACCTGGAGGCCGGTGATGTTGGTCAGCTCGCCACGCTCGGCATAGCGGCGCGGATAGTGCCGGAGCAGGTCACCGACGGTGTCCAGCTTCAGCGCGGACGTCAGCGCCTTCGCGGTCTTGGCGCCGAGCACCCGCTCCAGCGGCTCGTCCAGTCCGGCCATGGTCCTCCTCCCGCCTTCCTTCTCCTGCCGCGTTGCTGGTCACCAAGTTAGCGAGCCGCACCGACACCCGGCTGCTCAGGGCGGTCCGCCGCCTCGGCGAGGCTGCTGCCGAGTTCGGTCAGCACGTACAGCGCGCCCCGGCCCTGCCGCTGCCGGGCGAGCAGGCCTGCCTCGTGCAGTACGGCGAGATGTTGCGAGATCGCGCTCGGGGTCACCCCGAGCCGCGTGGCGAGGTCGCTCGGACTCGCCGGGGAGCGCAACAGCAGCAGCAGTCGGGCGCGCGGTCTGCCCAGCAACCGCTCCAGTGCGGGTCCCCGCGCCATTGCCTGTTCGAGGTCGGGGTGCTCCCACAGCGCGCCGATACCGCGCGCCGGATAGCGCACGGTGGTGAAGGTCGTGGTCTGCATGCGCGTGGTGACGTGCGGCCAGACGAACACGCTGGGGATGACCACCAGGCCGCCCTTGCCTGGGATCACCACGCGCTCGGGTTCGACCGGATTGGTCCGGTCCTGGCCGATGACGAGATCACCGTTCCGCCAGGAGACGCGCTCGTGCAGACCGGCGATCATGGTGGCGAGGCCGAACTCGGCGGCGACCCGGCTGCGATGCACGATGTCAGCGTCCAACAGGGCACTGATCCGCGACCAGTGCGGCGCGATCAACAGTTCGTGCGCCGCGTCGAGCAGGTCGACGATGCCGGGCAGCACCTTGCGCGGCGCGAGGTAAAGTTGGTCCACAATGGACTCGCGGGCCTTGTCGGGGAAGACTCGGTCCAGGCTGTCGCGAAGCTGCCGGGTCGGCGTCGCCCGAACCAGGTCGAGTTCGGCACGCGCGGTCGGCAGCCGGGAGTCCGGGGGCGGCGCGAGAAAACTCGGCCAACTGGCATCGCCACTCAGCAGGGCGTGCAGCGGCGCGAGGTCGAGGCCGCGCTCGCCGAGCCGCTGGTTGGCCCAGCGGACCCAGCCCAACTGCAGGCCGTGCCGTCCGGGATCGGCGAGGGTGATCAGCGCGGCAACGGTCTCCCCGATCGGCGACACCGCGAACCGGGTCGCCGAGAGGTCCTCGACGCCGATGACGATCCGTCGCATACCGCCCATACATTAGCTCCTGGCTAAACAGTGGTGGCGCCGCCGAGCGCTCGGCAAGGCTACCCGTCATGGGGACGATCGTCAGGAATTCGCGGCAGGACACCGGATCGAGCCGACTCGGCAAGCCGTACTGGACACTGTGGAGCGCGGCGGTGGTGAACAACACCGGCGACGGGGTGTGGACGGCGGCGCTGCCGCTGCTCGCGGCGAGCCTGACCCGCGATCCGATCCAGGTGTCCGCCGTCGCGGCGGCCACCTTCCTACCGTGGCTGTTGTTCTCGCTGGTGGCCGGTGCGGTGGTGGACCGGCGCGACCGGTTGCGGCTGATGTGGCGTTCACAGGTGTTCGCCGGTGCGGTGGTGGTGGTCACGACGGCGCTGATCGCGGGCCACCACGCGAACATCGCGCTGCTGTGCGCGGCCGGATTCCTGTTGGGCTGCGCGGACACCGTGTTCGGCAACGCCTCGCAGTCGGTGCTGCCCGAACTGGTCCGCCGGGATCAGCTGGTCAGCGCGAACTCCCGGTCTCAGGTGGCGCAGGTGCTGACCACCAGTTTCCTCGGGCCGCCGCTGGGCAGCCTGCTGTTCGGCATCACCGCGTGGCTGGCATTCGGTCTCGACGGCGCCTCGTTCGTCGTCGCGGCGATCCTGCTGGCGACCATCCGGCGCCCGGCACGGACCACGGCGCGGCCGGTCGCGGTGCGCGGGCCGATCCGGCGGGAGGTCGCGGAAGGGCTGCGCTGGCTGGCCGGGCATCGGCTGCTGCGCACGATGGCGCTGGTGTTCGCGGCGAACTGTCTGTGCAACCAGCTCGCGATGGCCACCCTGGTCTTGTTGGCCACCGGCAAATACCGGTTGGACGTGCATCAATACGGTCTGCTGCTCGGTGTGATGGCGGTCGGCGCGATGCTCAGTGCGCTGCTGAGCAAACGGCTCAACGCCCGGTTCGGGCCGATTCGGGTGACGATCATCGCGCTGGCCGGCAATGCGGCGGCCTACCTTGCGGTCGGGTTCGCGCCGAACGCGGTGGCACTCGCTGTCCTGCTCGCGGTGAGCACCGCGATGACCGCGCTGTGGAACGTGAGCACGGTGTCGGTGCGGCAGCAGTTGGTGCCCGGTGAGCTGCTCGGCAGGGTGAACGGTGCCTACCGGATGCTCGGCTGGGGCCTGATGCCCCTCGGCGCCGCGCTCGGCGGCCTGCTGGCCACCGACTTCGGCATCGGTGTGCCCTTCCCGGTCGCCGGTTCGCTACGCGCCCTCGCGCTGCTGCTCGCGCTCCCGGTACTGCTGCGCCACCGGAGGAGCTATTCGACGCCCAACATCAGCACCGAGGTCAGCTGATCACCCTGGTAACCGACCAGTTCGACCTCCCGGTGCTCGACCCTGGTCAGTTCGGTGAGCACCTCGACAAGGTCGGCGGGGGCGCCGTGGCCGGGTAGCACGGTGACGAGTTCGCCGCCGTAGGTGAGCATTCGGTCCAGCAGCAGGCCGGCCGCGTTGGTGATCGCGCCCTCGGTGGCCGGGCCCGGTTCGATCAGCACGACCTCGCCGTCGAGCAGGCCGAGCACGTCGTCGGGGTAGCAGCGACCGACCCAGGTGATGGCCTCTTCGGTGGCGATGGTCAGCTCGCCGCGCCGGGTGCTCGCCGCCGCTTCCGCCATCGCGACCACGTCATCGGTGGCGCGGCGGGTGTTGTCGTGCACGGCGAGCGCGGCGAGGCCCTGGACGGGAGCGGCGGTCGGCACCACCAGCATGTCCTGGCCGGCCTGCACCACCTGGGTGCGCGCGGCGTCGAGAACGGCGTCGAGGTCCGGTTCGTTGGGCAGCACGGTCACCGAGGCCGCCTGGGTGCCGGCGATCACCGCGACCACCTCGGCCACGTCCGGCGGCCCGGTGTCCGGCAGGGCAAGCACGGAGGCGCCCTCGTCGCGGAACAGCTCGACGATGCCGGCGCCGCGCGCCAGCACCACCACTGCCCGGTCGCGGGCGAACCGGCTCGGCGCGGCGACCTGGTCGTCGAAGCGGACCACCGCGATCCGATGCGGTCGGCCGAGTTCGATCCCGGACTCGATGGCCGCACCCACGTCGTTGCAGTGCACGTGCACGGCCCAGCGGCCCGCGCCGTCGCCGACGACGGACACGCAGTCGCCCAGCCGCCGAAGCCTGCCGCGCAAGTGGTTGGCCGCGGCCTCGTCGACGTCGGCCAGCGCGTACATGACCTCGTAGGCGTAGTCCGGCGAACCGGCCTCCCGCGCGGTGGACAGGGCGGCGGCGTCCCTCGGCTGACGGGTGCCGACGAGCGTCTTGCCCTCGTTCGGTCCCTTCGCGCTGCCGTCGCCCGCGCCGTTCTCGACCCCGGTGACCAGGGCGGCCAACTCGTCGAGCACCAGCACGAGGCCTTGCGCACCCGCGTCGACCACCCCGGCCCTTGCCAGCACGTCCAGCTGGCGCGTGGTGCCGGCCAACTCACTGCCGGCGACCCGCGCGGCCACCGCGAGCACCTCGACCAGCCCGCCCTTCGCCGCCTTCGCCGCGACCGCGGCGCTGTGCAGGACGGTGAGCATGGTGCCCGGCGCCGGATCACTGACCGCCTTGCCGGCCAACTCGTCGGCCCGGCCCAGCGCCGCCCGCGCGTCGGCCGCACCGGCCTTGCCGAAAACCTCGGCGAGGCCGCGCAGCACCTGCGACAAGATCACCCCGGAGTTGCCGCGCGCCCCGGCCAACGCGCCGCTGGCCAGCGCGGACCAGGCGGCCTCGCGATCGGAGTTGTCCTCGCGGGCCAGCCGGGCCACCGCATCCGACGCCGCCCACATGGTGGCCAGCAGATTGGTCCCGGTGTCCCGGTCGGCGACCGGGAAGACGTTGATACCGTCGATGTGCGCCCGATGCTCATCGAGCGTGCGCACGCAGGCGGCCGCCCAGTGCCGCACCTCGGCGGCGTCCAGATCAGTCACAGGCTCGGTCACAGCCATCGGTACCGCTCTCCGGCCTTCTCACGGGGGTGATCCTGGTCTGCTCGCTGGGTTGGCACCCGGGTGGTCCTGGTTGGTCCTGGCTTAGCTGGTCCTGATTGGTCCTGGGTCGGGTCCTGGCTTGGCGCCAACCGTAGCGGGCCTGGTTTGGAGCCCTCCGGGACGAGGCGTTATCCTGGTCGGAGTTATCGGCGGGGTCTCGCGTCCCGATTCGGTCGGAGATGACCGACTGACGTGGGAGATCCAAGCAAAACGACCTGAAGGAGTGTTTGACGTGGCTGCCGTTTGCGATGTCTGTGGCAAGGGGCCTGGCTTCGGCATGTCGGTCTCGCACTCCCACCGGCGGACCCACCGTCGTTGGAACCCGAACATTCAGACCGTGCACGCGAAGATCGGCATTTCCCAGCGGAAGCGGATGAACGTGTGTACCTCGTGCTTGAAGGCCGGCAAGGTGACTCGCGGCTGATCTCAGGCCGCACTGGGGCAAGTCCGCTCCACAGGCGGATGAACGGCCCGGACGGGTTTCACACCGTCCGGGCCGTTCGCTGTGCCACGAGTTCTGCGGTGGCTCTGCTGGTGGCGACCAGCGAGCCGATGCCAACGAGCAGCGTGAGCACCCCGGCAGCAGCGAAGGCGGACCGGGAGCCGATGCCACCGACGACCACACCCGCGATTGCGGTGCCGATCAGGTTGGCCGCGTTCAGCACCGCACCCGTCGCGGCAAAGGTCCGTCCGCGCACCGACTCGGGCGTCCTGGCCCTGACCAATGCGGACTGGCAGACGTTCTGCACCGCGTTCGTGACGCCACCGACCAGGTAACCGATCGCGGTGACCACGGTCAACGGCAGCAGGGCAGGCCCGCCGAACGCCAAGGCCATCACGCACTCGGCGACGCAGAGCAGCAGGGCGATGGCTCGTTGGGAACCTGCCCGCCCCGCTATTCGGGAGCCGATCACCAGGCCGACCATCCAGGCCGCCTGCAACAGGCCGATGATGATCGCGCCGTCGTGCAGTACGAGGGTGACGAAGAACACCTCGGCGACGTCGACGAGCATGGCGCACAGGCTGGTGAAAGCCAGTCCGATCACGGCGGTGGCCAGCAGCCGGTCGCCGAACAGGTGCCGCAGTCCGGCCAGCGCACCATGCCGTGAACCACTCCGGTGCGCACCGCTCGGCCGTCGTTCGGTCCGCACGAGCAGCAGCAAACCGGCCTGCACGAGGTAGGTCGCCGCGTCGATCAGCAGCGCATCGGTGGTGCCGAGAACCGACACCAGCACGCCGCCGACGCCGGTCCCCAGCACGAGACCGAGCGAGTTCGCGGTGGAGATCAGCGCATAGCCGCGCGTCGCCCCGGCTTCTCCGGTGATCACCGGAACGAGCGCGGACGCGGCAGGTCGGGCAACGGCGCCGCCACAGCCCAACACGACCAGGAACACATACACCGCCGGCAGATCGCGGCCGAACATCGCGATCGCGGCGACCGAAGCGCCCTGTAGCAGTTGCGCGGCGATCATCAGCCGGCGGTTGGGCAATTGGTCGATCAGCAAACCGGCCACCGGCACCGCCAACAGCACCGGTGCCGATTCGGCGATGAACAGACCGGCAACGGCGACCGTACCGGCGCCGCGCACGGTCAGCAGCAACGCGATCAGGGTCAGGGAGGTACCGAACAGCGAAACCAGACTGCCCGCACACACCAACCTCAGGTCGCGGCGCCGGGACATTCCCGCACCGTAATGCCGCGGCCCAACGCGGTGCAGCCGAATTTCCCCGTTCGGCAGCCGCCGCGATTCGGCAAGTGCGCTTCAGCAGGTTCGATTCACCAGGTTTGATTCAGCAATTCTGGTTCAGCAAGTTTGATCGACACGTTCGGTTCAGGGAAGTTTCCAGTCGATCGGCTCGGCGCCCTGCTGCTGGAGCAGCGTGTTGGCGCGGCTGAACGGATGCGAACCGAAGAAGCCCGCGCTGGCGGACATCGGGCTGGGGTGCGCGGACTCGATGCAGGGCACGTTGCCCAGCATCGGGCGCAGGTTGCGGGCGTTGCGACCCCAGAGGATCGCCACCAGCGGCTCGTCGCGGGCGGCAAGGGCGACGATCGCCTGCTCGGTGATCTCCTCCCAGCCCTTGCCCTGGTGGGAGTTCGGCTTGCCCGGCATGACCGTCAGCGCCCGGTTCAACAGCAGCACACCGCGCTCGGTCCACGGGGAGAGGTCACCGTTGGTCGGCAGCGGAAAGCCGAGATCGTCGGCGTACTCGTGGAAGATGTTCACCAGGCTCTTGGGCAGCGGCCGAACTTCCGGCGCGACCGAGAAGCTCAACCCGACCGGATGCCCCGGCGTCGGGTACGGGTCCTGGCCGACGATCAACACCCGGACCTGGTGAAAAGGCTGGGCGAACGCGCGCAGCACATTCTCCCCGGCCGGCAGATAACGCCGACCGGCGGCGACTTCTGCGCGCAGGAAATCACCCATCGCGGCGATTCGATCGGCCACCGGCGCCAGCGCCTGCGCCCAACCTGCTTCGACGATTTCATTCAGCGGACGTGCGGCCACGGCCGGTAACTCTATTGCGTCGGCCGCGCCGAGACGTGGCCGGGGTCACTCGGCAGGGTCACTCGGTGGGCCCGGTCAGTCCAGCCTGCGGAGTTTGGCGCGGAATACCGCGATGTTCGTGACGTAGCGATCGACGATCTCCGCGAAGGCGCGCTCGGGAACCTGATAGTTCTCTCGGATTTTCGCCGGTACGCCAAGGGCCATCGACCGGGCCGGGATGTGCCCCGTTGAACGACACCACCCCGCCCGCGCCGAGCACCGCGCCGTCCTCGACGACCGAACCGTTGAGCAGTACCGAACCCGAGGCGATCAGGCAGTGGTCGCCGACGGTCGCGCCCTCGATGTGCACGTTGTGCCCGATCACGCAGTTCGCGCCGATGACCGAGGGAGTGAACTCGGTGCAGTGGATGACCGTGCCGTCCTGCACGCTGGTCCGCGCACCGATCTCGATCCGGCCGTAGTCGCCGCGCAGCACCGCCTGTGGCCACACCGAGGCGAAGGCGCCGATCCGCACATCGCCGATCACCGTGGCGTCCGGATGGACGTAGGCCTCCTGGTGAATGCTGGGTTCGAGATCACCCAAGGCGTAGATCGGCACGGCTCGCCTCCATGTTCGTCGCGACACCAGCGTTCATCGCGCCACCAGCGGTTTGCTGAAGCACCGGCACTCCGGCTCGTCACGATAGATGCCGAAGGACGGTATCGGCTGATATCCGCTGGAGGAGTACAGGCCGATCGCCTCAGGTTGGAGGGTGCCGGTCAACAGCACCATCCGCGTCCGGCCGGCGACGAGGGCGGTCCGCTCCAGTTCCGCGAGCAACTGCCGGGCGAAGCCACGGCCCTGCATCGCCGGAATCACGTACATGCGCTTGAGTTCGACGTCCCCGTCGACGAACCCCGGCTGGTCCGCGTCGTGCGTGCGCCAGCCGCCGCAGGCAACCGCCTGCCCTGCCAGGTACCCCACCAGGAACAGGCCGGTCGGCGGGCTGAACTCGGCCGGCCGCACCGGACTGTCGTCGATGCCGCCGTAGATCCGGACGTAGTGCTGCTGCACTTCCGCAATGAGCTTGGCGGCATCCGGGTTGTCATAGCCGACCGCGCGGATGACCAGCTCGTTGTTCGGCTTCCCCACCGTCGCACTGTATGAGGTCCACGACCGGCCGGTCCAGCGAGTTGTCCCGACGGCCAGTCAGCTTCCGGCGCGCCAGTGCTCCCAACCCGGTGCGCCGCTGTAGGGCTGGCTGTCGACGGTGACGGCCGGTTGCCCCTTGCGGACGGTGCCGATGGTGTGCCAGCCCTCGGGAACGGCGGCGGCGTCGGCGAAGGTCGCGGCGAGGGCGTGATCTTCGCCACCGGTGAGCACCCAGTGCTGGGGATTCGCGCCGAGCGCCGAGGCGACCTCGACCAGCCGCTGCGGCACGTCGAGCAGGTCGGTGCGCACGTCAATGGCCACAGTGGACGCTTCGGCGATGTGCGCGAGGTCGGCGAGCAGGCCGTCGGACACGTCCATCATCGCGGTGGCGCCGGCGCGGGCGGCCTGTGGTCCCGCCGAATAAGGCGGTTCCGGGTTGCGATGCGCGCCGACCACGGTGACCGGCGACCGGAACCCTCGGCCGAGCACCGCGAGCCCAGCCGCTGACCAGCCGAGTTTGCCGCACACCGCAAGCACGTCGCCGGGTTTCGCGCCGGAGCGGGTCACCGGTTCCCGGCCTTCGAGATCGCCGAGGGCAGTGATGGAGACCACCAACATCTCCGAGGTCACCATGTCCCCGCCGACGACTCCGGCGCCTGCCTTGCTGGCTTCCGCCCACATGCCGGCCGACAGCTCGTCGGCGACACTCGCGGGCGTGTCGGCCGGGCAGCCGAAACCGACCAGCAGCGCGGTGGGCACCGCGCCCATGGCCGCGATGTCGGCGAGATTCACCGCGGCGGCCTTGCGGCCGACCTGCTCCGGCGTCGACCAGTCGAGCCGGAAGTGCACGCCCTCAACCAGGACGTCGGTGGTCGCCACCACCCGACCGTCCGGTGCGGACACCACGGCGGCGTCGTCACCGGGCCCGAGCAAAGTGGTCGCCGGCTGCGGTCGGCCGTCGCTGACCCGCCGGATGAGACCGAACTCACCCACACTGGCGACCGTTTCCGGCGCGGTTGGGGGCTCCGGGCGCACCATTACCTCCTGAAGTGAATGTTCGGACTCCATAATGATCCCGATGCGGGGTACGTTAACGACCTCCGGTGCTCATGGGTAAGGCATCGGTCGATGGTGCCGGCAAGCCTGCCGGCACCTGTTCCTACCCCGACCTGACCCATCAACATGAAGGGGCGCGCCGTGGTCCACGCATACATCCTCATTCAGACGGAGGTCGGCAAAGCCGCCGCGGTCGCTTCGGAGATCGCCGGTTTGCCTGGGGTGACCACCGCGGAGGACGTCACAGGACCGTACGACGTCATTGTGGTGGCTGAAGCGGAGAACGTCGACCAACTCGGCCAACTGGTCGTCGCGAGGGTACAGGGTGTCGAAGGCATCACGCGGACGTTGACCTGCCCGGTGGTTCACCTCGCACACGCCGACGGGTGATCGACCCTGGCCTGCGGTCCGCCTCGCACCGGTGACAGGCTGGCCGTCGCGGTGACCGGCGGCCTCGCGGTGACCGGGCCGTCGCCCGGATTCCCGACCGGCGGTTCATCCCGCTCATTCCGGGCGTGGTGAACTAGTCAGGTGGCAGAGGACTTCCCGACCAGCACCGAAACCATCGCCGAACCGCGTTCCGACACTCCGATCAAGCCTGGTGCGGATACCCCGGCTCGATCGAGGCCGTCCGCTTCCGTCCTGGTCGCGGCCGGCCTCGGGGTCGCCCTGGTGATCGGCGCGGCCGTCACCGGCATCGTGCTCAACTCCGCCGAACAGACCAGCGACCAGAACACCGCCGCCGGCGCCTCGACCGGTCCGGTACTGCTGGTCCCGGTCGAGGCGCCGCAGGCCTCCTCGACCGGGTGCGCCAGCCTGGTCAAGAACCTGCCCGAGGCCCTGCCGAACGCCGGCGGCAAGCTCAACCGCCGTCCGCTGGCCACCCCGGTCCAGCCGGGCACGGCCGCATGGGGGCCCGGCGACAGCCCGGTCGTGCTGCGCTGCGGCGTCGAACAGCCGCCCGAGTTCACCGCGACCTCGGAGTTGCTCGGCGTGTCCGGTGTCCAATGGCTGCAGATCACCGGCGACGACGGGGCGGCGACCTGGTACGCGGTGGACCGCGCGGCCTGCATCGCGCTGACATTGCCCAGCGGCCTTGGCACCGGCCCGATCCAGGAGGTGTCGGCCACCATCTCGGGGACCATGGCGCCCGTCGCCATCCACCCCACCGGCGGCTGAGCGCCCGGTCTCACGTGCGTCCCACCATGTGATCCATCAGTGCACGACCTGGTCGCGGTCGTGCGGCTCGGAGATGATGGTCGCAGGGGGTGCGATGGACCTGTCGGCAGTGGCCGCACGGTTGGCGCGGCTGCTGGGTCTTGGCGATGTCGAGTCGGTAGCCGGTGGGCTGGAGTTCGCGGTGTTCCGCGCGGCCACACCGACCGGCGAACAACGGGCGCTGCGGGTACCACGGGAGCCGGTTTACCGGACGCCTGGTGAAGTGCCGGTTCCAGCGGCGCGCCTGCAGGAGCAGGAACGCGCGATATACCAACTGCTGAGCGAGGCCGGTTTGCCGGTGCCGCGCCCGGTCCGGTTGATCGAGGACGCGGAATCCGGGCTTCCGGTGCTGGTGTCGCAGTTCGTGTCGTCCGACGGTGCGGCCCTGGAGGCTGCCGAGGTGGGACGGTTCCTCGCGAAACTGCACGGCCTCCCCGTCGGCCCGCTGGATCTGGTGACCCACGAGAACACCACCGGCCTACTGGGGCTGGCCGCGCGGCTGCGACGGCGGTGGGGTCCACTCCGCGAACAAGTGCCCGACCTGCCGGGCCTTCCCGTGCTCGACGAACTCCTCGCGGAACCGCGTTCGGGCCCGTCGAGCCTATTGCACCTGGACGTCCGCGCCTGCAATCTGCTGTCCGTCGCGGGCGAGCTGCGCGCGGTCGTGGACTGGTCGAGTGCGATGGTCGCGCACCCGGCGCTGGAGTTCGCGCGGATGCGGGAGTACGCACAGCTCGACGAGAACGGGATCGACCTCGCGGCCATCACCGCCGAATACCAGCGACACCGCCCGGTGCCCAGGGTCCTGCGACGCACCGAGGCCGTCTTCCGACTGGACGCGGTGAGCATGCTCACGCTCGTTTTTCTGGGCCCCGCACCGAATCCCGACCGCGCAGCCTGGGCGGTCGAACGGGTACGCGAACTGATCGATGTGGTGCGGAGTGCGGAGAGATGAGTTCCCGGTCGACGCGCCCGTGCTCGTCGGCCCACTGGTTCGGTGGGAGCCGTTGGCGGGGCGGCCTGGGGCGGATCTGACCGTAGCCTTCCCGCACAAAAAACCGCCCGCAAAAAGCCGCCCGCCTAAAGCCCACCCTCCCTGGGGGAAGGCCCCCTCGGCAAGCCTATCGCCGCTGGTCAGGTGCGTGATGACAATTCGGCGGGGTTGTGGATGACGGCGCCAGCTGTGGACAGAATCGCGGGTGTCGGGCGGTGGTGCGCTACGCTGCCGCGCCCCGGACCCCTCCCGCGCCCACGACTCCCCCGCGTCCGGAACCCTGCCTGACCAGGCACGCGCCCGCACATGTCCGCTCCCGACCAGGCACGCACCTGATGGCCAGGGATCGGCGCAGGTCGGCGCAGGCCGCAGCCGATGCTTCAGCGCAGGCCGGTGCCGCGCGCGATCGCGGTGTCGATCATGGTGGTCAGCAGGGTCTGGTAGTCGATGCCGGTGACGGCCCACATCTTCGGGAACATCGAGATCGCGGTGAAGCCCGGCATCGTGTTGATCTCGTTGATCACCAGCGCACCATCGGGCCGGACGAAGAAGTCGACCCGCGCGAGGCCCTGGCAGTCCAGCGCGGTGAACGCCTCAACAGCGGCCGCACGAAGCCGCACGATCACCTCGTCGTCCAGTTTGGCCGGAATGTCGAACTCGCAGGCGTCGTCGAGATACTTGGTGTCGAAGTCGTAGAAGTCGACGTCCGTTGCGATGATCCGGATCTCGGCGGGTAGGGAGGCCTCGATGCGCCCGTCCGGGAATTCGAGCACACCGCATTCGATCTCCTGGCCGACGACGGCGGCCTCGATGATGACCTTCGGGTCGATCTCACGCGCTGTCGCAATTGCGCCGGCAAGGTCTGCCCAGTCGGTCACCCTGGTGATACCGGTCGACGAACCGGCCCGCGCCGGCTTGACGAACACCGGCAGGCCGAGTCGGTCGCGGTCGGCCTGCGCGAGTGTGGCGACTCCGCGCCGCAGTACCACGTAGTCGCCGACCGGCAGGCCGACGGCGGCCAGCAGCTTCTTGGTGATCTCCTTGTCCATCGCCGCCGCGCTGGCCAGCACCCCCGGCCCGACATACGGGATGTCGGCCAGCTCAAGGAGACCCTGGATGGTGCCGTCCTCGCCGAACGCGCCGTGCAGGACCGGGAACACCACGTCGACGCCGTTGATCAGGTCCCCAGGCCCGGCCGATGCGACCGCCGAGGGCGCGGTGACCGCGAGATCGGTCGACGCGGAATCCGAATCAGCCGAATCAGCAGCCTCCACGGCGGGCAGTTCGCGGCCTCGGGCGCACAGCGCGGCCGGATCGTCGGGGCCGATGACCCAGGCGCCGGCCTTGGTGATACCGATCGAGACCGGTTCGAACCGGTCCGGGTCGAGGTTGGCCAGCACGCTGCCGGCGGAAAGGCAGGAAACACCGTGCTCGGTACTGCGTCCGCCGAACACCACCGCAACGCGAAGCTTGCCCTCGGTCATGGGGCCCGACCCTACCCGGATGGACGAACGCGATGCCGTGACCGGGGTCGGGACTCAGCGAGCGGCGGCGAGCAGCTCGGCGACGACCGGCAGTGCGGTGGCCAGCTCCTGGCGCGAGCACGCCGTGTAGCCGAGGGCGATGCCGTGCCAACGCGGCCTGCCGTCGTGGTGGCGGGCGAGACCGTCGAGGGTGATGCCCCGGTGGTAGGCGCCGCTGACCACCTGCCGCTCGGCCTCACCGCTGGGCAGCTGGACGACGACGTGCGCGCCCGCCGCGTCCCCGAGCACGTCGATGTCGGCTTCGCGCAGAGCGCCGACGACAAGGTCGCGCCGGGCGGACAGTTCGCGGCGCAGCCTGCGCAGGTGCCGGCCGAGGTCACCGTGCCGGGCCAGTTCGACCAGCACGGACTGGCCGGCGACCGCGGGGCCGATCCCGGTTCGGTCGCGGTGGGTGAGTACGGCACTGGCCACGGCGGGCGGGGCGACCATCCAGCCGGTGCCCAGGGTGGAGGTGAAGATCTTGCTGGTGGTGCCCAGGTGGACCACGACGTCCGGGGCCAGCGCGGCGAGCAACGGCAGCGGGGCCACGTCGTAGCGCAGTTCGCCGTCGTAGTCGTCCTCGATGACCAGCCAGCCCTCCGCTCTGGCCCGTTCGACCAGCGCGATCCGGCTCACCGCCGACATCCGGCCACCGAGCGGGTACTGGTGCGACGGGGAGCAGTACACCGCGCGCACACCGCGCGGCACCTCGGCCAGCCGCAGGCCGTCCGGGTCGACCGGCGCGGCGACCACCCGGACGCCGAGCGAACGGAAGGACTGCACGGCGCGCTGGTAGCCGGGTTCCTCGACAGCGACGGTGTCCCCCGGCCGCAGCACGGCCGCGGCCAGTTCGGCGACGGCCGCCGTGGTGCCGGAGGTGGCGAGGACGTCCTGGTCGCCGACGCCCCGCGCGACGGTCAGGCCGCGGTGCCGCAGCAGGTGCTCGGCGACGACGGTCCGGTACTCCTCAAGGCCGGCCCGCTGGGGACGCAGCAGTGGCCGGGTGTCCGCTGCCGCGCGCCAGGCCCGGCGCCAGGCGGCCCGGTCGAGGCCTGCCACCCACGGCGCGCCCGGCACCAGGTCGATCCTGGGCGGCGCGGCCGGCGGTTGCGGGTCGCGGGGCGGCGCCGGCGTCGGCGAACCGGGCGGGCCGGTGGTGACGTAGGTGCCCGAGCCGTGCCGGCCGGCGATCCAGCCCTCGGCGTGCAACTGTTCGTAGGCGGCCGCGGTGACCGTTCGGCTCACCCGCAGCCGACCGGCGAGCGCCCTTGTCGAGGGCAGCCGGTCACCACCGCGCAGCTGGCCAGCGGCTGCCGCGGCGCGCAGGATGTCGGCGAGTTGCACGGCGAGCGGAATGCCCGATGCGCGTTCGAGTTCGATCGGGACGGTCGCGGGCAGGTCGGTCGGGGTGGCGACCGCCGGCTCGCCCAACCGCTCCCGCTCATGGGCGGTGGTTCGACCGGCACTAGCAGCAGTCACAGTGGCCTTCTACAATTGTCAAATAGTGGCTGTTCCAGCATGCCACTCTTCGGGCGAAGCTGAATACATGACTCGATCGACGCTCTCGCCGACGCCACGCAGCACCCCGCGACGCCATGCGGAGCGGGCCCAGGCCGACCGCGCCGCGCTGGACGCCGTTCTCGACGCCGGCCTCGTCTGTCATCTCGCGCTCGTCGTCGACGGCGCGCCACTGGTGCTGCCGACCGGCTACGGCCGCGACGGCGACACTCTCTACGTGCACGGTTCCAGTGGCGCGCGCAGCCTGCGCGGCTCGGCCGGGATCGAGGTCTGCGTCGCGGTGAGCCTGCTCGACGGAGTCGTCTACGCGCGCTCGGTGTTCACGCACTCCTTCAACTACCGCTCGGCGGTCGTGCACGGGGATGCCGAACTCCTTGAGGACGAGGAGCACAAGTTGCACGGCCTGCGGACGCTGGTCGAACACCTCGCCCCCGGCTCATGGGGTTACGCGCGCACGCCCACCAAACGCGAACTCGCCGCGACCTCCGTGCTCGCGCTGGATCTCGCCGAGGCCTCGGTGAAGATCCGTACCGGCGGACCCGGCTGTGACGAACTCGACGAGTCGGCGAACGATGTCTGGGCCGGGGTACTTCCGGTGCGTCAGGTCTGGGAGGCGCCGGAGCCCGCCGAGTTCACCGATCCGACACTGGGCGTGCCGGCCCACATCAGCCGACGGAAGTAGTAGGGAGGCAACGGTGCTGATTCATCCGTGGGACAGCGCGGCGGACGCGGAATGGCGCGGCTGGCTTTCCGCAGGGCACGATTTCGGCCAGTTGATCGCGGTCGACGCGAACGCTCGGCCGATCGTGGTGCCGACGCATTTCCATTTCGACGGGGAATCCACGATCTTCCTGCATCTGGCGCGACCGAATCCGGTGTGGAAAGCGCTGGAAATGCGCGGCGAGGCAACGCTGAGCGTGCTCGACGACTATGCCTTCATCCCTGGAACCTGGCGCGCCGGTGAGCTGCGGCCGGTCGAGAACGGCGTGCCGACCAGCTACTACGCCAACGTGCAACTTCGTTGCGGTGTCGAGATTCTGGACGATCCGGCCGCCAAGGCGGACGTGTTGCGCCGGCAGCTCGGCCACTTCCAGCCTGCGGGCGATCACGGGCCGGTCGATGTCCAGGATTCGCCGTACAGTCGAATGTTGCCCGGAATTCGCGCGATCGTATTGACGATCATCGATGTGCGGGCGAAATTCAAGTACGACGACAAGAAACCGGCCGAACAGCTCGATATCGCGTCACAGCTGAAGAACCGGGACATCGGACGTGATGTTTCCGCGAGCGCGCAGCAGGTGCGTCGGCACAATCGCGAGATCGTCGACGAAGGCGACTGACCAACAGTCCGGGATGACCGGCAGACCGGATTCAGCCGACGATGCGGATGGCGCGGTGCGGACGGTAGACGTGGATGGTGACGGCCGGGTCGATGCCGTCGTTGCGAACCTGGTGCACGTAGCGCGGGCCGAACGCGCGGGACTGTCCGGCTGACACGGTGTGCACGACCTCCGACGCCGCGCGGTCCCCGTCGGCCGGTTTGACGACCCGCTCGGTCAGTTCGCCGTTGATCACGGTGAACGCGCCTGCCGAGCCGTCGTGGTCGTGGGTGTCGGTGTACTGGCCGGGCAACCAGCTCAGCAGCCAGATCTCGAAGTCCTCGGTCGCCTCGACGAGCGCGGAGAAGCGCTCCTGCGGGTCGTAGCGCAACAGGTGCGCCCAGCGGGCGCGGTCGCGGGCGACCTCGGTGGCGACCCGGACCGGATGGGCGGCGGCCGGTGAGGCGGGCAGGGCAATCGTGTTCGGCGGAACGGCAAACATGGCAATGTCCTTTATGACCTGGTCGGTAGCGCGAGCGAGAGTGAACTCAAACGGCAAGCGGGACGTTCACCAGGACGGACACAGCGCGCTGGCGACCAGGCTGAGGTCGATAGGACCCCGCCGGTCGATCATGGCGCGCAGCAACATGCTTGTAGGAAAGCAGCCGGGCACCGACCGGTCAAGCCGGTCCCGAGGATTGGACACGATCTAGCGCGGTGAGTGCATCTTCGAGCAAGTCGGCGGTGTCTTCGCAACCGCAGGAGAAGCGGACAAGGCCGGCCGGCACCGGATCGCCCCACTGCGCGCGCCGGTCCGCCGTGCTGTGCAGGCCACCGAAGCTCGTGGCGGCGGCGACGAGCACACAGTTGGCAAGGAAGACATCGACGGCCCGCGCGGAGGGCAGTTCGAAGCTGAACACGCCGCCGAACCGGCGCATCTGCCGGACCGCGATCGGATGGCCGGGGTCGCCGGGCAGCCCCGGCCAGCGCAGCGCCGAGACGACGGGATGCTCGCGCAGCCGCTCGGTCAGCGCGGCCGCATTGGCCGCCTGCCGGGACAGTCGCAGATCCAGCGTGCCCAGACCGCGGTGGGTCAACCAGGTTTCGAACGGCCCCGGCGCGAGTCCGCCGACCGCCCGCGCGGTGCGCAACTGCTCGGCGAGGGCCGGATCGGCGCAGGAGATGTGGCCGAGAACCAGATCGCTGTGCCCGGCAAGTGCCTTGGTGTCGCTGGCGAGGCAGATGTCCGCGCCGAGGGCAAGCGGCTGCTGGCCGAGCGGGGTCGCGGTGGTGTTGTCCACCGCCAGCAACGCCCCAGAGGCGTGACACAGCGCGGCGACCTCGGCGATGTCGCACACCTGCATGCCGGGATTGGACGGCGTCTCGATCAGCACCAGCCGGGCGCCTGCGACGTCGGCCGACGTCCACGGACCGACGGTCGGCAGGTAGCGGACGGTCAGGTGGGCCAGCTCACCGGTGAACAGCTGCCGGGCGACGAAGTAGCCGTCGGCCGGCATGACCACCACATCACCGGCCCGGCAGGTGGTGCGCAGGACCGTGGCGATCGCGGCCATCCCGGACGGGAACAGCACACATTCGCCGCCGTCGAGTTCGGCGATCGCCGACTCCAGGGCCCGCCAGGTCGGATTGCTCGCCCGGCCGTAGCCGTCGACGACGTCGCCGGGGCCGCCGGAACCGAGGTGATACGGCGCCGCGAACACCGGACCGGGCAGAAACGGTTGCCCGGCAACCGGTTCCGGATAGCCGGCATGGACGCTGCGGGTGCCGTCACCCCATTCGGCATCCCCGTCCGCTGCCCCAGCTGTTGTTCCGGGAACCGTCAACTCACTCTCCCATTACCTGAACGGACTCGAACCTCTTACCTGAACGGACCCGAACTGCCTACCTGAACGGACCCGACCCGCCCGCGCGAACCGACCTGCCTGAACGGACCCGGCCCGCCCGCGAACCGACCTGCCTGTACGAACGGACTCGAACTGCGCGAACGGACGACACGCGAACGCGGCGGGCCGAGATGCGGCGCCCGAAGATCGAAAACGAGTAGTCTTGAATCAAGGGGTCCCCTTCAGGCCATCGGCGTGTCGTCCCTTCGGACAGGTCCTTCGACAGCTCATCCGATAGCTTGTCGCCGCGTCGAAGGTAGGTCATCTTCGGGTCGGGGCTCAGATCAACGCGGGCTCAGACCAGCGCCGGTTCGAGTCGGGCTCAGGTGAACTCCGGTTTCTTCTCCCGGCCGAGCAGCGCGCCGACCATGTCCTTCGGGGCCGCGCCGTCATGGCAGACCTGGTGCACCGCATTGGTGATCGGCATCTCCACCCCGGCCCGCCCGGCCAGCTCGCGGATCGAGGAACAGGACGTGACGCCCTCCGCGACCTGGCCGTGTGCGGCGGCCTGGGCCTGCTCGACGGTGTCGCCGGCGCCGAGCCGGGCACCGAAGGTCCGGTTGCGCGACAACGGGGACGAGCAGCTGGCCACCAGATCCCCGAGCCCGGCAAGGCCGGCGAAGGTCAGCGGGTCGGCGCCGAGCGCGGCGCCCAACCGGGCGGTTTCGGCGAGGCCCCTTGTGATCAGCGAGGCCACCGTGTTCGCGCCGTAGCCGAGGCCGCTGGCCATTCCGCAGGCCAGCGCCATCACGTTCTTGCAGGCGCCGCCGAGTTCGCAGCCGACGACGTCGTCGTTGGTGTAGGGCCGGAAGTAGCCGGTGAAACTGGCCCGCTGCAACCGGACCGCCTGGTCGTGGTCGGTGCAGGCGATCACCGTCGCGGTCGGCTGCTCCTTGGCGATCTCCATCGCGAGGTTCGGCCCGGACACGACCGCGACCTGCGCGGCCGGCACGCCGAGCACCTCCATCACCACTTCGCTCATCCGCTTGCCGGAGCCCAGTTCCACGCCCTTGGCCAGGCTCAGCAGCGGAATCCCGGCCGGCAGCAGCTCCCGCCAACCGGTCAGGCTCTCGCGCAGGGTCTGGCTCGGCACCGCGAGCGCGACGACCTGGGCGCCGGCCAGCGCCTGCTCGGCATCAGATGTGGCGGAGAGGTTCGCCGGCAACCGGACACCGGGCAACCGCTCGGCGTTCACCCGGTCGGTATTGATCGCCTCGGCGATCTCGGGGCGGCGGGCCCACAACACCACGTCCCTGCCCGCATCCGCGAGGACCTTCGCATAGGTGGTGCCCCAGGAACCCGCGCCGAGCACGGCGATCCGCTCGATGTCGGCCATCTCAGTTCCGCGCCTCCGGCTCGGCATCCTCGGTGGCAGTCCGCTCGGCAGCCGCCTCAGCGGTCGGCTCGGCAGCTGCCTCAGTAGTCGCCTCGGCGGTCGGCTCGGTCGGAGTTTCGCCAGGAGTGGCGGCGGGAGTATCGGCGGGAGTGGTGGCGGGCTTCGGTTTGGCGCGGTAGCGGTAGAACTCGGCGGGCGGGGTCTCGCCGCGGATCTCGCCGAGCTGGTCGAGTACCTTGCGCATCAGCAGTTCGGTCACCTCGCGGGTGAGTACACCGTTGACCGGCTTGCCTTTGTAGCCGGAGAGATCCACCGGCTCGCCGACGTAGGTCGTGACCAGCGCGCGCGGGAACAGCCGGACCTTCTTCTTGTAGATGTCCAGGATGGTCAGGGTGCCCCAGCGGGTGACGGGCAGGACCGTGACGTCCTTGTCCAGGTTGTCCAGTGCCAGCCTGCCGACGCCGGGACGGGAGGTCATCGGCCAGCCGTTCGGGTCCCTGGTGATGGTGCCCTCCGGGTATACGACGACGACCCGGCCCTTGGCCAGTGCCTCGTTCGCGTGCCGAAGGCTGTCCCTCGCCTCGACCGAACCTCGGTAGACCGGGATCTGACCGGAACCGGTCATCACCTGCTTGACCAGCCGCCGGTCCCACAGCGTGTTCTTGGCCAGAAAACGCGGCACCCGACGCTGCCTGTGTACGAATACCGCGTCGTACACGGGGTCGAGATGGGAAATGTGGTTCATCACCAGAATGACCGGACCGCGCGCCGGCACATGTTCGGCGCCTTTGGTGACTCGTTTGGCCAGCAAGAAGGTCAACGGATAGAAAACGGACGCGGCGAACCACACCCAGAAGCCACTCGGCTCCCTGCGTTCCCTCACCAGGGAACCCTCCTTCGGAGTTCCTTTCGCCACGACCAGCTCCTCTCCACCGGGTCCCGAACCGAACAGGACCCCTACCTGCATCGTGCCGTGAGTCTTCCTGGCTCCTCGCGCCCGGTCCAGCCAGGGTGGCTGGTCCAGGTCAGTGGCCAGTGGTCAGGGCGGGTGGTCAGCGCCACAGCGGCGGTGGCCGACACGGGGCCGACGGCCGTCGGTGGGATCAGGCACGATGGGAGGCGTGCGACATGGGGTGGATCTGGTGATCCCGGTGAAGATGCTGCGGCTGGCGAAGACCCGGCTGCTCGGCGCCGCCGACAACGGGGGCGGTGACCGGGCCGCGCACGAAGCCCTGGTACTGGCGTTTCTGCGGGACACCGCGGCCGCCGCCGAGGACACCCCGGCCGTGCGGAAGGTCGTCGTGGTCAGTTCCGACCCGACCATCGCCACCATCCTGGCCGGTGACGGCGTCGAGGTGCTGCCCGATGAACCCGGCCAGGGACTCAACGAGGCACTGCGCTACGGCAGCGACACGCTGTTGCGCCGCGACCCGTCGGCCACCGTCGGCGCGTTGCAGGCCGACCTGCCGGCGCTGAAGGCCTTAGAGCTGACCATGGCCATCGAGGAGGCCGATGGACGGCGCGCGTTCTGCGCCGACCATCAGGGCACCGGCACCACACTGCTGATCGCCGCACCCGGACGAGTGCTCGAACCACACTTCGGAGTCGGCTCGGCCGGTGCACACGCCAACTCGGGAGCACTGGCCGTCACCGCGCCGCTCGCCTCACTGCGCTGTGACGTCGATACCGCCGCTGATCTGGTCGAGGCAAACACGCTGGGCCTCGGCAAACACACCGCGGCCCTGGTCGGTGCGTCCTGTCCGACCGGTTGCTGACGGTTCAGGTACCTCGTCCCCCGAAAGCGTGGTGTGGAGTTCACCCACTGGCTGGATCACGATAGGGGCACAAACCCGCGGTTATCCGGGACAATGGCCTTCGTGAGCGGCGACAACGGAGATCAGCGGGTCGAGAACACCGATCAACCAACTGGAGCAACCTCCTCCGGCGGGGTTGACAGGCGGGCAGGGGCGAGTCCCGCTGTGCCCCCGCCAAGCAACGGGCCAACGGCCGGTAGTGAACTGCGCGCCGTACCGTCGGCGCCGCCCGCGATGACGCGGCCCAACGCGACACCGGTCGACCTGCCCGAGGACCGGTACGTCAACCGGGAGCTGTCCTGGCTGGACTTCAACGCCCGGGTACTGGCGCTGGCCGAGGACTCCTCGCAGCCGCTGTTGGAGCGGGCTAAGTTCCTCGCGATCTTCGCCTCCAACCTCGACGAGTTCTACATGGTCCGGGTCGCCGGGCTGAAGCGGCGCGACGAGACCGGACTATTGGTGCGCAGCGCGGACGGGTTGACCCCGCGTGAGCAGCTGGCCTACATCCGTAAGCGCAGCCAGGAACTCGTCGAGCAGCACTCGACGGTGCTGCTCGACCACGTGCTGCCCGAACTGGCCAAGCACGACATCCGGATCGTCGGCTGGCGCGATCTCGACGACGCCGAGCGGCTGCGGCTGTCCAATTACTTCTCCGACCAGGTTTTCCCGATCCTCACCCCGCTCGCGGTGGACCCGGCACACCCATTCCCCTATATCTCCGGGCTGTCGCTGAATCTCGCGGTGACCGTGCGCGATCCGGAAGACGGCACGCGCCGATTCGCCAGGGTCAAGGTGCCGGACAATGTGCCGCGACTGATCAGGGTGGAAGCGAATCGACACGCCAGCGACGCGACCTTCCTGCTATTGGAAGAACTCATTGCCACGCATCTCGGTGAATTGTTCGCCGGAATGGAGGTCAGTGAGTACCAGGTTTTCCGGGTGACCAGGAACGCGGACTTCGAGGTCGAGGAGGACCGCGACGAGGACCTCTTGCAGGCCCTGGAAAGGGAGCTGGCGCAGCGTCGGTTCGGCCCGCCGGTGCGCCTTGAGGTCGGCGAGGACATCAGCGAGGACATGCTCGCCCTGCTGTTGCGCGAGATGGAGGTGCAGCCCGAGGACGTCGTCGTGGTCCGCGCCCCGCTGGACTCCTCGTGCCTGTGGCAGCTGTACGCGGTGGACCGCAAGGAACTCAAGGACCCGCCGTTCGTACCGGCGACACACCCGGCCTTCGGTGAGCGGGAGACGCCCAAGAGCGTGTTCGCCACCCTGCGCGAGGGCGATGTGCTGGTGCACCACCCCTATGACTCCTTCTCCACCAGTGTGCAGCGTTTCATCGAGCAGGCCGCCGCCGACTCGAAGGTGCTGGCCATCAAGCAGACCCTCTACCGGACCTCCGGTGACTCGCCGATCGTGGACGCGCTGATCGACGCGGCCGAGGCCGGCAAGCAGGTCGTCGCGCTGGTGGAGATCAAGGCCCGGTTCGACGAGCAGGCCAACATCAAGTGGGCGCGCGCGCTGGAAAAGGCCGGTGTGCACGTGGTCTACGGCCTCGTCGGGCTCAAGACGCACTGCAAGACCGCGCTGGTGGTACGCCAGGAGGGTTCCACGATCCGCCGCTACTGCCACATCGGCACCGGCAACTACAACCCGAAGACCGCGCGACTGTATGAGGATGTCGGGCTGTTGACCGCGGAACCGATGGTGGGCGCGGACCTGACCGACCTGTTCAACGTGCTCACCGGCTATGCCCGGCAGAACGTCTACCGCAGCCTGCTGGTCTCACCGAGGGGCGTGCGGCGCGGCATCATCGAGCGGATCGAACGCGAGATCGGGCATGCCACGGCCGGCCGGCGCGCCGGTATTCGGATGAAGCTCAACTCCCTGGTCGACGAGCAGGTGATCGACGCGCTGTACCGGGCTTCGCAGGCCGGGGTCGAGGTGAACATCGTGGTGCGCGGGATCTGCGCGATCAAACCGGGTCTGCCGGGGCTGTCCGAGCGGATCAGGGTGCGCTCGATCCTCGGCCGGTTCCTGGAGCACTCGCGAATCTTCGACTTCGTCGGCGAGGACGAGTACTGGATCGGCAGCGCGGACATGATGCACCGCAACCTCGATCGTCGGGTCGAGGTGCTGGTCCGGGTCGCCGATCCGAAGCTGACCGCGCAGTTGGACGCGACCTTCAACTCCGCGCTCGACCCGGCAACCCGCTGCTGGACACTGCACTCCGACGGCCAGTGGGTACCCTCCCCGGTGGACGGCGGCAGCCAGGTCCGCGACCATCAGGTCGAGTTGATGGTGCTGCACGCCGCACGCGAATACAAAGAATAAGCGCAGCTCACCCAAGGATCGGACAGCTCGTGGGACCGACGATGCCCCGTATCGCATGACGGAGATCGAGGAATCGGCGCAGACCGTGGTCCGCGCCGCAGGGACCGTGCTGTGGCGGAACGCGACCGTTGGCCACGGCCGGGAGGCGCTGGAGGTGGCGCTGGTGCACCGGCCCCGCTACGACGACTGGTCGCTGCCCAAGGGCAAGGTCGAGCCCGGCGAGACCCTGCCGGCCTGCGCGGTCCGGGAAACCAGTGAGGAGACCGGTTTCCATGCCGTGCTGGGCCGGCTGGTCGGCGAGGTCAGCTACCAGGTCGGCAGCGGGCCGCGCGCCCACAAGGTGATCAGCTACTACGCGGGCCGGGCGACCGGCGGTGGGTTCCGGGTCAACGACGAGGTCGACGAGTTGCGCTGGCTGCGCCCCGAGCGCGCGGCCGCCCAACTGAGCTACGACGCGGACCGCGTGGTCCTCAACGCGTTCACCGAGCTGCCGGCCGTGATGACGACGGTGTTACTGGTACGCCACGCGAAGGCGGGCAACCGCGCGGACTGGCCGGCCAACGACGATCTGCGGCCGCTGAGCCGAGCCGGGCAGACCCAGGCGAACGCGCTGCGCGGCCTGCTGCGCTGCTTCGGCGCCGACGCGGTGCATGCCGCTGATCGGACGCGCTGCGTGCAGACGGTCGAGGGATTGGCCGAGGATCTCGGGGTTTCCGTGGTCATCGAGCAGGCCCTGACCGAGGAGGCCTATCAGGCCCACCCGGTCGGCGCGGTGCGGCGGCTGCGGGAGATCGCCCAAGGCGCTGGCACACCGGTGGTCTGCGGCCAGGGCGGCGCCATTCCCAGCCTGATCGAGGAGTTCGCGGCCTCCTCCGGCCTGGTCCTCGACGAGATCCCGTGCAAGAAGGGCAGCGTCTGGGTGTTGTCCTTCGAACCCACTCGGGGCGGGAAGCTACTGGCCGCGGACTATCTGCCCTCCGCGCTGCCGGCCCCGATGCCCGACCGCTGAAGTAGCGCCGAAAATGGGGCGCTCGGAGCGAATCCGCGCAGCTCAAGCCCAAACCTGTTAACTGGCTGGCAATGCCGGGACGGCATCACCAGAAGTCAGTAATAACCAGAAAAGAGCCCCACAAAAAGCGACCCCCGCTCGCGGAGTCCGCGAGCGGGGGGTCACGTTAGACCGTTAGGTCGGCCAACCGCGAAGTCACTTCTTGCGAGTGGTCTTCTTGGCGGCGGGAGCAGCGGCCTTCTTCGGGGCGGCTGCGGTCTTCTTGGCGGCCGGAGCTGCCTTTGTGGTGGTAGCGGCCTTCTTCGGGGCGGCGGCCTTGGGAGCGGCAGCAACCTTCGGAGCCGCGGCGCGACGGGTGGCCGGAGCCTTGGTCGCCGCGGTGGCGCGCGTTGCGGTGGCGCGAGTGGTGGTCGCGGCGGCAGCGCGCGTGGTGGTACGCGTCGCGGCCGGGGCCTTGGTCGCGGTCACACGGGGCAGCTTCTTGGTGCCGCTGATGACATCCTTGAAGCTGGTGCCGGCGCGGAAGGCGGGCACGTTGGTCTTCTTGACCTTCACGGTCTCACCGGTGCGCGGGTTGCGGGCGGTACGAGCTGCGCGGGCGCGCTTCTCGAAGACGCCGAAACCGGTGATGTTTACCTTCTCACCCTTGTTGACCGTCCGGACGATCACGTCGACGAGACCGTCAACCGCGGAGCTCGCGGCTTTCTTGTCGCCGAGACGCTCGGAGAGTGCTTCGATGAGCTGGGCCTTGTTCACTGTTAGTCCCTCCAGAGACCACACTGACCATACGGCCTCTTGCTGGGCCGACTGCACGCAAAGATAAGCCCATTGCAACAGAATTGCCATGCGCCACGCCCAATTTTTCGTTATATCGAGAAGATTCCCCTCCTCCGAGGGACGATTCGCGCCTTGATCGGGGTCGTCGACGGCCCCTTTGGGAGGGTGTTGGATTCCCTGCGAGGCAGGGAATCCAACACCTCGATCACCCGGTCGTGGTGGCCGTGATAGCGGGTTTCCAGGCCGGCCTTGCGGATTCGAAGGAGTCGATGTCGGTGACGTTTCGCAAGGTCAGGCCGATATCGTCGAGTCCTTCGAGCAGTCGCCAAGCGGTGTAGTCGTCGATCGAGAAGGGGCAGACGAAGTCCTTGGCGGACACCGTCTTCGCCGTGAGGTCCACGGTGACCTCGGTGCCGGGCTCGTTCTCGATCAGCTTCCACAACAACTCGATGTCGGACTGGTCACACTGCGCGGCCAACAGGCCCTGCTTGCCCGCGTTGCCACGGAAGATGTCGCCGAAGCGGGCCGAGATGACCACCCGGAAGCCGTAGTTCATCAGTGCCCAGACGGCGTGCTCGCGGGACGAGCCGGTGCCGAAGTCGGGGCCGGCGACCAAGACCGTGCCCGAGGAGAAGGGCTCGACATTGAGGATGAAGTGCTCGTCAGAGCGCCAGGCGGCGAACAGCCCGTCCTCGAAGCCGGTGCGTTTGACCCTTTTCAGGTACACCGCCGGGATGATCTGGTCGGTGTCCACGTTGGACCGGCGAAGCGGGACGCCGATGCCGGTGTGGGTGGTGAACGGTTCCATGGTCGAACTCCTTCCAGCGGTTGTTTCAGCTCACCGACAGGTCTTCGGGGGAGGACAGGGTGCCCCGGACGGCGGTCGCGGCGGCGACCAGCGGGGAGACCAGGTGGGTCCGGCCGCCTTTGCCCTGCCGCCCCTCGAAGTTGCGGTTGGAGGTGGAGGCGCTGCGCTCACCGGGCGCCAGCTGGTCGGGGTTCATGCCAAGGCACATCGAGCAGCCGGCCTGCCGCCAGTCCGCCCCGGCGGCCGTGAAGACCTCGTGCAGGCCCTCGGATTCGGCCTGGGCCCGTACCCGCATCGACCCCGGCACAACCAACATCCGCACGCCCGGCGCGACCTTGTGGCCACGCAGCACATCCGCGGCGGCCCGCAGGTCCTCGATCCGCCCGTTGGTGCAGGACCCGAGGAACACCGTGTCCACCGTGATGTCCCGCAGCGGGGTGCCGGGAACCAGGTCCATGTAGGCCAACGCCTTCTCGGCCGCGACCCGCGCGGTCTCGTCGGCGATCTGCTCCGGATCCGGTACCCGCTCGGACAACGGCAGGCCCTGGCCGGGGTTGGTGCCCCAGGTTACGTAGGGGGTCAAGGTATCCGCGTCGATGTCGACCTCGTGGTCGAAGGTTGCGTCGTCATCGGTACCCAGCGCCCGCCAGGCCGCCACCGCGGCGTCCCAGTCCGCGCCCGTCGGGGCGTGCTCGCGGCCCTTGAGGTAGGCGAAGGTGGTCTCGTCGGGGGCGATGAGACCTGCCCGTGCCCCGGCTTCGATGGACATGTTGCAGACGGTCATCCGGGCTTCCATGGACAGCGCTTCGATTGCCGGCCCCCGGTATTCCAGCACGTAGCCCTGCCCGCCACCGGTGCCGATCTTCGCGATCACGGCAAGGATGACGTCCTTGGCGGTCACACCGGCCCGCAACGAGCCGGAAACGTTGATCGCCATGGTCTTGAACGGCCGCAGCGGCAGGGTCTGGGTGGCCAGCACATGCTCCACCTCGGACGTGCCGATACCGAAGGCCATCGCGCCGAACGCACCGTGCGTCGAGGTGTGGCTGTCCCCGCAGACAATCGTCATACCGGGCTGGGTCAGGCCCAACTGCGGTCCGATCACGTGCACAATGCCCTGTTCGGCATCGCCCATGGAATACAACTCGATACCGAACTCCGCACAGTTTCGACGGAGAGTGTCGACCTGAGTACGGGAAACCGGATCGGCGATCGGCAGGTCGATATCGACAGTGGGGACGTTGTGATCCTCGGTGGCGACCGTCAGATCGGGCCGCCGCACCGGACGATCGGCCAGCCGCAATCCGTCAAAGGCCTGCGGTGAAGTCACCTCGTGGATCAGATGCAGATCGATATAGAGCAAATCGGGCTCCGCTCCGGTGCCGCGGCGCACTACATGTTCGTTCCATACCTTCTCGGCAAGCGTGTAGCCCATCGCTCCTCTCCCATCCAAAAGTCGGCCATGGAAGATCGGTAAGCCGCTGCCCGGAAGGGCAAAGTGGGAAACCGAGTGCTCCCAGGTGCTGGACTTCCCGAAATCTGGGAAGTTAGTATCGAGACGTGGGACAGCATAGCGGGATCGGAGTTCTGGACAAGGCGGTGGCGGTTCTACAGGCCATCGCGAAAGAGCCATGCGGGCTGGCCGAGTTGTGCAATCGCACCGGTCTACCCAGGGCGACGGCGCATCGGCTCGCCGTCGGCCTTGAGGTACACCGGCTGCTGCGCCGTGGTTCGGACGGTCGCTGGCGCCCCGGCCCGGCCCTTGCCGAACTGGCGGGCGGCGCGACCGACCCCCTGTTGGACGCGGCAGCGGCGGTACTGCCGAAGCTGCGTGACATCACCGGCGAGAGCGTCCAGCTCTACCGGCGGGACGGTATGCAGCGCATCTGTGTGCTGTCCGCGGAGCCACCGAGCGGCCTTCGCGACACCGTCCCGGTGGGCACCCGCCTGCCGATGACGGCGGGATCGGGTGCCAAGGTCCTCGCGGCCTGGTCGGATCCGGCCACCCAGCGCAGCGTGCTGACCGACGCCGTGTTCGGCGAACGCACCCTGCTGGAGGTCCGCCGCCGCGGTTGGGCGCAGAGCGTCGCCGAGCGCGAACCCGGCGTGGCCAGCGTGTCCGCTCCGGTCCGCGACGGCGCGGGCCAGGTGGTCGCCGCGGTATCCGTCTCCGGCCCTGTCGACCGCATGGGCCGGAGACCGGGCGTCCGCTGGGCAGCCGACCTACTAGCCGCCGCCGAGGCCCTACAGACCCGCTTGTAACCCTTCTGGCCGAGGACGTCACGAAGACCACGGTCGCCGAGACCCCGACCCGTTTGTGGGTGCTGCGCCTACCACGGATTCGGACCGGCACCGTGGTCTTCGACCGTTCGCGCATAGCCGCTGTTGGCCCAAACCGGCGCAAGGGCGAAGCCCAAAGCGCCAAGCCAAGACCAGAGCAGAAGCCGCACGAACAGCAAACCCGAGTGCTACGCACCTCGGGGGGTCCAGGGGGGCGAAGCCCCTCCTGGCTGGGGGCCTGGGGGCTCGGCCCCCAGATAAACACAGCGAAGTGGGGTGGGTTCGCGCTTTCCAGCGAACACACCCCACCTACCCATGTAGCCCCGACGGGATTTGAACCCGCGCTACCGCCTTGAGAGGGCGGCGTCCTAGGCCGCTAGACGACGGGGCCTTGAACACATGCTGAAGCAACTATTCATATGTGTGTTCGCTGGGGTACTAGGACTCGAACCTAGAATAACTGGACCAGAACCAGTCGTGTTGCCAATTACACCATACCCCAACAGGATCTTGGTGATCGTGGATCGGCCCTGGTGTCAGCCGGTCGCGACCTCCTGCTGAAGAGGAATAGTAGACCAAGCGTGGGGCGGGCCGGAAATCGGGCCCTCGCCGCCCGGCCGGGAAATCAGTTGACGACGAGGTCGAGGTCGCAGACGAGCAGCTCAGGCAGCTCGGCGAGACTGGAGATCACCGAGACGCCGTGCGGTAGCTCACCACCGAGGGGCTCGGTTCGGTTGAGCCAGACCCCGCGCAGGCCCGCGTCGCGGGCACCGATGGCGTCGAGGTCGAGGCGGTCGCCGATGTGCGCGACCTGGCTGGGATGGCAGTCCAGCAGGGTGCAGGCCGTGTGGAAGATCACCGGGTCCGGTTTGGCCGCGCCGAGTTCGCCCGCGATGACGACGCCGTCGATGAACTCGGCCATGCCGAGGTTGGCGAGCTTGCGGCGTTGGTAGGAGCCGGAAGCGTTGGTGACGACGGCGATCCGGATGCCGGCGGCGCGCAGCCATTCGAGGCAGGGCAGGGTGTCGTCGAACAGTTCCCAGCCGGCACGCATGGCCTTGACCCTGATGTCCTCGCGACGGAGGGCTTCGGTGTCGTCGATGAGTTCGCCGAGGCAGCCGAAGAACTCCTTGGTGCGCTGCCAGCGCATGGTGTCGGAGTCGATGTCGCCGGCGACCACCCTGGCGACCTGTTCGTCGGTGATCTGCGCCCACAGTGACCAGGCGTCGTCGTGGCCGAGCAGCAGTCGCAGTGCCGCGCGTGCCGAGGCGGTGTGCGCGACCAGCGTGTCGTCGACGTCGAGGCAGACTGCCCGGACACCGCCTGTCACCTCCTGCGGGCTCCGCTGATCGTGAATCGCCAGGAAATTCGCAGGGGTAACGGCCACTTGGAGAGGCTAGGCGGGAATCACGCGGCTGCGATTCGTCCATCATGGTGAACTTTCCGGCCGCTGGCACGGTCAAGGGGATCGACGGTGCAACCCTCCGGCCATTCGCGGTCCGTAGTCGCGGCCTTTGACGATTGCAATACGCACAGTTATCACCTCGTGCGGAGGCGGTCTAAAACCGCTCACGACCAGCGGTCAGTCGGATACGCACCGCAACCACGGCCCTCCTACGCCATCGGACGTCCGTTCCCAGATCACCCCTTGACCAGCCGATCCGACAGGTCCATCCTAGATTTATTCAACAACGGTTGAAAAAGGAGGGCGAATCATGACGACGCCGACAGCCCCGGACCGCACCGCACGGACGACCTGCGTCATCGCCGGTGGTGGACCGGCCGGCATGATCCTCGGGCTGCTGCTGGCACGGGCCGGTGTCGAGGTGACGGTGCTGGAGAAGCACGCGGATTTCCTACGCGACTTCCGCGGCGACACCGTGCACGCCTCGACCCTGCGGTTGCTCGACGAACTGGGCCTCGGCCGGGCTTTCGACCGCCTGCCACACGCCGTCGTGGACCGGATGGAATTCCCGAACCCGGCGGGCGGCAGCTTCGTGATGGGCGATTTCCGCAGGCTGCCCGGCCGCTACCAGCACATCGCGATGGTGCCGCAGTGGGATCTGCTCGACCTGCTCGCCGAGGCCGCCGGCAAGGAGCCGACCTTCACCCTGCGGATGAACACCGAGGTCACCGCCCCGATTCGACACGGCGGCAAGGTGATCGGGGTCAACTATCGAACGACAGAGGGGGAAACCGGCGAACTGCTGGCCGACCTGACCGTGGCCGCGGACGGCCGCTGGTCACCGCTGCGCGAGGCGGTCGGGCTGCGGCCACACGAATATCCGGTGCCGTTCGACGTCTGGTGGTTCCGGGTCAGCAGGCGAGAAACCGATGCGGCGACCTCGCTGCGAGGCAGGTTCGCCGACAACCAGCTCGGTCTGAGCATCAACCGAGGCGACAACTTCCAGTGCGCCTACTTCAACCGGAAGAACTTCGACGACACCCTGCGCGCGGAGGGCATCGAGGCCTTTCGGGCCCGTTTCGCGGCACTGTTCCCGGATCTTGCCGATCGGGTCACCGAGATCGAGGATCTCGACCAGGTCAAACACCTCGACGTTCGGTTGAACCGGCTGTCGCGCTGGCACGTGGACGGCCTGCTGTGCATCGGTGACGCGGCGCACGCCATGACACCGATCGGCGGGGTGGGCATCAACCTGGCCATTCAGGATGCGGTGGCGGCGGCGAGGCTGCTGGCCGGACCGCTGCGCCAGCACCGGGTACGCCCGGCCGATCTGGCCAAGGTCCGGAAACGCCGGTGGTTGCCGACGGTCATCGTGCAGGGCATGCAACGGATGCTGCAGACCGCGGTGGTGGCTCCGGTACTCAACGGTGAACGCTCCAATCTGCCGAAACTGCCGCTGTGGCTGTTCCGCAACGTTCGGCCGATGCGCTATCTGCCGGCTTATCTGATCGCCATCGGACCGCGCCCTGAGCACGCGCCCGCCTTCGCCCGCCGACCGGAATCGACACCCGAATCGACATCGGAATCGACTCCGCGAATCAACGTCTGAGAAAAGCCGAGGGGCACCGGAAGTTCCGGTGCCCCTCGGCGGCTCGATCGATGAATCACCGATTGGCGACCGGATTGGTCAGCGTGCCGAGGCCGTCGATGTGCACGGACACCGTCTGCCCGTTGGTCATCGGGCCGACCCCGGAGGGCGTGCCGGTGAGAATGACATCACCGGGCAACAGCGTCATCACCCTGGAGATCCATTCGACGATCTCGCCGATGCCGTGCAGCAGCAGGGAAGTACGCGAGTCCTGTTTGACGACGCCGTCCAGTTCGGTGCGGATGGCGAGATCGGCCGGGTCGATGGTGGTGTCGATCCAGGGCCCGAGTGGACAGAACGTGTCGTGCCCCTTGCCCCGCGTCCACTGGCCATCGGATTTCTGCTGGTCGCGCGCTGTGACGTCGTTGGCGATGGTGTACCCGAGCAGCACGCTGGCGGCGCGCTCGGCCGGCACGTCCCGGCAGGGCATGCCGACCACGGCGGCGAGCTCACCCTCGAAGTCGACCCTGGTGGAGTCGGCGGGCAGTTTGATCGCCGCGTTCGGACCGATGACCGAGGTGGACGGTTTGATGAAGATGACCGGATCGGCCGGTGCCTCGCCGCCCATCTCCTTGATGTGGTCGGCGTAGTTCTTGCCGATGCACACCACCTTGCTCGGCAGGATCGGCGCGAGCAGCCGGGCATCGGCGAGCGGCCACCGTCGACCGGTGAAGGTTGGCTGGCCGAAGGGGTGTTCGGCGATCTCCGCGGCCATGAAGCGATCGGGATCGTCGCCTTCGATCGCAACGAAGGCAACACCGTCTGGATGAGCAATACGACCTATACGCACTCCCGCACTCTAATCCGCGGACACACTCCCGCTCAGCGAGGGACCACCGCGCGCCGGGCCGAGGTGGTTCGGCTGCGGCGGCCGCACCTTCCCCCTCGGCACCGGGCAGCGCCCGCAGCGGTGCCGCGATATCCACTGTGGAGGGACCGGATCGAACCCGGCGCGGCGCACCCGCCTCGGGTGGTTCGGGCAGTTCGGCCACCCCTGTTGTCACGTTGTCGGTGCGCCCGGCCACTCCCGATTCCGATGCCGAACCGACCGATCCGCATACCTCCATTAGGAGGAACCCCACAGTCGCGGCGGGTGATGTGCTGCTTAGCTGTCAGGGTGAGCACGGAGAAGCTGGAGTTGTTCGAGGCCGAGCGGGGCAGGATGTTCGGCCTTGCCTATCGGCTGCTCGGCGAGGCGTCCGAGGCCGAGGACGTGGTGCAGGACGCCTACCTGCGCTGGGAGAACAGTGTCGACGTCGTAGTGCCGGCGGCCTGGCTGACCAAGGTCGTCACGAACCTCTGCCTGACCCGGCTGACTTCCGCGCGGGCCCGGCGGGAGCTGTATGTCGGACCGTGGCTGCCGGAGCCGGTGTTCACGGCCAACGGCGAGATCGGACCGCTGGAGACCGTCGAGCAACGCGACTCGCTCTCACTCGGGATACTGGTGCTGCTGGAGCGTTTGACACCGCCGGAGCGGGCCGCGTTCGTGCTGCGCGAGGCGTTCGGGTACAGCCATCGCGAGATCGGCGAGATCCTGGAACTCGACGAGGCGCATGTCCGGCAGCTGTACCGGCGCGCCCGCAAACACGTCGACGAACACCACAAGCGGTTCACCGCGAATCCCGCCCAGCAACACGAGATCGTCGAACGCTTCCTCGCCGCGACCCTGAGCGGCGACGTGGCCGGTCTGCAACGGCTGCTCGCCGAGGATGTGGTGTCCTGGGCCGACAGCGGCGGCAAGGCGGCGGCATCCCGGCGCCCGCTGTTCGGCAGGTCCGAGGTCCTGCGCCTGTTCCGAGGGCTGGGCCGGCATCCGAGGACGGCGGGCGCGAGGTTCACGGTCCGTGCGGTGAACGGCCAGCCGGGCATCGCCATCTACGAGGCGGACACGTTGACCTACATCATCGTTCCCGATCTGCTGGATGGGCAGGTCGTCGCCGTGCGCACCTTCGCCAACCCGGAAAAGTTGGCCTTCGCCGCCGCGCAGGAGTTGTGACCGCGCTCACCTGATGTCACGGATCGCCCTCGTCGCCGGTTCAACTGTCGACGAAAGGAGAACACGATGACGAACATCGTGGTTGTTGGCGGCGGTTATTCGGGTCTGCTCGCGGCCAAGCTGGCGGCCCGTCGTACGAATGCGACGGTCACACTGATCAACGCGCGTGCGGGGTTCGTCGAGCGGATACGGCTGCATCAGCTCGCCAGCGGAGCGCCGCTGCCCGAGCGGCCGATCGCGGACCTGCTCGACGGCACCGGCGTGAGGCTGATCGTCGACCGGGTGACGGCCATCGACGCCGGAGACCGGACCGTTGCGCTCGCCACCGGGCACAGCGTCGGCTACGACGTCCTGGTCTACGCGCTGGGCAGCTATGCGGATCTCGACTCCGTGCCCGGCGTCGCCGAGTTCGCCTACACCGTCGCGGATCTCGAACAGGCGACCCGGTTGCGCGACCACCTCGCCGAGAGTGCGACCGTCGCCGTTGTCGGCGGTGGGCTCACCGGCATCGAGGCGGCCACCGAACTGGCCGAAGCCCGGCCGGATCTGAAGGTGCGCCTGGTGACCGATGGCGTGCTCGGCGGCGCGTTGTCCGAACGCGGCCGGCGTCACCTGCGCCGGACCTGCGAACGGCTGCGCATCGAGGTGATGGACGAGGTGCGGGTGGCGGATGTCCGCGCGGACGGCCTTGTACTGGCCGACGGCGAACACCTCGCTGCCGACACGGTCGTGTGGACCACCGGTTTCCAGGTGTCACCGCTGGCGCGCGACGCCGGGTTCGCGGTCGACGCGGCAGGCCGCGTGATCGTGGACGAGACGCTTCGCTGCACCTCACATCACGAGGTCTACGTGGTCGGGGACGCGGCGGCGGCCCGTCGATCGGACGGGCAGGAGCTGCGGATGGCCTGCGGGACCGGACTCCCCACCGCGGCACAGGGCATCAGCGCACTGGCCAACCGACTCGCCGGCCGGGAGCCGAAGCCGCTGCGTTTCCGGTATTTCAACCAATGCATCAGCCTCGGCAGGCGCGACGCGCTCGTCCAGTTCGTCCGGGCCGACGACAGCCCGGTCGAGGCGGTGCTGACCGGCCGGCTCGCCGCTCGGTACAAGGAAGGCATCGTGCGCGGCGCCATGCTGGTCGAGCGCCGATCCCGGCTGGCCGAACTCTTCTCCTAACCGTCGTACTCACCGCCGCGGCCGCCGCCCGTCACCGTCGACCCCGAATTCCCCGACCTCGGCGGTGGCGGCACGGTCGCCCGCCTGGCGGCCAGGTCGCTCAGGAGGAGGTGACCGAGACGTTGCCGAGCAATGCCTTGTGCGCCAGGCCGTCGCACATGGCCAGCCAACTGGCCTCGACGATGTTGCCGTGCACGCCGACGGTGGTCCATTCGCGTTCGCCGTCGGTCGATTCGACCAGCACCCTGGTGACCGCGTCGGTGCCGTGCGAGTTGGTGAGGATGCGGACCTTGTAGTCGACGAGGCTGACGCTGTCGGTCCAGGACAGGTGCGGACGCAGGGCCTGGCGCAGCGCGGCGTCGAGGGCGTGCACCGGGCCGTTGCCCTCCGCGGTGGCGATGACCCGCTGGCCGTCGATGATCACCTTCACGGTCGCCTCGGACATCACGACGCCGTCGGCGCGATGGTCGAGGATGACCCGATAGGACTCCAGGGTGAACGGGGCCTCGAAGGGTTCGGCACTGTCGTCGGCGTCGAGTTCGGCGCGCAGCAACAACTCCAGCGAGGCGTCCGCGGCCTCGAAGGACCAGCCGGCCGCTTCGAGTTCCTTGACCTTGCGCACCACGTTGGTGAGCACCTCGGGTCGGTCGGCAAGGTCGATCCCGAACTCACGTCCCTTGAGTTCGAGACTGGCCCTGCCGGCCATCTCGGTGACCAGTACCCGCATGTCGTTGCCGACGACGGCCGGATCGATGTGGTTGTACAACAACGGATCGACCTTGATCGCGCTCGCGTGCAGACCCGCCTTGTGGGCGAAGGCCGACTGCCCGACATATGCCTGGTGGGCATTCGGGGCGATGTTCGCGATCTCGGCAAGAGCATGGGAGACGCGGGACAGCTCGGCAAGCGATTCGGTGGGTAGCACCGGCATGTCGAGCTTGGTCACCAAGTTCGCGGTGACCGCGAACAGGTCGGCGTTGCCGGCCCGCTCGCCGTAGCCGTTGGCGGTGCACTGCACGTGGCTGGCACCGGCCTGTACAGCGGAAATCGAGTTCGCCACCGCGCAGGCGGTGTCGTCCTGGCAGTGGATGCCGAGCCGGAAACCGGTCCGCGCGAGCACCTCGGTGACGGTCTGGCCGAGGCCGCCGGGCAGCTGGCCGCCGTTGGTGTCACACAGCACAACCACATCCGCTCCACCGTCCACTGCGGACTGTAGGACGCGCAGCGCGCAGTCGGGGTCGTAGGCGTAGCCGTCGAAGAAGTGCTCGGCGTCCAGGAATACCCTGCGCCCGTTGTCGACCAGGTACCGGACGGTGTCGGTCACCATCGCGCAGGCCTCGTCGACGTCGGTGCGCAGCGCGCGTTCGATGTGCCGGCGGTCGGACTTCGCGACCAGGGTGACCACCGGGGCCTTCGAGTCCAGCAGCGCCTGTACCTGCGGGTCCTTCCGGACATCGGCGCCTGCCCTGCGAGTGGACCCGAACGCGACGAGCGCGGCGTGGGCGAGTTCCAGTTCGCCCGCTGCCGCGCGGGCGAAGAACTCGGTGTCGGTGGGCAGCGCACCCGGCCAGCCGCCCTCGATGAAGCCGACCCCCAACGAGTCGAGCAGCCGGGCCACCGCCAGCTTGTCCGTCGCCGAATAGGTAACACCCGCGCGCTGGGCACCATCCCGCAACGTGGTGTCGAACAGATGGAAACTGTCACCGAGCGGGGTGCCAGCCGGGCTGGTGCGGTTCACGAGAATCTCCTATTCGGACGATGGCGACCGGAAAGATGGTGGACAAACAAAAAAACCTCCCGCAGGGTGCGAGAGGTTTGCGTGCCGGGTGCTGAAAGCAGCTATCCGGCACGCTCGAAAATAATCACCATCTGGTGAGCCATGCTTCGCATACTGGCACAACCCTTCAACGGGAGTCCACTCCCCGAACAAATTTCTCGGATGGTGGGAACACGAGGCGTTGGCCGGTCCTCGGTCGGACCGGCCAACGCCTCGTTTGTCCTGTCCGGCTTCTACAGGCCCGCACGGGAGGTGTTGGAGGACACCAGCGCGGCCAACCGGTCACCGATGGCCTCGGTGGCGCCCGGCGAGGCGTGGTCCCTGGTGGCCAGATCGAAGGCGACGGACGCCTCGATCCGCCGCGCCGCCTCGTGGTTGCCGAGGTGGTCGAGCATCAGCGCGACCGACAGCACAGCGGCGGTCGGGTCGGCGAGGCCGCGGCCGGTGATGTCCGGCGCGCTGCCGTGCACCGGCTCGAACATGCTCGGGTTGCGCCGGGTCACGTCGAGGTTTCCGCTCGCGGCAAGACCGATGCCACCGGTGATGGCGGCCGCGAGGTCGGTGAGGATGTCGCCGAAGAGGTTGTCGGTGACGATCACGTCGAAGCGGGCCGGGTCGGTGACCAGGTGGATCGTTGCCGCGTCGACGTGCTGGTAGGACACGGTGACGTCGGGATGCTGGAGGGAGACCTCCTCCACGATCCGCGACCACAGCCCACCGGCGTAGGTGAGCACGTTGGTCTTGTGCACCAGGGTCAGATGCTTGCGCGGCCGACCGGCGGCGCGCGTGAACGCGTCACGCACCACCCGCTCGATGCCGAACGCGGTGTTCACGCTGACCTCGGTGGCGATCTCGTTCGGGGTGTCCTTGCGCAACAGGCCACCGGTGCCGGCATACGGCCCCTCGGTGCCTTCGCGCACGATCACCATGTCGATCTCGGGTTGGTCGGCCAACGGGCCGCGCACGCCGGGATAGAGCCGGGCGGGCCGAAGGTTCACGTGATGGTCGAGTTCGAAGCGCAACCGCAGCAGCAGGCCGCGCTCCAGAATTCCGCTGGGTACCGAGGGATCGCCGACCGCGCCGAGCAGGATGGCGTCGTGCCCGCGCAGCTCACCCAGTACCGACTCGGGAAGCAACTCCCCCGTCGAATGCCACCGGGCAGCGCCGAGGTCGTAGTTGGTCGTCTCCGCGTTGGGAGCGACTTCCCTGAGCACCTTCAGTGCCTCGTCCACCACCTCGGGCCCGATCCCATCTCCTGGGATCACCGCGAGCCGCATGTACACCTCCGCAGTAAGGGTCCCGCTGCGGGACTCTTGACTTCGGCAGGTTACCGGCCAAACGCCGCAGCTCGCACCGCAGGCACCAATTCTGCGTAACAACTCCCGTACTGCGGGACACTCGATCGGGGCAATGGTCACCCGGTTGGCCTAATTTCGGAGCTTCTGGCGCGTTCCGGGCCGGGCCCGCACCTAGCCGGCCCGGCCCGTCCACCTAGTCGGAAGTGACCCACAACCAGGACGGATTCCCAACTGGTGAACTCAGGCGATGGCGTGCTGCCAGCCGGTGACCGGCGTGGCCGCGAGCCCTCCGGTCGGGTTGCCGAGGGAGTTCGCTCACCACACGGCGGTGGCCGGTTCGATCGACTCGAACCGGCCACC
>DATATE010000064.1:0-2747 GCA_036268955.1 Pseudonocardiaceae bacterium
GAGTAAAGATTGAATCCGCCGCCCCGCACGAAACCGGCAAGGGTGAGGCCGGCCTCCTCGGCCAGGTCGGCGGCGAGGCTGGACGGTGCCGACACCGCGGACAGGACCGGGATGCCGGCGACCGCGGCCTTCTGAACCAGCTCGAATGAGGCCCGGCCGCTGACCTGCAGCACGTGGCCCCGCAGTGGGAGAAGTCCTTCACGCAACGCCCAGCCGATCACCTTGTCCACCGCGTTGTGCCGCCCGACGTCCTCGCGAATGCACAGCAGGCCCCCGTCGGCGGTGAACAGGCCGGCGGCGTGCAGGCCGCCGGTGCGCTCGAAGACCACCTGCGCGCTGCGGAGCCGGTCGGGCAGTGCGGCGAGCACCGCACCGTCGATCTCCAGGCGGTCGGCTGCCACGTCGTAGGGCGACGCAACCCGCACGGACTCCAGGGACGCGGTGCCACAGATGCCGCAGGCGCTGCTCGCGAAAGTGGTGCGCGGCGCGCGGCCGATCCCGAGGTGGTCGGCGAGGATCACCTCGATGACGTTGTAGGTCTGGCGGCCATGGTCGTCCAGCCCGGGGCAGTAGGACATCGAAGTGAGCTCGCGCGTTCCGCGCACCAGACCCTCGCCCACCAGCCACCCGGCGACCAGGTCGAAGTCGGCTCCCGGCGTGCGCATGGTGACGTTCATGACCTCGCCGGCGGAGCGAATCTCGAGCGGCTCCTCCACCGCGAGCGTGTCGAGGAGCGTGCTGCGCGCGCCGTCGCCCCGCGCCTGCACGACCTTCCGCCGGGACGTGATCCTGCCCATCGAATCTCCTAGGTGCGGCTCGCGGCGGCCACCGCGTGATTCAGGGTCGGATGTTCATCGGGACTGCGTCATCGCGGGCAGCGGCCGTTCCGGCCGTCCGTCAGCCGGTACCTGCGCCTGCCTGGTGGCGGGCATACCGGCTCCCCACCCGCCGGAACGGGAAACGACTGCTGGCCGGGACGACAAGGGCGAGTGGCTCCACGAGTCTGATAAGCCCCAGGGGCTTCGTGGCCGGCCGGGAATCTACATCAGGGAGGCGATCGATGAGCACCAGCATGGCTGCCGCATCGGTACTCGACGGGGCAGCGCTCGCCGTCCGGAAGCCGAAGGCCAACTGGCTTCGCGACATCATTCTCGGCGGGCAGGACGGGCTGGTGAACATCCTCGGCATCGTCCTGGGCGTCATCGCCAGTGGCGGCACACGCGGCGTGCTGCTCGGCGCCGGCTTCGCCGCGGCAATAACCGAGTCGATTTCGATGGGTGCCGTGGGATACACCTCGACCATTGCTGACCGCGACTACTACCGCGCGGTCCGCCGACGCGAGCTCGCCGCGATCCAAGCCGCGCCGCAGGCAGCTCGCGAGGAGATCCGCCGCACCTATGCGGGGAAAGGTTTCTCCGGCGAACTGCTCGATCGAATCGTCGCCACGCTCACCGCGCGGCCGGATCGCTGGCTGACCACCGTCACCGATGACGTGCTGCATCTGCAGCCGGTCGAGTCCAGTGACGCAGTGCGTAGTGCGGTGGTGATCACGGCGGCGACGTTGGTCGGACATCTGATTCCGCTGCTGCCGTTCCTTTGGCTGACGCGCGCCTCGGCCCTGGCTGTGGCCATCGCGCTCAGCGCATTGGTCCTGTTCGGCGTGGGTGTCTACTCGGCCCGCTCGCTGGTCGGGGACTGGCGGCGCAGCGGTTTGAAGATGCTCGTGATCGGGCTCGGTGCGGCAGGGATCGGCTTCGCCATCGGTTCGGTTTTCCACTCGACCCACTGACGAGTGGATCCGCTCGTCCACAGCCAAGGAGTTCTGATGAAGGTTGCCATTCTCGGCACCGGACACATGGGCACGGCCATGGCGTTGCGCCTGATCGAGACCGGTCACCAGGTGACGGTGTGGAACCGCCGCCGGGACCGCCTCGCCCCGCTGGGTCAGGCCGGCGCGGAAATCGCGGGAGATCTGGCGGATGCGGTCGTCGATGCCGAGGTGGTCATCACGATGCTCGCCGACGGCAGTGCCGTGCGGTCGGTGACCACCTGGCTGCTCTCGGCCATGGGCCCCGACGCGGTTTGGGTACAGGCCTCGACGGTCGGTGCCGCATGGGCCGACCGACTGCACAGGCTCGCGGTCGAGCACGGTCGCACCATGCTGGACGCACCCGTGTCCGGCAGCACCGGTCCGGCGCACAACGGCACCCTCACGTGGTTGGTCGCCGGGCCGCAGCAGGCCGTGGACGCCGCCCGGCCGGTGCTCGACGCTCTCGGAACGCGCATTCTGATCGTCGGCCCAGGCCAGGAGGCCAGCCGGCTCAAGCTGATCGTCAATACCTGGATGACCGCGGCCACCGTCGCGATGGCCGACGCCCTGAACGCCAGTGACCGGCTCGGTGTCCCACGCGAGTCGTTCCTGGATGTCCTGAGCGACGGCCCGCTGGGCATGCCGTACGCGCTGGCGAAGGCAGAGCTGATGACGGCCGGTGACTACACCCCGGGATTCCCGATCGAACTTGCGCTGAAGGACATCCGCCTGATCGAGGACGCCCAGAACCAGGTCTCGCCGCTGGTGCGTGAGCTCGACCGACGCCTGACCAGCGCAGTCATCGCCGGCCACATGCACGAGGACCTGGCCGCAGTCGCGGCCGTCGACTGAGCTCGAGAAAGGGACAGGGCGGAAATGGACGCGACCAGCACCTACCTCGCCGATGCCGGACGGTACGGGAAGATGCGCTCCGGCG
>DATATE010000065.1:0-38037 GCA_036268955.1 Pseudonocardiaceae bacterium
CCACGTGGTCGTCCACGAGCACGTAGAGTGCCGTGAGGAGGGTGTTCAGATCGTTCGTCACAGACTGATCATGGACGCCCTCCTCCCATGCCCGGACAGCGGCATCCCTTCACATGATCTTCACCGCATCAATCATCTAGCGGAAAGCAGGAGGGCTCGCGGCGGGATCAGGGCCGTCGGGGGGTGACCGTGATCCCGTCGCGAGCGAGCCGGGCGACGCGGTGGGGTAGGCGTCGGGAAGGCGCGTCGTCCGGCGAGAGCGCCGGGGCGGACCGGGCGCTCGTCTTGGCAAATCCGTGGGGACTCGGGGTTGGAGCTGCGGCGGAGCGGCCGAGTTGGCCGGAGTCGACCTGGTCTGGGTGGACCTGGTCTGGGGTGGGTCCGGTCAGAGTTCGTCTGGCCGAGTGCGTGTCGGGGTGGGTCAGCCTGCGGCGCGGAAGCGGTGGCGGGTGCCGGAGTTCGCGTCCTGGGCGATCATCAGACACAGGTGTGCGGTGAGATAGGCCCGGCACGGCGACGGTCGGCGGCGGCTGAACCGGCGGCTGCGACACGTGGGGCAGCGGCCGTGCTCGTCGGGGCTGTGCTCGTTGAGCAGGGCACGCAGCGCGCTGACCATTTTGGGTAATTCGGTTCTGGCCAGATCGAGCGCGGTCAGGTCGTCGCCACCCTCCGCTTGCCGAACCAGGTCCCCCAAATGGTCGTGCAGAGAGCGGTCAAGTTGGCCGAATAAAGAAGTGGCCACCACGGTCACGCCCCCACCTCGCTTCGTTCTGGCGAGGCCGTGCTCGGCATGCTCGCAAGTTCGGACACCGCCGCTCTCGCTCCGCTGGTGCCCGGTCTAGCCTGCGGCCTAGCGTCTCGTCCCGGCTGTACTGACCCGATCGGAGGTAAGGCTTGCGCTGCTCGCCGCACCATTCCAGCCATCGTCAGCCCCCACCTCCGGGTCGTCGGCGTCAACGGTTTTCGCTTGCCGCAGTAAGCAGCCTGCGACCGCAAACGGAAATCTGCAAGTTGCACTACACGAATGGATGACGTTTCTTGGCGTACGGCCGAAATGCCGAACAGACTGTGCGCCAGACGCGGGTGGCGCGATGATCGCTTCAGTCGTGTCACCTCAGGTCCGTGGAGATGAATGCCAATGGCCAGAAGCCACAGCCCGACCGTGCGCCGCCGCAGGCTTGCCAGCGAGTTGCGGCGCCTGCGTGACCTCGCCGAACTCACCATCGACGAGGTCGGCGAGAAGCTGGAATGCTCCGCCTCCAAGATCAGCAGGATCGAGACCGGCCACGTCGGGGTCACGCCCCGCGACGTCCGCGACATGCTTGAGCTTTACGGCGTGCACTCCGAGGGGCTGGAGGAACTCGTCCAGCTGTCCAGGGAGGCCAGGAAGAAGGGCTGGTGGCACAACTACAGCGAGGTCTTCACCGGCGCGTTCGTCGGCCTTGAGGCCGAGGCCGCCACGCTGCGTGCCTACCAGGCTCTGCTGGTCCCCGGCCTGCTGCAGACCGCCGACTACACCCGCGAGGTGACCCGCGCCTCCCGCCCGGACATCCCCGCCGCGGAACTCGACCGCAGGGTCTCCGGCCGCCAGGCCCGCCAGAAGCTGCTCGCCGAGGCGGACCCGCCGCGGTACTGGGCGGTCATCGACGAGGCGGTGCTGTGCCGGCCGGTCGGCGGCCCGAAGGCCATGCACAGCCAGATGCTGCGGCTGATCGAACTGGCCGAACTGCCGCACGTCACCGTGCAGATCGTGCCGTTCTCGGCCGGCGCGCACGCCGGGATGGAGGGCGCGTTCCTCATTCTGGGCTTCCCCGAACAGGCCGATCCTGACGTCGTGTACGTGGAGAACACCAGTACGGGCCAATATCTCGAAGAACCACCGGAAATCCTCCGGTATACGTTGAAGTTCGACCATTTGCGGGCGATGGCCCTTGGTCCGGACGCGACGCTGGAGAAGATCGCCGAGGCTGCCACCAGGTACGCCGAGGAAACCTGAGAGTCCGGAGAGGAGACTGGATGTGACCGTTTCTGAGCTGAAGGTTGGGGTGTGGCGCAAGAGCAGCCACAGCGGCGGAGGAAACGACTGCGTGGAGATCGCGGTGGCCGATGCCCGCACCGCGGTACGCGACTCGAAGAACCCCGAGGGCCCTCGACTGGAATTCCGTTCGGCCCAGTGGGCGAGGTTCATCGATCATGCGAGCGACCGCTCCGCCGGTTGCTGAGCGGCATCCGCGATCCACTCGGGTCGCGGCGGCGATACTGGGGCCTTAGGCCAGCTCAAGGACCCCTTACCCCGGACAGGGCGGTTTCCGCCTCGGGGTAAGGGGTCCTTCTCGTCCAGCACTGCGTGGTCGTCGGATGCCGACCCCTATCCCTCAACGGCACTCTCACTCTCGTCGGAGCAGGAACGAGAAGGAGCGTCGAAGATGACACCGTGGACCGAAGACGGCATCAGGGCAGAGGTCGACTACCGCAGGGCCGAGCTGCGCAGGATGGCCGGCATCACCCGCGCGGGCCGCATCCGCGTCGGGCACCGCACCGGCGGACTGCGCAAACTGCTGCATCGAGGCCAGTCGGACTGAGATTGCGCCACAATGGACCTTGTGCCGCGACTCGGATCAGGAATACCTCTGGTAGCCCGAACTACCGAGATGGCTCAACTACGCGCCGCGCTGGCTCGTGCCGATTCCGGCACCGCCGGCGCGGTCGTGGTCAGTGGTGACGCCGGGGTCGGCAAATCGAGGCTGCTGGACGAACTGGCCGCCTACGCGACCGAGCGGGGCGCGCTGGTGCTCTCCGGCCGCTGCCTCGACGTCGGCGAGACCGGATTGCCGTATCTGCCCTTCGCCGAGGTGATCACCCAGCTCCAGCGCATCGACCCGGCCGCGGTCGCCGCCCGGCCCGCGCTCGGCAGGCTGCTGCCGGGGTCGGTGATGCCGGCGCGGCAGGAACCGATGACCGCCTCCCCGCCGCCCGATCGGCGGGTCGCCCAGCCCGAGCGCGACCTCACCCAGTTGCAACTGTTCGACGCGCTGTTCAACCTGCTCGGTGAGCTGGCCGAGCAGCCAGGAGGGGGTGGAACCCCTGGGCAAAGTCACTGTGTACTCCTGATCGTCGAGGACATGCACTGGGCGGATCCCTCGACACGTGACCTGATGTCCTTCCTGCTCTCGCGGCTGCGCACCCAGCGGCTGCTGATCGTGGCCAGCTACCGCTCCGACGACCTGCACCGCAGGCATCCGCTGCGCAGGCTGCTCGCCGAGATCGTCCGGCTGCCCGCGGTGGAACGGCTGGACCTCACCCCGTTCAACGCCGCCGACGCCCGGCAGTTCGTGGTCGCGCTGGCCGAACGCCCGATGACCGAGGACCTGATCGCGCAGGTCGCCGAGCGTTCCGAGGGCAACGCGTTCTTCGCGGAAGAGTTGATGGACGCCTGCCTCGACTGCGACGGCGTACCGACCGGGTTGGCCGATGTCCTGCTGTCCCGCATCGAACGCCTCAGTCCGAGCACACAGGCGCTGGTCCGGCTCGCCTCGGTCGCCGGCAGGCGGGTGCAGCACTCCCGGTTGCAGGGCGTGGCGGGCCGCGTCGGGGTCGAGTTCGACGACGCGCTGCGCGAAGCGGTGCAACACAATGTGCTCCAGGTCGACCGGGCCGATTTCTACGCCTTCCGGCACGCGCTGCTGCGGGAGGCCGTCTACGCGGACCTGCTGCCCGGTGAACGGGTCCGGCTGCACGCCGCGTATGCCCAGCAGATCGCCAAGCAGATCGCGGAGACCGGCGGCAGGCGCGGGCTGGCAGCCGCGCTGGCCCACCACAGCCTGGAGAGCAACGACCTGGTCACCGCGTTGGACGCTTCGGTGCGGGCCGGTTCCGAGGCGATGGACGTCGGTGCGCCCGCCGAGGGACTGCGGCATGTCGAGCAGGCCCTCAAGCTCTGGGACGCGGTCTCACCCGAGGAGCGGCCGGCCGGGCTGGGTGAGTACGTGCTGTTGCGCAGGGCCAGTTATCTCGCGGACAAGGCCGGCGAACCGGAACGGGCCGCCGCCTTCGCGCGTTCCGCCGTCGCCCAGGTCGACGCGGCGCTGGACCCGGAGGAGGCCGCGGAGACCTACCGGCGGCTGGCGCAGGCGCTGACGCCGTTGGAGAACCGGCAGCAGGAAAGCCTCGACGCGATCGAACACGCCTGGCGGTTGGTCGCCGATCGGCCGCCGAGCCGGATCAGGTCCTGGGTGCTGGCCATCCGCGCCGCGACGCTGCGCAGGGTCGACCGGCAGGAGGCGCGCATCTCGGCGGAGGCGGCGATCGTGGACTCCCGCGCGGTCGGCAACGGCGGCGCGGAGGCCGACGCGCTGGCCACGCTCGGGTTGTTGGACGGCTACCGCGGCGAGGTAGAGGCGTCCATCCGGCACCTCTCCGAGGCCATCGGCCGCGCGACCGATGCCGAGGCGTACAACACCGAGCTGCGGGCGAGGTACTTCCTCGGCATGCACAGCCTCGACGTCGGCAAGCTCGACGACGCGGTGCGGATCTTCGACGACGGCGTCGAGCGGGCCAAGGCCAACGGGATGACCTGGAGCAGCTACGGCCTTGAGCTGCGGATGATCCAGATGATCAGCAAGTACGCCAGCGGTGACTGGGACGGCGCCGAGGCCGCCGCCGAACCGCCGGGCCGGCAGGTCTCGGACACGGTGCTGGCCAGGCTCGCCGCGGGCGGGTCGTTCGTGATGGTCGGCAGGGGCCGCTTCGACGAGGCGGACAAGCTGATCAAGGAGCTGCGCGGGCACTGGCATCGCGATCTGGAGATCGTGATGTACAGCAGTTACTGCGGCGCGGCACTGTATGTCTGGCGTGGCGAGCCGGAACGCACCGCTGGCCTTGTCAACGATGTGCTCGCCTGGCTGGACAAATCCGGTGTGCAGTGGCACCTCGGAGTGATCCGGTTGGTCGCGTGGGGGATCGCCGCGCAGGTCATGCTCGCGCACCGGGCCAGGTTGGAGCGGCACGTCGAATCCGAGAACGCGGCCATGGCCGAGGGCGACCGGTTGCTCGCGCTGGCCGCCGACACCGCGGTGCACGGGTTGCCGTGGACCGGTGAACTCGGCCCGGAGGGGCGCGCCTGGCTGGCCTTCGGCAAGGCCGAGCACACCCGGCTGACCGGCGCGGGTGACCCGGCCGCCTGGCAGGCCGCGGTGAGGGCGTTCGGCTACGGCGACGTCTACCTTCAGGCGCTGGCTCGGCTGCACCGCGCGGAAGCGCTGCTCGGCACGACCGTCACCGGCAAGGATGCCGCGCCCGATCACCGGGAGGACCCGGCACTGGCCAGGGACGAGGCGATCGCCGAACTCGTGGCCGCCAACCAGGTCGCGCAGCGGCTCGGCGCCACGCCGCTGGCTGCCGCCGTGGCCGAACTGGCCCGCCGAGGCCGATTGACCGTGCCCGGCCTCGCGCCGGCGCGCGATCACGTCGACCCGTTCACGCCGAGGGAACGCGCCGTACTCACCCTGGTCGCGCTGGGCAGGACCAACCGGCAGGTCGGCGAGGAGCTGTACATCAGCGAGAAGACGGTGAGCGTGCACCTGTCCCGGATCATGGCCAAGCTCGGCGCGAGCCGCCGGGCCGAGGCCGTGGCCACCGCCTACGAACGCGGCCTGCTCGAACCCAGCGCCTCCTGAACGCGGCGGCTGCCGCTCAGCCGGTGGGCTCGGCCGCCGGGACGTCCTTGAGGTCGGCGGGGTCGCGGATGTCGATGGCCACTCGCATCAGTTTGTCCTCGTAGCTGGTCGACATCGGCACCCCGGCCCTGGTCGCGGTGCCGATCAGGCCGCGTTCGCCGGGCAGGCACCAGCCGACGAGTTCGGTGTAGCCGGCGGCGCGGGCCATCCGGACCAGGTAGGTCAGCAGGGCGGTGCCGATGCCCTTGCCGTGCCAGTCGTCCTCGACGAGCAGCGAGATCTCGCCGATCTTCGGCTCGCTGGTGTTGATCAGCTGACCGAGCGCGACGACCTGATGGCCCTGCACGCCGACGATGGTCTGCCCGCGTGGCGGGGCGAGCAGTCGGTGCAGCAGCCGACGCGGCACGCTGCGGGTTCCGGTGTGGTAGCGGGCGAACAGGCTCGCGCGGGAGCAGCGGTCGTGCATGGCGGCGACCGCGTCGGTGTCGGATGGCCGGCCGGGGCGCAGCACGATGCCGGCGCCGTCGTTGGTGACCACCGCGGTCGGATCGGAGCTGTGCAGGTCGATGGCGCGCCTGAAGTCGGCCAGCGCGTTCGCCCTCGCCAGTTCGACCTCGGTGAACGCGGCCCAACCCCGGCGCAGCAGCAGCGTGGTGTCCTCGGTGGTGCCGATCACCGCCTGTCGGTCGCCGGCTGCCGCGCCGGTCGCCGCAGCCTCCGAGCCGGCGTCGAGCGGCTCGGCGGCATCGGCGCCGAGCAGGTCCCGGACGGCCTCCGGGTAGCTCATCGACTTCTCGATCAGACTGGTCGCGGTACGCAGGGCGCTGGTCGGAATATCGGTGAGATCGTGCAGGTCGGCCATGGTGATGCCGGCGCAGCGACCGCCGACCGCGCGCACCAGGGTGATCAGGTCCGCCGGCCGCAGGCCCTCCGGCGTACTGATGATCAGGTCGTCGACGACGCCGTCGGGCACCGGGAGCACGGTCAGCGCGAGGATGTTGCAGTCGCGGGCGGCAAGGCCCGCGGCGAGTCGGGCCAGGGTGCCGGGTCGGTCGTTGAGTTCGACCCGAAGCCGCCAGGCCGGTCCGGTCGCCGCCGAGGTGGGTGCGGTGTTCATGCCGGTGTCCATGCCAACCATGCTGCGGCGCGGATATTGCCGCCGCCGAACACCTGTGTTACCGCGTCGTTCCCGAATAACCCCCGAATAACCGCAGCTGAGCGCGTCGCAGCCGTCAGCCGGAGCTGGCTTCGCTCGGCCGTGCCGTCTCGGCGGTGTTCGTCGGCGGACCCTCGGCCGTCTCGTCGGCCGCCTGGTCTCCGGCGTCCTCGATGGCTTCGTCGGCGGCTTCTGCGGTGGCCGGTGCGTCCGAGGCGGTCTCGTCGAGGATGCCGAAGTGTCGCTGCAACTCGACCAGCCTGCGTTCCATCCGCAGCAGCCGGTCGATGTCATGGCCGCGTGCCACGCTCCTGGCCAGCACCAGGCTGGCGCCGCTGAGGCCTGCCGCGATCACCGTGCCGGTGAGGTTCCAGGTCGGCGCGTTGCCGGTGCAGTCGAAGACGGTGGTGAACCGGCCGGCCGAGCAGGTCACGAACGGCACCGGAGCCAGCGCGACGCTGGCGAGGGCGACCCCGCCGAGCACGGCCGAACCGAAGGTTCGCATCAGGTCGAAGGCCGCATTGGCCACCCCGACCGCGCCAACGGTCAACAGAATCGGCACCGGACTCGGGAAGTTGCCGAACGCGGCGCCGCAGAGCATCAACACGCAGATGATCGCCTGCGCGATCATGACCTGCCTGTCCGGCCTGACCAGCATGGTTGTTGACCCTAGTAGCCAGCCGGGCATTCCGGTCAGCGGACCGGGCCCGTGTCCCGAGGTAACTCAGGCACAACCGTCGCATGGCTGGTCAGCGGCCCCTGCCTGGTTACCGGCCAGGATGGAAATACGGGGCGTCGGTTCCCGGTTCGCGCAAAGTCTTTTCGCATGCGAACGTCCCAACGGGGGTTTTCGCCCCTCTAAGCAGATGCCGGTCGGCCCGAGCGAGGGCCGGGCCGACCGGCCCCGTCCGCGCCCGCGCTCAGGCCAGGTCCTGATTCAGGCTTTCGGTGGCGATGCGCTTCCATTCGGCCAGCAGCTGCTCGCGACGGGTCGGGTCGCCGCCGATCATCGCGTCGAGGGCGAGGCCGCGGGTCAGGTTCACGGTCAGCCAGAACAGCGCGTCCAGCCGTTCCGGCGCCACCTCGGCGACCCCGGCCTCGGTCGGTGAGGCCGGCCGCCAGCCGAGTTCCCGGTAGAGCGCCCTTGTCGCCCTGCCCAGTGCGCGGTCCACCGGTTGCAGGGTCGCGCGCAGCTCGGGATCGGTCCGCGCCGCGACCCACAGTTCGAGCGCCGCGGTGGACAGGTCGCCGGAGAAGGAGTCCCAGAGCAGGTCGATCGCCTTCGCCACCCGGTCCGGATCGTCCGGCAGCGTGCGCACCGAATCGAGTACCTGGTCACGCAGCTTGCCGACCAGGTATTCCAGCGCGTGCGTCATCAGCTCGGCCTTGGTGGCGAAATGGTGCTGCTGGGCACCTCGCGACAACCCGGCTCGCTTGCAGATCTCCTGCACGGTGGTGCCGGTGTAGCCGAGTTCGAGCAGGCATTCGATGGTCGCGTCCAGCAACAGCACCCTGGTCCGCTCGCTGCGTTGGGCCTGCGTCCGGTGCGTCCTGCTGACCGCGCCGGCCGCCGCCTTGGACGCGCCCGCAACCTGGTCGCCCTCGGTCGTATCCGTTGCGTCCTGGTCCGTTCCGATCACTGCCGCCAACGTCTGCTCCCACCGGTCGGTCTCCGTACTTTACATGCAGTCCGGATTGCAGGTAACTTCTCCAGGGAACTTACCTGCACATCTGATTGTTTCTTGCCAGCTTGGAGGCACGCCGTGTCCAACCAGCCCGCGCACCGCTCGTCCTGGATGAACGAGGACCTGGACGCCTTCCGGGACCTGGCCAGGAGCTTCTGCGAGAAGGAACTGGTGCCCAACCAGGAGCGCTGGATCGCGCAGAAGCAGGTGGACCGCGAGCTGTGGACCAAGGCGGGCGAGGTCGGGCTGCTCTGCCTGTCCATCCCCGAGCAGTACGGCGGCGGCGGGGGCACGTTCGCGCACGAGACCGTGCTGATGGAGGAGCAGATCCGCGCGGGGGACAGCTGCTGGGGCAACAGCGTGCACAGCGGGATCGTCGCCCACTACCTGCTCAACTACGGCACCGAGGAGCAGAAGCTGCGCTGGCTGCCCAAGCTGGCCAGCGGCGAGCTGGTGGGCGCGATCGCGATGACCGAACCGGGCACCGGCTCGGACCTGCAGAGCATCACCACCAAGGCGGTTCGCGACGGCGACGGTTACCTCGTCAACGGCGCGAAGACGTTCATCACCAACGGCAGCCAGGCCGACCTGGTGATCGTCGCGGCGAAGACCGACTCCAGCCAGGGCGCGCACGGTGTGTCGCTGGTCGTCGTCGAGACGGCGACCGAGGGCTTCCGGCACGGCCGGGTGCTCGACAAGATCGGCATGAAGGGCCAGGACACCGCCGAGATGTTCTTTGACGACGTCCGGGTGCCGGCCGAGAACGTACTCGGCGGCGCCGAGGGCCAGGGTTTCGTCCAGCTGATGCGGCAGCTGCCGCAGGAGCGGCTGATCATCGCGGTCACCTCGGTCGGCGCGATCGAGGCCGCGGTCGCGGAAACCCTGCGCTACACCAAGGAACGCACCGCGTTCGGCCGGGAGATCTTCAACTTCCAGAACACCCGCTTCAAGCTCGCCGAGTGCGCGACCGAGGCAACGGTCTGCCGGGCCTTCCTAGACCAGTGCATCGAGGCGCACCTCAAGGGCGAGCTGGACGTACCGACCGCGGCCAAGGCCAAATGGTGGTGCAGCGACCGCGCCTACCGGGTGATCGACGAGTGCGTGCAGCTGCACGGCGGCTACGGCTACATGAACGAGTACCCGATCGCGCGGGCCTGGGCCGACATCCGGGTGCAGCGGATCTTCGGCGGTACCAACGAGATCATGAAGGAAATCATCTCGCGGACCCTCTGATCATCCGCGGCACACATTCGCGGACAGACATTCGCGGACAGACGTTCACCGACAGACGTTCACCGACAGGAGGGCGAGGTCTCGATGGCTGGTCAGGGACCGCTCGGCGGGCTGCGGGTCGTGGAGATGGCCGGGCTCGCCCCGGCCCCGTTCGCCGCCACGATGCTCGCCGACCTCGGCGCCGAGGTGATCCGGGTCGACCGGGCCAAGCCGGGGTTCGACGTACTCGGCATTCCCGGTGATCCACTGACCAGGAGCAGACGCTCGATCGGCGTCGACGTGAAGACCGAGGCCGGCATCGAACTCGTGCGCACGCTCGTCGACAGGGCCGACGTGTTCATCGAGGGCTTCCGGCCCGGCGTCGCCGAGCGGCTCGGTCTCGGCCCACGGGAGTGCCTTGCCCGCAACCCACGCCTCGTCTACGGCCGGATCACCGGCTGGGGCCAGGACGGGCCGCTCGCGCCGCGCGCCGGGCACGATCTCAACTACATCGGCATCGCCGGCGCTCTCGACCCGATCGGCCGGTCCGGGCAGTCACCGGTGCCGCCGTTGAACCTGGTCGGCGACTTCGGCGGCGGTGGGCTGTTCCTTGCCATGGGCATCCTCGCCGCTCTCTACGAGCGCACCGGCTCCGGTCGAGGCCAGGTCGTCGATGCGTCCATGGTGGACGGTGCGGCGCTGTTGACCACCCAGTTGCACGGCATGTACGCCAAGGGTTTGTGGCCGGGCGGCCGGGGCGAGAACATGCTCGACGGCGGCGCGCCGTTCTACGACACCTACGAGGCGTCGGACGGAAAGTTCGTCGCGGTCGGCGCGATCGAGGAACGGTTCTGGGCCGACCTGCTGAAGGTGCTCGGCCTCGACCCGCTGAGCCTGCCCGCGAGGCACGATCCGGCGAACTGGCCGCGACTGCGCGCGATCCTCGCCGAGACGATCAAGACCCGCACCCGCGACGACTGGGCGGCGCTCGCCGAGGGCACCGACGCCTGCCTCACTCCGGTGCTCGCCCTCGCCGAGGCGCCGGACCATCCGCACAACCTCGCGCGCGGCACCTTCGTCGAGGTCGGCGGCATCCGGCAGCCCGCCCCCGGCCCCAAGTTCGACCGAACCCCGGCCGCCGCCCCGACCGCACCCTCGGACACCGGCTCGGACACCGACGAGGTCCTCGCCGAACTCGGCCTCGGCCCGGCGGACATCGAGAAACTGCGCGCGGCCGGCACCATCGCCTGATCATCCCGACGAGCAGGCACCATTGCCTGATCGCCCCGACGAGCAGGCGCTACTGGGCAGTGCCGCCGGTGCCTGCGCACGTGCCCTGCTGGCCCTGCTGCCGGTGCGGCGGCACCGACGATCCTGGCGGTACCGCCAGCGTCTGCCCGTACACCGGGCACGAACCGTAGTCCGCCACCGTTGATCAGCTACCTGCTCTGGTGAGACCGTTCTTGGTGACGATGTTCTCCGGCTGCGAGTGGTCCTCACTGCCCGGCGACGAGCGCACGACCCGAAGGTGGAACTTCGTCCCGTCGGTGGTCGTCACGATCAGGTCGGGCAGTTGCGCGCCATCGCCCGCCACGGATGCCAGTTCACCACTCGCGATCTCCGGTCGGGTGGCCAGCCGGTCGGCCAGGTGCTGGTTGAACCGCACGGACCACATGGTCAGATCACCTCTTGGGGAAGGTCGTAGTCGGCGTGCCGGGGCACCTTCGGGCCTTCGACGCGCCGCACCAGCACATGGCACGTCGCGCCGGAGGCGAAGCTGACGTTCACACGGGTGTGGTCGGCCGGTTTCGTCTCGACTCCTGGGGCGCGACTCGCACCCACGATCTCGGGATGATCCTCGCTGGTCAGGCACTCGATAAGAAGCTGATCTAGCTCAGCCAGGCGCATCGTTGATCCTTTCGCGGCAAAACGTCAAAGCAGGATAACGCCGACCTATCGATCTCGATGGTGCCGGCAGGCCGGCGTCGCCCCTTCGCGGGCGTAGCCATTCCGAGCAGTTCTCGGGCTGACCTTCGATCAGGTCACGCGACAGCGCGAAACACCGGGCGCGGAAAGGCAGCTCCACGCCCGGTGTTCGTCCTGGTTCGTCTCAGTTCGCGGTGCCGACGCCGATGGCGAAGATGCGCATCGCGGTGGAATGGCCGGCCGGTCCGGAACTGATGGTGGGCAGCAGAACCGCGGCGACCTTCTTCGCCGGATCGATCGGGACCGCCTGATAGTCGATGTACACGGTTTGCTGGTACTTCCCGGTCGGGCTGTTCACATACGGCATGGTGGCCACGGCCTCGTTTCCGGTTGGCGCGGACCAGAAATCGTCGAGGGTCAGCGTGAACGTCGCGGTGCTGCCGTCGGTGTAGACCACGGTGCCGGGCCCGCTCGGCGAACCGGAGTTCGACGCGCCGATGAAGGCCAGCGTGTTGCCGGAACCGGATATCGCGATCGCCTGCCCGTCGGCGGCCACGTTGTCCGGCTGGCCGGATGCCGCGCTCGGCCAGGTGAAGCCGATCCCGTCGTGTTCGGCACTGCCGCCCTGGGTCAGGCCTGCCGTGGCGAGAGCCTGCGCGGAGAAGCTGTAGCCGGCACCGTCGAAGTCGCCCGAGGACGGGTTGGCGTCGTCGCTGATGCCGACATTGTCGAAGGTGTCGGCCAGGTTGGCGTAGGGCACCGTGAAGCTGACGGTGCCGGCGGCCGTCTTCTGCTGGCCGTTCTGCCGGTAACTCACCGTCGCCGCGACCTGGTACTGGCCGGGGCTGACGGTGGCCGGCACGGTGATCGTCCAGCCGGCCCGTTTCACCTGGCCCGGCCGCAGCGGGCCGATGGTGGTCGGTGAGGTCGGGGTCGCCTGCCAGCCGGGTGGCGGGTCGATCGTCAAGGCCCCGACCGTCGCGGGCGCGCCCGACACATCGTTGACCGCCGCGGACACCGGGACCTGCTGGCCGCCACCGACCACCGTGCTGCCGTTGCGGCCCGCCCCACTGTTGGTCAGCGCGACGGTCACCCTGCTCGGGGAACTCGGCCGGCCCCAGGTCTTCGCGTTCCAGTTCGGTGCCGACACGTTGTGCACGGTCACCCCGCCCGCGTACGCGCCGTAGGGCACCAGGCTGACCTTGCCGAGCCCGCCCGAACTGCCGTTGAGGCCCCACACCGCGATGGCGACGGTGTTCTGCCCGTTGGTGTGCAGGATGCCCGGCGGCAGCGAGAACACATGCTGCGGGCCGAGATCGTTGGCGTACTCGCCGAGCTGCCAGCCGTTGACGAAGATCAGCGCCCGGTAGGCCGCGCCGGAGGAGTCGCTGATCCGCAGACCGAGCGGGATGTCGGTGCCCTTGGGCAGGTTGAGGTTGAAGGTGTCCCGGTACCAGCCGTCGCCGCTGGGCAGGCCGCGCTGCTGCCAGGAGTCCGGCAGGCTGACCTGCTGCCAGTTCTGGTCCGGATAACCGGGCAGGTACTCCCCGGTGCGCTCACCGTCGAGGCCACTCACGTTCAGCGGCCCCCGAGCCGGGTCGAGCAACTGCTCGCCGCCCTGCGCACCCTGGATGCGCCAGGTCACCGGTGCGGCGCTGCCGTCGAGGGCGGCGTCGGTCAGGCCACGGATGCTCTGTCCGCCGCCCTCGTCGTGACCGGAGTTGAAGGTCAGTACCGAGATCACGTTGTCCTTGCCCTTGGCCAGCAGACCGGGCGGGAAGGTGAAGGTCTTGCCGCCGCTGGGGCTCGCCCCCAACTCGGCGCCGTTGAGCCAGACCTCGTACTCACCGGCCTGGCCGCCGCCCTCACCGTCCAGGGTGATGCCGGTTTCCGTGCCGGTCGCGGTGAAATGACCTCGGTACCAGACGAAACCGTAGTCGTCGGCGTAGAGGACGGGCAGGTGCGCCGGGGTGCCGACCGGTGAGGTGGTGTGGTCGGCAAGGGTCCAGCCGCTGTCGTCGAAGCTCGGATCGGTCTCCGATGAACCGAACTGGAACTTCCAGTTGTCCAATGTGGGCAGTGCGACGTTCGGCGGGCCGGCCAGCGAGCCGACCAGGGTGCCGTCGGTCGCGCGATGCACCGCGACCGGCCTGCCGTTCCAGCTGACCGCGCTCACCCCGGCCGGCGCCTGCACGCTCAGGGTGGTCGGGCCGTCGGTGTCACCGGTCAGCACGGCGGTGTCGCCGCGCACCGTGCCCGACCGCACCAGGTAGGGGCCGGTGCTGATCAGCTGACCGCTGCCGGAACCGTCCAGCCAGAGCCGGTCGGTGGACGCCGTGTCCGCGAGTACCAGCTCAACGGTCTTGCCGCCGGCCGAGATCTGTACCCGCGCGATGCCGTCGTGCACGTAGTCCAACCGCAGGTCGCCCCTGGCCGCGTCCCAGGTGCTCGTCACCGCACCGCTGAGCACCCGGACCGTCGGCTGGGTGGCGTAGCGCAGCACGGTCTCGCCCGGTTCGCCCTTCGGCCCGTAGAACACTGCCGAGGCCGCGTTGCCCTGTTGCGCGTCGGTCATCAGCTCGGAGGTCGAGTAGACGACGTGCGCATCGGGGATGTCGTAGTCGGCGAGCAACAGCTTCGCGGTCTGGCCGTTGATGTGGATCGCGGTGCCGGGCTGCTGCGGCACGGTGTAGTCGCCGTCGGCGGTCCGCACGTCGATGCTGGTCGAGTCGTCGGTCTTCGCGCTGTTGTCGTTGTGCTGTAAGAGATAGACGTGCGTGCCGGTGCTCGGGTTCGCGTCGACGATCTCCTGCAGGGCCGGGTTCGCCGACGCGCCGGCACTGACCCGGTCCAGTTGGGCGAGCGCGGGCACCGCGTCGACCTCGTCGGCGATCCGCTTCTGGTCGTAGTACTTCGGCGTCAGCTGGCGCGCCTCGTCGATCGCCGCGCCGTAGTCGTATGAGGTGTAGCCACCGGGATAGGGCTCGTAGCCCCACGAGGTGCCGCCGTAGGTCATGTAGTAGCTGATCAGTCCCGCGCCGCTGGCCAACAGGTCACGAGCGGAGGTCGCCTCGAAAGCGCCGCTGACCATCGACGCGCAGGCCGCGAAACCCGCGCCGCCCCAGTCGTCGAAGGAACCGCCCTGGAACTCGGGGAAGTACAGCGGGGAGTTCGGCGTCGACGCGTGCAGCGACCACTGGTCGCCGGGCGGGTTGAAGTTGTTCTGCTGCGAGCAGTCGAACCCGTCCGGGTACTGGTCGTAGCCCGGTAGCTGCGTCGCGCCCTGGCCGGTGATGTAGGAGGAGTTGTGATTGCCGCTCAACGGAACCGTGATCCCGTCCGCGCGGATCTGCTTCTCCAGATCCGCCATGTAGGCGGTGTCCTGGGGAGCCGTGCTGTAGAACTCGTTCTCGACCTGTTCCAGGATCACCGTGCCGGTGCCGTTGGTGAGCTGGTGGCGGGCCAGGATCGTGTCGATCTGGTGCATCCACTGCATCGCGTACTTCTCGTAGCGCGGATCGTTGGTACGCGCATTGCCCGGCTGGTCGTTCCACCAGCCCGGCATTCCGCCGCCGTCGGTCTCCGCGTTGATATAAGGTCCCGGCCGCGCGATCACGTACAGGCCGACCGCTGCCGCCATGTCCAGGAACTCGTCCATGTTCCGGACCCCGGTGAAGTCGTAGACGCCCGGCGCGGGGGAGTGATAGTCCCAGTCGAAGTAGGCGGTGACCGTGTTGAACCCGGCCGCCTTCATCTTCTCCAGCACGTCGAGCCATTCGTCCGGGCTCGGCAGCCGGAACGGATGCACCTCACCGGCATAGATCAGCTGCCGCCTGCCGTCGATCAGCAGGGAGTACTTGTCGTAGCTGATGGTGTGCGCCGGACCGGCCGCCGGCGCGGCCGCGTGGCCTGCCGGCGCCTGGACGGTCGCGACCGCGAGGCCCGCCGCCACCGCGAGCGCGAACAGGCCGAGCCTGAATCGGCGACCGAATCTCGATCGGCGAGCCGGAGGGGGTGGGGTGATCAACGCTGACCTGAGCATCTGCCCTCGCTCTCAGTCGCTGCGCGTCATCGCGCAATCACAGACAACTCACAGGTTGCGAAGGCATCAAACAGGAGTCAACACAATCCACCGATTCTGACCATATTTGTCATGGCCTTCGTGCCAGCCGGCAGACAGTGTCTTTCGGCACGGCCTTTCGGCGGCAGCGGTCGGGCCGTGTAGTGGCGGGCGCCACGGATTCAGCCGAATTGACCAAGCCCTCACCTAGGCTGTGTATAACTTAAGAAGTGCGACGAGTTCACTGGCTGTGGCTGCTGACCGGATTGCTCGTCGTGACCGGCCTGCTACTGGCCGTGTTCCCACGCGAACCTTCCGACACCGCGCCGTCCGCCGCCGTCTTGCCGGTGACCGCCCTCGCCGATTCGGTCGCGCACTTCGCGGGGCCACCGAACGCACCGACGCTCGCCGTGGTGGGCGCCTCCTTCGCGGCCGGTGTCGGCGCCGGGTCGGCCCAGCACGCCTGGCCGGCCGACCTCGGCAGGATGATCGGCTGGCGGGTGGTGGTCAGCGCCGATTCCGGTGCCGGGTTCGTCAGCAGAGGCGAGGGCGGCCGGGGCCCGTTCGACCGGCTCACCGGACAGCTCGACCTGCCCGCGCTGCACCCGAAGCTCGTCATCGTGCAGGGCGGCCACGACGACATCGGGCAGTCGCCCGCGCTGATCGCGCAGCGGGTCCGGCAGCTGATCGACACCATCCACCGCCAGGCGCCGGGCGCCAGGATCGGCGTGTTGAGCGTGTTCTGCGACCAGCACGGCCCCACCCCGGCCGCCTTGCGTACCGACAAGACCATCGTGGCCGCCGCCCGGCAGGCGGACCCCTCGGTGCTCGTCTTCGATCCGCTGGCCGGCCACTGGCAGTTTCCGCGCATCCATGACCACCTGCACCCGGACCAAGCCGGCCACCAGGACATCGCCGACAAGATCGCGCAGGGCCTCGCCAAGGACGGCGTGGTCACCGGCCAGCACCCGGCCGATGCGCCGCACCTGGCCGGTGTGGCCCGGTCGGCGCGTTAGGCCGAGCAACCGGTCCAGCCGGCTAGTCGAAGCTGCCGTGCCGGCCCGCGCCCTCGGCGAACCGGGCCGCGCCACGCAGGGTCTCCTCGCGCAGCGCGGCAAGGCCCCCCGCGAACTCGGCGGCCATCGCCTCCCGCTCGCCACGGCCGTGTTGACCCAGCACCGACTCGCGGTCGCCGCGCAGGCAGCGCTGCGGGAACCCGGCCAGTTGCCCGGCCAGCTCCTCGGCGGCGGCGCGGGCGGTGCCGGTGGGCACGACCCGGTTGGCAAGGCCGATCCGCAGCGCCTCCCGCGCCTCGACCGGGCGTCCGGTCAGGATCAGGTCCATGGCCAGGCTCTGGCCGATCAGTCTCGGCAGCCGCACCGTGCCACCGTCGATCAACGGAACGCCCCAGCGCCGGCAGAACACGCCGAACACGGCGCTGTCCTCGACCACCCGCAGATCGCACCACAGCGCCAGTTCGAGACCGCCCGCGACGGCATGTCCGGCCACCGCCGCGATCACCGGTTTGCCCAGTCGCAGGCGGGTTGGCCCCATTGGGCCGTCGCCGTCCGGCTCGGTCCGGTTGCCGCGCGCCGAGCCGACCGCCTTCAGGTCGGCGCCCGCGCAGAACGTGCCGCCTGCCCCGGTCAGCACCGCGACGCTCGCGGTCTCGTCCGCGTCGAACCGCCGAAACGCCTCGGCCAGCGCGGCCGCGGTGGGCCGGTCGACCGCGTTGCGGACCTCCGGCCGGTTGATGGTGATCGTGGTCACCGGGCCTCGGCGCTCGATGAGCACCAGGTCAGGCCCTGGTTCGGGGACCGAGCCGGTGGCCTCGGCGGTCGGCGGCTCTGGCACGGCGTCCGGCATGGGTTCCGGCATGGCGCAGCTCCCTGGATGATCACGTGTAATCCGAACGATCGGTGGTGGCGCGCCGTCGGAGTAGCTCGCCACACCGGTGCGCGGTCCACTACGGTAAGCGCGAAAACCACGAACGGGGACAACCAGGGCGACCCACTCCGGTCTTGCTGGTTGGGAATGGACACGGCCATCAGCGTGATTGTGGTGGTCAGGTAAGGCCCGTTCGGGGACTATGGGCGCAGGGCGCAGGGTGGCGAAGGAACGGAACCCGAGTTTTCGGGCCCGATCCTGTCGCATGAGAGCGGTTTGGGACTGGTGAACTTGAAAAAGTTAATTGTCCTGCTGGTGGTCGCGTTCTTGTTGTTCTTCCTGATCACACAGCCACAGGGGTCGGCCAACGTGGTGGACAGCATCCTCAATTGGCTGAAGGACGGCGCGACCGCGATCGTCACCTTCGTCCGAAGCCTGTTCGCGTGATCAATCGGCTGCACGATCCCGTGCGCTACGGCGTCCGGGATGGTCGATCCGCGCCCAGATCGATCAATGGCTACTCAGCGTCATCGGACGGCTCCCAGTCGGGTTTCGATTGGACCGTCCGGGTGGAAAGTGGCGAATAACGTGCTGGTAACGGGGTTTTGTTCGAACTGAGGTCTAGCGATCTGTCGGTGCGAGGCAATACGGTGCGCGCATCGGGGTGATCATCAGCCCACGAGGAGGCATGGATGGTCGAAGATCACGGGATCGACGAGCTCGTCCGACAGTGGACGGCCGATCGTTCTCAGGACGCGGAGCTGACCGCGGCGAGCCAACTCGCCTCGGAATGGCTCGCCGAGTCGACGTTCGCGACTACGCCGCAGGTGCCGGGGATTCCCGGTCAGCGGGGTGCCGCGGGGTCCTCTCGCCTGTTCTCCGTGGAGTCGGTGAGTCCGGCTTATGTCGCGGCCATGCGCAAGAGGTTGCCGGGTGTACCGGAGGACCTGCTCGCGGCGGCGGCGAACTGCTGGCAGCTCGTCGGCGACATCGCCGAGGCCGAGAAGTGGTGGGACGCCGGGCTCAGCCCGCTGGACCAGCGCGCTCTCGACTACCGGGCCGCCGGCCTCTCTCCGGCCGACCTTGCCCGGCATCTCGGCCCGTACACCGTGCTCGAACACCTTCGCCGGGGTAGCTCGGCGGCCTGGTGTGTGGCACGACTGCGGCGGCAGCGGCGCGACGGCGTCGGCTGAGCAGGTGTGGCGGGTCTACCCGGCCCGCCAAACCGCGTGTGATCTTGGCATCTGATCGGTACGTCTGATCCAGCGCGTCCGATCCGGGCGAGCGGGTGAGTTGGGCCAGTCTTGATGTTCGCCGAAGCCGGTCGTTGGCTTCGGTCGGGTCAGGTTTGGTTTCGCAGCGCGAGTTTCGGGTGAAAACGGCAACTGCGCGTAACTTCCGTACTGAGCGGTCGTTGTGGTCAGTGTCGTTGTTCTTAGCCGCTACGAGGTCCTCACGGGGTCCTTCACCTGCGGCGTGACCCCGAGGCATGACACGTGGCGAGCCCGGAGGCAGTCAAGCCCCCAGACCATCCAACCGACCCTCCGCCGCGCCATCGGCTCGGCCTGGTCGGCCGGTTGGTCGCGGTGTTCGTGGTGCTCGCGTTGGGTGCGGTCGGCGTCCTGCTGTTGACGAGGGCGACCACGCCGGCCAACGAACTGTCCGCGTCGGACATCCCCGCTCTGCAGGTCAAACCGGCCGCGGTGGCGCCTGACTCGGCGATACCGGTGACGCTGACGGCTGCCGAACCGATCGGCTCCGGCGGTTCCGGCAACGGTTCGGCACCGACCACGCTCACCGAATGGGCGACCAAGGTGAGTTCGGCGACCGGGATCCCGCAGCCGGCGGCCTGGGCCTACGGCAACGCGGAACTGGCCATGCGGGCCACCGAACCGGGTTGCCGCATCTCCTGGGCCACGCTGGCCGGGATCGGCCGTGTCGAGTCGGACAACGGCCAGTTCAACGGGGCCAGCCTGCGCGCCAACGGCGAGGAGACCAAGCCGATCATCGGCGTGCCACTGGACGGGACCGGCGGGAACGCGAACATCCCGGACACCGATCACGGTGTACTCGACGGTGATCCGGTGTACGACCACGCGGTCGGCCCGATGCAGTTCCTGCCCTCGACCTGGTACGCCTACGCCCAGGACGCGCTCGGGAACGGCAGACCGGACCCGGAGAACATCGACGATGCCGCGCTGACCGCGGCGAAGTACCTGTGCGTCGGCGGCCGGGACATGTCGACGCCGATCGGCTGGTGGTCGGCGATCATGTCCTACAACGACTCGATCGAGTACGTGCAGAAGGTCTTCGGCGTCGCCGACACCTACGCCCGGCAGGCCCTCACCGCCCTCGGCGGCGGTGCCTGAACAGGCGGTCCCTGAACAGGCGGTGCTTGAACGGGCGGTCCCTGAACAGCCGCCTCAACCGCGACCTCAATCGGGGAAGTAGTCGGCTGTCAGCAGCCTGGGTGCGAGCGGGCAGCCGCCTGGCAATCAGCCCCACGGCACCGCGCGGGTGCGGGGCAATCGGATATAACGGGCATCGGCGTCGTCACCCTTCGGACACAGCGGGCACTCGACGCGAAGCGTCGTTGACCTGCTCGCCTCCCTGGTGGTGCGACGTGGGTCACGATTGTCCCGGTGCTAGCGTCGAGACCGTGCGTAGCAGCCTGTTCAGCCGACGCGCCTTGCTCATCGTGGCGGTCAGCGTGGTGTCCCTGATCGGTGGCGCCCTGCTCGCCTGGTGGCAGTGGGACCGTTACCAGTCGGCGACCGGCACACTGCAGAACCTCGGTTACGTCCTGCAGTGGCCGCTGTTCGGTGTCTTCCCGGCTTTCATGTTCTACCGGATCAGCCAGGCGGCCAAGCGCGCCAAGGAAGCCGACGAACTGGCCGAGGCCGCCGAGGGACAGGTGCCGCTGCCGAGGGTGGAAGAGCCCGCCGCCGAGCAGTCGGAGCCCGAGCCCGAGAAGGCGGCGCCGACCATGTCGGCCGATGAGTGGATCGCCAGGCGGGCCTACGTGCAGAAGCGAATTTCCAGCGATGTGGCCGAGGACGACGAGGACCAGGTACTGCTGGCCTACAACCAACGACTCGCCCAACTGAGTGCCAGCGAGGAGCGTCATGCCGGCTGAGACCGAGACCGCGGCACCGACCGTGCAGGAACTGCGGGCCAAGCGCATCGGGAGTGCCCTTGTCCGCTACCGGACCATCGCCTACATCGTGGGTGTCGGCCTGCTCGCGCTGACCGTCGCCACGATCCTGGACTGGGGATTCCACATCCCGCAGTACGCGGAGGTCGTCGGGCCGCTGCACGGCTTCCTCTACATGATCTACCTCGCGCTGGGCATCGACCTGGCGCTGAAGGCCCGCTGGTCAGTGATTGGCACCCTGCTCGTGCTGCTCTCGGGCACCATCCCGTTCCTGTCCTTCGTCGCCGAACGACAGGTCACGAAGCGGGTCAGGGCAGGTCGCAAGCTCTGAGTCGACTCCTGGCGGGTTTCCCCGTCGGTGGTTGAGGGCCTGGCGGAACTTGGGGCACTGGCTGATGTCCTCGTGCGGGCATTCCAGCGCGTGCGCGAGCATGGCGTGCGCGTGTTGCAGGTGCGCGATGTTCTCTTCGAGACTGTCCATCTTGGTGCGTACGAAACCCCGCCAGCTCGGCGAGAGCGCGACCCGCTCGTGCACGATCTGCCCGATCTCGCTCAGCGTCAGCCCGGCGTCCTGGCACAGCCGTAGCAGCGCGACCTTGGTCAGCGCGTCCTCGTCGTAGCGACGCTGGCCGGCCTGCCGCGCATCGGCCGGCAGCAGGCCCTTGCGTTCCCAGAAGCGCAGCGTGGAGGTCGGGACGCCGGTCGCGGTGGAAAGTTGTCCGATGGTGAGCACGTGTCTCCTTGACTTAAACCGTGGTTCAAGTCCCAGTGTGATGGAAGTGACCACAACTCGCCAGGAGCGCTCGAAGTGACAGCTACCCATCAGGATGAGTTCGAAGCGTTGTTCGACCCGGCCAACCGCGCGCAGCCCTACCAGCTGTTTGCCACGTTGCGGGAGCGCGGCCCCTTCACAAGGCTGGAGGGTCTGCTCGGCGTCATCGGCGACCACGAGACCTGTTCGCGGGTGCTGCGCGATCCCGCGATGAGCAGTGACCGCGCCAAAAGCCTGATGGCCCGCACCAGCCTCGCCAGGGGCGCCGAACCGGGCAGCGTGCCGGCGGTGTCCTTCCTGTCCATGGACCCGCCGGACCACACCCGGCTGCGCAGGCTGGTGTCCAAGGCGTTCACCGCGAAGGTCATCGCCGAGCTGCGGCCGACCATCCAGGGCGTCGTCGACGAGCTGTTCACCGCGTTCGCCACCGACGGGCAGCTGGATGTCGTTCCGCGGCTGGCCTATCCGCTGCCGGTGCGGATCATCACCGACCTGCTCGGCGTGCCCATCGCCGATCACGACCGGTTCGAGGACTGGTCGCGGCGGCTGGTCCGCGGCCTCGACCCGATGGCGTCGTTGGGCAGCGCGGAGGAACTGGCCAGCATCGAGTCCGCGCGCGAGGACCTGTCCGCGTACTTCGTGGACCTGATCGCGCGGCGCAGGGCCGACCTCGGCGAGGACCTGCTGTCCAAGCTGGTGCTCGCCGAGGAGCAGGGCGACGCGCTGACCGAGCAGGAACTGGTCGCGACCTGCATCCTGCTGCTGGTCGCCGGGCACGAGACCACCGCGAACCTGATCGCCAACGGCGTGCTCGCGCTGCTGCGCAACCCCGAGCAGCTGGCCGCGCTGCGGGCCGATCCGAGCCTGATCAACGGCACCGTCGAGGAGATCCTGCGCTACGACCCGCCGGTGCAGCTCACCACCAGGGTGGTCACCAGGGAGATGACCATCGGTCCGGTCACCATCCCCGAGGGCGGCATCGTGATGATGATGCTCGCCGCCGCCAACCGGGACCCCTCGGTGTTCGCCGACCCGGATCGCTTCGACATCACCCGCGACGCCCGCAAGCACCTGTCCTTCGCCGCGGGCGCGCACTTCTGCCTCGGCGCGCCGCTGGCGCGGCTGGAGGCATCGGTCGCCCTGTCGACGTTCGCCCGGCGGATCGTGAATCCGGTGCTGGACACCGAATCCCTGCACTACCGCCAGCACATCAACCTGCGCGGTCCGGATCGGATGATCGTCGGTTTCGACCGCGTTCTGGACTGACGGCTCAGTTCGTAGTGTCCCGCCGGGCCGTTCGCACGTGGTACGGCGGCACGCAGCGGCTGTCAAGGGCGTCCGGGTCGATCGAGGTCGGCCGGTAGTCGCAGGTGGCCAGTCGTGCGCGCATCAGCCCGACCGGTTCGTCGAGCTTGTCGGCGCGACCGGACAGGAACGCCCACTCGTGCTCCTCGGAGGTGTAGCAGCAGACCGTGCCGAAGACGTCCTGAAAGCGTTGGTAGCTCTGGATGAGGGTGTCGTTGCGCCACAGCGTCGGGCAGCCGGCCTGCCCGACAACGACGCCGCCCTCGGTGCACGCCGCGCGGCACATGGCGAGGAACTCGGTGCCGTACAGGCGATTGTGCTGCGCGGTCGGATCGCCGGGCCGCTCGTCCGGCAGGTCCACCAGCACGATGTCGTAGCGCTGCGCGTCATCGGTCGCGGTGGCCGCGGCACGGACGAACTCCCAGCCGTCCGCGTAGTGCACCCGCACCGGCCCTTCACCGCGTTCGGCAGCGTCCAACTCGGACTCGCTGTACCCGTACGGCAGATGGCGCGCGCACAGCCGGACCGTTTCCGCGTCGATGTCGACATGGTCGACCTGGTCTGCGCCGGCCGCGACGCAGATCTGGCTGACGACGCCCTCGCTGGAGCCGACGACGAGCACCCGGTTCACCCGCTCGGCCAACAGCAGCGCGGGCACCAGCAGGGCCTCGTGGTAGACGAGCTGGCTGAACTCGGTGCTCTGCCGGTCGTTGTCGCAGAACAGCGCGACTCCCTGGTGGGTCCGGCCGATCAGTACGTGCTGGAACCGGGTGTCGGTCTCGACGAGCACCTCGGACACCTCCCAGCTGCGGAGGAGTCCCGGCGCGAGCTGTTCGTGCACCTGGCGGGTCGGGGTGGGTGCCGTGGTGGTCAACGCAAGGCCTCCTGTTCGTCACGTGCTACGGCCGGGTCGAGGTCGCCGATCTCGCCGTCACGTGTCCTCGTGCCGGCCGGTCGGCCGCGCTGGATGGTGGTGATCCTGGTCGTGTTCGCGTCGAGTGCCTCGGCGAGCAGCCGCATCGCCAACTGCGGATTCGCCGTGCTGCCACAGGTGAACACGTCGAGGAAGACCGAGCCGAGTTCGGGATAGGTGTGCAGCGAGGCATGGGATTCCGACAGCAGCGCGACCACGGTGACGCCTTGCGGCGCGAACCGCTTCGACACCACCTCGCACACGGTCGCGCCGGCCCGATGCAGCGCGGTGCGCAGGGTGTTGAGGAGGAAATCGACATCGTCGAGCAGCGCCGAGTCGATCCCCTCGAACTCCGCGAGCACATGCTGCCCGACGAAACCGCCGACCATCGTGGTCATCTGACCACCTCCCCGGTCACTCGGACTTCCCTGACACGCAATACGTTGGCAGTGGGGCGAAGCCGTTGAACGCCACCGAGGAATAGCTTGCGGTGTAAGCACCCGCGGCGAGGATGTCGACCCGGTCGCCCGCGGCGAGCCTCAGCGGCAGCCGGTAGTCGGTGTGCTGGTAGATGACGTCGTCACCGTCGCAGGTCGGCCCGGCCAACACCACCGGCCCGTCCGGTTCGCCGTCGTACGCGGTGGCCAACCGGTAGGCGATCGCCTCGCCCTCGGTCTCGGCGAGACCGCCGTAGCGGCCGACGTCCAGGTACACCCAGCGGTGCGAGTCGGTCGAGGACTTGCGCGACACCAGCACGACCTCGGCGCGCAGCACCCCGGCCTCGGCCACGATCGCCCTGCCCGGTTCGAGCACGATCGCCGGTGTGGTGCGGAAGTTGGCGTCGACGGCACGCCGGATCGCCATCGCACAGGCGGCCGGCGCCGGCACCTCGGTGCGGTAGCCGACCGGGAAACCGCCGCCGATGTTCAGCTCGGCAAGGGTGATCCCGGCCGTGGCGAGGGTGTCGCCGATCAGCGCGGCCTGCGCGATGCCCTCGGCCCAGGCCGCCGGATCGGTGTGCTGGGAGCCGACATGGAAGGCGACCCCGGCCGGCCGGAGCCCGAGTTCCGCCGCTGCCCGCAACAGTTCCATGGCCATCGCCGGATCGCAGCCGAACTTGCGCCCGAACGGTGTCGCCGAACCGGCCGGTTGCACCAGAATCCGGCAGAAGACCGAGGCACCGGGCGCGTGCTGGGCGATCGCGTGCAGATCGCCCGCGCTGTCGGTGGTGAACCGGCGAACCCCGTGCGCGTGCGCGAAGGCGATGTCCGCGGCCTTCTTGATCGTATTGCCGTAGGACAGTCGCTCGCCCTCGGCGCCGGCGGCAAGGCACAGCGCGATCTCGGCCGGTCCGGCCACATCGAACTCGGCGCCGAGACCACTGAGCAGCCGGAGGATCTCCGGCGCCGGATTCGCTTTCACCGCATAGCAGATCCGGCTGTCCGGCCACAGCTCCCGCAACTGCCGGTAGCGTCGCGCGACCACGTCGAGATCGACGACGAGGCAGGGGGTCGCCGGCCGTCCTCGATCGAGGAAATCGCGGATATTGCTGGTGAGGCCGTCGTTCGGCCGCAGGGCGACGCGCTCGGACATCCGCTCACTCCTCCCGTGCCGTTGAGCCCAGGAGAGCCTGCTGGGTGGAGCGGGCCGCGCGCAACCCCAGCCATCGATGATGTGGCGCGCCTCGCGTCGGGATTCCCGCTGATCCAAGGGGTGTCCGAGGGTCAATGAGAAACGGACCGGGCGCCGCCCCGCGTTGTTCGCGGAAGCGGCGCCCGGTCCTCGGTGATCCCCGGTACGCCGATCAGCTACTCGTGCACCGGTACAACGTCTGCGCGCCACCGCCGAACGGACTCACCGCGCCGCCGGACTGGCCGGCCGAGCCGCCGTAGGCACTCGGGTTCACCACCGTGCAGTGCTGTTGCACCCACTGTGTCCGCGCCGTCGCCGCGCTCCCGCCCCGGCCGAAGCCGCCACCGAAGCCGCCGCCACCGAAACCGCCGCCGCCTCGGCCACCGGTCGTCGCGGCCTGGCCGAGTACGAACGTCAGCTGCCCGGAGGCCACCCAGCTGGACAGCTGTGCCGTGGTCGGCGCGTTGTCCGTGCCCATGAAACCGCCCATGCCGATCACCGTGACATTGCTGTCGATGATCCAGGTCGCCGCCTGCATCGAGCTTTCCTCAAGGGCCAGCTTGATCCGCGCGTTCGGCGCGTTCTTGGTGACATAGGCCAGGATCCGCTGATCCTCGGCGGTCAACGTCGCCTGCCCACGACCACCGAAGGCCGCGGCCGCGCCACCGGCCCCGGTCTCGCCCGCGCCGGTCGCACCGCGACCGCCTCGGCCGCCGACGCCGCCGGGCAAACCACCGCCACCGCCGAATCCGCCGCCACCAGCCGAGCCGCCGCCACCAGCCGAGCCGCCGCCGTAACCGCCTCGACCGCCGAAGCCGCCCCGGTTTCCGGCCGCCCCGCCGCGCCCGGCTCCGCCGCCGAATCCGCCGAAGCCGGTGGTCGGCCCGGCCTGGGCCATCGCACCACCGGAGCGGGTGCCGGCGAACGCGGTCGCGCTCGACCAGACCGCGGGCACCAGCAGCAGGGCGACCCCGGCCACCACCAGCCCGACCTTGCTGATCCTGCCAAGGCCGCCGACCTTGCCCAGCACCAAGGCGATCACCGCGACCGCGCCGACGGCGATCACCGCGGGTGCGGCCCAGCCGTTCCAGCTGCTGTCCCGCTCCACCAGCACGTAGGCCCAGGCTGCCGTGCCGGCCACCGCGAGCGGCAGCAGAGCCCAGGCCATCCCGGTCGGCGCGCGGTAGTAGCGCCACAGCTTGGCGAGACCGGCGGCGGCCAGCGCGGCGATCGCCGGGGCCAGTGCGGTGGTGTAGTAGGAGTGCCAGATGCCCTGCGCGTAGCTGAACACCAGCGCCATCACCACCAGCCAGCTGCCCCACATCAGCCACATCGCCCGCTCGGTGTGCCGCGCCGGCAGCTTCGCCCGCCGCCGCAGCACGCCTTCGACGATGACGACCACCATGACCAGCAGGCACAACGGGAGCAGCCAGCTGATCTGCCCACCGACCGAGGAGCTGAACATCCGGCCCACCCCGGTACCACCGCCGAACAGCCCGCCGAACCCGCCGCCGCGCGCCCCGGCCGGCAGCTCGACGCCCTTCGGCAGGGTGAACCCGCCCGCGCCGGTGCCGGTCGTGCCGCCGCCGAAGCTCTCACCGAAGATCCGGCCGAACCCGTTGTAGTCGAAGATCAGGTTGAACGCGGTACCGTTGCTGCTGTTGTCCATGTAGGGCTTCGCGCCCGGCCACAGGTCGTGCAGCAGCGGCCACCAGAACGAGCTGACCAGCAGTACCCCGGTCGCGCCGAGCAGATCTCCGAGGCGCCGCTTCCAGTTGGTGTTCCGGCCGATCAGATAGGCCACCGCGAAGCCGGGTACCACGATCCAGGCGGCGAGCATCTTGGTGACGAACCCACAGCCGAGGAACAACGCGCACCACAGCAGCCATCGGGTTCGGGTGCGGTCGGTGATCTCCGGCCCGTGTTCCAGCGCGCGGGTCAGCGTGTAGGCGCCGGCCACCAGCCACAGCACCAGCAGGGTGTCCGGGTTGTTGACGTGGTTGATGGCCACCGTGATCGGGGTGAGCGCCAGGATCAGCGCGGCCAGCAGCGCCACGTTCTCGCCTGCCCAGCGGCGCACCGTGCGGTGCAGCAGGAACACCGCTGCCGTGCCCTCGACGATCTGCGGCAGCAACACCGCCCAGCTGTGGAAACCGAAGATCCACACCGCGAACACCTGCGGCCACAAGGCCATCGGCGGTTTGTCGACGGTGACGACACCGGCCGGGTCGAACGAGCCGAACAGGAAGTTGGTGAATCCCTCCGACATCGACTTGACCGCAGCCGTGTAGAACGTGTTGCCCCAGTCCCCGTCCCAGCTGCCCCATGCGTACAGCACGGTGGCCAGCAGGCAGATCGCCAGCAGGGCGAGCGGCTGCCAGCGTCTTGTCCTCGACGCAACCGGGGCCGGTTGCGAGACCGGGGGTCGGGTCGATTCGGTGGCTTGGGTAGCCGCAGTCATTCGGTTTCTCGTCCTATCTCTGTATCGATTTCTGGTGGGTTCGCCTTCTCGGTCCGGAAAACCCAGACGCGCAACAGGAAGAACCGGCCGGCCGTGCCGAGCAGGTAGGCCGACAGCAGCACGGACAGTTCGACCACTGTGGACGGATGCGCCACGTTCGCGTGCAGGATCAGCAGCGCGGCCGAGGTCAGCGCATAGTAGCCGGCGAAGACCAGCAGCCCCTGGAAGTGCACCCGCGTCGAGGAGCCGCGCGCGGTGATGAAGGTGAAGCGACGGTTCGCCTCGGTGTTGACCAGGGTCGTGATCACCAGCGCGACCAGGTTGGCCATCAGTGGCGACCACCAGCCGCGGAACAGCGCGTACAGCGCGAGGGTGGCCACGGTGGACAGTCCGCCGATGATGCCGAAGGAGATGACCTGCCAGAGCAGGCCGGTGTCGCGCCGGGCGAGCACCGCGTCGGGATGGATCGACCGTGGCTCCGGCCTGCGCGGCAGCCCGGTCACCTTGGCCGCACCGGAGGCCTTCGCCTTTGCCACCCGCACCAGGCCGCGCAGGTCCTGCGTGACCGTGCTGCGCAGGTGCACGCGGGTGTCGGTGTCCTCGACCCAGTCCACCGGCACCTCGTGCACCCGAAGGCCGTTGTGCTCGGCGAGCAGCAGCAGTTCGGTGTCGAAGAACCAGGCGTCGTCCTCGACGTGTTCCAGCAGCGGCCGGACCACGGCGGTGCGGGCGGCCTTGAAACCGCACTGCGCGTCGGAGAACCGGGCACCGTGGGTGAGCCGGATCAGCGCGTTGTAGCAGCGCGAGATCACCTCCCGCTTGGGGCCGCGGATGGTCCGCGCACCCGGCGCGAGCCGCGAGCCGATCGCGAGGTCGGAATGCCCGTCGACGAGGCTGGCCACCAGCGGCAGCAGCGCATCCAGACCGGTGGAGAGGTCGACGTCCATGTACACCACCACATCGGCGGTACTCGCCGACCAGCTGCTGCGCAGCGCGAGCCCGCGCCCCTTGCGGTCCAACCGCAGTACCCGAACCCCCTCGACGCTACCGGCAAGGGCCTGCGCCACGGCTGGGGTGTCGTCGGTACTGGCGTTGTCGACGATGGTGATCGTCCAGTCGAACGGGAAGTGCGCGGACAGATAGCCGGTCAGCACGTCGATGCAGCCGGGAAGGGCCCGCTGCTCGTTGTAGACCGGGATGACGATGTCCACCGTCGCGGTGGCCGGACCCGGTTCGCGACCCGCCCCGGCCGCCTGGCCACCGGGTCTTTCGGTGTTGGATCTTGGCTTGTCCTTGCCGGCCGCCGCCTCCGGTGAAAGCACTTCCGGTGAGAGCACTGTGACCGGGGCACCTGCCATCTCCACCACCCGTTCTTGTTGGCTCGCCGCGTTCGACCCGACTCGGCTCGGACATCGGCCGGGTCGAACACTCCCTGTACCGGTCCAGTTATCCCGAGTGATTCTGCGAGCGACCTTGAGGCGAGCTGGCAACAAGCTGGCAGTCGGTCCCCTTATCGAGTGATCACGTTCGGTAGTCCGTCCTTTTTGTACTCGGCATCCGGTGTGACCAGCAAAAACGCCCACTTTCCTTCACGTTCACAGTGAAGGAAAGTGGGCGGTCGAGAAGGGTGGAGATTACCGTGCGACTGCTCACACGACGATCAGATAGATCCCGTAGGCGACGATGAGCAGACAGGCCGCGAAGCAGATCACCGCGCCGGTGAGCGGAGCGGCACCGGAGGTGCCCTGCTCCTTGGCGGTGGTCTGCCGGGACAGCCCGATCACACCGACCGAGAACAGTGCGACGACGCAGACGGTCGCGACCAGGCTGGCAACGAGAACCTCACCGAGATCGCCCCAGTTGATGCCCATTGGATTTTCTCCTTCTTCCAGCCAGTGCTCAGGCGCCGACTTCGGCCGGCTGCTTCGCCTCGATGGTGGGCGCGTCGTTGACGTTCTTCGAGGTGACCGGGTTGCGTCGGGAGGCGGCGAAGATGCCGCCGCCGATGATGATGCCGACCAGCGACACGATGATCGTTCCGGCGGGACCGCCGGAGGCCAGCTTGCCGGCCACCGCGCCGACCACCGCCGCCGCCGGCAGGGTGAGGATCCAGGCGATGGCCATCTTGCCGGCCACGCTCCAGCGCACCTCGGCCAGTCGCCTGCCGACACCGGACCCGATCACGCCGCCGGAGACGACGTGCGTGGTGGACAGCGCGAAGCCGAGGTGGGAGGAGGCCAGGATGGTCGCCGCCGAGGCCGCCTCGGCGGCGAAGCCCTGCGGGGTCTCGACGTCGGTGATGCCCTTGCCGAGGGTGCGGATGATCCGCCAGCCGCCGATGTAGGTACCGAGGCCGATGGCGAGGCCGCAGAGCAGGATGACCCACCAGAACGGGTTGGCGCCCTTGGGCTGGATACCGGCGACGATGAAGGTCAGCGTGATCACGCCCATCGTCTTCTGCGCGTCGTTGGTGCCGTGTGCCAGCGCGACGAGGGAGGCCGTCACGGTCTGGCCGGTTGAAGCCCTTTCCGACGCTGTCCTGCCTGGTGCGCCGGGTGGCGGTGTAGGCGAGGTAGGTGGCGATCATGGCGACGACGCCGGCCACCAGCGGCGAGGCCACCGCCGGGATGATCACCTTCTGCACCAGTGTGCCGAAGTGCACCGCGCTGCCGCCGACCGCGACCCAGGTCGCCCCGATCAACCCGCCGAACAGGGCGTGCGATGAACTGGACGGCAGGCCGAGGTACCAGGTGATCAGGTTCCAGATGATGGCCCCGATCAACGCGCCGAACACGATGTAGGGCCCTGTCGAGGGGTGGAACTTGCTCTCGTCGACGATGCCGCCCGAGATCGTGGAGGCCACCTTGACGGACAGGAAGGCCCCGACCACGTTGAGCACGCCGGCGATCGCGACGGCCAACTTGGGCTTCAGCGCCCCGGTGGCGATCGAGGTCGCCATCGCGTTCGCGGTGTCGTGGAAGCCGTTGGTGAAGTCGAAAGCTAATGCGGTGAGAACCACGATGACGACGATCAGGGGAACGCTCACTGGCCACCTCCGGCTGGGGACGTCGCGAGCACCGTAGCTATCCAGGGGAAACGGCCGGTGAATGACGAACGTCGGTTCCGTACCGAGGTTGGTCGGCCCGGCGTCGAGGAGTCGCCGATCCGGGGCAGAGGGGTGGCCGATCCGGGGCCGGCGGAGGGTCCGCCGAGGCCGTCCCGATGCGGTCTCGATGCGTTTTCGATGCGGTACCGCACAGTTCCGGCGTCAGCCGGTAGTCGGTCCTGCGGGCTGCGTATCGACCGGGCGGGCGGGTCGGACGGGAGTCGGACAAGAGTCGGACAGGGCAGGCGTCGATAGGGGACCGATTAGGGGGTCGTTAGGGAGGTGGCGATAGGGGTTCGGCAGGTCCCCTAATAAGCCGTAGTGCGTGATCAGAGGCCTGGAACACCGACCCTCGTCGCACACTGTGGTCGTACCGGTACTGAAAGCGATTCAACTTATCCGGTAACAGCCTGCCCGGCCAGCAGTTTTGTCACCAATTCGAACTAGTATGGCCACGTGCCGGGAGGTACTCTCTGTTACGCCGCATCGTGGCCACCGCGGCAAGCCCAGCGCGATGACCACACAGCGTTTCGCAGATGTCGATTGCCGGTCGAGAACCCGCCGGCAGGTGTCCCCAGTGCTATCGAGTCGGGAGGCCGTCAGGTGTCAGCGGGTTCGTCGAGGTACTGGCGGAGCCCCCTCGCGTACAGTGCCGCTTCGCAGCGGCGTACCAGGGAGTTCGCGGGCTACCGTTTCGTTGGTTGGCAGTCCCACGACATGGGGGTGCGGGCATGACCGAGGTCATTTCCAGCGGGGTCGAATCCGACGCCGCCGCGTCGTTTCGGCCCGACATCGAGGACATGTCTCCGGTGCTGGCCGGAGAACTCGTCGAGCTACCGGTTGACCCGATCGGCTCCGGGCTTCCCGCGGTGCACACGGTGACGGTGCCGATTCCACCTGCCCGGCCGATTCCCCCGGCAGGCCAGGACATCGCTCCCATCGTCGCCGCCGCGGTCACCGGTGACCGGCGGGCCATCGAGAACCTGCTGACCAGGGTTCGTCCACTGGTGGTGCGGTACTGCCGCGCCAGGGTCGGCCGGCAGGAGCGCTCGTTCGCCTCCGCCGACGACGTGGCGCAGGAGGTGTGTCTCGCGGTGTTGACGGCACTGCCGAGCTACCGCGACCAGGGACGCCCCTTCCTCGCTTTCGTGTACGGCATAGCCGCGCACAAGGTCGCCGACGCGCACCGGGCCGCCGCCCGCAACCGGTCGGAACCGGTCGCCGAAGTACCGGATGAGCCTGATGAGGACGCCGGGCCGGAACAGCGCGCCATGCGTGGCGAACTGTCCGACCAGATGGCGGACCTGTTGCAGGTGCTGCCGGCCAAGCAGCGCGAGATCGTGGTGCTGCGGGTGGTGGTCGGCCTGTCCGCCGAGGAGACCGCCGTCGCGGTCGGTTCGACGCCGGGAGCGGTGCGGGTCGCCCAGCACCGCGCACTGGCCCGACTCCGCCTCAACCTGCCCAGCTGGTACACGGACTAGCCGAGACCACTCTGATCGGGGACGGCCCCGGTCGCGGGCCGCTCCGGCCGAGATCGCGCTGGCCGTTGGCCTTGTGGGGGATCAGCCGTCGATGAGCCGGGACAACGCGGCCCTGGCCGCCGCGCTGCTCTGCGCCACCTTCGCCAACTCCTCGGCGAGGCCGGCCAGCCATTCGTCGATGCCGACCTTCTTGCGGCTGATCACCACGTCCCGGACGATCTTGCGGATCTCCGCGTCGACCCCGCGCTTGCCCTGCCGCAGTTCCAGCTGACGATCGGTGCCGAAGACCCGGACCGCGATCGGCTGCCCGGCCCGGCCGCCGACCCGGTCGGCCATGGTCTTGCGGTACTCGATCTCCACCATGTCCTCCGGCAGCGCGTCACCAAGGGTGCTGGTGAGCACGCGTGCGTAGGAGGCCACGTCGGAACGGTCGGACTTCAGCGCGGCGATCATCACGTGCATGTCCCACGCGGGAACGATTTCGCCGTCTGTCACGGCGCCACCTCGCTAGCGCTCGGCCACTCCGTGAACACGTCCCGTGCCAGTCGGTCGGCTCCGCTCACGAGTCCACCAACGGCAGCACCAGCTGCGGCTTGGCGATGGTGTGGTCGGCCCGCAGCGGCCGGATCGCGGTGCCGATCGCGAAGAACTCCGTGGTGTGCCCACCCCAGCGGTGCGGCAGCGACAGCATCTGCACGCCGACGATGCCCTCGGCGTGCAGACTTTCCGCCTCCGCCTGCATCCGGCTCATCGCCAGCTCGCGGGCGTCGTAGAGGGCCTCGGTGAACTGCGGCACCTCGATGTTCTGCCCGATGTTGCCGATCGCCTGCCAGAACCGCTGGTGGGCGATGTGGTAGACGCAGGAACCCATGACCATGCCCAGCGGCGCGTAACCGGACTGGATGAGCGTCCAGAAGTCCTGGCCGTTGAGGTCGGAGGTGAAGGGCTTGCCGGTGTTGGGCTTCCAGTTGCCGCCGTCCTCGGACTTCACCGCGGTACCGATCGCGATGAACTCGGCGAGGTCGTTGCCGAACTCCTTGAACTCGATCTCAAGGCGGACCCCGACGATGCCGTCCGCGCCGAGCACGTCGGCCTCCGCCTCCATCCGCGACATGGCCAGCTCGCGGGCGTGGTACATGGCGTTGGACAGCGTGTCCAACTCCTGGTTCTTGCTCCACCGGCCCATCTGGAAGCCGACGTGGTAGATGCTGGTGCCCAGCACGAGGCCCAGCGGCCGGAAGCCGGCCTCACGCACCAGCAGGAACTCGTTCACGCTCAGGTCCGAGGTGAACAGGGTGGTGGACTGGCCCGGTTTCATCTCGGCGAGCCGACGCATCGCATCCTCGGGGATGTTCTGGTCGTCGATTTCCGCACTGGTCATGGATTCTCCACTTGATTTACTCACTGGCCACGTCCTGGGTCCTGCTGAGCCTGTCTGTCGCGATGGGAGCTACCCGTGCGGTCACCGGGTGTCATGGCGCCGCCGCAATGGCATGATCTTCAATGCAGTGGTCGGCGCGGAACGGCCGGTGTGGAAGCGTGCGATGGCCGTGCCGAACACGGTCGACTCCGCGCACAGCAGCCGCGTGTTGTTGGCCTCCTGGTGCCAGGAGCGCAGCGCCATGTCCGAGACGATCGCGCCGTCGGCATTGCCTTTCCTGGCATAGGCCGCCAGCCGTTCCCGCGCGTGCGAGCGGACCGAGGTGATCAGGACCGTGTAGGCGTTCACCTCGGTGTTGCCCGCCATCACCGACAGCTGCGATGCGCTTTGCCAGTCGAGATAACGACTTTCCACCGCGACGCCGATGGCGATCCTGGAGGGCACCCAGCCGGCGTGCATCAGTTTCGCGACGTCCTGGCCGGGCAGCGGGGTGGTGAAAAGTGACCTCGGCCGACGCTTCGACCTGGCTCGCACCGCGGTGCCCAGCGCGACGAACTCCTGGTTGTTCTCGCCGAGCCTGCTCTGCGTCAGCCTGATCCCGACCACGCCGTCGGCGCCCATCGCGCGAGCCTCGGTGAGCATCCGGCCGAGCGCGGTGTTGTAGCCGTGGTAGAGCGCGTCGACGTAGGGCTGGAAGCTGACCGTGTTCGACATGAAAGGCCCGCCGCCGTAACCGCCGTAGCTGTACCCGCCGACCCAGCCGACGTACTGCACGATGCAGCCCATCACCTCGCCGACCGGGGTCAGGCCGACCGACTCGATACCCACCGCGCCGGCCACCGGCAGCAGGGAGGTACGCAGGCCCGCGGCATCGAACCGGGCCAGCCTGTTGCGGGCTGCCTCCGGGAGCCAGTTGGCGTCCGTGTCGGGCACCTGACCTCCTCGTCTGACGACCATGCGCACGCGCGTCGCGCGGCGTGTCGAGCGCTTGATGTTCATCGTGCCACGACCTGGCGGTGGGCGGGCGGCGACGTCACCGGAGTGAAAGGTGATCTAGGGCATCGGTCCGGTCACCGCTGGGTCGCCGACCGTCGCGGCGCCGGCTTCCGAGGCTAGATCCCGTAGTGCCAGACGCTGAGCGAGTACGCGCTGTACCAGATGCCGCCGAGGGCGATCAGCGCGGTCAACGCGAGGAGTTTGCCGAGATGCATCCGGCCGAGGCGGACCGCGACGGGCACCATCAGCACCAGCGCGGCCGGCAGCAGCTCCCTGGTCTTGTTGAAGTGGATGCCGGACTCGCCGAGCACGACGACGACCGAGGCCGCCGCGAACGCCCAGGCCGGCCACGGCACCCGCCGGAAGGCACCGACCAGCAGTCCGACCGCGGCGAGCATGATCAGCACCGTCAGCACGGTGTAGGCGTAGCTGTCCTTCGTCAGCGTCGACCACGACCACTTGACCGTGTCGACGCCCCAGTCCCAGGTCGTGTTCCAACCGGACTGGGCGCGGAAGTAGGTCAACGGTGATCCGCTGACCGCGGCGATCCAGATGAAGTAGCCGATGAACCCGGCAGGGGCCACGATCACGGCCGGAACGGCGTGGAACCGGTCGCGGTCGCGGATGGCGGCGACGATGCCCCAGACCATCACGACGGCGATGACGGCGACCGCGGTGGGCTGAACGAGTCCGGCCACACCCGCGCACCAGCCGGCCAGCGTCCACCGCCGCTCCAGCACGCCGACCAGTGCCAAGGCCGACAACGCGATGAGCATCGACACCGGGTAGGCCATGCTGTCGATGATCGACATCGGGGCGGCGGCGACCAGCACGACGGTGATCAGGCTCGCCCGCGTCGAGCCGGTGATCCGCTTCGCGAGGCGCGCGACGGCATAGGCGGCGACGACACCGAACAGCACGCTGATCGTGATCGCCGTGGCCACGAAACTGCCGCCTTCGAGCGGCTCGGCGATGTGGATCAGTACCGGGTACGCGGGGAAGAAGGCCATCGCCGAGTAGGTGTTGTGATGGCCCAACGCGTCGGTCATGGACGCGGGCACGTTCGTGTAGCCGTATCTGGCGATCGCCAGATACCAGTCGCCGTCCCAGGCATGCAGGTCGAAAAGCCGGTTGTTGACCGTGGTGAACAGCCACAGTGCCAGCAGGGCAACGCCCTGGACTCCGAGGTACAGCAGCCCAGGACCGCCCACAACGAGGAATCGCCGTAGGCGTGGCTCGCCGGCCGCGATCGACGGCGGTGCTACGGCTTGGGTGGTTGTCATGGGGTGGAGGGGCCTTTCTCCAGCGCTGTCTTGGTGTCGGCGGTTCGTTCCTGAGCGTTACCGGGCGGGTACGCCCCGGTCGACGCGAATCATCTTTGATAGCAACACAGCCGGCCCACCGGTGATTCGGGTCATGACGGTCGAACTGGTCACGTGTTCGGCGCAACCGATGACTACGCGCGAACTCTGGCACGCATGCTCCCTTATTGACGACAAAAGGGACAGGGTGCCTGGTTATCGGGTGGAGTTGTTGCCGCAGGCGGGTGCTTGGTGATCACTTTTTGGCTAAATAACTGCGTTATGGCAACCATGTGACTAGGCTCACCAGCCAACGAAGTAACACGGCAGAAGGAGCGCTAGTGACTTCAGTAGAAGCGGGGGCAGTGCCCTCGGCATCGGGCGGTTCGATCCGGAGCACGATTCCGGCTCGGATCGACCGGCTGCCCTGGTCGAGTTTTCACACCAAGTTGATCATCGCTCTTGGGGTCGCTTGGATTCTCGACGGTCTGGAGATCACCGTCGCCAGTTCGGTGGCCGGCATCCTGACCCACAGCGACACGCTCAACCTGACCCCCTCTATCGCCAACGACCTCGGTACGCCGTACCTGGCGGGCGAGATCCTGGGTGCGTTGATATTCGGCATGTTCTCCGACCGCTGGGGGCGGAAGAACCTGTTCATGATCACGCTGGCCGTGTACCTGGTCGGCAGTGGTCTGAGCGCGCTGACGCTGGGCAGCGGTACGGGCTGGGTGATCTTCCTGTACGGAACCCGCGTCATTGCCGGTATGGGGATCGGCGGTGAGACCGCGGCCATCAACTCCGCGATCGACGAGATGATCCCGGCCAGGTATCGAGGCCGGGTCGACATCGGGATCAACGGCACCTACTGGGGTGGTGCCATCATCGGTTCGGGCGCGACGTTGATTTTCCTCAACGCCATCCCGGAAAGCGTCGGCTGGCGGCTGGGCTTCCTGCTGGGCCCGGTGCTCGGTGCGTTCATCATCTACATCCGTCGCAACCTGCCGGAGAGTCCACGCTGGCAGATCATGCACGGCCGCGCCGAGGGCGCCGAGGAGTCGATCAGCTACATCGAACGGGAGGTCGAGAAGACCGGCGTCACCCTGGAGCCGGTCGACGACAGTTTGGCCATCGAGGTCAAACCGACCGACCAGCACGGTTACTGGACGCTGCTGAAGCTGCTGTTCGCCAAGTATCCGAGCAGATCGGTACTGGGCGCCGGGCTGATGATCACCCAGTCCTTCCTGTACAACGCCATCTTCTTCAGCTTCACCACGGTGCTGGCGGCCTTCTACGGTGTCTCCGGCGGCGCGCCGCTGTACCTGCTGGCGTTCTCGATCGGCAACCTGATCGGCCCGCTGGTGCTGGGGCCGTTGTTCGACACCGTCGGCCGACGGCAGATGATCGGCGGCACCTACCTGCTCTCCGGGGTGCTCCTGATCATTGCCGGCATTCTGTTCAACACGCACGTGCTCAACGCGTTGACGATGACCATCGCCTTCGCGATCGTCTTCTTCTTCGCGTCGGCCGGTGCGAGTGCGGCATACCTGACTGTCAGCGAGATCTTCCCGCAGGAGGTGCGAGCCAAGGCGATCGGCGTGTTCTACTCGATCTCGCAGGGCGCCGGCATCCTGGCCAACCTGTTCTTCGGGGCGCTGATCGGCAGCAGCAAACACCCGCCGACATCGGGCCTGTTCATCGGTTATCTCTCCGGCGCAGCCATCATGATCGTCGGTGGACTGATAGCCGTGTTCCTCGGCGTCGACGCGGCGGGCAAGTCCCTTGAGGACGTGGCAACGCCGCTGTCGGTGGTGCAACGCGTCACCCATGTCGAGTCAATGGGCAAACGCCCGCCGTCGGCGCGTCCCGCCGACTGATCCTTCGCGACCAACGCCGCGGGCGAACCGGTTTGCGGTTCGCCCGCGGCGGTATGT
>DATATE010000066.1:0-1817 GCA_036268955.1 Pseudonocardiaceae bacterium
CCGGCGCTCGCCGGGCCGACCCGGAGGCCGCCGGTCGCCTCGTCGAACCAGGCGATCGAGCCGCCGCCGCAGGCGATCGAGCGCACGTCCAGGTTGGGCAGCCGGTAGGTGTACTGGTCGATGACGTTCTGTTCGGCCACCACCGGCTTGCCGTCGATCACCAGGCCGAGGTCGAACGACGTGCCGCCCATGTCGGTGCCGACCACATGGTCGTGGCCGTAGGCGCCGGCCAGGCTGGCCACGCCGATCAGGCCGCCGGCCGGGCCGGAGTTGATCGTGCCCAGCGGGGTCGCGGCGGACGCGGGCAGCACCCCGCCGCTGGACTGCATGACCAGCAACGGGGTCGCGAGCCGGCTCTCCAGCTCACTCAGGTACCGCGAGGAGGCCGGACCGACGTAACCGTTCAGCACCGTGGCGACCGTGCGCTCGTACTCGCCGAGCCGGGGAGACACCTCCGACGAGTAGGACACGAACACACCGGGGAACGCCTGGACCAGGGCCTTCTCGTGCACCGGGTTCGCGAACGACCACAACAGAGCGACGGCGATGGAGTCGAGCTCGCACTCCGCGATCATCGCGGTGATCCGCTCGACGGCCGCGTCGGTGTCCAGCTCGACCACCACCTTGCCGCTCGCGTCGACCCGCTCGTGCACCTCGGCGACGGCACCCGGCACGATCAGCGGCGTCGGCAACCTGCTGCCGTGCACCGAGAACACGCCCTCGATCGACCGGCCTGCCACCCGGCCGGCACCGCGCATCATCGCGAGCGCGTCACCGTGCCCGGCGGTGGCGACCAGCCCGACCCGCGCACCGCGCCGTTCCAGAACCGCGTTGGTGCCGATGGTGGTTCCGTGGCCGAAGCGCTCGGTCCGCTCGAGCAGCGCGGGTAGGCCGACGCCGACGGTTTCGGCCAGCCGGCTCAGCCCGGCGAGCACTCCGGCCACCGGATCGTCTTTGGTGGACAAGACCTTGGCGCTCCGGTGGTTTCCCTGCCGGTCAACCAGAACGCAGTCGGTGAACGTGCCACCGATGTCCACGCCGACGTAGTACATGGGTCACTCCTTCAGCTTCAGCGGTAGAGGCCGGCCTGGCCCAGGCCGGCGCCGCCGTCGAGGCGCAGCGCCTGGCCGGTCATGTATCCGGCGGCGGGCGACAACAGGTAGAGCACCGGGCCGACGACCTCGGCGAGCGCGGCCACTCGCCGCATCGGCACCCCGGCGAGCAGGCGGTCACGGGCCGGCCCGGGCAGGCCGAGCACCTTCGGGGTCGCGACCAGACCGGGGACGACGGCGTTGACCCGGATACCGGTGCCCGCCCACTCGGCGGCCAGCGCCCGGGCCAGGCCTAGGACGCCGGCCTTCGCCGCGGCATACCCGGCCTGCCCGGGCAGGCCGTCTTGCGCCGCGACCGAGGAGAACAGCACGATCGACGGCCGACGGCCCTCGCACAGGGCCGGGAACGCGGCTTGCGCGACGGTGAACTGGGAGATCAGGTTCGCCTCGATGTCACCGCGGAACTCCTTGAGCGGGAAGGTTTCCGCGCGGTGGATGGTGTCGACGACGCCGGCCGCGCCGATCACGGCGTCCAGGCCGCCCAGCCGGTCCACCGTGTCCGCAACGGCACGGCGAGCACTGTCGTCGTCGGTGAGATCGGCGGTCACGGTGGCGCGCGTTCCCGGCAGGTCGATGCCGACCACCTCCGCACCCGCCTCGCTGAGCGCAGCCGACAGCGCCCGGCCCAGCCCGCCCGCGGCGCCGGTGAGCAGCACGCGGGTGCCCGGTGCCGGCACGGTCGACCATTCGCTGCTGGTCATGAGG
>DATATE010000067.1:0-8196 GCA_036268955.1 Pseudonocardiaceae bacterium
GGCAGGGTGTCGGTGTATGCGCTGGCGGACGGTCCGCGTGGTTGGCGCTTCCTCGCCGCGATGCCCATGGCCAGCATGGTTCTCCGCTCCGAGCCGGACACGTGATAGAGATCGAGCAGCGCCTCGAGTTCGTGCGCCTCCAGCGTGCCGGTACCGTCCTCGACCTTGCTGATCCGCGAATGGGCCTTGCCGATGTGCCGGCCGACCTCGGTCTGCGACAGCGTGGTCTGTTCGCGCAACCGTTTGAGCGCAAGACCGAGCTGTCGGCGTTCGACGGTTTGCCGCGCGCTACCCATATCCGTTGGCCTCCTCAGTTCGGCGTCGAACGCGACACCACCCGATCGGGGCAGGTTCAAAGAGAACCGTATCCCTTATCTTAGGGTGTACGGACCTCCGGTGGTCCACTGGCTGGATCATCGTAGATCGCGGGCGAATACCCGAACGAGGAGGCAAGACCATGGGCTCGATCTCCCACAGCACGCTTTCGATCATCAACGGCAGTTGCAAGGTCGAACACGAGTGGCTCGGAGAGCAGGCGGTGTTCACCATCTGGGACGGGTCGGCGATCGTCATCGAGCTGTATATCGACGACGACGGGTTTGACTGCCTGCTCGCCGCCGTCGACGCTGCGGCGAAGCAGCGGCAGCGGGACATCGCCGCGCTGGAGGCCGAGGAAGCGGACCAGGTCTGCATTGAATTTAGCAGTTAATGTAGTTAATGTCCGTTTAATGCGGATATCAACGCGCGATATCGGTGATATCGCCAAAACCGTACTTACGCTTACGCGCTTCGAGCACCTGACAAGCAAATAGTATTAGTAGAGATCGCGTCATTAGCTGATGCAATGAGCAGTGCCCTTGACAAAATCCATCCAGACTGACTAAACGATCTTCCTAATGCGGGCATGTGATCTGATCGAGATCAGATCATCTGACGCGGTTTCCTGATTCGAGGGGGGTTGACACAGCTCCGAGTGGTCGGTGATGCTGGTCTGACTACCAGTTCTCCGTTGACTTTCTCACTTTCGCCCAGGAAAACCGAGAGAGGCATTGACAACGAACCTCTCCGTGTTTTAACGGCCCGCGTGGCCGCTACAGGAGGCGTCATTGAACTCCCAGGACCCGCCGCGTGCGCCGGGGGCATTACCACTGCTTGGACACGCATTACCTTTGCTTCGAGACCCCCTGTCCTTCCTCACCGCGCTCCCTGCCAGCGGTGATCTGGTCCAGATCAGATTGGGCCCCTGGCGTGCCTACGTGGTCTGTAGTCCTCAGCTCACCCATCAACTTCTGGTCGACGACAGGACCTTCGACAAGGGCGGTCCGCTCATCGACAGGGCCCGCGAAGCCCTCGGCGCCGGGGTCGCCACCTGCCCTCATGATCAACATCGTAGGCAGCGGCGGCTGAATCAGCCCGCCTTCCAACGGGCTCGGATGCCCGCTTATGCCGCGCTGATGACCGAACACATCACTGCTGTCACGTGCTCGTGGCGTGAAGGTCAGACCGTCGACGTCCTGGCCGCACTGGAAGAGACCGCCATCCGGATCCTCATTACCGCGATGTTCACCGGTTCCACGCTGTCGGAGGAGGACCGCACCGGGATGCTCCACGATGTCATGGACATCTCTCGTGGTGTCTTCCGCAGAATGCTCATGCCCTCACTGTTGACGAAGCTGCCTGTGCTGGGAAACCGCAGATTCGAGAAGGCGCACGCACACTTGCGCGACATGGCCAAAAAGACCATCGAGCACCATCGGCGCAGCGGTAGCGATCATGGCGACCTGCTCTCCATCCTGATGGCCGTCCACGACCCGGATACGGTCGGGAGCGGCGCGAGCCTGTCCGACGAGGAACTCATCGACACGATCATCACCTACTTCTTCGCCGGAGCGGAGACGAGTGCCAGCCTCGCCGCGTGGGCGGTGTACCTCACAGCCGAGCACCCCGAGGTGAAAGACCAGTTGCACGCCGAAGTGGACCGGGTCCTCAACGGTGCTCCGGCCACGTATGCCGATCTACCTCACTTGGAGGTGGCCGGCCGCATCATCAACGAGACCTTGCGCCTGCGTCCTCCGGGCTGGATCTTCACGCGCGTAACCACGCGAGAAGTGCAGATGGGACGCTATCGATGTCCTGCGGGCACTGCCGTGATCTACAGCCAGTATCTCGCCCACCATCGGCCAGATGTCTTCCGCGACCCGGATCGGTTCGATCCTGACCGGTGGCGTCACGACCGCCGCGGCTCCCCACCCCCTGGCGCTTTTGTTCCCTTCGGCGCCGGCGCCCGCAAGTGCATCGGAGACACCTTCGCCACGACCGAAGCGACCTTGGCGCTGGCAACCATTGCCGCGCAATGGAGTCTCAAGCCGAGCCCCGGTATGAGTATCCGCTCGACACCCGGCGGCCTCGTGCTTCGCCCCGACGGTCTGCGCATGGTCATGGCGGCGCGCCCTCGGACGCGGTCCACGACCGCCAGTACGTCCCCAGGCTGACACCAACTCGGATGGCCGGTTCGGGCTCGACACGAGCCAACCTGGCCAGCCGCCGAGGACGCGCGGTCAGTCGTTTCGTCGAGTCCGTCATGTCGTGATTTCCGTGCATCGCCGGCCCTGGCGTGAGCGCCTGGCGCGACCGTCGGCTCGGCCGACGGTTGGTCACGTCGGGGCCGATGGTTTGTCGTCGAGCCACCTCGATGTTCGTCAGTGCCGGTAATGCCGGCGGCAGTAGTGTGCTGTGACGAGCATTGGTCTGGACCTTTGCCGTGAGGAGGCGGAAAGTGGTTTTGGAGAAGGTAACAGGAACAAGGGTTTTGGAGGATGTGCTACGAGGCTGGTTTGCCAGTTATGGTCCCGTTTCAACGGCATCGGTTGAGCCGGGTCCCGTTCCCACGCTCGACCCGCGGTTCACCGAGTCGTCCCCGCCAGGGTGGAGGCTCACCGAAACCGTCCTGGATTCGGGTCGCTTCGTCCCCTGGGTAGGCGACTGGACATCGGAGGTGCGCCCCGTTGATCTTGGTATTTTCTCCCGTGACGACGAAGATCACCTTGCCGCGCTGAGGTGGCTCGCCGAGCTGTTCGATGACCGGCACGCCATTGCTGGCAGCGCGATGGCTACTACTTCTCAACTGTCGCACCCAATGTCGGAGAGCTTCTATTGTGAAGGGAGCTGTCCGGATGGGAGGTCATGGACCTCCGCGACGGTCCCGGACTCGCCTCGCCAACTGGCCGCGTACGAGGAGTGGCGCACCTTGTTCATGTCATGCGCTCCAGAGGGCCGTGACGGCAGTTCCCATTGGCTGACCATCGCTGAACTGCACGGCCGGTTGAGCTCGCCGTGGTCCCGGCGAGCCGGCCGCCGATGCGCACGGATCTTCGGCAGCTATCGGAGGGCGTTCAGGCGCGCTGCGGCGAACATGATGACCTCTGGGATCGACTATCTACACCTGCTCTTGACATGGCTGGGAATTGTCATGTCCTATCGCGTGACCCTGGCGCAACTGGCACGCAGGGACGAGGTGGTTGCCGGGCAGGCGTGCGGGCCCGTTCCGGAGTCGATTCCCATGACTCCCAAGGTGCGCCAGTACATCACGCACGGAGACCTCGAAACCATTGGGGTGGACAGCTATCAGGATATTCCAGGTCTCATGCTCGGCTGGTGGAATGTCGTCGGACGAGACAGAATGTCGACGCACGAGCAGCGGGCGAGATTCTACCTCTGCTTGACGTCGATGTTGGATTACGGAACGGGTTATCAACGGCTGGGCCTCGGCGGCAGCCTTGAGCTGCCCGGAGATGTGCACTTCGACACGATCGGTTATTCGGCGTGGCGCCATGCGGTTGCCAACCACGGGATCTGTTTTCAGCGGGATATGGACGAGATCGCCGGCGGCGCGCCTTATCGAATTGTCGACCCATGTTTCAGTGGCTGGCTGTCCGACTATCCTGTTCGCCTGCGAGTCGCTGCCATGGTGTGCATGGGATACTCGAACTACGGTGTCTGGGCTTTTCCGGAGCCGAAAGACTTGGCGGAGATGCTTCACGGCGCCTGGAATATGATGCTCGCGGTGCTGGCGCCATCGTTCACCGACCTCGACGCGGAGGCGGCGACCCTTGAGACGGGAACCTTGTGCCGGGGGCTGACTTCCCACGCTGCGAGCCGACTGGTCGGGCACCTGCCCGAATATCTGCCGCTCGGCCCCGGAAACGACGATATGACCGACCGGATGCTCCTGTCAGGAATGGGCTACTGCTGGTGGGGCGAGCGCGGCAACGTCTACGCTCGCGTGCAACGGCTCGCCGCATTCGTCAATGGCAAGCCAGTACCTGACACGCCTGCGTCCTTCGAATGGGATCGGGTGCAGGCCACCACCGCTGCTGAGGTTCGCAGCGGGACGGCTACGGGGCTCGCGCTTGTCGAGCACAGTCGCAGGCTCCACGCGATTCGCGACGGCGACGGCGCGGGGCGGGGCACCGTGGGCTGTGAGTGCGCGGAGCGTCTCGACAGTGAGCTTGCGTATGTTCTCCGTGGACTGGACAGCTCGTCCGCCGGCAGCGACGCCGCCGGCAGCCTCGCCGACGCCGTGGACAAAGAAATACTCCTCTGGCACGCGGCGCCCTCGCTTCGCTCGACGATGATCGCCAACACGCCCAACACTCGACTCGCCATACGGCGCCTGCTCAGGGCCGTGATGCAGCCCGGCGCGGCCCAGGACATCATGTTGCGGGCCTTCTGCTGGGGACACGTTGCGGGCCAGGGAGCCACGCCGGGCTGATCCGCGCCGTGCGGGAGATCCGACCGCTGGCAGCGGCCTCGGCCGCGCACCATGCCGTGAACGAATCGCGATCTGTCACCCAACAGTGGCGGCGTGGCGCCAGAAGGCGCGCATGATCGGCGTCGGGGACGGGTTGGTCATCTGGGTCTGGGTGAGCACGATGGTGACCTTGCCGGTGGACGGGATGAGGTGGGCGGCGGTTCCGCTGCCGCCGACCCAGCCGTAGCGGCCGGGGACGTTCCACGGGTTGATGGTCTCGACGTCGACCGAGCCGCCGAAACCCCAGCCCTGACCCTCCAGGAACACCGTATTGGCTGCGCGTTCGGCGGGGGTCGTGTGGTCGGTGGTCATGGCGCGCACCGATTCCGGGGACAGGAAGCGGCGGCCGTCGACGGTGCCCTTGGCCAGGATCAGCCGGGCGAAGCGCAGCCAGTCGTCGGCGGTGGAGACGAGGCCGCCGGCACCGGACGCGAACACCGACGGGGTGCTCCACTGGCCGTCCGGAGTGTCGAGCAGTTCGAGTTTGCCGTCCTCGTCTGGCTGGTAGTAGCTGGTGAAACGGCCGAGCTTGGCGGCCGGCACGCTGAATCCGGTGTCGACCATGCCGAGCGGTTCGAACAGGCGCTCGGCGAGGAACTCGGGCAGCGGTTGGCCGGCGACCCTGGCGATCAGCACGCCCTGGAGGTCGGAGCCGGTGTTGTACAGCCAGGCCTCGCCGGGTTGGCTGATCATCGGAATGTCGGCCAGGATGGCCAGCCATTCGTCCGGGCCGGGCGCGAGCTTCGGGTCGCGCGTGTTGCGCTGGGCCTTGTCGAGCAGCAGTTGCAAGGCGGGCAGGGAGAAATCGGCGGCCAGGCCGTAGCCGGCGTGGAAACTGAGTAGGTCGAACACGGTGATCGGCCGGTTGGCCGGCACCAGGTCGTCGACCGGACCGGCGGGCGTGCGGACGACCCGCGGGGCGGCGAGTTCCGGTAGCCAGTTCGCGATCGGATCGGTCAGCGCGAGCCGGCCGTCGTCGATGAGCATCATCAACGCGGCGGCGGTGATGGGCTTCGTCGCCGAGGCGAGGCGGAAGATCGAGTCCCGGCGCATCGGCGCGCTGCCCTCGACATCGACGGAGCCGACGGCCTGCGCATCGATCTGGTCGCCGCGCGCGATCAGGCCGATGGCGCCGGCCACCGACCCGTCGTCGACGTAGCTGGTGAGAGTGTCGCGCAGGCTGCCCATACGTCCCCTTTTCCGAGTGTGGTCGGAAGGTAGACCATCGGAGCGACAGAAACTCATCGGCGACCCGCTGCTCGTTGCGCCTATATATCACTTGCCGATATATTCAGCGTCATGAGTGATCGAGCGCTGTCCGAGCAGGTCTTTCTGGTGCTCACCGCGCTGGCCGAGCAACCGCAGCACGGCTACGGCATCGTCCAGTCCGTGCAGACGCTGTCCGAGGGGCGCATGCGGCTGCGGGTCGGCACCCTCTACGGGGTGCTCGACCGGCTCGTCGCCGACGGTTGGGCCGAGCTGGACCGGGAGGAGATCCACCAAGGCCGGCTGCGCCGCTACTACCGGCTGACCAGCAGTGGAGTGCGAGTTCTCGCCACCGAGGCCGCACGGTTGGCCGCCAACGTCCGAGCCGCCAATGCTGTGCTGCGCACGCGCGGCGTGCCCCCGCTGACGGCGGAGGGCCTGGCATGACCGGCGAGCGCATGACCGAGGGACACCTGACCGAGGGGCACATGACCGACGAGCGCACGACCGACGAGCGAATGTCCAAGCTGGAGTCGCGTTACCGCCGCCTGTTGCGAGTGCTGCCGAGCTGGTATCGGCGGGACCGGGAGGAGGAGATGGTCGACACCCTGCTGTCCGGGCGAGCCGAGCCGAACGCGCTCGACGGCAGGCCGGGCTTGGCGGAGGCCGGTGCGGTCCTCGGTCTCGCGGTGCGCACCCGACTGGCCGGCACCGGACCGGCTCGCGCCGTCGCCGTCGGCAACGCGGTCCGCCTCACCGCCCTGCTCGGTCTGCTGGTTTCCACCGGCGTTGCCATGGGCCAGTTGGCGCAACTGGTGATCGAGCAGGCGTGGCTGCGCGGCGGTCCCTTCCAGCCCCCGGCGAACCGACTGGTGACCGATCTGGTCTATGTCATCGGGTATCTGGCGGTTCCCGGCGTCTGCGTGGCCGCCGTGGCCGGGCGACGGTGGCCGGCGCGGATTCTCGCGCTGGTCGCGCTGGTGCCCAGCGGCAATGCCGTGCTCGATCTGCTGCGCCGGGCCATCCACGCCGGACCGCTCTACTGGGACCCGTACGCGGGTGGCTTCATCTCGACGGCCACTCTCTGGGTGGCGGTGGTCTGTCTTTGGGTCGGTTTCCATCGCGCCGCGCCGCGACCGCCGGCCGGCTGGTGGCGGACGGCGCTGGCCCTTGTCGTGCTCGGCGGACTCGGCTGGGGCGTGTTCTGCCAGCTCAGCCCGGTTGACCTGGGGCAGGACTCCCTTGGCCGGATACTGCTGGACCGCAACACCATGCCCACCTCGGCGGTGATCGTGCTCGGTGTCGGCTACCTGTTCGCGGCTGGTTTGCGCCGCGTTGACTTCAGCGGTAGCTGGGCCCTCGCGCTTGCCGTTTCAGCGGTTGTGCTCATACCGGGACAGTTGGCCGTCCTGCTCGCCACCCTGCGACTCGACGCCGTGTGGACCGGGTTCTACATCGGACAGTTGCTCGCCCTGGTGGTCATGACCGTCTCGCTGGTGATCATGGGCGGCAAGAAGTTCCGTCGGATCAGGCCGGCCGGCGCGGGCTGACGTAGCCGAGCGCGTTGGTCTCGCGACTCGGCGCGACCGCTGGTCTCTACATAGGACAGTTGCAAACCAGCGATCATTTCAGGCACCTAATTTAGATTAACCATAACGCCACAAAAAGTTGGCATCAAATCCGGCGACAGCCACCGTCCCACGTTCCGTGCAACGGAACCTCCTGTTGTGGCCACGACTTCGAGTGTGGCAAAAAAGGGTAGCCAATTGTGAATTTGTCGTACCGTGCTGCGACGACCATTTGCGTGGTTGTCCCACGTCGGCCGTTCAATGCGGTACGTCTTACTCGAACAGGAGATCAAATGCGTGTCACACGTTTAGTGGCTGCCGCGTTCGCGGCCCTCGCGCTGCTCGTCGGCGGTATCACGATCGCCACAGCGTCCGCGGCCTCGGCCAGCCCGGCGCATATGGCGGACGACGGCGGTAGTGGTGGCGCTGGTACCGGGGGTGACACGGGCCCCGGCATGGGTGGCGGCGCCAACTAGTACTACAGGGCTAGATCATTAGCGTCTGGACGCGTAGTCTCCGTCGGACGTGGGCGCGACGGGCTTCGGCCTGGTGCCGGCGGCGCCAGGTCGACCAATGCAGACCGTGGGTGATGGCGTGTTCGCCGTAGTGAAT
>DATATE010000068.1:0-11429 GCA_036268955.1 Pseudonocardiaceae bacterium
CGGAATCCGGCTGGGCACCACGACATCGAGTTGTCCGCTATCTCGACGAACTCAGTTCAGTTCACAGATGGGTGCGCGCGGCACGCTTACTGGTCCACAGGGCCAGCCGTTCCCACCGGCGAGCTGAGCTGAGCCGACGCGCGATCCGCATTTCTGCGGCCGTGCGTTGGCTCTCGCGCATTCGCGCTCTTGCTAGTTCTTCTTGGAGCAACATCACAGCGGTCCCCTTCGGGTGTGTGTAAGCGTTGACGTTCTGGTTATTGCGCTGGGTTTGACCATTGGGGTTCATGCAGCGGCCTCCTGACCGTTTGCGACAACACGGATGTTCGGCAGCGCTTCTGACTGCCGGTCATCCTTACGAGGACGGCCACGGGGCCGCTTGCGGGCGATGACCGTCCCGCGTTCGAAGATCTGGCCGCCCCAAACACCCCATGGCTCGTGCCGGGCCAAGGCACCGGCCAGGCACTGGGCCCGCACCGGGCACGTGGCGCACAGCGCCTTGGCACGGTCGAGTTCAGCGGGGGTTTCGGCGAACCACATGTCCGGGTTGTTGGCCTGGCAGGGGGTCTCGCCCTGCGTCGCGGGTGCGGCGTCCAACAAGCCGACAAGGCCAAAGTCGGGTTCTGGCAACGTTGCCCCGCCTCCCCGCGGGACTGTTGCGGTCAACATGGTGGTGGCTCCCATCTGTTCGGTTCTTGACTTCGCTGGAGGAACCTCGTCAACACTGGAAAACCTGGAAAACACTGCGGAACCTGTTCTCTGCTGGTGAAACACCGGTGCTGGAAAAACACAAAGGCCGCGGATCCGATTTCCGGAGTCCGCGGCCTTTGAGAGCCTGAGCGTCTTGACGCTAGTCAAGAACGTCTCTGTATGCGGACGGCGGTATACCGGTGGTACCTTCTGCGACCATCGGCCGGACATGCTGCTCAAAGGACTGCACGAACTTGACGTGCTTGGCGGCGGATTTCGGCCCCCAGGCAAGGCGGACGCAATCCGCCTGCGGTCGTGGATCCATGAGCAGCGAAGCCGACAGAGCGCTTCCCCCGGGCAGGAAGTAGCCGGGGGTGTCGCTGGCGGTAATGATCAGATTGGACACGGGGGCCACCTCCTTCCAAGAAGAACTCTGTCTAACTACGTTCCGCAGGCCATCCAGCCCCGGTGACTGTAGGTTATGGGGTGTGGGGGCCCTAGTGCAACACTTTTTCCCACATTGCCCTGATTCGGGGACGTCTTTTCACCGACCCCCTGTGACCTGCACCGTCAGCGCGGTCGAGCGGACACCCTCGGTTCACCTACTCGACTACTCGACGGTTGTTGCCTGCGCAACAAGCGAAAGGACCGCGGCACCGAACCGGTTGAGTTTGGTGGCCCCGATACCGGAGATCGACACGAGACCGGCCTGGTCAGCGGGGCGTTGTTCGGCGATGGCGACCAGGGTCGCGTCGGTGAACACCACGTAGACCGGCACCTTCAGCGCCCGCGCCTGCTCAGAGCGCCAACTCTTCAACCTGGCCAACAGGTTCTCGTCGATGTCGGAAGGACAGTCGGCGCACCGGCCCAGTTTCACCGGTAACGTGCCGACCAGCGCGTCACCGCAGACTCGACAGTGCGGCTGCTTCACCGCTTCCCCGGAATTCGACCGAGGCCGGGACGCGACGGCGACCCGAGCGGCGGGGTGGTCCTCGGGGACGAGTCCATAGAGGAACCGGCTGCGTCGCCGATAACGCCGGCCACCGGCCGCACGGGCCAGCGCCCAGGACAGCCACAGATGCTGACGGGCCCGCGTCACACCGACATAGAGCAGCCTGCGCTCCTCCTCGATGGCGACGTCGTCGTTGTCGGCATGCTGGATCGGGAGGGTGCCGTCGACGAGACCGACCAGGAACACCGCGTCCCATTCCAGGCCCTTCGCCGCGTGCAGCGATGCGAGGGTGACCCCTTCGACCGTCGGCGGGTGCTGGGCCTCGGCGCGCTGGTAAAGCTCGGCGACGTACTGCGTGAGGTCGGCCTCCGGGACCGCCGCGGCGAGTTCCTCGGCGAGTTCCACCAGGCCGAGCAGGGATTCCCATTTGCCGCGCGCCGACCCACCGGCAGGCGGGTCGGCGGTGAGGCCGAGCGGGGCGAGCAGGTGGCGGACCACACCGGGCAGGTCACCGGTCGGGGCCGATGAGACGGCCTGGCGCAGCACGTTCATCGCCTGGCGGACCTCCTGCCGGGCGAAGAACCGCTCACCGCCGCGCACGAGGTAGGGGATGTCCGCCTCGGTCAGCGCCTGTTCGTAGACCTCCGACTGGGCGTTGATCCGGAACAGGATCGCGACCTCACTCGCGGAAACCCCGCCGTCGAGCAGGTGCCGCACCCGCGCGGCGACCGCGGCGGCCTCGGTCGGCTCGTCGTCGAACTCGGCGAACTGCGGGGAGGGGCCGGGCTTGCGTTGTCCGATCAGCCGCAGCCGCGACCCGGCCGGCCGGTCCCGTGCCGCGCCGATGACCTGGTTGGCCAGTGACACGACTTCCGGGGTCGAGCGGTAGTCGCGTTCGAGCCGGACGATGGCGGCCTCGGGGAATCGCCTGGTGAACTCCAGCAGCGGCCGGGGGGAGGCACCGGTGAAGGAGTAGATGGTCTGGTTGGGGTCGCCGACGACGGTCAGGTCGTCACGCCCGCCGAGCCAGGCGTCCAGCACGCGCTGCTGCAGCGGGGTGACGTCCTGGTACTCGTCGACGACGAAACACCGGTAGCGGTCCCGGAACTCGGCAGCGACCTCGGCGTTGGACTCCAGCGCCGCGGCGGTGTGCAGCAGCAGGTCGTCGAAGTCCAGCAGCCGCGCCTCGTTCTTGGCCTGCTCGTAGAGCCGGTAGACCTTGGCGATCTGCTCGGCGGGCGCCGGGATGTCCCTGCTGGTCCTCGCGGCGACGGCCGGGTAGTCCTCGGGCGTCACGAGGCAGGCCTTGGCCCATTCGATCTCGCCAGCGAGGTCGCGCAGCGTCTCCGCCTCGGTCGCGACGCCGACCCGGTTGGCCGCCTTGCCGACCAGCCGCAGCTTGCCGTCCAGCAGCTCCCACTGTTCGTCGCCGACGACCCTCGGCCAGAAGTAGCGCAACTGGCGAAGCGCGGCGGCGTGGAAGGTCCGCGCCTGCGCCGCCGGTACGCCGAGGGCACGCAGTCGGGTACGCATCTCACCGGCGGCCCGCGCGGTGAAGGTGACCGCGAGCACCCCGCCCGCGGCGACGTGGCCCCCGGTGACCAGGTGCGCGATGCGCCGGGTGATCGCCCTCGTCTTGCCGGTACCGGCGCCGGCGAGCACGCACACCGGCCCACGCGGCGCGAGAACGACCTCGCGCTGGTCCGGGTCAAGATCGTCCAGTGCTCGTCGTGACCCGTCCATGACCCCGCATCTTGACAGAGCCCGGCGACAACGCCGCGCAGGCCGGGCCGATTCGCCGCACGCGCAACCGATTCCGCCGCCGTGGGAGCGGCCCGAAGACCGTCCGGCGACGGCCCCGGACGAGGGCCGCGCAACGGGATACGCAACGGGCCGGGCAACAGGAAGGCAACGCCCCCTCCGCCGAGGTCCATCACGGCCGTATCCTGGTGGTCATGGCAGGAAAGCAGGACAAGTCAGCAGCGAAAGAGGCCGCGGCGGCACGCAAGGCGGCGCGGCGCGGCAAGTTCACCTCGAACGTGAAGAACACCTACGAGGCGTTCAAGCTGCAACGTCGCGAGGACAAGCTCCTGCTGCCGCTGATCATCGGCGCGTTCGTGCTGCCGATCGTGGTCGCGGTCGTCGTGGCCCTCGTGCTCGACCTGACCGTGGTCTCCCTGGTCTCGGTCATCGTGCTGGGTGTCCTGGTCGGTGTCCTGCTCGGGTTCATCATCTTCGTCCGCAGGGCTCAGCGCAGCATGTTCGCCCGCGTCGACGGCCAGCCGGGCGCGGCGGCCTGGGTGCTGGACCAGTTGCGCGGCACCTGGCGGGTGTCACAGTCGGTAGCCGGCACCACCCAGTTGGACGCGGTGCACCGGGTGATCGGCAAGCCGGGCGTCATCCTGGTCGCCGAGGGCGCCCCGCACCGGGTGAAGGGCCTGCTCGCGCAGGAGAAGAAGCGGATGGCCAGGGTCATCGGCAACACCCCGATCTACGACGTGATCGTCGGCAACGAAGAGGGCCAGATCGAACTGTCCAAGCTCCAGCGGCACATCATGCGGCTGCCGAGCAACATCAATGCCGGCCAGGTCGACACCCTCGAAGCCCGGCTCGGCGCGCTGGCCAGCCGCGGTGCCGCGCTGCCGAAGGGCCCGCTGCCGCCCGGCGCCAAGATGCGCAGCGTGCAACGCGCCATCCGCCGCCGCTGAGCGGACAGCACAACAACGGGCCGCTGAGCGGACAGCGACAACAACGGACGGCCACACCGGCCGCGAAAAATGCGGAAGTGCGGAAGACGAACAGGGAACGGCTGGTCAGCGCACGTTGACCACGACGGTGCCGAACAGTCGGTCGTGCAGGCCGCGATGGTCGGCGTCCCAGATCACCACCGGGATGATCAACCCGACCAGAACGGCCCTGGGAACGGCGCGGAACGGACCGAGCATGCTCGCCCCGTCCATCCTGACCACCCGGATGCGCAGCACGGCCATGCCGACGGTGACGCCGAACAGCGAGGTGCCGATGACCGTGATCAGAAACCAGGTCAGCACGCTCCAGTAGTTCTGCGCCTGCATACCGGCCGCATCGGTCAGGTTCGGGTGCGTGAACAACGAGGTGATCAGGCCGGCGACGACGCAGTCGATCAGGAACGCGCCGAGGCGCCTGCCCATGGACGCGACCGAGCCGATGCCCTCCTCGGGCAGCCCGAGCCGTTCACCCCGGTAGGCCTGGGTCTCCTCGGCCTCCCCCTGGTCGGTCGCGGGGGTGCCGGCCAGCCAGGACTCGATCCAGCTACTCACACCAACCAGGGTAAATCGCCGAACCCCGACAGCGTCGAAGTGGCCCCGGTAACAGCCGTGCGGCGACAACGACCGGTCTGCGGCCGATCACCGACGCCGTTAACATCAGCGAAACATGCGGGTGACGGTCGGGCAACACCGCGCTCATAACGTCGTCACCCATAAGGATGCCGCGATCGGCCGTGCCGCGACAATGGCCGCATCGCGGTCGTCGAGCTGGTGTCACGCCGTTGCCGCAAGGTGCGACGCGAGGCCTTACCGACGCGCCGGTCCCACGACACGAAGGAGCCAAAGAGGGTGTTCACCAGTCCCGACGAGGTCCTGCGCTTCATCCGTGACGAAGACGTGAAGTTCATCGACGTCCGGTTCTGCGATCTGCCCGGCATCATGCAGCACTTCACCGTGCCGGCCAGTTCCTGGGACGCGGACGCCATCGAGGACGGTCTCGCGTTCGACGGGTCGTCGGTGCGCGGTTTCCAGCAGATCCACGAATCGGACATGCTGCTGCTGCCGGACCTCGCGACCGCGCGGATCGACCCGTTCCGGATCGAGAAGACGCTGATCGTCAACTTCTTCGTGCACGACCCGTTCACCCGCGAGGCCTACAGCCGCGACCCGCGCAACATCGCGCGCAAGGCCGAGCAGTACATCAACGAGTCGGGCGTCGCCGACGTCGCGTACTTCGGTCCCGAGGCCGAGTTCTACCTGTTCGACTCGGTCCGCTTCGACACCACCGAGAACGCCTCCTTCCACGAGATCGACTCGGTGGCCGGCTGGTGGAACACCGGTGCCGACGAAGAGGGCGGCAACAAGGGGTACAAGGTCAAGTACAAGGGCGGCTACTTCCCGGTCAGCCCGACCGACCACTTCGCCGACCTGCGCGACAAGATCACGCTGAACCTGATCGACTCCGGGTTCACCGTCGAGCGCGCGCACCACGAGGTGGGCACCGCGGGCCAGACCGAGATCAACTACAAGTTCAACACGCTGCTGCACGCGGCTGACGACCTGCAGCTGTTCAAGTACATCGTGAAGAACACCGCCTGGCAGGCCGGCAAAACCGCGACCTTCATGCCCAAGCCGCTGTTCGGTGACAACGGCTCCGGTATGCACTGCCACCAGTCGCTGTGGCGCGAGGGTGTGCCGCTGTTCTACGACGAGTCCGGCTACGCGGGCCTGTCGGACATGGCCCGGCACTACATCGGCGGCATCCTGCACCACGCGCCGAGCCTGCTGGCCTTCACCAACCCGACGGTGAACTCCTACCACCGGCTGGTGCCCGGCTTCGAGGCTCCGGTCAGCCTGGTCTACTCCCAGCGCAACCGCTCGGCCTGCGTCCGCATCCCGATCACCGGTGACAACCCGAAGGCCAAGCGGCTGGAGTTTCGTTGCCCGGACGCCTCCGGCAACCCCTACCTCGCGTTCTCCGCGATGCTGCTGGCGGGCCTCGACGGCGTCAAGAACAAGATCGAGCCGCCGGCCCCGGTCGACAAGGACCTCTACGAGCTGCCCCCCGAGGAGCTCAAGGAGGTCGCCCAGGTCCCCGGTTCGCTGGGCGCGGTCCTGGACAGCCTGGAGGCCGACCACGACTTCCTGCTCGAAGGCGGCGTGTTCACCCCCGACCTCGTCGAGACCTGGATCTCGCTGAAGCGGGACAACGAGATCGACCCGCTGCGGCTGCGCCCGCACCCCTACGAGTTCGCGCTCTACTACGACGTGTGAGTTAGCTCGCCGTCCACGGACACAGGGCGGCGGTCGCGGGAAAGCCCCGGCCGCCGCCCTGATCTGTGTCCGCGATCGGTGGATCCGGCAAAGCCGGGGCGGCGCGGCCAGCTGTGCGCGTGCGAGAACGCGTCGGTATTCCCGAGGATCTCCAGACTGACCAGCCGGAAGGCCGGGTCCAACCGGCAGCACACCCGCTCGACGGCTTCGGCCAGCCGTTCGTTCCATGTCGGCGAGGAAAGCCGGCCGTTTCGCGCGCAGCCGGCCGCCAAGGAAGTCTCGGCAGCGGCATGCGCGGCACGGGCGCAACGCGCCGTGATCGGCGGCTGAGCCAGCAAGCTCTCAGCCACCCTCAGTCCTCGTAGAAGACCCGTTCCACGACGGCGCGGGCGCGGCGGGTGGTGCGCCGATAGGCGTCGAGGAATTCTCCCGGATCGGCGCCGGGGCGGCCGGACACCAGACCGGCGACGGCGGCGAGTTCCCGCATCGTGCTGGGCAGCTGGTCGGATGCCTTGCCACGGACCAACATGGTCGCGTTGCGGGCCTTGGTCGCCAGCAGCCAGCCGCCGAGCAGTTCGACCGCGTCGTCCTCGGTGAGCAGCCGAGCATCCCGTACGGCCCGTATTCCGTCCACTGTGGACGTTGTACGCAGTGCGGGTATCTCGTGTCCGTAGCGCAGTTGCAGCAACTGGATGGTCCACTCGATGTCGGCCAGCCCGCCCCTGCCGAGTTTCATGTGCGTGCTCGGATCGGCGCCGCGCGGCAACCGTTCGCTTTCCACCCGCGCCTTGATCCGACGGATCTCCCGAACCTGCGCGGCGTCCAGGCCACCTTCCGGGTACCGCACCGGGTCGATCGCGGCGATGAAGCGGGCGCCGAGCCCGGTGTCGCCGGCTACCGGCCTGGCCCGCAGCAATGCCTGGGACTCCCAGACATGCGACCACTTGGCGTAGTAGGCGAGGTAGGAATCGAGGGTGCGCACCAGCGGACCCTGCCGGCCCTCCGGGCGCAGGTCGGCGTCGACGAGCAGCGGCGGATCCTGGTTGGGTGAGCCGAGCGCGGTGCGGAACGCCTCGGCGACCGAACCGGCCCAGTGCACGGCGACGGATTCCGCGACTCCGGGGTTCGGCTCGCAGACGAACAGCACATCGGCGTCGGAGCCGTAGCTCAGTTCCGCACCACCGAGCCGGCCCATCCCGATGACCGCGATCTTGGCCGGTGGCTCCGATCCGTCGCCCGCGCTGATCTTGGCGCGCAGCACCGCGGACAGTGCGGCGGCGAGCACCGAACCGGCGACGCTGGAGAGGGCCAGACAGACGGTCGGCACGTCGAGCATGCCGAGCACGTCCGCGCTGGCGACCCGCAGCAGTTCATGCCGCCGCAGCGACCGGGCCGCGGCGACCGCGTGGCCGACATCGGACTGCCGACCGACCGTGGTGCTGAGAATCTCGGTGGACACCGGTGTGCGGGCGGCCAGCTCGTCAGGGCGGGCCAGCAGTTGCAGGGTCTCCGGCGCGCGGACCATCAGGTCGGGGATGAGTTTCGAGGTGCCGAGGAGTTTGGCGAGCCGCTCAACGACCGCGCCCTCGTCGCGCAGCAACCGCAGATACCAGGGCGTGCTGGCCAGCGCCTCGGACAACCGCCGGTAGGCCAGCAGACCGCCGTCCGGGTCAGGAGTGTCGGCGAGCAGGCTCAGCAGCACAGGCAACAGGGTGGTCTGGATCGCGGCGCGCCGGGAAACACCCTCGGTCAGCGCCTCGATGTGCCGCAGCGCACCGTCCGGTGCCGCGTAACCGAGCGCGGCCAGTCGCGCGGTCGCCTGCTTGGGGGTCAGCCGAAGCTCCTCGGTCGGGACCTTGGCGACGGCCTCCAGCAGTGGCCGGTAGAACAGTTTCTCGTGCAGTCGGCGAATCCGGTTGGCGTGCCGGTGGAACTCGGCGAGCAGCACCTCACTCGAGGAACGGCCGCGCATCGGTTTGATCCCGGCGGCGCGGGCCAGCCAGCGCAGCTCCGGTTCGTCGTCGAAGGCCGGGAACAGGTGGGTGCGGCGCAGTTTGCGCAGCTGTAGACGGTGCTCGATATTGCGCAGGAACCGGTAGTCCTCACCGAGCCCGGCGGCATCCTCCCTGCCGACGTAGCCACCGGCGCCGAGTGCGGCAAGGGCCTCGATGGTGGACGGGGAACGCAGCGATTCGTCGCTGCGGCCGTGCACGAGTTGCAGCAGTTGAACGGCGAACTCGACATCACGCAGTCCACCGCGACCGAGTTTCAGCTCCCGTTGCAGCAGTTCGGCCGGCACATGCTCCTCGACCTTGCGGCGCATCGCCTGCACGTCCGCGACGAACCCGTCCCGGTCCCCGGCCGTCCAGACCAGTGGCCGGACCACGTCAAGGTAGGCCTGACCCAGCTCGGGATCGCCGGCCACCGGCCGAGCCTTGAGCAGCGCCTGGAACTCCCAGGTGCGTGCCCAGCGCTGGTAGTAGGCGGCGTGGCCGTCGACGGTGCGTACCAGGGCGCCGTTCTTGCCCTCCGGCCGCAGCGCCGCATCGACCTCGAAGGCGGCCTCGGTTGCCACCCGCATCATCGCGCTGGCCAGCCTCGTCGCCCTGGACAGCTCACCCTCGGCGGCGAAGACGACATCGACATCGCTGACATAGTTCAGTTCCCGCCCACCGCACTTGCCCATCGCGATCACCGCGAGCCGGCAAGGCAGCGGCTCCCCCTCGGGACACGTTTCGGCAACAGCGACGGCGAGCGCGGCACGTAGGGCTGCCTCGGCCAAGGTGGTCAGCTCGGCCGCGATTCGCTCGTAGCCCGGCTCGGCCAGTTCCGGCTCGACGAGATGACCGAGGTCAGTGGCGGCGACCTGCAACAACAGGCCCCGGTAGGCCAACCGGAGCGCACGGACCGCGTCGTTTCCGCGCAGCGAGGCGCGTGCCTGCGGCGAGCCGTCGAGGCGATCGGCGCCGACCGCGGCCAACAGGGTCTCGGTGAACCGCTCGGGATGAACCGAGGTGATCGGTACGGCGGTGAGCCGCACCGGCGGACCGGGCGGTGCGAGTTCGACATCCATGTCGGCATCGGTCGCCGTGCTGATCGGCACGCTCAGATCGACGGACTGTTCGACGGACCGGCCATCGGCTCCGGGCCGGCCATCGGCGTCGAGGTCCGAAAGTTCCGAGTCCGCGAGTTCCGAGGAATTCTCGGATTTGATCTCGGCGAGTCGGCGCCACTGCTCGGGATGCGCGGCAAGGTAGTCGGCCAGCGCGGTCGAGGCACCGAGCACGCTGATCAGCCGGCCTCGGAATCCGGGATCGAGGCGCATTTCCTCGTCGATCTCGGCCCACAGCGGTCCGGCGGACTCGCGAAGGCGGTCGAGGCTGCGCAGGGCAAGATCGGGGTCAGGGCTGCGGGACAGTGCGACTAGCACCGGCTCACCCACTTCCGTCGGACCGGCCGCATCCCACCAGCCCGCAGCGCGCAGATCTGCCTGCGCATGCGGGTCGGTAAGGCCGAACCGGCCGGGCGAGGGCACGGAACGGGAACGGTCGGTCGTTGGCGCCATCACGGTCACGGTAGCCGGTCAGAGCCTGTGATGACTCGCCTGGCAATGCCGAACAGGGTCCTACCGGCCGAACCAGCGGCCGGTGGATCATCCGGTCAGTGATCAGGGAATCGGGGTGGGCTCTGGCGGAAAGGCGACTTCGAGGGCATCAAGGACAGGTCGGTAGCCAATCCGCTGGTATATCGAGTTGGAAATCGGATTGGCCAGGTCGGTGAACAGTACGACGTCAGAGGCACCCTGGTCGAGAGCCCATTGGCTGATTGCCGCAGTCACTGCCGAAGCGTAACCATGGCCGCGTTCCTCGGGCGGTGTGTAGACCATTCCCACCCTGGACATGCCGTTGGCAGGCGCACCGGCCAACGCCACCGAAACCGGTTTGCCGTCGAACCGCCAGATCCCGTGGACCGAACCCGCGGCCAGCGAACCGCGAACCGCCTCCTCCAGGTACTCCATCTCGGCGCGATGCTGAGTGTCCTGGACAAAGCCCCGGCGCAAGGACACCAGTAGATCGAAATCCCGCTCGTCGGCGAAGGTCAGCTCACCGGGCACGTTCGTCGGCGGAGCAAGCTCGGCCTCGGCGAGCCGGTAGAGGCGCAGGTCCATCACGATGGAGTGCCCGACGCCGGCGACCCTCCGCCAGGCCGCCGCGAACGCCTCGACCCTGGCCCGGTCGCCGGAAGCGCCGCCGGGCTGGAGGTGTTCGGCACGCAGGAACTCGGCAACGGCCCCGGCCGCCTCGACCGGCAGCGCACTGACGCCGAGCGGATAGGGCGGAGTTCGGTACACCGCCCCGATGATCGAGCCTCCGCTGCCTGACTCGTCGTCATGGACGGTCAGCAGCTGCGGCGGATGGTCGCTGAAACCAGTGCCCCTACGCAGCCTGGCGAGTACCGAAACCGCTGCCGTGTGCCGGACCGGGTCCGCGCTGTAGAGCGGGCCGGCCAGTCGCCAGAACTCGTGAACGTCATCGTGTGAAACGACCCTCATCGCCCCATCATCGGTCAACCGCCCTCGGCAGGCGAACCGATTTTCGGCTCCGCGCTGAAAGAACCGGGACATGAAAAAGGGCCAGGGGCCTTGGGAGACGAATTACTCGTCTCGACCAAGGCCCCTGGCCTTCTTCACATTAAGTCCGGCGGTGTCCTACTCTCCCACACCCTCACGAGTGCAGTACCATCGGCGCTGGGAGGCTTAGCTTCCG
>DATATE010000069.1:0-13374 GCA_036268955.1 Pseudonocardiaceae bacterium
TCGGCGCCTGTCCAGCACGATACGCGTCACGCGGCCGACTCCTCACGCGCTGCGGCTTGCACGGCGCAGGAGACCGCCAGGCATGCCCTCTACCTGCGATCGCGACGCCCTCGAACAAGATCTCGCCCTGTAGTACTAGCCACGCAGTCCGATCTACTCCTCGAAGGTCGAGCCGGACCGGAGGCAGCGGCGCTGGGCGTGCTCACCGGACCGGAGGTAACGGCGGCTGGGCGTGCTCACCGGACCGGTTGGCCAAGGCGCGACGCCGAGGTCGGTCAGCGGTTGTTCGCGACGGCGGGCTGGATGAGCCGGTAGCCGGTGCTCGCGGAGAACTCGGCGGTGAGCGCGAACCGGTCGCCCCTGATGAGGGTGTGCCGCCACTCCACCGGGCGTCCCTGGACGTGCCCGAGCCGGTTGATGGAGAACGCGGCCACCTCGGCAGGGCAGTGCAGTTGGGCCCGCTCGGCGGCAGTGGGGATGACCGCGTGGATGTCCTCGTTGCCGTGGTCGAGCCGGATCCCGGTCCTGGTGGCCAGTTCGCCGTAGAGGCTGGTGTGGCTGAAGTCGGCGTCCAGCAGCGGAGCGGCCACCTCGGCGGGCAGCCACACCCGGTCCAGCGCCAGCGGCTCCTCACCGGCCAGCCGTAGCCGTTCCAGGTAGACCAACGGCGTCGAGGCCTCCAGACCGAGTCGCTCGGCGATCACCGCGTCGGCGCGGATGTCGAAGGTCCGCACGACGCTGTGCTGGACGAGACCGGCGGCCTCGACGGAGGCGAACAGGCTGTAAAGGGCGCCGACCGGCTGTTGGATCTCCGGTACCGGCGCGACCCTCGGCTGCCGGCCCCGCTCGGCCAGGATCACGCCGTCGGCGCGCAGTTGCCGCAGCGCCTGGCGCACCGTGTGCCGGCTCACCCCGTAGTCGTTGACCAGCGCGAGCTCACCGGGGAAGTGCTCGGCGAACTCGCCGGCCGCCAACCGGTCGACCAACTGCTCCTGCAACTGCTGCCACAACGGCACCGGCCCGGTCCGATCAAGCTGGTACGTCGCCATCCCACCTCCCGCCACGTGGGACACGGTACCGATTGCCAAATGTACGTACATAAGTTAACTTAAATGTCCGTACTTTTAGCGTGCCGTTGACCGCTCGGGAGGAGTTGCCATGACCGCGACGCACCAGGCCCCACCGGTCGCCACCGCACCTCGGCACCGGGTCCTCGACGTCGCGCCGGGGCTGCTCATCGCGCTGCTGGTCGCCGGGTTCGCCACCGTGCTCGGCCAGTTCCTGCCGATCGTCGGGGGCCCGGTCTTCGGCATCCTCACCGGCGCGCTGCTGGCCGTGCTCGTTCCGGCGCTGCGGCACGAGCGCTGGAACACCGGCTACGCCACCGCGGCCAAGCCGGTCCTCCAACTGTCCATTGTGGTGCTGGGCACCGGGCTGTCGCTGCCGGAGGTCCTGCGGGTCGGCAGCCAGTCGCTGCCGGTGATGCTCGGCACGCTGGCCGTCGCGCTGGGCGGGGCCTGGCTGTTCGGCCGGCTGCTCGGGGTGCGCGGCGACGCCCAGATCCTGATCGGCGTCGGCACCGGAATCTGCGGGGCGTCCGCGATCGCGGCGACCACCGGGGTGATCAAGGCCAAGCAGACCCAGGTCGCCTACGCCATCGGCACGATCTTCACCTTCAATATCGCGGCCGTGCTGCTGTTCCCGGTACTCGGACACCTGCTCGGGATGAGCGCGCACTCGTTCGGACTCTGGAGCGGGACCGCGATCAACGACACCTCCTCGGTGGTGGCCGCCGCCTACAGCTTCGGCGGCGGGGCGGGCGCCTACGCGATCGTGGTGAAGCTGACCCGCAGCCTGATGCTCATCCCGATCGTGATCGCGCTGGCGATCTGGCAGGCCCGCAAGCAGGCACGGCAAGCCGGTCTCGACGGCCACACCGCGACCGGCACCTCGGCCGGACGGCACTCGGCGGGGCGGCATGCGGTGGGCCGGCACGGCGGCGTGGACGAACAGGTCGAGCTGGCCGGGCTGCCGTGGCGCAAGATCGTGCCGCTGTTCCTGATCGGGTTCGTCGCCGCCGCGGGCCTTGACAGCCTCGGCCTCATCCCGACCGCCTGGCACCCCGGCCTTTCGACCCTGGGCACCTTCCTGATCACCACGGCGCTGGCCGGCATCGGACTGTCCATGCGCCTCGGCGACATGCGCAAGGCCGGGCCCCGGCCGCTGCTGCTGGGCGCGGTGCTGTGGATCGCGGTCGCGGTCACCAGCCTCGGCCTGCAAGCCGTGACCGGCACGATCTGAGCCACCGGCCCGACGCTACTGCCGTTCGGCGACCCGGCTGCGCTGGTGTTCGGTCACGTCGAAGAACGCGGACTTGAACGCGGCGAAGTTCTCCCTGCCGAGCCGGCGCGCGTGCCGCGCCTGGATGGCGGCCATGATCTCGTCGGCGACCCGCATCTGCGCGAGACCCCGGTCGGTCGGGCAGATGAGCTTGGCCCGCCGGTCGGCCGGGTCCGGATGCCGCTGTACGTAACCGAGTTCCTCCAGCTCGTCGACGACGGTGCCGACAACCTGCTTGTGCTGCCCGGACAACCGGGACAGCTCGGTCGCCCGCACCCCGTCGGCGTCCAGGTAGGCCATCACGGTGCCGTGCCGTGGGTGCAGATCGTCGAAGCCGCGCTCGGCCAATGTCGCGAACAGCTCCCCCTGCACGGCGAACAACAACCGCCCGGCCAGCACCCCGAGATCCGGGTTGGTCCGGTTTCGCTCCGCCCGAGTGACCATCCGCGTTCGTCTCCTCATCCCAACACCCAACTCAACTGATCAGTCTAGATCGCCGCCCTGCTGGTCAGCGCAGGTAGTCACGGCGCGCGACCCACTTGCCGCTCCTAGCGCGCCGAGGGCGCAAAGCGTTACCGGCACGGGGCCCTGTGGTCCCGATGTCGTGCCGGAGACGTGCGTGGCGCGCCCGTCCTGCGTCCGCCCGCCCCCTGCATTCCAACGATCGCGACGACCGCTGGGGCGAGTACAGCCGTATGGCCCTTGCCGGAATGGAACGCGACAGACACTCTTGGCGCTCGGCTGTCGGTCCAAACCCGGCCCACGCGCCGGTCGGCAAGTCGGTCACGGCACCTTGCACCCAGGTGTCGCACAAGGCGGTCATGAAGATAACTCCAGGTCAGCGGGGTCGAAGACAATGATGGGCAACCCTGCTCGAATCGAGAAAACCGACCGGGCGGCTACTGTAATCGGATGCGCGCGCCAATCACATACTCACCAGGCCCGGCAGGTTTGCCCGGTGCCCTCGGGTGGGTATTGGCCTGGCGGCATGTTCAGCCTGTGCCGGTGCGGTGGCTGAGAGAGAACGAGGATGAACATGGGTGACGGGACGGTGGAGCGCCCCGCTTCGACGGCTGGCGACAAGCCGGCCGGCGGCAAGACGGTCGGCGCCAGGACGGCTACCCGCCGCAAACCGGCGGCGACCAAGGCGGTCACCGGCGATAAATCGGTCACCGAGGAACGCGGCACCGATCACGCGGTCGGCGAACCGGAGCTGCGGCAGCTGCTGGCCGGGTTGACCGCGGTCCGGGACGGCGACTTCGGCACCAAACTGCCGGACGACGCGGACGGGCTGCTCGGCGAGATCGCCACCGTGTTCAACGGCATGGTCGACCAGCTGTCGCTGTTCACCTCCGAGGTCACCCGCGTCGCCCGCGAGGTCGGCAGCGAGGGCCAGCTCGGCGGCCAGGCGCATGTGCCAGGGGTGTCCGGGACGTGGGAGGACCTGACCGACTCGGTGAACGCGATGGCCGGCAACCTCACCAGCCAGGTCCGCAACATCGCCCAGGTCACCACGGCCGTCGCCAAGGGAGACCTGACCCGCAAGATCGACGTCGACGCACGCGGCGAGATCCTCGAACTCAAGAACACCGTCAACACCATGGTCGACCAGCTCTCCGCGTTCGCCGACGAGGTCACCCGCGTCGCCCGCGAGGTCGGCACCGACGGCCGCCTCGGCGGCCAGGCCGAGGTCAAGGGAGTCTCCGGCACCTGGCGCGACCTCACCGACTCGGTGAACTTCATGGCCGGCAACCTGACCAGTCAGGTGCGCTCCATCGCCCAGGTCGCCACGGCGGTCGCCAAGGGAGACCTGACCCAGAACATCGACGTCGACGCACGCGGCGAGATCCTCGAACTCAAGAACACCGTCAACATCATGGTCGACCAGCTCTCCGCGTTCGCCGACGAGGTCACCCGCGTCGCCCGCGAGGTCGGCACCGAAGGGCGCCTCGGCGGCCAGGCGGATGTGAAGGGCGTGTCCGGGACCTGGCGCGACCTCACCGACAACGTGAACTTCATGGCCGGCAACCTGACCGGCCAGGTGCGCTCCATCGCGCAGGTCACCACCGCCGTCGCCAAGGGAGACCTGACCCAGAAGATCCGGGTCGACGCGCGCGGGGAGATCCTGGAGTTGAAGGAGACCATCAATACGATGGTCGACCAGCTCTCCGCCTTCGCCGACGAGGTCACCCGCGTCGCCCGCGAGGTCGGCACCGAGGGCAACCTCGGCGGCCAGGCCACGGTGCGGGGCGTGTCCGGGACCTGGAAGGACCTCACCGACAACGTCAACGTGATGGCGTCCAACCTGACCACCCAGGTGCGGTCCATCGCGCAGGTCGCGACGGCGGTCGCCAAGGGCGACCTCTCGCAGAAGATCGACGTCGAGGCCAAGGGCGAGGTCGCGGCGCTGGCCGGGGTGATCAATACGATGGTCGACACCCTGTCCGCGTTCGCCGAGCAGGTCACCAGGGTGGCCCGCGAGGTCAGTACCGAGGGCATCCTCGGTGGCCAGGCCAGGGTGCCGAACGTGGCGGGGACCTGGAAGGACCTCACCGACAACGTCAACTTCATGGCCGACAACCTGACCAGCCAGGTGCGCTCCATCGCCCAGGTCACCACCGCCGTCGCCAGGGGCGACCTGACCCGCAAGATCGACGTCGACGCACGCGGCGAGATCCTCGAACTCAAGACGACCATCAACACCATGGTCGACCAGCTGTCCTCCTTCGCCGCCGAGGTCACCAGGGTGGCGCGCGAGGTGGGCAGCGAGGGCCGACTAGGCGGTCAGGCCGAGGTCGAGGGCGTGTCCGGGACCTGGAAGCGGCTGACCGAGAACGTCAACGAGCTGGCCGGCAACCTGACCCGGCAGGTGCGGGCGATCGCCGAGGTGACCAGCGCGGTCGCCGAGGGTGACCTGACCCGGTCGATCACCGTTGTGGCCTCCGGCGAGGTCGCCGAGTTGAAGGACAACATCAACTCGATGGTGGAGTCGCTGCGCCAGACCACCAGGACCAACCGGGACTCCGACTGGCTCAAGACCAACCTGGCCGGGATCTCCAGCCTCATGCAGGGCAGGCGGGATCTCGCGGTGGTCGCCGAGCTGATCATGGACGAGCTGGCGCCGTTGGTGGCCGCGCAGTACGGCGCCTTCTACCTGACCGAGGATTCCGGGGAGGTGCCGGAACTGCGGTTGATCGGCGCCTACGGGGTGCCGGATGACAGGCCGGAGGAGGGACCACCGCGACCGCAGCGGTTCCGGTTCGGCCAGTCGCTGGTCGGGCAGGCGGCGCGCAGCAAACGCACCATCGCCGTCGACGACGTGCCGGGCGACTATGTGACGATCTCCTCCGGTCTCGGCCAGTCGCGGCCGAGCAGCCTGCTGGTGTTGCCGATCGTGTTCGAGGACCAGGTGCTCGGTGTCATCGAGCTGGCCTCGGTGCGGCGCTTCACCCAGATGCACCGCGACTTCCTCGAACAGTTGATGGAAACCGTCGGCGTCAACGTGAACACCCTGGTGGCCAACGCGCGCACCGACGAGCTGCTCGGCGAGTCGCAGCGGTTGACCGCGGAGTTGCAGGCGCGCTCGCAGGAACTGCAGGTGCGGCAGGAGGAACTACAGCTCTCCAACGCCGAACTGGAGGAGAAGGCGGCGCTGCTGGCCACGCAGAACCGCGACATCGAGACGAAGAACCTGGAGATCGAGCAGGCCAGCCAGGAACTGGAGGCGCGCGCCCAACAGCTCGCGCTCGCCTCCAAGTACAAGTCGGAGTTCCTGGCGAACATGAGCCACGAGCTGCGCACCCCGCTCAACAGCCTGCTGATCCTGGCCCAGCTGCTCACCCAGAACCCCAGCCGCAACCTCACCGCGAAACAGGTCGAGTACGCGAGCATCATCCACTCAGCGGGCTCTGACCTGCTGCAGCTGATCAACGACATCCTCGACCTTTCCAAGGTCGAGGCGGGCAAGATGGACATCAGCCCGGAGCGCGTCGTACTGCGCCAGCTCCTGGACTACGTCGACGCGACCTTCCAACCGCTGACGACGCAGAAGAGTCTCGGTTTCGAGATCATCACCGATCCAGGGGTTCCGGTCGACCTGCTCACCGACGATTCGCGGGTGCGGCAGGTGCTGAGCAACCTGCTGTCCAACGCGGTGAAGTTCACCGAAGCCGGCGGCGTCACGCTGCGGGTGGCGCCGGCAACGCCGGACCAGTTGCCGGCCACGGTGCGCCGGCACGGTTCGGCGATCGCCTTCCAGGTCCGCGACACCGGGATCGGCATCGCCGAACACCAGCTGGAGACGATCTTCGGCGCCTTCCAACAGGCCGACGGCACCACCAGCCGCAAGTACGGCGGTACCGGTCTCGGGTTGTCGATCAGCAGGGAGATCGCCTATCTGCTCGGTGGCGTGATCACCGCGGAGAGCATTCTGGGCAGCGGCAGCACCTTCACCCTCTACCTGCCGATCGCCCGGCCGGACTTCCTCGACCAGCCCTCGATCTCGACCTTCGACGACCAGGACGGCCCGGCCGCCTCGGTGGTCGCCGCGGCCAACGCGGCGCTGGAGGAGGTCGTCGACGCCGAGCTGGCGAACGTCACGCGGAACGGGGTGCCGCAACAGAAACGCCGGCTGCTGGTGATCGAGGAGCATCCGCGCGGACTGCTGTCACTGGTCGCGGAGAGCGCCGTGATCGACGCGACCGAGCGACGCGACCCCACTGACGTCCGGCCGCCGATCGAGGTGGTCACCGCGGTCGACCCGGACGAGGCCGCCGCCGCGCTGCGCGCCGAGGCCTGCCATTGGGTGGTCCTGGAACTGGACATGCCCGGTGACGCGGCGAGCCGGTTCCTCGCCGCGCTGGACAACGAAGACGCCGCGCGGGCGACCCCGGTACTGGCCCACCACAGCCGCAGGCTGGCCGCCGAGCGGGAACGGGAACTGCGGGCCCATGCGCAGGCGCAGCCGTTGGAACTGATCTCCAGCCTCGACGAGCTGCGGTCCCGGATCTCCCGGCACCTCAACGGCGACCCAGGGGCGGGCGCGGAAACGGTCGCCGACGACCTCGCCGATCTCAGCGGCGCCGAGGATGCCGAACTCGTCGGCAAGGGCGTGCTGATCGTCGACGACGACGCGCGCAACGTGTACGCGCTGACCAGCATTCTGGAACTGCACGGGATGCGGGTGCTGCAGGCGGAGAACGGGCGGACCGGGATCGACACGCTGGCCGGCCATCCGGAGATCGACCTGATCCTGATGGACGTGATGATGCCGGAGCTGGACGGATACGCGGCGACCTCGGCGATCAGGGCCATGCCGGAGTACCGGGAGCTGCCGATCATCGCGGTGACCGCGAAGGCGATGCCCGGTGACCGGGAGAAGAGCATCGCATCGGGCGCGACGGACTACGTCACCAAACCGGTCGACGCCAACGACCTGATCCGCTGTATCAAACGCTGGCTGCCCAACTGATGCCACGCGCGGCGACGACGATGGGATGGGCGAGGATCCGAATGGGCGACGATGGCTGACTCGCCCGCTGGCAAGGAGTTTCCGTGGTGACCGCGCCGACCGATCCGCTCGGGCAGTCCGATGTGGACAGCAATACCCAGGTTGGCAGGCTGGCCGCCGCCCTGGACAGGGCGCAGCGGGACCTGCGCGGCGCACGGGCCGGCGCCGACGGCAAGGCCCTGATCGAGCTGGCCAAGGGCGTGCTCGTCGAACGGCTGCACTGCGGCCCGGTCCAGGCGGCGCGGCAGTTGGCGGCGTTGGCGCAGCGGTCCGGACGGTCGGAGCTGGAGTTCGCCGCCGACATCGTCAACCATGCCGCACAGGACCGGATCACCGAGACCACCTACGACACCGGCCGGGAGGCCGGCGAGGAGGTTGTCGAGCAGGAGCCGGACGAGCAGCCGCAGGCGGTCGCACTTCGCCTGCGCTCGGCGGAAAGCGGCGCGCTGGCCGCTGGTGATTCGCAGGCGGTCGCGGAATCCCTGCTGGCGCACGCGTTGGCGCCGTTGGGTGCGGTCGCGGTGGCGATCTGGGCGGCCGGGTCGGACTCCTCGCTGACGCTGGCCGGGTTCGCCGGTTTCACCGTGGCCGAGGCGCAGCGCTGGCACTACGTGCCGCCAGGGGTGGCGACGACGGCGCGGCAGGCGCTGACCGATCGGCACGCCGTCTGGTTCGATGCGCTGACCTCGACCGAACCGGCTCGGATCGGCTACCGGGAGGTGCCCGGTGGCGGCCGGGTCGCGGTGCCGGCCAGTAGCGGCGGTCGCATTCTCGGGGTGTTGGAGATCTGCTGGCCGGAGGTGCTCTCGCCGCAGCCGACTCCGATCCAGCGGCAGGTCGAGGCGCTGGCCGAACTGTGCGCGCACACCTTGGAGAGCAGGCCCATCGAGCTGCCCGGCGTGGACGCCCAGCGCGGCAGGCCGGAGGTGGCCGAACTGGTCGACCTCGCCGACAGCCTGCTGGACTCGGTGCTGGTGCTGCGGCCCCAACTGGACGAACGCGGCCAGTTGACCGACTTCCGGATCCAGCACACCAACAGCGGCTTCGTCGACCCGGCCGGGCGGCCGCGCAGCGCGATCACCGGTGCGCTGCTGTTGGAGGCGTATCCGATGAGCGCCGAACAGAACGGCCTGTTCGGCAAGGTCGCCGCGGTGTATGAGACCGGTCAGCCGTTCCGGGCCGAGCAGGGCGCGTTGACCATTCTGCTCGACGAGGTACCGGTGACGGTGACCGTCGGGCTGAGCATCAGCCGGCACAGCGACGGTGTGCTGCTGGCGATCCGGGTGCCCGATGAGGCCAGCAGGTTCGCCGGCCTGCTGCAACACGCGCAGCGGCTGGGCCGGATCGGCGGTTTCGAGGAGAACGCGCTCACCGGTGAGATCAGCTGGAGCAGCCAGCTCTACGCGCTGTACGGGTTGGCGCCCAGCTCCCAGCCGATTCCGTTGCAGCAGTTGGGCAGTTACGCGCATCCGGACGACGCGGACGCGATCGGCCGGTTCCTGCGTACCCTGCTGCATCACCGCAGGCCCGCCTCGACGGTGTTCCGGCTGCGCCAGTCCGACGACATCTCCCGGCACAGCCGGGTGATCGCCGAGCCGGTGCTGGACGCGGACAACCGACTGCTGGCCATCCGGGGCGCGTACCAGGACGTGTCCGCGCAGCACTGGACCGAGGTCGCGTTGGCCGCAACGCGCGACCAGCTCGCGCACAGCGAACAGGAGGCGGCCGAGGGCAACCGGCTCGCGCTGCGCCTGCAACGCGCGATCATGCCCTCCGCGCAGGACGCCATCGACAAGCACGGGCTGCGGATCGCGGTGCGCTACCGGCCCGCGGAGAGCGACCATCTCGTCGGCGGTGACTGGTACGACGCGGTCGAGCTGCCCTCCGAGCAGATCCTGTTGTCCGTCGGCGACATCGCAGGGCACGGTATCGAGGCGGCGACGGGCATGGTCGCGCTGCGCAACGCGCTACGTGGCCTCGCCACCACCGAGGCCGGGCCCGCGCAGCTGCTGACCTGGCTGAACCTGGTCGCGCACAACCTTGCGGACAAGGTCGTGGCGACCGCGCTGTGCGGGCTCTACGACCCGAAGACCCGGCTGCTGCGCTGGGCCCGTGCCGGTCATCTGCCGCCGGTGCTGATCAGGGGCCGGCACGCCACCTCGCTGCCGATGATCAGCGGCATCCTGCTCGGCGCGGTGAACGAGGCCAGTTATGCCGAGGGCGAGGTCTCCCTCGAACCGGGCGACACGCTGCTGATGTACACCGACGGGTTGATCGAACGCAAGGACCGCGCGCTCGACGACTCGATCGAGGATCTGCTCGCCACCGCGGAGTATCCGGCGACGACGTTGGAGGCGCGGCTGGATCACCTGCTCACGCACAGCAACGCCGACACCGACGACGACACCTGCATCGTCGGCATCCAGCTGCACTGACGCCAATCAGTCCTTTGTGGACTTCTCAGTGGGTCAGCAGGCCAGGTAGTTGATGTTGTCGGTGGGCAGCGGGGTCAGGTCGATGATGTTCCCTCCGCGCCGCTGGATACCGGCGCGCAGGCGGGCGATGTCGCCACGTCCCTTGGCCGGCCGGGAGCCGGCGACCAGCAGCAGCGGCAGTTGCCGGGTGGCGACCGAAAGCCGGTGCCAGAGCATGATGGTGGCCTCGTCGGCCCACTGCAGATCGTCGACGACCAGCACCATCGGGTTCTTCGCGCAGCGCGTTTCGACGATCGACAGCAGTTGGTTCACCCCGACGACGACCGGGTCGCCGTCGGACCAGGTGCGCGGGGCGATGCCACCGCCGGGCTGCCGCCAGCCGATGCCGGCCGCGTTGGCCAGCAGCGCGTCGGCGCTCACGCCGAGGCAGTCCAGCATTACCCGCAGCGGGGAGCGGCGGCTGAACTCGTCAGCGACCGCCCAGGCGATCTGCGCGCCGTCGCCGCCGACGTCGGCGAGGGCGGCGTGCAGCAGTTCGGCGCAGCCGGTGTCCTTCTCCCCCTCGACCCACACCGAGCCGCCGTGGCCGGCACGGAGGTTCTCGACCAGGGCACGCAGCTGGCCCAGTTCGGCCGATCGGGTCTGCTCGGCGTGGCCGGCCGCCACTCGCCGGGTGGCCCGCGACGCGGCGGGCGGCCGGCCGGGTTCCTGGCGGGTCGGCATCGCGACCCGAGGTGCTGGTACCGGCGCGGCCTCGGGCGACGCGCTCTGCCCGGACTTGGGGGCGGTCTGCGGGACAGTCTCGCGCAGCAGGGAGGCCGGCGGGTCCAGCGCCGGGTCGCCGGCCAGGATCTGCTCGTGCACCTTGCGCAGCGCGGGGCCGGGTTCGATGCCGAGTTCGTTGACCAGCGCGCGGCGCGCCTCACGGAAGACCTCAAGCGCCTCGACATGCCGGCCGCTCCAGTACAGCGCGACCATCAGTGAGGCGCGCAGCGACTCACGCAGGGGGTAGGCGCGCACCAGGGAGGCGAGTTCGGTGGCCAGTTCCGGCTGTCCGCCGGCGGCCAGCATCGCGGCACCCCAGCTCTCCGTGGTGACCAGCCGCAGTTCGCCCAGCCGTTCGCGGACGGTCTCGGCGAAGGGCCCCGGCACTCCGGAGAGGGCGTTGCCGCGCCACAGCGCCAGCGCCGCGTTCAGGTCCTCGACCGCGCGGGCCGGGTCGTGGCCTTCGAGCCTGCCGTGCGCCTGGTGGCGCAGCTCGTCGAAGCGTTCGGCGTCCAGCGCGCCCGGCGCCAGCCGCAGCACGTAGCCGACCCGGTCACCGGTCAGCAGATCCCCCGGCGACCAGCGGGACCGGCGCGGTTCGAGACTGCGCCGCAAACCGCAGATGTAGGTGTAGACGCTGCCCTGGGCGCTGGCCGGCGGGGCGTCCCCCCAGACCGCCTCGATCAGTTCCTTGCGGGACACGACCCGGTTGGCCCGCATCGCAAGGACCGCGAACACCGCTCGTTGCCGAGCCGGGCCCAGCGCGATCTCCTGGTCGCCGAATCGGGCACGAATCGGGCCCAATACGTCGACGGACAGCTCGTTGTCGGCTTCCCGCCCGTTCGCGTCGTCATCGTGCATGCTCGCTCGTGTCCCTTCAAACCAGCCCGGTCTGCTCGGCGCGGCGGATCACGACGCCGGCTTCGCCCAAATGTCATACGGCCGATGTCGGGAAAGGGATTGCCGGGCAGCGTGGTTCACCGTTGACTGTGGTGTGCGTCTCATCTGGGCCGCATCGTCGACGGTAGGCTCGCGTCATCGACCATCAGTGACGCCGTTCGGCGGAGGAACACCATTTCTCCGCATTGGCTGTTGAGGACTGCCCTGTTAAGGACTGCGATGAACATGACCGATACCGCGCCCGCGCACTGGGAACAGATCGCCGTATACCTCGACGACCTTGATCAGATGGGCATCGTGCATTACACGCGGTATGCGGATCTGCTGGAGCGGGCGCTGGTCGGCTACCTCGCCTCCAGCGACACGACCTTCCCGGACGGCCTGCTCTCACCTGCGCAGACGTATGAGGCGATCCGTGAGTTCACGATCACCTACCAGGCCCCGATCCGACAGGTGGGCACGCTGGACGTGCATTTCTGGCTGGAAAGGCTCGGCAGGACCAGCCTGGCATTGGGCTTTCGTTTTCAACGCGGCGAAACAGTGCACGCGCAGGGTCGGCGAGTCAGCGTCAAGGTCGACTCGACAAGTGGCCGCCCCGCTGCCTGGTCGACGCGGTTCCGCGAATTCATTCTTACCGAACCGAACGCCGATCAGGAAAACCAGTAACCGTAACAAGTCGGAAAGAACTCGACAGTTGACGGATTGACGATCGTATGATTCCACGCTGTTTCACGCCGGCTTCACCGCCCGCAACTGGGCGGCGAGTTGCGTGATGTTGCCCGGCGGCTGCCAGGTCCAGGTCTGCACATCGGTGAAGCCGGCCGCCCGGACCGCGATGCCCAGCGCGGTCGCGCCGCCGGGCAGCCACCGGTCGTGCGCGGAGACCAGCAGCCGACCGCCCGGTCGCAGCACCCGCGACACCTCGGCGAGACCGGCGGCGAGGTCCGGCCAGAACATCACGTTGTTGACCGACAGCGCCACATCCATCGCGGCATCGGGCTGGCCGGTGTGCTCGGCGTCGCCGCGCACCAGCCGCACCTGGCCGCGTTGCGCCAACTCGGCACAGCGCCGCGCACAGGAGGCCAGCATCAGCTCCGACGGTTCGACGCCGACGACCCGGCCCGCCCTGCCGGCAGCGGCGGCCAACCCGATGCCCGGCCCAGGACCGAGCACCAGAACCGTGTCACTGCCGTGCAGACCGGCGAGTTGGACGAGGCGCCGTTCGGTCTCGGCATTGCCTCGGGCCATCAGCGCGCCGCCGAGCCTGCCCAACGGGCCGCTGGGCAGGCCGAAGCCCCGCAGCTGGATCTGGTGCGCGATACGTGCCATACCAACCAGTTGAGCACTGGTTTCGGCGAGCGGCATCGGGGATGACCCTGAAAAAGGCGCCCTGGGGCGAGGCGGACACGGTTGTGGGGCCCCACC
>DATATE010000070.1:0-2315 GCA_036268955.1 Pseudonocardiaceae bacterium
CATCGCCCAGGTCACCACGGCGGTGGCCCGGGGCGACCTGTCGAAGAAGATCGACGTCGACGCCAGGGGCGAGATCCTGGAGCTGAAGAACACCGTCAACACGATGGTGGACCAGTTGTCCGCGTTCGCCGACGAGGTGACGCGGGTGGCGCGCGAGGTGGGCACCGAGGGGCAGTTGGGCGGCCAGGCGCGGGTTCCCGGCGTGGCCGGCACCTGGCAGTGGCTGACCGAGAGCGTGAACAAGCTGGCCGGCAACCTGACCATCCAGGTGCGGGCGATCGCCGCGGTCGCCACGGCCGTGACGGCGGGCGACCTGAGCCAGCAGATCACGGTCGAGACCAAGGGCGAGATGGCCGACCTGAAGGACAACATCAACCGGATGATCGGCAATCTCAAGGAGACCACCCGGACCAACCAGGAACAGGACTGGCTGAAGACCAACCTGGCCCGGCTGTCCGGCCTGATGCAGGGCCAGCGCGACCCGCAGGAGTTGGCCGGACTGATCATGAGCGAGCTGACGCCACTGGTGTCCGCGCAGCAGGGCCTGTTCTTCCTGGCAGACGACGAAACGCTGACGATGGTCGCCGGCTACGGCGTCCGCAGGCCGGACGACGACGCGTTGTGCTTCCGGCTCGGCGAGTCGCTGGTCGGGCAGAGTGCCAAGGAGAAGAAGACCATCCGGATCAGCTCGGCACCGCCGGACTACATCCGGATCTCGTCCGGCCTGGGCGCCTCTCCGCCTGCCGACGTGATCGTGCTGCCGCTGCTGTTCGAGGGCAGTGTGCTCGGCGTGATCGAGCTGGCCACCGTCATGCCGTTCACCGAAGTACACCGGGACCTGTTGGAGCAGTTGAAGGAGACCATCGGCGTCACCGTCAACACGATCCTGGCCAGCTCCCGGACCGACGCGCTGCTGGCCGAGTCGCAGCGGCTGGCGCAGGAGCTCGGTGAGGGCTCGGCGAAGTTGCAGGCCCAGCAGAAGCAGTTGCAGATGTCCAACCGGGAGCTCGCCGAGAAGGCGGCCCAACTGGCCAAGCAGAACAGCGACATCGAACTGAAGAACAAGGAGATCGAGCAGGGCAGGCAGGAACTGGAGGAACGGGCGAAGCAGTTGTCGCTCGCGTCCAAGTACAAGTCCGAGTTCACGGCGAACATGTCGCACGAGCTGCGCACGCCGCTGAACAGCCTGCTGATCCTGGCGAAACTGCTGGCCGACAACCTGGAGCGCAACCTCACCGAGAAGCAGGTCGAGTTCGCGTCCACCATTCACGCCGCCGGCAGCGACCTGCTCCAGTTGATCGACGACATCCTCGACCTGGCGAAGGTCGAGGCGGGCCACGTGCAACTGGAGCAGACCACGGTCGCGGTGGCCGACGTGGTCGGGTACGTCGAGGCGCTGTGCCGGCCGCTGACCGCGGAGAAGGGCCTGGACTTCGCGGTGGTGGTCGACCCGGACGTGCCGCACACCATGTACACGGATGTCCAGCGCCTCCAGCAGATCCTGCACAATTTGTTGTCCAACGCGGTGAAGTTCACGCCGGAGGGCACGGTCCGGTTGACCATCCGCCCCGCCGACCCGGACCACCACCACCGAGGCCCGGCGCGGATCGCGTTCGCCGTGGAGGACACCGGCATCGGTATCCCGGAGGACAAGCTGGACGTGATCTTCGAGGCGTTCCAGCAGGCCGACGGCACGACCAGCCGTAAGTACGGCGGAACGGGACTCGGCCTGTCGATCAGCCGCGAACTGACCCAGCTGCTCGGCGGTGACCTGCGGGTGACCAGCACGCCCGGCGAGGGCGCGACGTTCGTGCTGACCGTCCCGATGACCCCGCCGCCGGTCACTCAGTCCGAATTGGACAGGGTGACGGCCGAGCAGCAGTCCGACCAACCGGACGGCCCGCTGCGCCGCTTCCACGGGGAACGGGTGCTGATCGTCGATGACGACCTGCGGAACGTGTTCGCGCTGAGCACCGTTCTGGAACTGCACGGGTTGCGGGTGGTGCTGGCAGACAACGGCGTGTCCGGGATTCGCGCGCTGGAGCAGTACGACGACATCGCCCTGGTGCTGATGGACATCATGATGCCGGAGTTGGACGGCAACGCGACCATCGCCGCGATCCGCGGCATGTCGGCCCACGCGGACCTGCCGGTGATCGCGGTGACCGCCAAGGCCATGAAGGGCGACCGGGAGAAGAGCTTGGAGAGCGGCGCCACCGACTACGTCCCGAAGCCGGTCGACACCGACCGCCTGCTCAACCTGATCGCCGGCTACCTGGAGGCCGACCTCAACAAGAAGCCCGCCGAGAACTGAG
>DATATE010000071.1:0-4163 GCA_036268955.1 Pseudonocardiaceae bacterium
TACGGGGCACGCAAGGTCTGGGTCCAGCTCAACCGGCAGGGCGGGGATGTGGCCCGGTGCACGGTCGAACGGCTCATGCGCGAGAGCGGGTTGCGTGGCCTGCTGTGGGACAAGTCGCCACGCACGACGCGGCCGGCCGCGGAGACCGGCAGGCCCGCTGATCTGGTGAAACGTGACTTCAGGGCCACCCGGGTGAACGAACTGTGGGTGGCCGACATTACCTACGTGCGCACCGCCGCCGGCTGGGTTTACGCGGCGTTCGTGCTTGATGTCTTCTCCCGTTTGATCGTCGGCTGGCAGGTCGGCACCAGCCTCTACACGGATCTGGCGCTGGACGCGCTGCAGATGGCGGATCTGGCGCCGCCAGGCCACCGGCGTGGATCTGGCCGGGCTGGTTCATCACAGCGACCGCGGAGTGCAGGGCGGATTCAATCGGTGGACGCAACACCGGTGTCTTGGATTGATCGTAGGTGACGGTCGAGGGCTTCGGCGAGCGTCTTCCAGCCGAGTGTCTTGCGGGGTCGTGCGTTGAGAGCGGCCGCGACGGCGGTGATGTCCTCGGCGCTCCAGCGGGACAGGTCGGTGCCTTTCGGGAAGTACTGGCGCAGCAGTCCGTTGGTGTTCTCGTTCGTACCGCGCTGCCAAGGGGATGCGGGTCGGCGAAGTACACCGGCAGTCCGGTTTGGACCGTGAACTGGGCATGCGCGGACAGTTCCTTGCCCCGATCCCAGGTCAATGACCGTCGCAACTGCTCGGGAAGCCCGGTGATGGTCTTCGCAAGAGCGTTGGCCATCGTGACCGCGCCGTAGCCGGCCAGCGCCGGACCGTTGTGCGTGCGCGGAATGACACCCCAGCCGTCCTCACGGGGCAGATGAACGAGCATCGTGAACCGGGTCGTGCGGTCAACCAGCGTGCCGATCGCGGAGCGCTGCAGTCCGATCATGAGGTCGCCTTCCCAATGTCCGGGTACGGCGCGGTCGTCGGCCTCGGCCGGGCGCTGGCTGATCAGGACCTCCGGGGTGACGTGCGCCCATGCCTTCTGCCTCGAACGGGCACGCGGAACTCGCAGCGCCCGGCCGGTGCGCAGGCAGGCGACGAGCTCGCGTTTGAGGGCGCCGCGGCCCTCGACGTAGAGAGCCTGGTAGATCGTCTCGTGCGAAATCCGCATGGACTCATCCGGGAACTCGACCGGCAGCCGGTTCGCGATCTGCTCCGGGCTCCACGCCGCCACCCAGGCCCGGTCACCGCGATGCGGCTTGTTGCGGCCCTTCCACGCCGGACCATCGGGACCGATCACGGCGCCCTCGGCATCACGGACCTCACCGGCCAAGCGCTGCTGGACATAGTCACGCAGCCGCTGGTTGACGACGAGCTTGGCGAGCTTGGGACGCCTCGCGCGCCGTTCGGCATGCCATTGCGCGGTCGAGGCTTTATAGACGAGGTCATAGGTTCGGGTCGAGGCATTGCGGCGCAGTTCCCGGGAAATCGTCGAGGCATCCCGGCCAAGCCGCCGGGCGATCACACGCACGCCGAAGCCTTGAGCGCGCAGTAGCGCGATGTCCTCGCGCTCGGGGAACGACAAGTATCGGCCAGAGACCGTTGTGGACAGTTGTGGGTTCACGCCGCCAGCGTGACGGAACCACCGGTAGCCGACCGGTGCCGACACGCCGGCCGTTTCCGATGCTTCGTCGGTCAAGACACCGGCGGCGATCGCAGCCCAGAACCTCACACGGTCTTCGCGCCAGGCGACGGTTGGCCGACCCGGTGACGGGATCTGTCCTCGGTACGCACGAACCTGTTGCTGCCTCGTCCCGTAGGCCATCGCTCCACCTCTCACTCAGGGTGTTGCGACGATCAGTTGAATCCGCCCTCCGACCCGCGGTCGCTGTGAAAGATCACCCCGTCCACGTCGCCGCCCCGAGTCGCGGTGGCCATCCGCAGCGAGGCCACCACCAGGACAGAGTCGTCGCGGACATCGCGTAGCCCAGCATCCGACGGGAGAACAGGTCCTCGGTGGTCGCCAGGTACAGCGGTCCCTCGTCGGTGTCGATCTGGGTCACGTCACCGCACCACAGCACGTCCGGCGCCACCGCGGTGAAGGTCCGTGCGGCCAGGTCCCGCGCGACCGGGCGTTTACCCTGTCGAGTCAGCGACCGCCGGCGCTTGGGCGCGCGCCCGGCCAGGCCGAGCTCGACCATCCGCGCCGCCACGGTGTTCTCCGAGACCCGCCAGCCCGCCTCGCGCAGGTCACGGGTGATCCGCGGTGAGCCGTGGGTGGCGCCCGAGGCGGTGAACAACCTGCGGATCTGCTCGTCCAACTGGTCCCGCCGCAGGTCACGGGCAGTGGGCGTGCGGTTGATCCACTTGTAGAACCAGGACTGCGAGACCTCCAAGGCCCGGCAGGCGATCGCGTGCGGAACGCCGAAACCGGTCCTCTGGGACGTGATGAACTCCGCCACGATCACTGGTTCATCGCGTCCTTCACCCACAGGACCACGGAGCGCTTGAGGACTGTGAGGATGATCGAGTGCCACCCAGCGGCCAGGGTTGACCCAGCTTGAGACTGGCCACGATGCCTTCGTGATGACCTGTCACCCTCGGGCGCGGGTGGTGCGGCCGACCAGGCGGCGATGTGTCCCGATAGGGGCCTTGTCCAGCATCATCACAGTCCTGACCTCCTCGCCTGGTCGGTGTCAGCCACGACCAACTGTTGAGGAGACACGCGTGACCCGCACCCCCGATCGCACCACCACCGGCGATCACCAAGACTCCGATCACCAGGGCCAGGACGAGCAGGTGATCCTCGGCGTCGATACCCATGCCGACGTCCACGTCGCCGCGGTGATCACGGTGCTGGGGGTGCTTCTTGGCACCCGGGCCTTTCCCACCACGGCCGCCTGAGGTTCCCCCCGGGCAGTGGACACCGAGCTAGCAGGACTGCGGTCCCGCTGGAAGGATGTCCACCATGCCTCCTCGCAAGCGCCGGTCCTACACGGCCGAGTACAAGGTCGAGGCCGCCCACCGTGTAATCGACACCGATCGCACGATCGCCGAGGTCGCCCGCGAACTGGGCATCGACCCGGGAATGTTGAGCACGTGGGTCAAAGACGAGCGGCGCAGTACCACCGCCGCCGAGGTCCACGGGGAGAAACCCCTGGAAGCGGCCGAACGGGCCGAACTACAACGGTTGCGCAGGCAAGTGGCCGACCTGGAGAAAGACAACGCTTTTTTGGTAAAAGCCTCGGCGTACTTTGCCGCGATGCAGAAGAACCGGCCCGGTTCGATCTGATGGTGAAGTGCGCCGGCCCCGACCAGCCCGCCGAGGCCACCGAGACTGCCGGCAGCATCTCAACGCAGGGCACCCGATTCTCGGTTCTGCGCATGGCGCGCCTGCTGGGTGTGTCGACGTCCGGGTATTACGCGTACGTGAAACGCGCTGCGGCGACGGTGTTGACGCCGCGGCAGCAGCGGCGCGCTGACCTGGCGGTGAAGATCCTGGACGTGCACACCGAGTCCGACGGGACCTACGGGTCGCCGCGTATCACCACGGAGCTGCGGGATCGCGGCGAGAGGGTGAACGAGAAGGCCGTCGCGGCGGTCATGGCTCAGATCGGGATCGAAGGCATCAGCCCGCGCACGTTCAAGGTCCGCACCACGGTGGTCGACCCGACCGCGTCGTTTCCACCGGATCTGGTGCAACGGCGTTTCGACCAGGGTCGGCTTGATGTGGTCTGGTTGACCGATATCACCTATCTCACGTGCGGTGAGGGCGACATGTATTTGTGCGCGATCCGAGATGGGCATTCCCGTCGCGTGCTGGGGCATGTAGTTGCTGATCATATTGGTGCTGACATGGTGTGCGAGGCTATTGATACGGCGGTGGCTGGTCGTGGCCGTGGTGTCGCGGGCACGGTGTTGCATTCTGATCGTGGCGGTGAATTTACTGCGGCGTTGACGGCGACGGCGTGCGCCGAGCACGGGCTGAAACGGTCGATGGGTGATACCGGTGTCTGCTGGGACAACAGTCCCGCGGAATCGTTCTGGTCGACGTTCAAGCATGAGTGCTACTACCGTCATGCCTTTGCTACCAAGGCGGAACTTGTTGCTGCGGTTGACAAGTGGATCGGGCGGTATAATGATGAGCGGCGTCACTCCGCGATCGG
>DATATE010000072.1:0-22880 GCA_036268955.1 Pseudonocardiaceae bacterium
CCGCCGGCGCGCTGGCCGTGGCCGGCTGCGCGCTGGTGTTCCGCCGACGCCGCCGCGCCTGACCCCGACCCCTTCGCAGGCGCTCGATCGGCCACAGGGCGAGGGTGCGGCAGGAAAATCTGACCCCTCGTGAACGGTTCAGTCTTGCGTTCGCGCTTTACATCATGGACCGTCTTGTAAAAAGAGCTGACACGATGGTTGCTGATGTCAACGAAGCGAGGTGGGCAGATGCGCGACGGGTCCTTGTCGGGGCAGGCGTCGATCACCACGGACGAACGCCCTGACTGGCGTGACGGGAAGCGTTACCTGTGGCTGCTCGGCGCGGTCGTGCCGATGTTCCTGTTCGCAGGCTGGGGGCTGGTGAACCTGACCGGCCTCGGCGTGTTCTGGTGGATGGGGCCGATCTTCGTCTATGTGGTGATCCCGATCCTCGACCGGTTCTTCGGCGACGATCCGAGCAATCCGCCGGAGGAGATCGTCGCCTGGCTGGACAAGGACAGGTACTACCGGTTCGTCACCTACGCCTTCCTTCCACTGCAGTACATCGCGTTGTTCACCGGCTTCTGGCTGATGACCCGGCACGGTGGCCTCGCGGTGGTCGACCGGCTCGGTATCGCGGTGACGCTCGGCTCGCTGAACGGGATCGCGATCAACACCGCACACGAGATGGGTCACAAGAAGGAGCACCTGGAACGCTGGTTCGCACGCATCGCGCTGGCGCCGAGCGGGTACGGGCACTTCTTCATCGAGCACAACCGTGGCCACCACGTCCGGGTCGCGACACCCGAGGACCCGGCGTCGAGTCGGATGGGTGAGTCGTTCTGGGCGTTCTGGCCGAGGACGGTCGCCGGCAGCGTGCGCAATTCCTGGCGGTTGGAACAACGCAGGCTGCGACGCCTCGGCAAGCGCACCTGCACGCTGCGCAACGACGTGCTCAACGCCTGGGCGATGACCGTCGTGCTGTGGGCGGCGCTGATCGTGCTGTTCGGTGTCGGCATCGTGCCCTACCTGCTGTTGCAGGCGGTGTTCGCGTTCAGCCTGCTCGAAGCGGTGAACTATCTCGAACACTACGGGCTGCTGCGGGAGGAACTGCCCAGCGGCCGGTACGAGCGGGTCGGTCCCCGGCACAGCTGGAACAACAACCACATCGTCACCAACCTGTTCCTCTACCAACTCCAGCGGCACAGCGACCACCACGCCAACCCGACCCGCCGTTACCAGGCGCTGCGGCACTTCGACGCGTCACCGCAACTGCCGAGCGGCTACGCCTCGATGATCGTGCTGGCCTACTTCCCGCCGCTGTGGCGCAGGGTGATGGACAAGCGGGTCATCGCCCACTACGACGGCGACCTGACCCGAGCCAACATCCATCCGCGCAAGCGGGCGGCCGTGCTCGCCCGCTACGGCACCGCGTCGGTGTCGGGTACGGCCGAGGCGGCCTGACCAGAATGGCTAGCATGGAGTTCGGCCCTGGTAGGACCGGATCGGCGGTGGCCAGTCCACTGGTGGCCAGTCCACTGGTGGCCGAATGGCCGGTGACGGCATCGCCGATGGTGGGAGACGCGCCGTGAGCAGTTTTCGCTGCGAGGTCTGCGACTATGTCTACGACGAGGACCGGGGTGAGCCGCGCGAGGGATTCCCCGCCGGCACGCCATGGTCGGAGGTACCCGATGACTGGTGTTGTCCGGACTGCGGCGTCCGCGAGAAAGTCGACTTCGTCCCGGTCGACGCCGCCGGTCAAGGCGGCTGAGGTCGCGCCGGCCACGGTGCCCTATCCGGAGGCGGCCCGTGGGCTGCTGCGGGACACGATCATCGCGGCCGTCGATCGACTCGCCCGGTCGCGCGGTTGGGCCGCGACCACCATGTCACAGGTCGCGGAGACGGCAGGGGTCAGCCGGCAGACGGTCTACAACGAGTTCGGTTCCCGACAGTCGCTTGTCGAGGCCTATGTCACCAGAGAGATCGAGAACCTGGTCGGCGAGGTCGAGGACGCGGTGCGAGCGAACGCCGACGATCCGGGTGTCGCGGTGCGGGTCGCGTTCGGGCTGTTCCTGAAACTGGCCTCGGACGAACCGGTCATCCGGATCATCGTCGCCGACGCAGAGGACGGCGCGCTGATGCGGTTGTTGACCAACCTCGGCTGCTCGATCGCCGACGACCGCATCGCCCGGCTGATCATGGAGGTCTGGCCGCAGGTCAGCGACGCGGACGCCGAACTGCTCGCGGATTCGCTGGTGCGGCTGGCGATCAGCCACGCCGTCTCACCACGAGCCGATACCGAGACCACCACGCACAACGTCACCCGCCTGGTCCGACCGCTGATCGCGGAGATCCTCAGCCTCGACTGACAGCCCTGTCCAGCTCGAATTCCCCATGCCCACCGGGCAGGGTCGTGGGTCACCGGGCAGAGTCGCGTGCCGGCTGGTTGTTGAGCACGTAGCGGACGGCGTCGGCGCGGGAGTGGAAATCCGCCTTGGCGAACAGGTTGTTGATATGGGTCTTCACCGTCGCCTCGCTGATCACCAGCCGCGCGGCGATCTCCGGGTTCCGCAGCCCCTCGCCGATCAGGGCGAGGATCTCCTGTTCGCGTGCGGTCAGCGGGAGAGCGGGTTCGGCGGGGCGGGCGGGCCGGGTGGCCAGGGCGAGCAGTCTGCGCTGCACCTCGGGGGCGAGCACGGTCTGGCCGTGACTGGCACTGCGCACGGCCTGCAGAATCGTGGCGCGGTCGGCCTCTTTTGTCAGATATCCGCTGGCGCCTGCCTGTAGCGCGGCCAGGATCGACTCGTCGTCCTCGAAGGTCGTCAGCACCAGCACCGCAACGTCCGGGTTGGCCACCCTGATCTGGCCGGTCGCCCCGGCACCGTCGAGGACCGGCATGTTCAGGTCCATCAACACGACATCGGGCTCGTGCTCCGCGACGACGGTGACCGCCTCCGCGCCGTTGGTCGCGGTGGCCACGACCTCGACGTCCTCGGCAAGGCCGAGCATGACCGCGAGGGCTTCCCTGATGGTCGCCTGATCGTCGACAACCACCAGCCGGATACTCGCACTCACCGGGGAACCTCCAACCGCACCTGCCAGCGACCATCGTCCGGTAGCGGCCCGGCCCGCAGTGTTTCACCCAGCGCTCCACCGAGCAGCGCGACCCGACCAACCCGAGTGCGCCGCATGTCGTCAGGCTCGGATCACTGCCGGACGACTCACTGCTGGACGACGAGTTCGTAGGCGTCGTCACCGACCCAGATGCGCAGGCCTTCGGCGTCTTCGGTGATCGCACCGTCCTCCTCTTCGCCCAGCTCACGGGAGGCACCGAGGGCGAGTTCGCTCAGGCCGATCCGGCCCTCGCCGAGATCCTTCGGACGGTACTCCGAGGCCAACCAGGCCGTCCGGCTCTCGGTCGCGAGCAGGCGGGCGTTCTCCGCGCCGACCTCGGCCACGTAGTTCCGTTCCCACATCAGCGTGTCTCCTCACAACGGGGCCAGGCCACTCGATTGTCCGACGCCGCGACGGCGTCGGACCAGCTGTGGTCGGCGAGATTTTCTCAAGTCCGCCTTGCTCATTCGGTTCCGGGCGAACAGTCCCAGCCCTCTCTTCGATGCGGATTCCGTTGCGCCCCATGACACTGGCGGTAACGGAGACCGGGAAGTCGAGGGGTTACCCACCATCGACAACTGTGCTAGGTTTCCGGTCCGTGATCTAACCGAGATCTGAACGATATAGCGCACCACCATGGTCGGCGCGCGTCCATTCGGCGCAGCGACCGACGTATTCCCGTTGCCGATCTGCCCAGCGGATCGTTTCTGCCGACCGCTCTGCTGGGCACCGCTCCCGCCGCTACCGATTCGTCCTGCCGTTGTACAGCACGCTGCCAACGGTCGCCTGTCCGGCAAGAACGTCTCCGCGTCCCTGCTCTCGATCCTCAGGAAACCCGATGCCCTTACATGACATTTCCGATTTCCACCGAATAAACCATGAACGGCGTACGCCCTTTCGGCGCATTGCCGTGATCGGGCTGCCGCTGGCGATTCTCGCCACGGTCGTCGCGGTGTTCACCATGTCCGCCGCGAACGGCGCGGTGCCTGCCGGGCCCGCGACGAACGCCGCCACGGCGCCGGTCGCCGACCAGCAGCCGGACCAGAACTGCACCCTGATCGTGCCGGCGAATCCGCTGAGCGCGACCGGTCTTGCCACGCCGTACGCGTTCACGGCGACACGGCCCTCCGCTGGGCCCTGTCACGAGGCCGACACCGATCAGTCCGCGTTCGTCGAGGCCACCATCGTCGACCCGGCCACCGGCGCCCTTTCGGTCTACCGGCCGCTGGTCATCGACCGGGGCACCCGACCCGCCGCCGCGCCACTGATGCCGAAACTACCGACAGACGCCGTGGTCGGCCTGTGGTTCGGCTTCAACGCCGGCAACCTGACCTTGCGCGGTGCCGGCAGTTCAGCGTGCGTGAACGGCCTGCACGGTTCGCTGTTCTCCCAGGTCGCGTATTGCAACGCGCCGCCGTTCTTCGCCGCGGCGAACGCGGCCATCGGTCGCGGCCGGATCACCGTTCCGCAGTTGGGCACCGCGACGAACGGCCAACCGTGTATGACCACCCGCGATTTCGGCCTGATTGACCAGGACCAGAGCGACAACGTCGACACCAGCTACCTTGTCCTGCCGGACGGAAGGGTCGCCCAGAACTCGGCGGCCGATGCCGCCCGGCTGACCGGGGCGCAGGTCCTGGTCAACGGCAGCGACAACCTGCTGCTCGATGGTTTCGTCGACCCGGCGCTGGGCTGCCAGCCCTTCACAGTGCCGGACCTGACCAATCCCGGCACCAGGGTGTCCTCGCTGGCGCTGGACGAACTGCTCGCCGCGGCCCGCCAACCCGCGCCGGCCGCACTGGTACCGCTCAACGATCCGATGACCGAGATCGACGGGGCGCAGAGCACGGCGAAGACCAACCTCTACCGGGTCGGGGTCGACCAGCCGTCGGTCGGCAGCGCCGGGCAGTCGCCGAGCCAGTACTGCCGTGACATGGTCACCATCGGGATCCGCCGGACCGCACTGGACAAGGCACTGACCAGCGCCGCGCCGTCACCTGACACCGGCGCGGCCACCAACCTGTTCACCTTCCTCGCCCAGCGACTCGGTGCTTCCTTCACCAATCTCGGCTGCGGGGACCTGCTACACCTCGCGGATCCGGTGCGGGTGCGGACCAACAAGGCCGGTGTCGCGGTCGCGGTCACTTTCATCGACCACTGAAACCACGCCACGGCAGGGGTGGCGCACTCCCCCGGTGTGTGCCACCCTCGCGGCGTGCGCCCCACGCTGTTCGAGTTCGCCGGGGGTGAGCCCGCTTTCCGCGCGCTGGCCGCCGCGCACCACACGCGCTGTCTGCGGGACCCCGAGCTGAACCACCCGTTCTCCCACCCCGACCAGCATCCGCAGCACGTCGAGCGGTTGGCGGCCTACTGGGCTGAGGTCATGGGCGGGCCGCCGACGTACTCACAGGACTGCGGCGACCATTCGGCGATGCTGGTGCTGCACTCCGGCAACGGGGACATGACCGACCTCGGTCGCCGCTTCGTCGACTGCTTCGTCAAGGCGGCCGACGACGCCGCATTGCCCGCTGATCCGGAGTTCCGCGCCGCGCTGCGCGCCTACATGACCTGGGCGGTCGACGAGGTGCTCGCCTACCCGGACCGGCATTCGACGGTGCCGGCGGACCTGCCCATGCCGCACTGGTCCTGGCAGGGACTCGAAACCGGCCCGGAGCCGACCGTCTGACGGCCAGCCGGTCAGCGGTCGGCCGACCCGGTGACCTCGGCGTTGCGGGCACCGCGTTTGGCCGCGCGTCTGGCTCTGCGCCGGGCGATGCGGCGCAGCAGCATGAGCAGCAGCGGCACCCAGAACGGAACCGGCATCCTGCGCAGCAGCCAGGGCAGCGTCACCAGTACCCGCAATACCGGGGCGGGTACCCGTTCCCGCAGGGACTCCCAGTGCCGGACCACCTCGCGCGCCGCCCCGCGCAACGCACGGCGCCGCGACGGGTCGGCCTCCGACCGACCGACCACCTGCGGACCGGCCACCGACTGGCCGTCCGTCTGCTGGCCGACCACCGGCACACCGGCCGACTGCTGATCGGCCGTCTGCCGCGTGCCACGCCCTGTCGCCCGGCCCATCGCACTCACCTCTCCTGAACGCCGCTGTGTTCAGGTAACCCGTTGCCGGTGTTCGCCAAACGATGCGGCCGAGAGCCGGGTCAGCGGATCAGGACACCCTGCGCACCGCACGGCGGACAGTGGATTGTCAGGCCTTGCCGGCGCCGGACGCGGCCGTGGCGGTCGGGCGGAGGGCGACGCCGGTTTCCGGCATGACGAGGGCGGTGTCCTGGTCGGGTTCGAGGTAGACCTGGTCGCCGTGGGCGAGGCCGACCTTCTCCCGGTACACCCTGACCTTCACGGACTCCTTGCTGGCCAAGGTGATGTGGTAGTCCCAGCAGTCGCCCTGGTAGATGCTGAAGTCGATGGTGCCCGTCCAGTCGCGGTCGGTGTGCGGCCTGCGGGAGAGCCGGAAACTCTCCGGCCGCATGAACACGCTGACCGCGTCTCCCTCGGCCAGTCCCGCGCAGGCCCGGCAGCGCAGCAGTCCGGCTTCGACGGCGATCTCCACGGTATCGCCGTCGATGGTGCGCACCGTGCCGGTCATCGTGTTGGACACGCCGAGGAACCGCGCGGTGAACGCGGCCGTCGGCCAGGTGTAGATCTCCTGTGGGAGGCCCTGCTCCACGATGTGGCCGGTGTCCATCACCACCACCCGGTCGGACACGGCGAGTGCCTCGTCCTGGTCGTGGGTGACGAAGACGGTGGTGATGCCCAACCGCTGCTGCACGGCGCGGATCTCGTCGCGCATCCGGTCGCGGAGGCCCGCGTCGAGGTTGCTCAGCGGTTCGTCGAGCAGCAGCACCTTGGGTTCACGGACCAGCGCCCGTGCCAGCGCGACCCGCTGCTGTTGGCCGCCGGAGAGCATCGGTGCCGGGCGGGCGGCGAAGTCGGCGAGGCCGACACCCTCCAGCGCGGTCAGTGCGCGTTCCCGCGCAAGGGCCTTGGTCATCCTCGGCCGCTGCGAGCGCAGCGGGAACAGCACGTTCTCCAGCACCGTCATATGCGGCCAGATGGCGTAGGACTGGAAGACGATGCCGATCGGCCGCCGGTTCGCGCCGAGGAACACGCCCTGTTCGGGCGCGGCGACCACGGTGCCACCGATGGTGATCTCGCCGCCGTTGGGACGTTCGAGGCCGGCGATCAGCCGCAGCGTGGTGGTTTTGCCGCAGCCACTCGGCCCGAGCAGGGTGACCAGTTCACCCTCGGCGATGTCGAGGTCGATGCCGTCGACCGCGTTGCCGGTAGCGGTCCGGCCGGGGTAGGACTTGACCACCGCGCTGAGCTTGATCATGATGCCTCCAAAGGTCCGCTGTTCAGCGGTTGTTGAGTCCGACTCGGCCGCCGACCAGCCGCACGATCCCCACCACCACCGACAGCAGCGCCACCATGAGCACGCCGAGCGCGGCGACCACCGGATAGTCACCGCTGGACCACAGGTCGTAGATCTGCACCGACATCACCTCGGTGTGTTGGGAGTACAGGAAGATCGCCGCCGAGATCTCCCGGAACGCCACGATGGTGGTGTAGAGGAACGCGGCCAGCAGCGAGGGCATCAGCAGCGGAAGGTAGATCCGCCGGAACGCCCGGAACCAGCCCGCGCCGCTGGCCGTTGCCGCCTCTTCGAGTTCGTCGCTGATCTGCGCGATGCCCGGCCCGAGATAGCGCATGCCGTAGGGCAGGCCAATGGTCACGAAGGCGATCACCAGGATGGTCAGCGTGCCGTAGAGGTGAAACGGCAGCGGCGCGACGAGATACCAGTAGAGGACGCCGACGCCGAGCACGATGCTGGGCACCGCGATGGGCACGGTGGCAAGGCCGTCCAGCAGGAACCGGCCCCTGATCTTGGTCTTGGTGGTCAGGTAGGCGACGACCGCGGTCAGCACGGTGACGATCAGTCCGGCAGACAGCGCGGTGATCGCGGTGTTGCGGACCGAGTCCAGCAGGGTCGGCGAGGAGAACAGCGTCGCGTAGTTGTTCAGCGACACCGTTTTCAGCGCCTGCCAGGACGGCGGACCGTAGGTGGGCAGCAGCGAGGACCACAGCAGCATCGCCAACGGCAGCACCACGGTCACCAGGAAGAACAGCAGGAAGGCGGCGAAACCCAGCCAGCGCCAGCGGCCCAGATCGACCGTCCTCGGCCGGAAACCCTTGCCGGTGACGGTCTGGGTCGGCGCGCGTCGCGTCATCCACTGCGAGACACCGAGGCCGATCGCGGCGAGCACGAGGACGAAAAGGCCGATCACCGCGACCGTGCCGTAGTCGGCGGGGAAGGACTGGATCGCCTCGTACATCCGGCTGACGAAAACGAAGACGTGGTTGGGCACGCCGAGCAGCTGCGGCACCTCGAAGGTGGAGATGGTCTGGATGAACATCAGCAGGCCCGCCGAGAGGATCGCCGGCCGGATCAGCCGCAGCGTGATGGTCCGCAGCACCCGCAGCGGCTTCGCGCCGGAGGACAGCGCGGCCTCCTCAAGCGAGGAGTCCATCGAGGTGAATGCGGCGACGCCCATCAGATACGCCACCGGGGTCATATGCGTCGTCTGCACGAAGATCATGCCCAGTAGCGAGTAGATGTCGAAGATCGGCAGATGCACGGCATGCAGCAGGCCGTTGAGCGGGCCGGTCTGCGGGGAGAACAGCAGGCCCCAGGCGACGGTGTTGAGAATGCCGGGAATGATCAGCGGCACCAGCGCCGCGATCCTGGCGAAGCCGCGGGCCGGCGTGTTGGTCCTGGTCACCAGCCAGGCGAGGCCGAAGCCGATGGCGACCGCGAGCAGCGCGGTGGCGATCGCGTATTCGAAGGAGTTGGCCACCAGCGAACCGAACCCGGTCCCGGTGAAGGTCTGCACGTAGTGCTCGAAGGTCCAGGTGGTCGGGCCGGTGCCGAGGAAGGTGGACTGCAGGCTGGCCACCACCATGGTGCCGACCGGCACCAGCGCGAGATAGGCGACGATGACCGCGGCGACGCCGAGGATCACATACCTCGGTTCGAAACGCCACCCTCGGCGTCGCTTCGGCCGCTGTCCGGCTGGGGCCGACGGTGCTGCCGGCGCGGTATCGGTCGCAACGGCCATTGAGATTCCTTCCACCCGAGGAGTCGTGCGCGGTCAGTCGGCGTTCAGGGCTTGTTTCATCTCGCTGGCGTACTGGTTGTACTGGCCGGCGCTGATGCTCGCGTCACCCCAGGCCGGACTCCACTTGTTCGGGTCCCAGACGGTCGGGTCGTTGCGCACGTCGGTGCGCAGCGAGGTGTGGTCGGTGGTATCCACAATGGACTGTTGTCCTTGTTGGGAGACCATCCAGTTGACGAACAGCGCGGCTGCGGCCGGATGCGGCGCGTTGCGAGCGATGTCGATCGGGGTGAAGGAGGTGGGCAGCGGGTTCGGGTTGACGAAGGCGACCTTGCCCGGATTCTTCTTCTGTTCGCTGGCCGCCTTGTAGCCGTAGGCGGAGGCCGAGGCGACCGGCTCGCCGGCTTCGACCTGGGTGAGCGCAAGGGTGTGGCTTTCCACCAGCTTGGGCTGGTTGCTGCCCAGCTTCTGCAACAGCGCCAGCGCCTTCGCGTGGCCGAGCACGGTGATCAGGCCCTCGTAGAGGTTGACCGCGCTGGGGTCCATCGAGAAATGGCCCTTCCACTGCGGTTGCGCGAGATCCTGCAGGGAGGCCGGCGGTTGCAGGCCGAGCCGGGCCAGCGCACTCGGGTTGTACACGATCGCGGTGGTGACGACGTAGACGTTGCCGCAGTAGCCCTTGGGCATGGACTGGTTGTCCGGCAACGGCTGCTCGTCCGGCGGGCAGTAGGGCGCCAGCGCGTTGGCGTTGATCAGCTGGTCGACCTGTGGGGCGTCACCGGAGACCACGTCGGCGTTGTACTCGCCGCCGCGCTGTTCGGTGATGACCCGAGGAGGTAGCTGGTCGGCGCTCAACCGCAACGCGTTGATCTTGATCTTCGGATAGACCTTGTTGAAGGCCGAGACCATGTTGCTCACGTCGTCGGCCGCGAAGGTGGTGTACCAGTTGACCTGGCCCTCCTGGTCGGCGTCGGACCGCAGTTGCCCTGCGGACAGGCCGGTGACGCTGCTCAGCGACGTACTTGCCGAGCTGCCGGTGCCGCCACCGCAGGCGGCCAACAGCAGCAGGGCCGCTGCCGCACCGGTCATCGCGCCCGTTCTGAGGTTGAGTCGTGCTGCTCGCATTGCGCTGCCTCCAGCGTCGTCGGCGGAGTGTGCTCGATGGTCGAAATAGCGATGTATATTGGAATATTGGTACTACCAAATAAATCATGATAATGGTGTGATCTTCAGTTGTCCGCCGTGCGGTCAGCGGATGGTGCTGGCCGCCTTTGCCGCGTAGTAGCGCCAGTTCGCGTCGTCGTTGAAGGCCGAACCGAGGTCGGGCAGTTCGGCGAGGTCCTCCGCCGAGATCTCCTCCGCGGTGCGGCCGGTCGTCGCGACCGTCAGCGTGACGCTGGCAAGGGCGTTGAGGTTCAGCGCCCGGATGACCGCCTCCCGGACCGTCGCACCGGTCACCGTGATGCCGTGCCCGCGCAAGACGCACACCGGCGCCTCGCCCATCGCCGCGAGCATCTCCTTGGCCAGTTCCGCTCGCCTGATCAGCACCGATCGCGGATAGACCGGGATGCCGGCATGGGCAAGCCGCATCGCCGGGATGTTGAACGCGCCGAAGATCGGGCGCAGCGGCAGTCCGGCGATGCCGCAGGCGAGCACGGCGGGCGGATGCGCGTGTACGACCGCGCCGACCTCCGGTCGGGCCCGCAGCACCTCGCCGTGAATGGGCAGTTCGTTGGGGACGGCGAAGCCGTCGGTGAGTTCGGCGCCGGTGCCGTCGAAGTCGACGAGCCGGATGTCGCGCTCCTCGGTGAACAGCAACCCGTGCTCGCGCGGCCCTCGGCAGCGGATGAGCATCCGCTGCCCGTCGATCCGGGCCGACACGTGGCCGAGGATGCCCTCGACGAGGCCCTCGACCGCGAGAATCCGACAGGCCAGCGCCAGTTCGGCCCGGCTGGCGTGCTCGCTATCGGGATGTGACATCAGAGCGCCTCCAAGGCCGGTGGGAGTCAGTAGCCCTGCGGAATCAGCACGGCACAGCAGCCGATCGAGACCACCACGGTAGCGACCAGCAGCAGGAACCCGCTGGTGTAGGAGCCGCTCGCGGTGAGCAGCACCCCCATCAGCGCGGGCGCACCGGCACCGATGATGTTGGTGATCGAGGAGAACACGCCGCTGGAGGACTCCACCGACCTGGTCGGCATGAGGCTGTGCAGCAGGCCCCAGTTGGCCACGATGCACCAGGCATTGCCGGCGAGGCCGAGGAAGACGAAGGTACCGACCACGAGCGTGTTGGCCGGGCCGAGGACGGCGCCGAGGATACCGATGCCCTCGATCGCGAACCCGACGGCCGCGAACCCGGCCCTGCGCATCCTGCGGTCCGAACCGACACCGACCACCAGCATGACCACAATGGACAATGCATTGGCCGCGGTGAGGATGACCCCGACCACCCCGAAGTCCAGGTGCCGCTGGTCCTTGAGGAAGGTCGGCAGCCAGGTGACCAAGCCGTAGAAGGGAATGTTGCTGCCAAGGTACATCAGCATGGTCAGCCAGTACCGGTAGTTGCGGAACGGCGATTCCGGACCGTTCTTGGGGATCAGCTTGGTGGTCTCGAACCGGTTGCGCTCGATATGGGTGACCTCGGAGACGCTGACCGCCTCGGCCGTACGCGGATCGTCGTGCACGAACAACAGCGTCATCCCGAAGGCGAGCACCGCCGCGATCGCCGCCTGCACGTAGAAGGTGCCGGCCCAGCCGAGAGTGCTCAGCGTGGTGGTGGTCAGGAAGGAGGCGAAGGTGGACCCGACGAAGATGCCGCACAGCCAGGAGGCGTTCGCCCGGGCCCGTTCCTGGATCGGGAACCAGCGGGCGGTCAGGGTGTGCGCCACCGGGTAGAAGCAGGCCTCGCCGATACCGAGCGCGATCCTGGTGCCGTACAGCTCGCCGAGGTTGGTGACGAACGGCGTGACGGCCAACGACAGCACCCAGATGGCGCTGCCGACCAGCATGGCCCGCCGAGGTCCCCAGGCCTTGACGAGGAAGCCCCAGCCGAGCAGGGCGACGCCGTAGGCGTAGAGGAAGGAACTGGACACCCAGCCGACGGCGGAGGCGTGCGCGGAGACACCGAAGCGTTCGGCGAACACGGGACTGGCCACCACGATGCCGACCGAGGTCTTCATCAGCTGGGCCACCGCGAAACTGATCAACAGCGGCATGCCGACATACAGCCAGCGACGGCCGGAGGTTCGACTGACGACCTTGGCGGCAGTCGAGGTCGTATCCATGCTAGCCACTCCCTTGTGGATGGACAACGCAAGCAGACACTCGCCGAAACCGGGTATCGACCGCGATAGCGCGGCTTGAAAAGCTGTCACGGCCGGTCAACCAGCTGCCGACAACCCGGATGAACAAGAAGGAGAAATGATCATTGGATGACTATTGGTAGGACCATACTGCCGGCCAATATCGGGGTCAAGACGCGGGTAGATCCCGATTGGACATCGGCGTCACCGCGGCGACGGCGGAGGTCGCGGCCTCGTACTCGGGGGCGTTCTCGAAGAAGTGCACCTTGTCGTAGCCGAGCTGCTTGAACAGCCGGTTCTGGCCGGACAGCAGCGTCAGCGGGGTTCCGTCGGCGGCGAAGTGCTGGGCCACCGTGTTCTGCGGGACGTAGAGCGTGTCACCGGCCTTGAGTTCGTGGCGGGTGGGCTCCTTGGCGATGCGGGCGTGGTACTTCTCCGCGATCTCCGCCTCGACCTCCCAGTGCAGGCTGTAACCGGAACCGGAGATCACGTACAGCACCTCGTCGGCCATGTGCCAGCGCTTGCCGGACCGGCTTCCCGCCGGAATCTCCAGCTCGAAGGCGTCCACGCTGAAGGTCCGCACATCGGTGCGGTCCGGGGCGGACAGGATCCGCACCTTGCCCAGCGGCGTGGTCTCCCAGCTGGTGTGCTCCGGTTTGACCACCTTCTTACGGTCCTCGACACCCGGTGTCCAGACCTGCGACCAGTCCTCCCGAGGACCGAACCGCTCCTCGTCGGCGACCGGGCCGCTGCGCCCCTGCTGGATCAGCCCGAGATACATCCAGGCGCACTTGGCCTTGAACACGATCGCCGTCGCGGTCGTGTCGTAGGGGTTGAAGTGCCGGTGCACGGAATCGGTGTGCACGAGCACGAGGTCGCCTGCCGACCAGTCATAGCGCTTGTCGTCGTGGATCTCGTAACCCTTGCCCTCAAGAATGTAGAACGCGGCCTCGTTCTGGTGGCCGTGGCCGTGGTTGGCGGACTCCGGCGGCAACTGTACGAAGTGGACCTGCAAGCTCTGGGTGAGGAACGGGTCGTCGCCCGGCCCGATCCGCCACCAGGTCTTGGAGGTGGCCGAGTCACCGGAGTGGGCAACCTTCGCGTCGTCGACGACCACCGAGTCGTCTCGGACTCGCGGCGCGGCAAGTTGCCGGGACCGGAACTCCCCGAGGCCATAGGACTCGGATGTGATGCCGCGCAGGAAAACGCGACCGCTCTTGCTCATCGATGACTCCTCACGATTCCATCGTGGATTGATCTCGCCGCCGGCCGGCAATTGGCTCGGGGCCGCGCTGTCGAACGTTCATACCTAAGGACTTGACGGTCTGAAGGTTAGTCCATTCAAGATGACCTGACAAGGTCGCGTACCGGGACGAACCACGCCCGCCTGCGACAACCGCGATTTGGGCTATTGGGCTAATGGGCGTACCCTTAACCCTAAGTCACCGGATGAGCGTGCCGTGGTCAATCGGGGGTGGGCTCAGTGGGTAAACCTGGGGTTGGAGACACCGTGGAGTCACGCAGTTCCGCAGCAGCCGAACGGGCCGGTAGCGGCCTGTTCACCGTGGTCAACGCGAACCGGATGTCCGAGGCGATCGTCGCGCAGATCAGGACGCTGATCCGCAACGACCAACTCCACCCCGGCGACCGGCTGCCCAGCGAGCGGGAACTGTGCGACCAGTTCGGGGTCAGCAGGGTCACCGTCCGCGAAGCCCTGCGGGTACTGGAGGCCGGCGGCCTGGTGGAGATCCGGGTCGGCGCCCGAGGTGGGGCGTTCGTGACGAAACCGACCTCCGACCGGCTCGGCAACGGCCTCGCCGATCTACTCAACCTGGCGCCGATCACCGCCGTCGAGGTGACCGAGGCCCGGCTGATCTTCGAGATCGGGATCATTCCGACCGTCGTCGAGCGCGCGACCGAGGAGGACATCGAGGAGTTGCGGGAGATGACCCGCGAACAGTCCTCGGCGCTGCGCCGCAACGAGTACACGATGGCCATGTCGGCGGAGTTTCACAACCGGCTCGGCGCGTGCACGCACAACGCCGCGATCGAGATGCTGGTCCGCTCCTTCCACGGGCCGCTGCTGATGTCGTTGCGGGAGGCCAAGACCGCGCAGCCGGTGATGGGTAAGCTCGGTACCGTCGAGCACCGCGACATCGTCGAGGCCATCGCCCGGCGCAACACGGAGGTGGCGAAGGACATCATGGGCAAGCACATCGGGCGCACGGCCAAGGTGCTGACCCGCTCACCCAACGACCCCAAGATCTGACCTGTCCGACCGTCCGGTTCAGCCTGCCGCCAGCCGCCGGTCGAGGCGCGGGTAGACCCTGCGGACGTTCGACTCGAAGACCTTCCGTTTGTCCACATCGGACAATTCGGCGGCGTCGAGGTAGCGTTTGGTGTCGTCCCAGTGGAAGCCGGTCTCCGGGTCGATGCCGCGCACCGCGCCGATCATCTCCGAGGCGAACAGCACGTTGTCGGCGTCGACGACCCGCAGCAGGAGGTCGATGCCGGCCTGGTGGTAGACGCAGGTGTCGAAGAAGACGTTGCGCATCAGGTGTTCGGTCAGTGGTGGGCGGCCGAGCCGGTCGGCAAGGCCCCGGTAGCGGCCCCAGTGGTAGGGCACCGCGCCGCCACCGTGCGGGATGACCACCCGCAGTGTGGGGAACTCGCCGAAAAGGTCACCCTCGACGAGTTGCATGAACACCGAGGTGTCCGCGTTGAGGTAGTGCGCGCCGAGGGCGTGGAAGTTCGGGTTGGCCGAGGCGGACACGTGGATCATCGCCGGGACGTCCAGCTCGACCATGGCCGCGTAGAGGGGGTACCAGTACCGGTCGGTCATCGGCTTGCCGGTCCAGTAGCCGCCGGAGGGGTCCGGGTTGAGGTTGGCGCCGACGAAGCCGAGTTCACCGACACAGCGGCGCAGTTCGGCGATGGCGTCATCGAGCGTCCCGCCGGGAGTCTGCGGTAGCTGACAGACGCCGGCGAAGTGCTGCGGGAACAGCTCGACCACCCGGTGGACCAGGTCGTTGCTGGTGCGGGCCCAGTCGCGGGCCAGCGCAGGGTCGGGCACGTGGTGCTGCATACCGGATGCCTTGGGCGAGAACAGCATCAGATCGCCACCGCGGTCGCGCAGCAGCTTCAACTGGTTGTGCTCGATGCTCTCCCGAACCGCGTCGTCGCTGATCGAAGCGGGTATTGGCAGCGGCCCGCTGCCCTCGGCGAGCCAGGCGAGCTGGTCCTCGCGGAAGGCCTGGTGCTGCGGTGGAGTCGTGGTGTAGTGGCCGTGACAGTCGATGATCACGCGCCGGCCTCCTGGTGCGCCGGAGATTCCCGATGGTCTCGGTAGACCAGGCCTTTCGCGGCCAGCTTGGCACGCATCCCGGACACGTCGAGGCTCAGCTCCCCCGCCGCGTAGCGGGCACGCAGCGCGCCTTCCCGGTCCTCCCGTTCTCGGGACGCGGCCAGCACCTCGACCGTCCTCGCCCTCGGCACGACGACAACACCGTCGTCGTCGGCGACGAGCACATCGCCCGGTTCGACGAGTTGGCCCGCGCACACCACCGGCAGGTTGACATTGCCGAGCGTCTCCTTCACGGTGCCGGTCGCGCTGACGCAGGCCGACCAGACCGGGAAACCCATCGCCTTCAGCTCGGCGACATCGCGGCAGCCGGCATCGATGACCAGCCCACGGACCTGCCGGGCGGCCAGCGCGGTGGCCAGCAGTTCGCCGAAGTAGCCGGCGTCCGAGGCCGAGGTGGGGGCGACCACCAGCACGTCACCGGGCCGGCAGTGTTCGACGGCGACGTGGATCATCCAGTTGTCCGCAGGCGGCAGGCTCACGGTGACGGCGGTCCCGGCGAGGCGCGTGCCGGGGTAGATCGGGGTGATCCTCGGCGCGAGCAGCCCGGTCCGCCCCGCCGCCTCGTGCACGGTCGCCACCCCGTACCCGGCGAACGCCTCGACAACGGACCGCTCGGTCCTCGGTGGATTCCGGACGACGACGTGCATGTGCTCCGCTCCCCTTCAGACGGTTTCCAGCTGCTGCGGCAACAGCGAGACGTGCACGACGCCGTCGCCGACCTCCCCGGCGACCGACCGGATCGCGGTGTCCACCTCGGGCAGGCCATAGGTGTGCGTGGTGAGCAGGTCCAGCGGGAAACGTCGGGAGGCGAGCTGGGCGAGGGCGAGTTCGCAGGACCGGTAGCTGTGGCCACGGGCACTCTTGATGGTGATGGCCTTCTCGGTGACCTTCTTGACCGGGAAGTCCGGGAACGCGGCGATCTCGCCCTGGATCAGCAGAGTACCGGCGCGGCGCTTGAGCGCGTCGATACCGAGCAGCACCGGTGCGGTGCCGGCGCCTGCCGTGCAGTCGAGCACCACGTCGACGCCGATACCGTTGGTGTGGGCCATGATCCGCTCAAGCGGGTCCTCGGTGCGCACGTCGATCACCTGATCGGCGCCGAGTGTCCTGGCCAGTTCGAGCCGGGCGGCGTCGCGGGTGGTGCCGGTGACGATGACCAGTTCGGCGCCGGCCTGTTTACAGGCCACCACCTGGGAAAGGCCCTGTTGGCCCGGTCCCTGGATGAGCACGGTCGAGTGGTAGCCGACCCCGCCGTCGACGAGTGCCCATTCGATGCCGTTGGACAGCGGCGTGACGATGCCGGCCAGTTCGGCGGACACGGTGTCCGGAACCTGGTGCAGTACCGCGTTCCAGGGCAGGTACATGTACTGGGCGAAGCCGCCCCAGAGGTGGAACGGGTGCTCTGAGGTGGTGTAGCCGTAACGGCGGGCATCCGGGTTGGTCCGCCAGTCGGTCGCCTCGCAGTGCCGGTACTCGCCGAGATGACACCAGGAGCACCTGCGGCAGGGCACATAGTGTTCGACGAACACCCGGTCGCCCTCGCGGACGCCCTGCCTTGCCTGGAACTCCCTACCGGCCTTGGCGATGATGCCGACGTTCTCGTGCCCCATGATCACCGGGGAGCCGAAGGGCGGCTTGCCGTACATCTTCACGTCGGTACCGCAGATCCCGGCGACCTCGACCTTGAGCAGGGCGCCGTCAGTGGGAACATCCGGCATCGCGAACTCGCGCAATTCGGTGGTACTCGGCGCGGTTCGGACCGCTGCCAGCACTCGCTCGGCCATGAACGAATCCTTCCGATCGACACCAACAAGGAGGACTAATGGTCTGATGGTTTGCTACTGTAGCAGCACCTCGCAGCAAGGACCGAACTGGAGAACGGGGCCAACCGGTGGAACTCGACCTCAGGACCGTGACGCGCACACAGGGCAACAACCGCGCACTCAAGGACGGGACGGTGACGCCCAAGGGTGTGCACCTGGCGTTCGAGGAGGTCCCGGTGCTGGTGAACGCCTTCCGCCGGATGGTGCGCGGCACCGAGTTCGACGTCTGCGAGATGGCGATCACCACCTATCTGTGTGCCAGGGCGCAGCACAAGCCGTTCACCGCGCTGCCCGTCTTCCTGGTGCGTGGTTTCCATCACGGCGCGATCCTGGCCGACACCAGGGCGGGGCTGGGTTCGCCGAAGGACCTTGCCGGTCGGGCGGTCGGCGTCAATCGCGGTTATACGGTGACCACCGGGGTGTGGGCGCGCGGCATCCTGCGCCAGGAGTACGGCCTCGATCTCGACACGGTGAACTGGCGGCTGTCCGGCGACGAACACGTCGCCGAGTACCGGCCGCCGGCCAACGTGACGCCGATACCGGCCGGGACGACCCTGCCCGGCCTGCTCACCTCGGGTGAGATCGCCGCGACGATCGGGGTCGAGGTGGACCATCCGGACGTCGCGCCGCTGATCCCGGACGCCGAGGAGGCCGGTTTCGCCGCGCTACGCGAACGCGGCCACTACCCGATCAATCACCTCGTGGTGGTCAGGGACGAACTGTTGCACGCGCATCCCGATCTCGCGGTGGAACTGTTCACCGCGTTCGCCGAGGCCAAGAACCGCTACGTCGCGGCGTTGGCGGCCGATGCCGTCGAGGCACCGACGAAGGTGGACCGGATGCATCGCAGGGTCATGGAGATCACAGGCGCCGACCCACTCCCCTACGGCATCGAACCGAACCGAGGGGTCCTCGACGAACTCATCGAGCACGCTCTCGACCAGCACATTCTCCACCAGCGACCGGTACTCGCCGACCTGTTCGCGGCCGGCACCCACGACCTCGTCGGCTGACCAGCACCTTCCCTTGAGGACGGATGACATGCGGATCGTCATTGCCGGTGACCACAACGGTTTCCTCGTCAAGTCGCGCCTTGTCGACCGGCTCACCAACCAGGGCCACCGCGTCGAGGATCTCGGCGGTTTCAGTGCCACCGAGACCGTGGACTATCCGCCGCTGTGCGCCTGGCTGTGCCGGCAGATCCTGACCGGGGCCGCCGATCGCGGGATCGTCGTCGGCGGCAGCGGCTCCGGCGAACTGATGGCCTGCAACAAGATTCGCGGGATTCGTGCCGGTCTCGGGCACGATCTGTTCACCGCGGAGATCTCGCGGGCGCACAACGACGCGAACGTACTGGTGTTGGGCGCGAAGGTGATCAGCGCCGAGGTCGCCGAGCGGATCACCGACCGCTGGCTGGTCACCGAGTTCAAGGGCGGCCGGCACCAGCAGCGGCTCGACCAGATCGCCGCGCTGGAACGCGGCGAGGAGATCGGCTGACTCCCGAGGCGGTTCAGGCTGTTGCGGTTCAGGCCTTTGCGGTTCGGGCTTTGCGGTTCAGGGCTTTGTGGTTCGGGCTTTGCGGTTCAGGGCTTTGTGGTTCGGGCTTTTGCGAGGAACTCCAGCACCCTGGCCGGTGCGGTCTGCTCGGTCTGCTGGCTGACCGGTACGTCCCAGTACTCCGCCCGCGGCAGGCATTCCTGGAGGTAGCGGGCGGCCGAGGTGGCGTGCGAGGTGTCCTGGCCGGGCACGATGAGCGCCGGGATGTCCAGCCGCATGAGGTCCTCCGGTTCCGCGCCCGGCACGGTGTCCCGGTCGAACTGGGTCCGCGCGATACCCCGCACCACCAGCAGATAGTCCGTGAGGTCGGAACGGGCGTAGCGCTCGGCGAAGTCCGGATCGGTGCGCAGCACGGTGACCCAGGGGCCGACCCTGGGATCCTTGGTGAACCCCTTGTCGTGCGACTGGGCGAGCTTCACGACATGGTCGAGGCCGTGTTCGGCGGCGTAGGCGGCGTGTTCGGCGAACCGGTCGTGTTGGCGCATCCGATAGCGCGGACCGCCGGCCGGGGAGAACAGCACCATGCCGCGCACCCGCCCAGGATGGGCTGCGGCGAGTGCGAGCACGCTGGAGCAGCCGACGCAGCCGCCCATCAGAAGGGCCGCGTCGATGTCGAGGTGGTCGAGCAGTCCGCTGCCCTGCGTGACATAGTCGGCCCAGCCGATCCGCTGCACCCGGCCGCCGGAGCGGCCGGACTCGCGTCGGTCGAAGGTGATACAGGTGTACCGGCCGAGCAGATAGGCCAATAGCTTGGTGCGGTGGTAGACGCCCAGCGTCGTCCAGTTCTCCAGCTTCGAGTCGAACCCGCCGGGCGAATACATCAGCAGCGGCGGGCCGGAGCCCTCGACCTGGTAGTGGGTGCTGATCCCGTCGATGACGGTGGTGGGCACGGTCGGCCCCTCTCTCGCGTCAGGTGGTCGGCCTCGCGTCAGGTGGCGGGCGGGACCGGCACGCCGCCCCTGATCTGCCGGCCGGCCCGCACGTCCTTGGCATAGGAACTCAGCGCGTCGAACGCGGTGCGCGCGACATTGGCGTAGGTGTCCGGCGGACTGTCCACTCCGGACGCGGCATAGCCGATGGCGGCGTGCGCCATCCGCACCCGCCCGTCCAGCCAGGGCCCGCCGCCGAAACCGCCGAGTACCGGGATGGACACCGCCCGAACCACTGCCGGGCCGGCGAGCGGCCCCGAGTTGGTGAAGTCGAGCAGGGACGCACCCGCCGCCTCCAGCCGCTTCGCCTCGGCCACCAGTTCCTCGGTCATCTCGTCGGGGACCCGCGCGTCCGGTCCGGCCATCGCGCGGTAGTCGAGGCCGTAGCGCAGGGCCCGCTGCGGGGTGATGCCGAACTGGGCGAAAACCGGAATGCCGGCCCGCTCGATCGCACTGACCGCCTCGGGATAGTCCGCGGCGCCGTCGAGTTTCACCAGGTCGGCGCCGGCCTCCTTGACCAGTCGGATGGCCGCGCGCACCGCGCTGTCGACCCCTTCCTGCAACGGGCCGAACGGGAAATCGCAGCTGACCAGCGCCCAGTCGACGCCGCGCCGAACCGCCCTGCCGACCATGATCATCTCCTCCATGGTCACCTCGAACGGGTTCGGCTGGCCGAGCAGGTTCACCCCGACCGAATCGCCGACCACCACGATGTCGACGCCGACCCTGTCGACGATCCGGGCGATCTGGTAGTCCCAGGCGACCACCCCGACGATCTTGCGCCCGGCCTTCTTCATCGCGCGCAGGCCCGGCACGCTGATCTTGTCCATCCGACTCCCTTGCTTAGGCACCCAGTGCGGTGAGCAGGCCGGCGGCGTCCCGCTGGTCGGTGGAGACCAGCAGGACCCGCGCGTTCGGGCGCAGCGCGGTGACCGCGGCGCCCACCTCGCCACTCTCGCCGAGGATCAGCCCGGCGGTCATGATGCCGCGCAGCGTGCAGGCGTTCCCGATCGCCGATGCGGCCTGCGCGCCGTGGTCGGTGGTCGCGATCATCAGCACGAAGTCGGCCTCGGCCAGCTCACCGCTGAGCAGCACCTCGGCGCCGTCCGGGGTGCGCAGCGTGAGGTCGGCCAGTTCGCGCTCCGGCGGCACCGGGGTGCCGGTGTCGTGGTAGCGCAGGAAGCGCGCGCCGCGCCAGGGTCGTTCCGGCAACGGCGCGACAACGGCGGCGGCGCCGTCGTCCAGTGCGACCACCCTGGTGGCCCGCGCGGTCTGCGGTGCGGCGTCGATGCGGTAGCGGGCTTCGGCGGTGGTGGCCGCCAGCGCGCAGCTGCTCAACAGCGTCGGCCGACGCTCGGTGGTGTCGCTCGCTCGGTTCATCGTCGTGTCAGACCGAGGTCTGCCGGACGCCGGGGATGGCGGTGACGGCGTCGCGGGCCGAGTCGAGGAAGGACTCGTCCTTGGGCAGCACGATCGCGGCCGACCGGACCCGATGGTGTCGTGGGTCGACACCGGGTGGGGTGATGCCCTTCTCCTTCAGGTCCAAGGCGGCCTGCGCGAGTTTGCGTCGCGCCTTGATGATGCCGCTGTCGGCGGAGACCAGCCGTTCCTTGCCCCGGTCCACGATCGGGCCCATGCTCTCCTGCAGCGAGGCGTCCTGCATGGCGATGCCCTTGATACCGGAGAAGGTCTCCCCGCGCCGCTGCGCGTCCCGGTCCATCAGGTAGTCGTTGTCCTTGTTCTGCAAGGGCCGGTAGGTGCCGGGCACGTACTCGTTGTGCACGCCGTGGCCGTCCTTCATGGCCTGTAGCTCGGCCTCGGTCAGCGCCCGGACCGGCTGGTAGTCGAAGGTGAAAACCCAGCAGTTCTCGTCGTCGATCGGTATCCAGAAATGGCCGTGCACCGGATGGTCGCCGCGCGGCGGCACCATGGTGAACGCGGGCATCACCCATGGCGTGATCCGCCAGTAGTAGTGGCCCTCCTCGGCATTGCGGCGGACCCCGACGAACAGGCCGCCGTCGGAGTCGACGACCTCGAAGAAGGGCTTCATGTCGTTGAGGTTGTACTCGTTGCCCTTGGATCCCTTGAACAGCGGATCATTCTTCAGTCCTGCCGAGTGCAGCCAGGACACGTGGCTGGAATCGATGCCGCCTTCCAGCGCCTGTAGCCAGTTGCACTCCTGCCAACGCTTGGAGGTGTAGGTCTGCTCGGCCGGCACGTGCACGAACTCGAACTCGGGCAGTCCTGGCCGGTCGGCCGGATCACCCAGGTAGGTCCACAGGACGTCGCCGATCTTCACCAGCGGATAGCCGGTGAGCTTCACCTTCGCGCAGAACCCGCTGTTGGCGGGCTCCGACGGTACCTCGACGCACTGCCCGGTGACGTCGTACTTCCAGCCGTGATAGTGGCAGCGGATGCCGCACTCGGCGACTTCGCCGAACCACAGCGAGGCGCCGCGATGGGCGCAGAATTCGTCGATCAGTCCGATTTGGCCCTTGGAATCGCGAAAGGCGATCAGCTTTTCGCCCATCAGCGTGACGCGCACCGGTGGGCAGTCCGGTTCCGGAATTTCCGACGCCAGCAGGAACGGCGCCCAGTAGCGGCGCAACAGCTTGCCCATCAGCGTGCCAGGGCCGATGCGGGACAGCGTATCGTTTTGTTCACGTGACGTCATGGCG
>DATATE010000073.1:0-20160 GCA_036268955.1 Pseudonocardiaceae bacterium
GGTGGCGTGGACTGATCTTGGTCGACAGCCCTCCTACCGGAGGCTTCATCTCGTTGTCACGCCGACACTCCGACAAACATCAACTCGTGATCCACATCCCTTGTCCACCAACACTTCCCGACCAGGTTGAAAACGGCTCAATGACTCCATTGTTCGGTGTCGGTGTCGACCGTACGGTGCCCGCGTTCGTGCAGGACGTGTAGCGCGGTCGACTTGCCGGTGCCCGACATGCCGGTGATCAGCACCTTCGGCATGACCGGAAGACTACGCGCGCCAGCGCCGCCGAGCAGCGCCCAATCATGTGAGTTTCGGTCGGCCGTGAAGAGGAGCTAGCAGTGACCGTGTCTCGCTGACATAGTGGATCCGTGACGACTCTCGACTCCCTGGTCGGTGCCGGTGGCTTCGCGCCATGCTTCCCGACCCGCGATATCCGGTCTGCGCTGGCCCACTATGAGCAACTCGGATTTCAGGTCATGCCCCATGCCGCAGGGATCACCTGGGCTTGGGCGCGGCTTGGCGCGGCCGAATTGCATCTGTTCGTCAAGGCGGACCACGATCCGGCACGTACCGCTGCCGCCGCCGATATCGCGGTCAAGGATGCGGACACCGTCGCACACGCCCTGGAAGCCACCGGTGTCGCCGGAACCAGCGAACCCTACGATACTGACTACGGTCGCGAGGTTGTGCACATCGACCCCGACAACAACCTCATTCGCTTCACAGCGCCGGCCTGAGTGCACTCCTGAAGCCTGCCGCTCCCAAATGCCGACATCCTCGGTACCCGCACCTAAAATGCCAGCGCCCCTAAAATAAACCGCCCAATAGCGCCCTCAAATGCGCACACCCAAATGTCAGCATAACCAAATGTCAGCGCCTCAAATGGAACCCCAAATGACGCTCCAATTTTCCGCACCTCAAACTTCCGCACCCTCAAATGCCCGCCCATCCCTAGGGGGTTGGCCCCCTGGCCAGTCTATCGGCTCTCCGGTAAATGTCGATCTTTCGCGGGTCGGCTGGGGATGATCCGCGAGTCTGTGGACAGCCGTTTGCGCGTTGGTCGGAGTCGTGCTAGCCAGCGCCCGCACATGACCAATCGTCATTCTCAGTACCGTCTGCGGCTCTCCAGGCCTTTGCCGGGCCGCCAGGTCTCGATCAGCAGGTGATCCGGTCCGCCGACTCTCGTCAGCACCACCTCCGTCACCTCGATCCGGAACCGGTGCGACTCCTCGACCTTGCTCGGATCGCCGACCTCATGCGCCAATCCGCTGATCTTCGCCTCCCCGGCCCAGCTCGTCTGATCTTCCTCCGGCGCATCCTCGGTCGGAGAGTGCAACGCCAACCGAGAATCACGCCGAAGGTCGAGGGCCTTCAACGCGCCAGACATGCTGCCGATGAACAGGCCACCGTCGGAGAATTCGACCTCGGTGCCGCTGATCCGTGGCGCCCCGTTCTTGCGCACGGTGGCCATCGTGCAGTGCTTGCGGATGCTGAACCGGTCTCGTACCCGCTGCGCGAACTCAGGTTCGGCTACGGCGAACTCATCCCACCACGTCATCCCCACAGCATCCCAGCAACCACCGACAGTCTTGCTCAACCGCAGGTCAGATCGTGCTCAGCCGGCTTGTCGTCGAGCAGGAACCGATGACACACCCACCGACGCACGGATCGGTGGGTGTGGCACACCGTGCCCGACGTTGTGGCGGCGGTGTTCGCTTCTGCGCGGTCGCGGACCGGCTCCCGAGATCTGACCGGCTCCTGAGGTTCAGCCGGTCAACGCGAGGGCGAAGGGGAGTACTGCCGGCGCACCTGCCTCTCGCAGCAGCTTGGCGGCCAGCGTCATCGTCCAACCCGAGTCGACGACATCGTCGACCAACAGCACCGGTCCATCCACTGTGGACAGATTGGTGGCGAGTTCCTCCGGCACCGACATGCTGGTCCACAACTCCGCGAGCCGCCGCGCGCTGCTGGCCTTGTGCCCACCCGCGCCGGTGGCGCGCACCGTGCCGAGCGGGGTCAGCCTGCCGACCGAGGCGAGTCGCTCGCCGAGACTGGCCACCAGCTGAGGCCGATGCCGGGAGGCCATGGTCACCACGCCGACGGGGCGCTGTGCCCACCCCCAGTTTGCCAGCACGGCGATACATGCCGTGAACACATCGTCGGGCACCGGGCCGTCCGTGTCGTCGGCGAGCAGTTCCCGCATTCTGGTGCCCCAGCCGATATCGGTCAGTCGCGCGAGCGCCCGCCCGTCCAACGAGTTCTCGCTTGCGGCGATCTTCCCGGACAGCGGTACCTGCAGGGCGCTCATCCCGGTCGGCCACTGCTTGCGCGGGGAAAGGTCCACGCCGGGCCTGCGCAGTCGTTCCTGCGCGGCCTCCGTCGTCGCGGAGGACACTTCCGTACTCCACCGTCGACCGGTGCAGTTGTCGCAACGCCCGCACCGCGCGGCATGCGCGTCATCGAGCTGCCGCAACAGGAATTCCATGCGGCAGCCGCTGGTCGACTGATAGTCCAGCATCGCCTGGGACTCGACCCCGCGAGCCTTCTCGATCCGCTGGTAGCGGTCTGCGTCGTAATGCCATTCGTTGCCGGTGGGCTGCCAGCCACCGCGCACCCGCCGCACCGCGCCGTCCACGTCGAGCACCTTGAGCACCATGTCCAGCCGGCTACGCGACAGATCCACCATCGGTTCGAGCGCTGCCGTCGACAGCGTCCTGCCGGCCGAGTCCAGGGCGGCCAGCACCGCGCGCACCACCCGCTCGGCCGGGAAGGCCAGCGAACCGAAATAGGCCCAGATATCGCGGTCTTCCCTGCCCGGCAACAACAACACCTCGGCCCGCAGCACACCACGGCCCGCACGGCCGATCTGCTGGTAATAGGCGATCGGCGAGGCAGGTGCGCCGAGATGCAGGACGAAACCCAGGTCCGGCTTGTCGAAGCCCATGCCCAACGCCGACGTCGCGACAAGAGCCTTGACCTCGTTGGCGAGCAGATCCTCCTCGGCCTTGGCGCGCTCGGCCGGATCCGTGCGGCCGGTGTAGGCGGACACCTGATAGCCCCGCTCCCGCAGGAACGCGGCGACCTCCTCGGCGGTGGCCACCGTGAGCGTGTAGATGATGCCGGAACCGGGCAGCTCGGCGAGGTGCTCGGCCAGCCAGCCGAGCCGGGCCTGCGCGGTCGGCATCGGCACGACGGCCAGGTGCAGGCTCTCCCGATCCAGCGCACCGCGCAGCACCAGAGTGTCGCGCTCCGCCAGTTCTCCGGCCTCGCCGTCCGGACTGGCCATACCGCGCACTTCGAGCTGTTCGGCGATGTCGGTGACCACCCGGTCGTTCGCGGTCGCCGTCGTGGCCAGTACGGGCACCCGCTCCGGCAGCCCGGCGAGCAACGTGCGCAGTCTGCGGTAGTCCGGCCGGAAGTCGTGCCCCCAGTCGGACACGCAGTGTGCCTCGTCCACCACGAGCAAACCGGTCGCAGCGGTCAACTCGGGCAGTACGGTGTCCCGAAAATCGGGATTGTTCAGCCGTTCGGGGCTGACCAGCAGCACGTCGACCCGACCGGCGACGACCTCGTCCTGGATATCCCGCCAGTCCTCGGTGTTGGCCGAGTTGATCGTCGCGGCGTGCACCCCCGCCTTGGCCGCGGCCTGTACCTGGTTGCGCATCAGGGCCAGCAGCGGTGAGACGATCAGCGTCGGGCCCTCGCCGAGTTCCCGCAACAACGCCGTGGCCAGGAAATACACCGCGGACTTGCCCCATCCGGTGCGCTGCACGACCAGTGCCCGCCGCCGGTCGACGACCAGCGCGCGGATCGCCTGCCACTGGTCGGTGCGCAGCGTCGCGTGCTCGCCGGCCAGTTGGCGCAGCAGCTGTTCGGCCCTTTCCCGCAGGGCGGTCTCGTCCATGGGTACATGTCTAGCGCATTGGGATGACAATAAGTTGGCGGCCGATATGCGGCGGACAACATCACCGGCAGGTCGTAGGCTGAGTGGTATGACCGCCGTCGCTGACAGTCCATTGCCGACTCCCCAGCAGGATGACCTTCGCGAGCAGGTGCTTGCCGCCGCACGCAGGGCCAAGACAGCGGGGGCTGAGTTGGCGCTGGCCACCCGGCAGCGCAAGGACGCGGCGCTCGACGCGATGGCCGAGGGCCTGTTGGCGCGGACCGAGGAGACCCTGGCCGCCAACGCCCGCGACGTCGCGACCGGCCGGGAGAGCGGGATGACCGAGGCGCTGGTCGATCGGCTGACCCTCACCCCGTCGCGGATCGAGGGCATCGCCGACGGGCTGCGTACGGTCGCCGGACTACCCGACCCGATCGGTGCGGTGCTGCGCGGCGGGCTGCAGCCCAACGGCCTGGAGATCCGGCAGGTCCGAGTGCCGATGGGAGTGCTCGGCATGGTCTACGAGGGCCGGCCGAACGTCACCGTCGACGCGGCGGGCCTGGCCCTCAAGTCCGGCAACACCGTGCTGCTGCGCGGTTCCTCATCGGCCGAGCAGTCCAACATCGCGCTCGTCGGCATCCTGCGCGACGCGCTGGCCGCCACCGGTCTGCCCGCCGATGCCGTGCAGCTGCTGCCCTGCCATGACCGTGCTTCCGTGCACCATCTGATCACCGCGCGCGGTCTCGTCGACCTGGTCATCCCACGTGGTGGCGCCGGACTGATCGCCGCGGTGGTCGAGCAGGCAACCGTGCCGACGGTCGAGACCGGCACCGGCAACTGCCACGTCTACGTCGACGCGTCGGCCGATCTGGACAAGGCCGAGGCGATCGTGGTCAATTCCAAGGCCCGCCGCCCCAGCGTCTGCAACGCGGCGGAGACCCTGCTGGTGCACGCCTCGCTGGCCGAACGGTTCCTGCCCAGGGTGCTGACCGCGCTCGGCGAGCACGGGGTCACGGTGCACGGCGACGGCATCACCCAGACCGTCGGCGGCCCGGACATCGTCCCCGCGACCGACGCCGACTGGGACACCGAGTACCTGTCGCTGGACCTCGCGGTGAAGGTGGTCTACTCGCTCGACGAGGCGATCGAGCACATCGGGGCGCACTCCTCCGGTCACACCGAGGCGATCGTCACCGAGAACGTGTCCTCGGCCCGCCGGTTCGCCGCGCGGGTGGACGCGGCGGCGGTGATGGTCAACGCCTCCACCGCGTTCACCGACGGCGCCGAGTTCGGTATGGGTGCCGAGATCGGCATCTCCACCCAGAAACTGCACGCGCGGGGGCCGATGGGCCTCGCGGAGCTGACCTCGTCGAAGTGGCAGGTCTGGGGCGACGGTCAGATCCGTTCCGCGACCTGACGTGCCCGCCGTCATTGACCTCCCGGTCAATGACGCCCTGGTGACCTGCCGCGTCGGTAAGCTCCACGGACGCTTGAGCCGCTTGGGTCGGCGTGGAACCGGAGGCCGGCATGACTACCGAGGATGTGCCCGCGCGCCGGCGGGACGCCGACGCGACCAAGGCCGCGCTGCTCGCCGCGGCCACCGAACTGTTCGCCGAGCGGGGGTTCGAGCAGACCACGGTCCGGGACATCGCCGCGCACGCCAAGGTCAACCAGGCATTGTTGTTCCGCTACTTCGGTTCCAAGGACGCCCTGTTCCAGGCCACCCTGGCCACGTCGAGCCGACAGCTGATCGCCGAGACCCCGCCGGAACAACTCCTCGCGCGCACTCTCGGGCTGATGCTGGCGCCGGAGGCGCCGAAGGCCGACGCCAGCCCGTTCTACGCCGTGCTGAGGTCCAGCGCGCACGAGCAGGCCGCGTCAGCGGTGCGGCAGGACCTCGGCGCCGAGTACGTCCGCGCGTTGGCCTCGCTGACCGACCAACCCGATGCCGAGCTTCGCGCCGACCTCGTCCTGGCCTGGCTGTTGGGCATCGGACTGTTGCGCTCCGTCGTCAACAAACAGCCGTTGGCCGACGCCGATCCGGCCACGATCAGTGAGTGCGTGCTCAAGGCTGTCGCCGTGCTGTTGGAGCGTTCCGCTCAGCACGGTTGAGCCGATCGACCGCGCCGCGCACTACCCCACTCTTCGTATTGACCCACTGTGACCTTCTGCATACGCTAGCGTTGTAAGCGAGCGCTTACAACGCCGGATCCATGAGATCCTGATGTCACGAAGGGACGTGCTTTATGACGGCGACCAGCCAGGAGGCAACGCCTTACCCGTTCGCGGTCGCGGATCGGCTCAACGTGCACCCCAAGCTCGCGGAACTTCGGCGCGACCAGCCCATCCTGCGCGTGACCATGCCCTACGGCGGCGACGCCTGGTTGGCAACCCGTTACGACGACGTGAAAACGGTGCTCGCCGATCCGCGCTTCAGCATGAACACCCTCGGCAGGGACGTGCCGAGGCCGGTTCCGTTGGTGCAGAACAATCCCAGCATCCTGACCATGGACCCGCCCGAGCACAGTCGGCTGCGCAAACTGGTCGCCAAGGCCTTCACCGCTCGTCGCATCGAGCTGCTGCGGCCGAGGACCCAGCAGATCGTCGACGACCTGCTGGACACGATGATCCCCACCGGCTCGCCCGCCGACCTCGCGGAATCGCTCAACTGGCCGCTGCCGATCACGGTCATCTGCGAACTGCTCGGCGTGCCCTTCGCCGACCGGGACCGCTTCCGGCAGTGGACCGACCTGTTGCTGGCGTTGGTCGGTGACGAGGACGAGATCCGCCGGGCGCGGCAGCTGCTCAACGAATACCTGGCCGGTCTCATCGCCGTGCGCCGCGGCGAGCCAAGCGATGACCTGCTCGGCGAACTCGTCGCCGCGCGGGACGACGAAGGCCGTCTCAGTGAGGAGGAACTGGTCACCTTCGGCGTCACCCTGCTGGTCGCCGGACACGAGACGACCGCCAACCAGACCGGCAACTTCGTCTACCTGCTGTTGGCGAACCCCGGCCTGTGGGATCAGCTCGTCGCCGACCCGACCCTGGTACCCAGCGCGGTGGAGGAACTGCTGCGGATCGTCCCGCTCGGCGCGTCGGCCGGCTTCCCCCGCATCGCGACCGAGGATCTCGAACTCGGTGGTCAGCACATCGCCGCCGGTGAGTCCGTCGTGGTGGACATGAACTCGGCCAACCGTGACGAGTCGGCTTTCGAGCGTCCGGAGGAGGTCGACCTCGCCCGCGCGGACAATCAGCACGTCACCTTCGGCCACGGCATCCACCACTGCCTCGGCGCCCAACTGGCCAGGATGGAGATGCAGGTCGCGATAGCCACCCTGATCCGCAGGCTCCCCACGCTGCACCTCGCACAGCCGGCCGAACAGGTGGAATGGAAGACCGGCAGGCTTATTCGTGGCGTACGGTCCCTGCCGGTCGCCTGGTGAAAGGTGCCTGGTGACGGCTTGCTCGATGACGGCTTGTTCAGCGAAGGGGAGAACGCGATGACCGAGGAACGCTGGCGGATCAGCGTCGATGAGAGCCTGTGCATCGGTTCGGCGGTGTGCGCGGGGACGGTACCGAGCCGGTTCAGGATCGAGGGTGGTCATGCGGTGCCGGTGCACGAGGTGATCGAGCCCGACGACGGCGTGCTCGGCGCGGCCGAATCCTGTCCGATGGAGGCGATTCGGATCGTGCGCGTCGGCACCGACGAGGTACTCGCCCCCGAGGTCTGAGCGGCGCGGAAGCGGCGTTGCGGTGGCGATGTTGGTCACCCGCGACGCCGCAGCCCGCGCCAAAACGGACGCCGCCCCGTACGCTCACCGGTCATGTCGCGCAGACGGCGGATCGGGATCATGGGCGGCACCTTCGACCCGATCCACAACGGGCACCTGGTAGCGGCCAGCGAGGTCCAGTCCCGGTTCGAACTCGACGAGGTCGTGTTCGTACCGACCGGACAGCCCTACCAGAAGAACGTCGGCAAGGTCAGCGCCGCCGAGGACCGCTACCTGATGACCGTGGTCGCCACCGCGTCCAACCCGAGATTCTCGGTGAGCAGGGTCGACATCGACCGCCGTGGCCCCACCTACACCATCGACACCCTGCGTGAACTGCACGGGATCTACCCGGACGCGGAGCTGTACTTCATCACCGGCGCGGACGCGCTGGAGCAGATCCTGTCCTGGCACAAGGTCAACGACATGTTCGACGCAGCACACTTCATCGGAGTGACCCGACCCGGCTACCAACTCGACGATCGACACCTACCCAACGGGGCGGTATCCCTGGTCGAGGTCCCGGCGATGGCGATCTCCTCCACCTCCTGCCGGCAGCGCGTGGCCGCCGGCCTGCCGGTCTGGTACCTCGTCCCGGACGGGGTGGTCCAGTACATTTCCAAGCGCGCCCTCTACCAGCGCGCCGACGACGCCTGATCGCGTCGACGGGGATTCTCGTTGCCACACCGGGGGATCGAGTTGCCGACACGGGACGGCACACCTCCCGCATGGACGGCGCTGCCCCTCGGCACAGGCCACGCCACGGTGACCGGACAACCGATATGCCGAGCCCCAGGTACCCTAGGTCCCCGAACGAGTCGAGTTTGATGAGGAGAAACGTGGCAGCCACCGAAAGGTCCCGCGAGCTGGCGCTGGTCGCCGCCAACGCGGCGGCCGACAAGAAGGCGCACGACATCATGGTGCTCGACGTGTCCGATCAGTTGATCATCACCGATTGCTTCGTGATCGCCTCCGCACCCAACGAACGCCAGGTCGGCGCCATCGTGGACGGGGTGGAGGAGAAGATGCGCGCGGCCGGCACCAAACCGGTCCGCCGCGAGGGCGCCCGCGAGGGCCGCTGGGTGCTGCTGGACTTCGTCGACGTCGTTGTGCACGTGCAGCATTCCGAGGAGCGGTCCTTCTACGCGTTGGAACGGCTCTGGAAGGACTGCCCCAGGATCGAGTTCGACGCGGACGCCGGCACCGTGGATGACCCGGCCGAGGACAGCCGTGCCGACGCGGAAGAGGGCTTGGCCAGGTGACACTGCGCCGAGTCGTGCTGTGGCGGCACGGTGAAACCGATCACAACGCCGCCGGCCGTTGGCAAGGGCACCTCGACTCGGCGCTGACCCCGACCGGCTGGAACCAGGCCCGCTTCGCGGTACCCGCACTGGCCCGGTTCGACCCGGAGATCCTGGTCGCCTCCGACCTGCGGAGAGCCGCCGACACCGCGACGGTGTTCGCCGAGGCCAGCGGGGTCCCGATGCGCATTGACAAGCGTTTGCGGGAGACCAATCTCGGGCTCTGGCAGGGCCTGAACTTCACCGAGGTAGAGGCCAAGTGGCCGGGCATGACCGAGGCCTGGCAGTCCGACGCGACGCTGAGCCCACCCGAGGGTGAGAGCCGGGTCGAGGTCGCCGCCCGCGCCAGGGAACTCGTCACGGAACTCGACGAGGAGTTCACCCAGACCGCACTCCTGTGCGCGCACGGCGGCCTGATCACCGGGCTCGTCGCCCGGCTGCTCGACCTGCCGGTGTCGGCCTGGCCGCAGCTGGCCGGCATCGGCAACTGCCACTGGAGCGTGCTGACCCGCCGCTCCGGCCGCACCCAGTGGCGGCTCGCCGTCTACAACGCCGGGATCACCGGATGAGTTCGCCGCTGTCGTCGAAACCCCGCTCGACGTGTCCGCGCGACTGACCGGCCCACGGCTGCTGGTCTTCGCCGACTCGCTGGCCTTCCACGGGCCGACCGGACCGATGCCCGCCGATGATCCGAGACTGTGGCCCAACCTCGCCGCAGCACGCCTCGGCGGCACCGCGCACCTGTTCGCCGGCTTCGGCTGGACCGCGCGTGACGCCTGGTGGGCGCTGGCCGGCGACCCGAACATCTGGGCCCTCCTGCCGCAGGTCGACGCCCTGGTGCTGGCCGTCGGCAGCATGGACACGCTGCCCTCGCCGCTGCCCACCTACCTGCGCACCGGCCTGCGCTACCTGCGTCCCGACCCACTGCGCCGGACCGCGCGCAAGGCCTACCTGGCCGCCCAACCCGTCCTGTCCCGGCTGCTGCGCGGCCACCCGGTCACCCTGCCGCCCGCGCTGACCGTCCGCTATCTCGGCGACTGCCTGCACGCCATCCGCGCGCTGCGCCCCGACCTGCCGGCCGTCGCTGTCCTGCCGCCTACTCACCGCGCCCCCTCCTACGGCGCCGTGCACACCGGTCACGGCCCAGCCACCGCCGCGATCCGGGCCTGGGGGACGCGCAGCAAGGTCCCGCTGCTCGACCTCACGGCGTTGACCGGCCGGCATGTGCTGGCCGGCGAGGGCAATCCGGACGGCATCCACTGGGGCTGGGCCGGCCACGAGGCCGTCGGCGCCGCCTTCGCCGACACCCTCGCCGGTCTGCTCACCGTCGACCTCCCGCGCAACGTCGACCGGCCCTCGGATGACGATCAGTTGTCGAACGGCGACCGACCCTGTTGCCGTTCCGGTCCGGAAACGTAGGCTCGGCCATCGTGTCCGTCGCCGTTGTCACCGATTCGACCGCGTACCTGCCGGAGGGATTCGCCAGCCGGCAGGCGGTGTCCGTCGTGCCGCTACACGTACTGGTCGACCAGGAGAGCGGCCTCGACGGCATCGACTTCGGCCCGGTCGAGCTGGCCAAGGCCCTCGGCGAGCACCGCATGGTGACCACGTCCCGCCCTACCCCGGCAGAGCTGGTCAAGATCTATCGAACCGTTCTCGACGAGGGCGCCGACGCGGTCGTCTCGGTGCACCTGTCCAGGGACCTCTCGGGCACCTGGGAAGCCGCCCGCCTCGCCGCCGAGGAGGTCGGTGTCGAACGGGTCAGGGTGGTCGACTCGCGATCAACCACGATGGGCCTCGGCTTCGCGGTCCTCGGTGCCGCCGCGGCGGCCGCCGACGGCGCGGCCCCGGCCGAAGTGGAACGGGTCGCCACCGATATCGCCTCCCGCACCAGAACCCTGTTCTGCCTGCAGACCGTCGAATACCTGCGTCGCGGCGGCCGCATCGGCCCGGCAGCCGCGTTCGTCGGCACCGCGCTCGCGGTCAAGCCACTGCTGCACGTCTCGCACGGCCAGATCCTGCCGCTGGAGAAGGTACGCACCACCGGCCGCGCCGTGACCAGACTTGTCGACCTGGCCGTGCAGATCGCCGGCGACGACCCGGTTTCCCTTGCCGTGCATCACCTCGGCTCCCCGGAACGCGCCGCGGAACTGGCCACCCGTCTCGAGGAATGCCTCCCGGCCGCCGCCGGTTGCCTGGTCTCCGAGGTCGGCGCGGTCATCGGCGCGCACACCGGCATCGGCGTGCTCGGCGTCGTCGTCCTACCTGGCGGTCTCACCCCGCGCTGACGCACTGCCCTCATCAACCGGCACGCGCGCATCGTCGCCAATCCCTGTACCAGTACCGTAGTTGGTGGGGGTCCCGGCGAACTGTCAATCGCCGCCAAACTTTCAGCTCAGCACACACCGCTGACAATTTCGCCGCAAAGTCCTTGTCTCGCACCGAGTTGTCCACAGCGCGCTCAGTTGTCCACAATTGGCAAAGTTTTTTCCCACCGCCGATCACATCGATCTAGCGTCGATGGCGTGATGACCAGAGCGAAACACCCCAACCACAACGGAAACAACCGCACCGGCAACAGCCACACCCGTGATCGACTAGCGGTCCTGATCGGCGAACTCGCACCCGAAGCCGCCACAACGCCACGCGAACCGACCGAATCCACGCCCATCTTCCGATGGCCCGACTCATCCACAGGAGACCAACACGACACCGTTGTCGACATCGACGTCGACCTGCCCACATCCCAACACGCGCAACAACACCGTCCCGCACACGACCCGCAAGGACACAACACCGCCCAGGAAGGGGCCGCCGATGCCATATCCGATGACACCTGGCCCCACAATTCCTGGCAGGGCAAAAGCTGGCTCGCCGAGGAGAATTCCGCCGTCACACCGATCGATGCCGATCTCCCACTGATCGACTCGGCCAGTGGCGACCCACCGACCAGAGCACCGACCCCGCTCATTCCGGGATCGGCAGGCGTCGCCGGTGAGTTGTCCAACGGCCTTGCCGGACAACTCGTCGAACGCTGGCTGCCCGGTGGCAACCGCGCTGTGGACGGTGCCAGGACGATGATGCGCCGGCATCGCGGAGCGGTCTTCGTGCTCGCCCTGCTCGCCATGGCCGCTGCCATCGGCACCGCGATCGCGATCGCCTCCTCCCGGCCGACCGCCGAGTCCGCGCCGGCCCTGCCACCCGCGATCAGTGCGATGGCGAATTCCTCGGCGGCACCGTCGAGTTCGCCGAACACCCCCATCGTGATCAGCGTGGTCGGCAAGGTCGCCGATCCCGGACTGGTGACCCTTCCCGACGGGTCGCGAGTGGCCGATGCGGCCCGCGCCGCCGGCGGCGTGCTACCGGGAACCGATGTGACCGCGTTGAACCTCGCCCGCAAACTGGCCGATGGCGAACAGATCTATGTCGGCATCCCGATTCCGCCCGATGCCGTCGACTCAGCGCCCGACGCGGCTACCGACAACGCACCGTCGACAGCGGGAGACGGCGGGGCCGATCTGCCGGCCAAGACATCCAAGAAAGGCAAAAGTGGCGCGACCCTGGCCCCAGGACAGAAAGTCAATCTCAACACCGCGACCGCTGACCAGCTCGAAACGTTGCCCGGTGTCGGTGTCGCCACCGCACAGCGCATCGTCGACTGGCGCAGCCAACACGGCTCGTTCAACTCCATCGACCAACTACGTGACGTAGGAGGCATTGGCGACGCGAAGTTCGCCAAACTCAAGGACTGGGTGACGGTATGACCACGTCGCCGCCACCCTCGCCGTCGCCACCGACCCCACCGTCGGCAGCACAATCCGGGCCAGGGCCCCGATCCCAACCGCCACAAGCACAATCGGCCGCACCGCCACAAGCACCCAGTCGGCCGAAGGACATCCTCACCTTGACCTGGTGGCGCAGGCTCGCCGCAGGCCACGACCTCCGGCTGGTACCAGCTGCCGTCGCTGTCTGGCTGAGTACCACACTCGGCCTCGACCTCGGCTGGGTGTGGACCGTCGTCGGGGGAGTGGCGATGATCGGGGTCGGGGTGATCATTCTGCGCATCAGGTCGGCCGCCGCCGGGATCCGGACCTGCGCCTGGATACTGGTGTTGTTCGGCGTACTCACCAGTGCGCTGACCGGCTACCGGCTGCACGCGGACGCCGAAAATCCACTTCGGACACTCGCCGCGCACGGTGACAGCGCCCAGTTGCGCGTTGAGCTCACCGGAATACCGAAGCCGATCTCCAGTCCGGGTTTCGCCGGTCGGGCCGGCGGAGTCCGCACCGTCCTGATCGACGCCACGGCGCGACAGCTGATCCAGCGGGGCCGGGCGGGCCCAGCCGACGGTACGGTGCTGCTACTGGCACCGGTTCGCGGTTGGTCAACCCTGTTGCGTGGCCAGCAGGTCGACGCCACCGGTGTGCTCATGCCGCCGGAATCCAACGACGGCACCATCGCCGTGCTGCGGGTTCGCGGCAGCCCACGACAGGTCAGTCCGGCCTCCACCGTCCAGCGTGCCGCGCAGGCGCTGCGCAACGGACTGCGCACAGCGGCGGGCTCGCTCTCCGGTGACGCGCAGGGCCTGTTGCCTGGGGTGGTCATCGGCGACACCAGCGGTCTGCGACAGGCCGTGATCGACGACTTTCAGGTCGCAGGCATGGCCTATTTGTTGGCCGTTGGGGGCTATCACTTCATGATCGTGTGTGGTGCCCTGTTGTGGTTGTTACGACGGTTCATCGGGCCGAGACTCAGCGCGGTGCTGACCGGGTTGGTACTCCTCGCCTTCTTCGAGGTCGCGGGTCCCAAACCCAGCGTGCTCCGTGCGGCCATGATGGTGGGAGTCGGCCTGCTCGCCCTGGCGACCGGTCGCCGCCGGTCGACGTCCTCCGCGCTCGCCGCGACCATTCTCCTGCTCCTGTTGTGGCAGCCCGAGTTCAGCGGCAACGTGGAGTTCGCGTTGTCGGTACTGGCCACCACGGCCATGGTGCTGCTGGCCAAACCGACCGCCGAAGCCTTGCGTCGACGGGGCGTGCCGGCCGGGTTCGCCGAACTCATCGCGGTCGCGGTTGTCGCGCACCTGATGACGGCACCGCTGGTCGCGGCCAGCTACGGCCAGTTCAGTCTGGCCGCCGTCGGCGCGAACGTGCTCGCCGAGCCCGCGTTCATCCCGGTGATGGTGTTCGGTGTGCTGGCGATGGCCTGTTCGCCGATCGCACCACCGGTTGCCGGTGTCATCGCGCGCCTCGCGCAATGGCCGGCGGACTGGCTGATCGGCGTCGCACACCATTCGGCAGGACTGCCGGCCGCCGCGTTGCCGTGGCCGACCGGCTGGCTCGGCGGCGTCGCCCTGGCCGCGTTGATCGTCACCGTCGTGATCGCCATGCGCTCGCGACGGCTCAGGATCGCGATCATCGCGGTGCTGGCCGGGGTGTTCGTCGTCGTGGTCCCGGTTCGGGTGATCCACCCCGCCTGGCCACCGGCCGGTTGGGCGATGGTCGATTGCGATGTCGGGCAGGGCGACGGCGAAGTGCTGGCCACCAGTCAGTCGGATCGTGCCGTCGTGGTGGACACCGGGCCGGACGAGGTCGCCATCGACGAATGCCTGAGCCGCCTTGGCATCACTCAGATCCCGATGGTGATCCTCAGCCATCTGCACGCCGATCACGTCGGCGGCCTCGCGGCGGTGTTGCGCGGACGGGCGGTCGGCGCGGTAGCGGTCGGGCCGAGTCGGGTACCCGCCTGGGCCTGGGTGCAGGTCAAACAGGAGACCGCAGCGGCGGGCGTGCCGCTGGTCGAGCTCAGTCCCGGTCAGCACCTGCAGTGGCCGGGGCTTGCCATGGACGTCATCGGGCCACCAGCCGCCGAATCCTGGCCGACCGGGGACGATCCCTCGGGCACCGTGGTCAACAACTCATCGCTGGTGCTTCGCGCGCAGACGGCGGCCGGCCGGGTGCTGCTCACCGGCGACGTCGAGTTGGCCGCACAAGCGGACTTGCTCGACGCGGGCGTCAACCTCAAGGCCGACATCCTCAAGATTCCGCACCATGGCAGCCGCTATTCGTCACCGGCTTTCCTGGACGCCGTGCATGCCAGGGTCGCGGTCGCCAGTGTCGGCCTCGGCAACCCCTACGGTCACCCGAGTCCGTTGACCCTCAACCGACTGACCTCGGACGGCGCCTTGGTGCTGCGCACCGACCACGACGGCGACGTGGCGATCCTGCCCGGCCCCAACGGCCCGGTCGTCGTCCGGCGCGGTGATCCCCGGCCCGCTCCACACGGCAGCTCCGGAAAAACCTTGCAACCGAGCGGAGGAGGATAGCCATGTGACCGGATTCGACCGACGATCACGACAACGACCGGCGGCGGCGCCTGGGCTCGGCTATGACGCGGCTGTCCAGGGCTGGGTGGTCATCTCCTTCTCCACATCGGCCGCATACGAGCTGACCACGGTGTGGCCATTGGCGAAGGTCACGTTGTTGGCGCCCGCGTTGTAGGCGTCGATGACGGCGGCGAGCAGGTCCGGATTGGACAGGTCGTACTGGTATCCGAAGTAGTTCTCGCCGAAGTAGGCGACCAGCCACTCCAGATACTCGCCGCCGATCGCGGTGTTGCCGCTGAGCGTCTGGTAGACGTATTGGGTGCCGTAGCGCTGATTCATCCAGCTCGCGGTCGCGCTCATGATCTGCATGGCGCCTACTCCGCCGTCGCAGGCGGTGATGTTGGACTGCCAGCCGCTCTCCTGCCAGCCGATGGCTTCCATCAGGTTGGCCGGCAAGGTGATCTGCGCGGGCGGGCCGGTGGGAGTCGGCGTGCTGCCGGCCGGAGTGTCGCCGGCTTCCATCGGCGGGTTCCGCACCCCGGACCAGTATTGCGTCGAGCCGGAGGTGACCAGTGCGGACTTCACGTCGGCGGCGCTGGCGGCGGTGCCGCTGTGGCTCGGTGTGCAGCCAGGCACCGGTGCCTGGTGCGGGGGCGGCGGCAGTTGGACGCCGGTGACGGGATGCTGGGTGGGCGCGGGCATACCGTCCTCGCCCTGGTAGAGCGCTGTCGTTCGCTTCGTGGTGGCGGCGGTCGTCGTGGTGGGCGCGGTGGTCGGCGGGGGAGTGACCGTGGTGGTATCGGGTGTGGTCACCGCCGGTGTGTCCGCTACAGGTGGGGGCGTGACGTGGCTGGTGACCAGCGGCCCTTGCTGGCTGGCGTCAGCCGCCTGGCGTGATCCGCTGAAGCTGACCACAAAGGTCACGATGCCCGCGAGTAACAGCACCGCGGCCACGCAGCCGCCGATAGCCAGCTTTGTCCTGCTCGACATGTCCCCTGCCCCCTGCGCGCACGCACGCCGCACCCATTCGTCACCCCGAATGAGACGACGCCCGATTCATCTGGCTTGTCGGCTCGCGCGTTACTCGGTTGGCGTAACCGAGAGGCGGTTAGCCGTCTCGCGGTTACGCTCAAGATCGCCCTCGCGACCGGTTGTGGCTGGTCACGAGGGCGATCGAACGAGCTGGGCGATCGAACCGAGCCCGGCGGCCGAACGGGTTGGGCGGCTAAACCGGTTGGGCGGCCGAACGGGCCGGGCATCGAATGAGCTGGGGATCGAATGAGCTGGTGCGGCCGGACGGGCTGGTGCGGCGATCTTCGAGGGGCTCTCAGAGACCAAGAGCTTCGCTGACGGCCTTGGCGGAGGGCGGCACGGTGGCCTTCGGACCGATCTTGTCCTGCACCGCGTCCAGCGTCTTCAGGCCGTCACCGGTGATCAGCAGCACGGTGTCGGCATCCGGGTCCAGCTTGCCGCTCTCGACCAGTTTCTTCGCGGTCGCGACGGTGACCCCTCCGGCGGTTTCCGCGAAAATGCCCTCGGTCTTGGCCAGCAGCCGGATACCGGCGACCACTTCCTCGTCGGTGACGTCCTCGACCGCGCCACCGGTGCGCCGCACCGCGTCCAACACGTACGGCCCGTCGGCCGGGGCGCCGATCGCCAGGGACCGGACGATGGTGTCCGGACGGACCGGGGTGACGACGTCAACGCCCGCCTTGAACGCGGTCGACACCGGGGAGCAGCCGTTGGCCTGTGCGCCGAACACCCGGTAGGAAGTCGGCTCGACGAGTCCGAGTTCACCGAACTCGCGGAAACCCTTGTCCACCTTGGTCAACTGGGCGCCAGAGGCGACCGGGATCACGATCTGCTCCGGCAGCCGCCAACCCAGCTGTTCGGCGACCTCGTAGCCGAGGGTCTTGGAGCCTTCCGCGTAGTACGGCCGCACGTTCACGTTCACGAACGCCCAGTCCTCGTGCTCGGCGGCCAGTTCGGTGGCCAGCCGGTTCACGTCGTCGTAGTTGCCGTCGACCGCGATCAGGTCGCCGTCGTACACGGCGGTGGTGAGGATCTTGGCCTTCTCCAACGAGGACGGGATGAGCACCACCGAGCGCCATCCGGCCCGAGCCGCTGCCGCGGCGACCGCGTTGGCCAGGTTGCCGGTGGAGGGGCAGGCCAGTACCGAGAAGCCGAGTTGGCGGGCGGCGGCAAGGGCGACGGCGACCACACGGTCCTTGAAGGAGTGGGTCGGGTTGCCGGTGTCGTCTTTGACCCACAGGTTGCGCAGGCCGAGTGCGGCGCCCAGCCGGTCGGCCTTCACGAGGCGGGTGTAGCCGGGTTCGGTGTTGGCGATGCGGGTGACATCCGTAGGCACCGGCAGCAGTTTGCGATAGCGCCAGATCGACTTCGGGCCGGCTTCGATCTCCGACCGGGTGATCGTGGGGTACTCGTAGGCCACCTCCAGTGGCCCGAAACATTCGGCGCAGGCGAATTCAGCGGCAAGCGGGATCTGGTGGCCGCATTCCCGGCATGACAGGGCGCGGGCCGCACCAAGATCGAAGGTGGAGGTGCCGGCGTCGAACTGCGCACTGGCAAGAGTCGTCATCGCGAGGTATCTCCTCATCTTTCCCGCTTCGCGGGTCGGAATTGGCACCGTGATCGCCCGTAGCCGTCGTCGACCAGGTTGATCGACGATCGCTGACGTTCGGGTTGCCGGGGCTTCTTCGGGCCGATCCCTCTGCCCCTCTGGATGAGCAATATTCAGTTGTAACCCCCACGCTACGACACGATTGCCCCTTCGAGCCAGCGGAGTACCACGACGTGGCACGCGGCAAGTCGGTCGGTGGGACGTGCGAGGATTCTCCGGTGAGCTCCGATTCCGCTCTCTCGCACCCACTGCGGCTCGTTCTGGGTGAGGAGGAGTTCCTGGTAGAACGCTCGGTGCACGACATATTGGCCGAGGTTCGCAAGGTCGAGCCGCAGGCCGAGCTTCGACGGCACGAAGTGAGCGACCTCACCCCGGCCGAGTTGATCGAGCTACTCAGCCCCTCACTCTTCGGCGAGGGGCAGCTCGTCGTGATCGCCGCAGCTCAGGACGCCGGCAAGGAGATCGCCGACGCGATCGTCAGCCAGGCCAAATCGCTGGGCGAGGGCATCGTGCTGGCGGTACTGCACTCCGGCGGTGGTCGCAGCAAGTCGGCCAAGGAACTGCCGGCCGCGCTGCGCAAGGCAGGCGCCGAGGTCATCGAATGCCCGAAGATCACCAAACCCGCCGACCGGGAGGGTTTCGTCCGCGCCGAGGTGCGCAGGGCAGGCGGCAAGATCGACGGCGCCGGCATCCTCGCCCTGCTTGAGACGGTCGGCTCCGACCTGCGTGAACTGTCCTCCTCCGCCGCTCAGCTCGTCGCGGACACCGACGGCAGTGTCGATGAGCCCGCGGTGCGTCGCTACCACCGGGGCAAGGCGGAGGTCACCGGCTTCGCGGTCGCCGAGAAGGCGGTCAACGGCGACCGGGCCGGCGCCATGGAGGCGCTGCGCTGGGCCATGCAGCTGGGTGTACCGCATGTGCTGGTCGCTGACGCGCTCGCGGATGGCGTACGCACCGTGGCCAGGGTCGCCGCGGTCGGCCGCGCGGATCCGTTCCGGCTGGCCAGCGAGTTGGGCATGCCGCCGTGGAAGGTGAAGAAGGCGCTGGCCCAGTCGCGGGCCTGGACCCCGGAGGGCCTTGCCGCCGCCATGCAGGTCGTTGCCGAGGTCAACGCGGACGTCAAGGGTGCCGCCGCCGACTTCGACTACGCGCTGGAACGCGCGGTCCTGCGCATCGTCGCCGCCACCAGCCGTCGCTGAACCCGGCTGCCGCTGAACCCGGCTGCCGCTGAACCCAGCCGGCCAACAGACGTGACCGGGTCGACGGACGTCGATGGCGTCGGCCCGCGCGGGGCCGACGCCATCGACGTCGAACATCTGAACAGATCACGTCGAACGAGAGAAAGCCCTGGTCAAAGCGCGGGTAAGAGCGGCGCGATGACCTGATGAGGGCCGGGAGAACCTGAGCCGGTCAGCTCAGATCTTGTTCGCCCGAGCAGCCATCGCGGACTTCTTGTTCGCGGCCTGGTTGGTGTGGATGACGCCCTTGCTGGCAGCCTTGTCCAGCTTGCGGCTGGCCTCGCGCAGCAGGGTGCTCGCCTTTTCCTTGTCACCGGCGTCCGCCGCCTCGCGGAACTTGCGGATCGCGGTCTTCACCGACGACTTGACGGACTTGTTGCGCACCCGAGCCGCTTCGTTGGTCCGGATTCGCTTGATCTGAGACTTGATGTTGGCCATACAGCCGCTCTCCTGACAGTCTTCGGTGGCAGTCGTCGTACCGCGTTGGTGTGGCCCTGCGCCACCGGTCACCCGGCGTCGGTGCAGGCTTCCTCCATTGCGGAATGCCACACGGCACGACATATCGCGACAGCTGTTGACACATCGCGACGAGTAAGGATAACCCGAGCCGGATTTCCCCGGCTCGCAGCCCCGGCGACAACCTCACTCACCGGCCCGAACGCCTCATCGGCCGAGCAGGCTCGGGTGCTGCACAGCTCGCGCGGTAAGCGGTAATCCGCGCGGCCGGATCGCCCGGTCCATCGTGCGGCTGTCCACCGTCCCGGCCAAGATCGACGCAGGCTCGCCGCATCCGTGCTGGCCGGTCCCTCCACTGTGGACTTGACGAGGTGCTCTCCTCGGCTCGGTCGGTCCAGCGCATAGGATGATCGGATGTTGCGTCCTGGAAGCTGGACCAGGCCAGCGGGTGAAAGTCCCGTCCGGGTAGGCACCGGAGCGCCCGGTAGCAGGCCCCAGTCTGTCGGGGAGACCCGTCAGGCCGAGCGGGGTGTCAAGAGCCTCTTTGGAGGG
>DATATE010000074.1:0-18793 GCA_036268955.1 Pseudonocardiaceae bacterium
CGCTTGCTACGCTTCACCTAGGGAGTGCCCCTTCAGCTTGGGATCTGCTGTCTTCGCAAACATCAGTTTCCCTTGCTGGACGGGCACTTCCGTGTATCTACAGCCCGTGTCGCACTATCTCGCGCGAAAGGCGCAGGCTAGTGCCCGATTGGCCACCAGCGCGAACAGGATCCGCTCGACCCGCTCGTCCATCCGCGTGCCGGCCAGCATCCGGCGCATCGCCGCGTCGATCCCGAGCCGGCGCCACAACCCGTCGAGCACGAACGAGCCGCCCAGCGGTCGGGACTCGGTGAAGGCGAGGTCGGCAGCGGCGGGCGCATCGGCGGGTTCCAGCAGCCGGGACAGCGCCGCGACCAGCCGCCGGATTCCGGTGACGTCGAGCTGGTCTTCGCGGCCGAAGGAGTACAGCACCTTCGTTTTCGAGGCCTTGGCGGCCGGGTCCCACTCGTTGTGGGCCAGTTGGAGATAGCCGATCACGTGGCCGTCGCTGGTTCGCCGGGTGGAGCGTTTGACATACACGGTGCCTGACTCTAGCGATCGACCTCCTAGGTGACCAAGGCGAGGCAGCAGTGAGAAGCCTGCTATCGAACCAAAGCGTGTCACTAGGGCTATTCAGCGATTCCGCTAGGCCCCGGGGTCTTGACCTGCCAAGATGCCGCCGAACGTGTCGCTAACCCCGATTAGCTGTGGAACGCAGGAGGTAGCCGTTCACGAGGCGTAGCGCCAGCGAGGTGCTCGGCACCGGGATCCGGTAGTTGATCTGGATGATCTTCTCAAGGTATTCCACCGCGCCGGCCTGGTCGGTGATGCCGGCGGAGTCCCGAACGGCCCGCCACAGCGCCGACTGGTCGCAGGCGAGCACGAAGACGACACCCGCAACGTCGAGGTAGAGCTTGATCGCCTCGCACACCTCGATGATGCGCTTGCTGGCGCACCGGTCGAGGTCGTCGATGAACACCACCAGCAGCCGACGACCACCAGGACCGCTGCTGGTGTTGATCCAGGTGTCGAAGGCGTCATGCAGAACGTCCTTGATCTGGCCACGGGATCGGGCGTTGAGCGCCAGCACCCGCCACATTTCGTCGACGACGCGGCCGAGGCCGAAGAAACTGCCCAGCACCAACGCCGCGGTGCGCAGCGCACCCAACAGTTGCCCGCGCCGCGACATCGATCGCACCGCGCGGCGGATGATGTTGCGGTCGAAACCCATCAGCACGGATTTGATCAGCCCTTCGAGCGCGCTCGCGCGGCCGGAGGTCCATGCGTTGAACCAGACCACCGAGACCGCCGGCTCGGCGGCCAGGGTCGCTCGCAGCCGGTGCAGGAGGCTGCTCTTGCCCATGCCCCAGGCCGCGTCGACAGCCAGGGTGAAGGGCGCGGACGCCCGGGAGGCGACGATCAGGTCGGCCAGGCTGCGCGCTACCCGGTTGGCCTCCAGCAGGTCGTCGTCTGCCGCGTCTTCGCCGAGCGGTACGTCGTTGAGCACGACGAACTGGTCAGCGGAAGAGGCGAATACGGAGTAACCCTCGCTGTCGACACCGAACTGCTCGGCCGGTTCTCCGGGCTGCGCGGCTGGCGTGGTCATGACCAATTCCTAGCCGATGCCGGTCACCGGGTCGAGCCGGGTCGGCCTGCCCGCTCGTGGCTAGCTCGCCCGCGCCGCCGCGTCGAGGGTGGCGTTGACCAGGTGGCAGGCCGCTCCGGTCGAGTCGGCGGCCAGTGGGGTGGGGTCGACGGTGCGACACCGGTCGGCGACGGCATCGGCCGCGCCGGAGGCCAGCGCGGGGCACCGTGGATGGAATCGGCAGCCTGCCGGGATACGGGCCGGGTCGGGCGGCTCGCCGCGCAGCACGATGCGCTCGGGCGATTCGGGAAGCACCGAGAGCAGGGCCTTCGTGTAGGGGTGACGCGGCGCGGTGAGGACTTCGGGGGCGGGGCCGGCTTCGACGATGCGGCCGAGATACATCACCGCGATCCGGTCGGCGATGTTCCAGGCGAGGCCGAGATCGTGCGTGACGACCAGTGCCGAGAGGCCCAGTTCCTCGCGCAACCGCAGGAACAGGGCAAGAATCTCGCCGCGGACCGAGGCATCGAGGGAGGCGACCGGTTCGTCGGCGATCAGCACCCTCGGTTCCAGGGCGAGCGCGCCCGCGATGACCACCCGTTGCCGCTGCCCGCCGGACAGTTCGCTCGGCAGCAGCGGCATGAACCGCTCCGGTGGCCGCAGACCGGCCTTCGACAAGGCTTCCGCGACGCGGTCGGCCTCGTTCCCGCGGACCCGGTGGATGCGCAGGCCCTCGGCGACCGCCTCGTACACCGACTGCCGGGGATTGAGCGCACCGGTCGGATCCTGCAGGATCAGTTGGGCCTGCCGACGGTAGGTGCGCAGGCCACGGATGGACTTCGGCAACCCGGAACCTTCGAAGGACACGGTGCCGCGATCGGGTTGGTAGAGGCCGAGCAGGGTGCGGGCCAGCGTGGACTTGCCGCAGCCGGATTCGCCGACCAGCGCGATGATCTCACCGGCCCGCAGGTCCAGGTTGACCCCGGCGACCGCGCGGACCGCCTGGCCGCCCGGCATCGGGAAGCTGACCGACACGTTGTCCGCGCGCAGCAGGACCTCTGTCGCGTCCTCGTGTGGGTGGGTCATGGGCGGGCCTCCTCGACGACCAGGGGTTGCGCCGCGACATCGACCGACTCCGCCACCAGGACGCAGGCGGCCTCCCGGTCCTGGCCTGCCGGGCGCAGCAGGACGTCGGTGCCGGCGCACTCGTCGAGGGCGCTGGCGCAGCGCGGATGGAACGGACAGCCGCTCGGCAGGTGCGCGGGATCGGGTGGGTCGCCGGGCAGGCCGCGTGGGGCCAACCGGGAAGCCAGGTCGCCGATGGTGGGAAAGGCACCGGACAACGCGCGCGTGTAGGGATGCCGACCGTCGCGGACCACGTCGGCGGCGGCGCCGTGTTCGACGATCCGGCCCGCGTACATCACCGCGAGCCGCTGGCAGGTCCTGGCGAGTACGGACAGGTCGTGGCTGATCATCAGCAGGCCGACGCCGCGTTCGGCGACCAGATCGGCGAGCAGGTCGAGCACCTGCGCCTGGATCATCACGTCCAGCGCGGTGGTCGGCTCGTCGGCGATGACCAGCTTCGGGTCGCAGGCCAGCGCCATCGCGATCATCACCCGCTGCCGCTGCCCACCGGACAGTTCGTGCGGATAGGCCCGCGCCCTGCGGGTGGGCAGGCCGACCTGGTCGAGCAGTTGGCGAACCCGCTTGTCGACACCGGCACCGGTCGCGGTCGCGTGCAGCACAATGGGTTCGGCGATCTGGTCGCAGATCCGCCGCACCGGGTTGAGACCGTGCATCGCACCCTGGAACACCACCGACGCCTGCGCCCAGCGCACCGCGCGCAGCCGGCCCCATTTCATGGTGGCGACGTCCTCGCCGTCCAGCAGGATCTGACCGCCGATCGTCGCCGAACTCGGCAGCAGCCGCAGTACGGCCAACGCGAGCGTGGACTTGCCGGAACCGGATTCACCGGCCAGGCCGAGGGTTTCTCCCGCGTCCAACCGCAGGTTCACGCCCCGCACGGCCGGCACCGGACCGCGCGCCGAACGGTAGGCGACGGTGGTGTCCCGGAATTCCAGCAGCGGCGCGGGCCCCGTGGAACCCGGATCCGCCTCGGTGTTGTTGTCGCTCATGGTCATTTCTTCCCCGACCCGGTTCGCATCGCCGGCATGAGTACCTGTTCCAGCGCACGCCCGCACAGCGTGAAGGCCAGTACCACCACCACGATGCCAAGTCCGGGCGGCAACAGGTACCACCAGGCGCCTGCCGAGACGGCGCCGGTGCTCTGCGCCTGGTTGAGCATCAGTCCCCAGGACACCTGGGTGGGATCGCCGAGGCCGAGGAAGGCCAGCGTGGACTCGCCGACGATCGCTCCTGCCACGGTCAGCGTGGTGTTGGCCAACACCAGTGGCATGACGGCGGGCAGCACGTGCCGGCCGAGGACGTGCCAGTGGCCGCCGCCGAGGGCACGCGCCCGCTCGATGTAGGGGCGGGTCTCGATGGTGAGGGTCTGAGCACGGACGATGCGCGCGGTCGTCGGCCACGAGGTGAGGCCGAGGGCGATGACGATGGTGACCTCGCCGTGCGCGAGCACCGCGGACAGCGCGATGGCCAGCACCAGGGACGGCATGACCAGGAAGAAGTCGGTAACGCGCATCAGTACCGCGCTCAACCAGCCGCCGAAGTGCGCGGACACCAGCCCGACGACCGTGCCGATGACCACGGTCAGCAGCGCCGCGGTCAGGCCGACCAGCAGTGAGATCCGGGCGCCCCACCAGACCAGCAGCAGGATGGACCGGCCGTTCTCGTCGGTGCCGAGCAGGTACTGGCTGCTCGGCGGCGCCAACTGTGGGCCGTTGACCTTGGTGACGTCCAGCCCGTCGGCGTTGCTCAGCACCGGCGCCAGCAGTGCGAGCAGGGCGATGACGATCAGCAGCACAAGGCCGACGAGACCGGATCGCCGCACGGCGAAGGACTGCCAGGCCCGCACGAAGGACTGCCGCCGCCGTGTCCAGGCAACCCTGCTGGCGCTGGGCGGGTTGACCGTGACCGCGCTCATGACGTCCGCACCCTTGGGTCGAGCAGCCGGTAGACGAGTTCGGCGAGCACGTTCATCACGATCACCGCGCCGGCCAGGGTGATGAACGCGCCCTGGATCACCGGCAGGTCGGGCACCAGCAGTGCCTTGTACATCAGCAGTCCGAGGCCGGGCCAGGTGAAGACGACCTCGACGGCGACGGCGCCGTTCACCACAAGGCCGAGGTTGAGGAAGATCAGCGTGACGGTGGGCAGCATGGCGTTGGGCACCGCGTGCCGGCGCCGCACCTGGTCGTCGCGCAGTCCCTTGGCCCGCGCGGTGACCAGATAGTCCGCGCCCATCTCCTCCAGCAGCGAGGACCGCATGATCAGCAGGTACTGCGCGTACACGGCGGCGACCAGGGTCAGGCAGGGCAGCACGAGATGGTGCAGCACGTCGAGGGCGTGCGGGAGGAAGCCTGTGGCGACATCGGGCGAGGTGATGCCCTGGACCGGGAACAGGCCGGGAATCGGGCCGATGCCGACGCCGAGGACCATCAGCAGGATCAGGCCGAGCCAGAACTGCGGCACCGACCACAGCGCGAGCGCTATCCCGGTCGAGGTCTTGTCGAAGATCGACTCCGGCCGCCAGCCGCTGCGCTGACCGAGCCACAGCCCGATCACGATGGCGATCACGGTCGAGGTGCCGACGAGCAGCACGGTCGGCCACAGCGCGGCCAACAGCTGCGGTCCGACCGGCTGGTTGCCGACGTAGGAGTTGCCGAAGTCGCCGTGCAGCAGATTGCCGAGATAGTCGAAGAACTGCACGATCAGCGGCTTGTCGAGGCCCAGTTGGGCGCGCAGCGCGAGCAGCTGTCTGGTGCCGATCGGCGCTCCGTGCGTCATGGTCTTGACCGGGTCGCCGGGCAGCACCCGGAACAGGAAGAAGCCAAGGATGATGACCAGCAGTAGGCTGACGATGCCGCCGCCGATCTTGGTCAGCACGAACCGCAGGGTGCCGCTGGTGCTCGGTGGTTCCTGCCCGCCCGCCACCACCTCGGCGACGGACTCCCCTGGCGCGAGCGCCGTCACTCCATCCCTCCTCGGGTCGATCACCGGGCGATGATGGTGCTACCGGGCGGCGGCACGCCCACCGCGCCCGGCAGCACCATCACCAACCCCTCCTCCGGTCGGTATCCCGCCTCACTCGCGGTCGTCGGTGGCCACCCTGCGGCGCCGGAGCAGCCAGATCGCGCCGCCGCCGATGACGATGACCGCGGCGATGATGCCGATGATCAGCCCGGTACCGCTGCCGCCGGAGCCGCCCGGATCACCGGCGAGCGGGGTGGCCTCGTAGTAGCTCCAGTAGCCGTTCTGGAACATGATCGAGCCACCGGGCTGCGGCTGCACGGTGAACGGCGCCCACCGGTCCGAGCGGTAGGCCTCCAGGTTGTCCTTGTACAGCAGGGTCACCTCGGGCACCTGCTGGTAGAACACCTGCTCCATCTGCTTGATGATGTTCGCCCGCTTGACCGGGTCCATTTCGGACAGTTGCTGGGCATACAGCGAGTCGTACTGGGCGTTGCAGAAGAAGGACTCGGTGGTGCCGCCGAGGCCCTGAGCATTGGGCCGCTGCGCGCAGGTCTGGATGGACAGCACGTAGTCCGGGTCGGGGTCGACGCCGTAGCCGCTGAACGCGAGGTCGAAGTCACCGGCGTTGGTGAGGTCGTTGAGCTTGTCGCTGGACACCAGCTGGACGTTCACGCCGATGCCGATGTCGGCGAGCCAGCCCTTGACGTACTGCGCCTCCTGGCCGTCCTGGACCTGGTCGGCGGCACCGATCAGGGTCAGGTTCAGCGGTTTGCCGTCCTTGCCCATCCGGATACCGTCCGCGCCGCGCGGATAGCCGGCCGCGTCCAGTGCCGCGTTGGCCGCGGTCGGGTTGAACGAGCGCAGCTGGGAACCGGTCGGCTGCCAGTGATACGTGGCGAACAGCGGCGGGATGTAGCTGGTGCCGGGCTGCGCGTAGCCGCCGTAGACGTTCTTGACAAGGTCGGCCGGGTTGATGGCCTCGGCGATGGCCTGGCGGAGTTTGAGGTCCTTGAGGTTGGGGTTGCCGTCGCCGATCGGGACCCCGGCATTGGTCGCGGTCCCGGAGTTGATGATCATGTCGACGAACCGGTTGCCCTCGGCCTGGTTGGTCGCGATGTTCTTGGTGTGCTTGAGGGTGTTGAACTGGGTGGGTGTCACACCGTTGAGCAGGTCGATATCACCCTTGACCAGTGCCGCGTACGCGCCGTTGACGTCGTCGAACTGGACGTACTGAAGTTCGTCGATCTTGGGCGCGCCGCGCCAGTAGTTCTTGTTCGCCGACAGCGTGACGTACTGGCCCGCCTTGTAGTCGGTGAGGATGAACGGCCCGCTGCCGACGATGGGATGGCCGGGGGTGGGCAGGTTGGTGTACTTGGCGATGTCGCCGACCTTCGACCAGATGTGCTGCGGCACGATCGGCACGTCCAGCGCGAGCATGGTGGCCTGCGGGGCCTTGGTCTTGATGACCAGCGTGGTGTCGTTCGGCGCGCTCACCGACGCGAAGTTGGCGACGAAGTTGCCGTTCGCGGTCGCCGCCGCGGTGTTGGTCATCATCAGGTTGAAGGTGTACGCGGCGTCGTGCGCGGTGATCGGCACGCCGTCGGACCACTTCGCATTGCCACGAATGGTGAACGTCCAGGTCAGGCCGTCCGCGGAATGCGACCAGGAACTGGCCAGCGACGGGACCGGGGTCTCGGTCTTGGCGTCGTAGGTGGTCAGGAACTCATACATCATCCGACCGATGTTGGAACTGGAGGAGAACACCGCGAGGAACGGATTCAGGGTGTCTATGTTCTCGGTGAGGCCCACTCTCAGCACCGTCGGAGTGTCCGCGTGCGCCGGTGTCGCCAGTGCCGGTGCGAGCGCCGCCGAGCCGGCCAACGCCAACACCCCCGCCAGCACGAGAAGTCCGATTCGCCTGAGTATCATCGTCGTTACCACCTCACCCACCAAAGTTTGTGAAGAAGTAACCATCAATCGATGGTAGAAGTCAATGACTGTCGGTGGATGACGTCAAGACGTAACGTAGACCCCGTGCGGATCATGATCTCAGCCGATATGGAAGGCGCGACCGGAGTCACCTGGACCTCTGATGTCGCCCCCGGCACCGAGCAGTGGCAACGCTTCCGACGGATGTTCACCAGTGACGTCAACGCCTGTGTGAGCGGACTTTTCGCCGGTGGAGCCCTGGATGTGCTGATCAACGAAGCCCACGCCTCGCAGCGCAACCTGCTCCTTGAGGACCTCGACGTCCGGGCCAGGATGCTGACCGGCCGGCACAAACCCCTTTCGATGATGCAGGGCGTCGACAGCGGGCTCGACGGCGTGGTCTTCCTCGGCTATCACGCGGGCGCCGGCAGCGAGGGCGTACTCGCGCACACCTATCTGGCCAATTCGATCACCGGGGTCTGGCTGGACGGGGTACCGGCCAGCGAGGGCAGGCTCAACGCGGCACTGGCCGCCGAGTACGGGGTGCCGGTCATCTCCTTCACCGGTGACGACCGGGCCTGCGCCGACGCCGCCGAGTACGCGCCCGACTCGCATCGGGTCGCGGTGAAGGAGTGCGTCAGCCGGTACGCGGCGATCTGCACGCCACCGGAACGCACCTCGGACTGGATCGCCGGGGCGGCCGAGGCCGCGATGACACTCGCCGGACGGCATGAGCCCTCGGTCGGTCCACACCGGATCGAGGTCGAGTTCGACGCGACCCACCTCGCCCAGGCCGCCGCGGTGGTGCCGACGGTCGAGGAGGTGGCCATCCGTAGGGTCGGGTTCGACGCGCCGAACATGACCGAGGCGATGAAGGCGTTCAAGGTGGTCACCGCGATCGCCTCCGGTGCGGTGGAAGGAATCTATGGCTGACCGTTCCATGACCGACCGTGTCATTGCCGACGGCCTCTCGACAGGGCCCCAGCCCGGTCGCGCCGACGTCGACGAACTGGTCGTCTCCCTGTGCAGCAGGCTGATCGCGTTCGACACCACCAACCGAGGCAACGGCGACGCCGAGGGCGAGCGGGAGGCCGCCGAGTTCGTCGCGGCGCAGTTGGCCGATGCCGGTGTCGAGGCCACGCTGCTGGAACGCAGTCCGCGCAGGACGAACGTGCTGGCCAGGATCGCCGGCAGCGACCCGACCCTGCCGGCAGTGCTCGTGCAGGGCCACCTCGACGTGGTGCCGGCGGAGGCGAGCGAATGGTCCTTCGCCCCGTTCTCCGGCGAGGTCCGCGACGGTTATGTGCTCGGCAGGGGCGCCACCGACATGAAGGACACCGTCGCCTCGGTGCTGACCACCGTGCACCGCTGGGCCGCCGAGGGCCGGCAGCCACGCCGGGACGTGGTGCTCGCCTTCGTCGCCGACGAGGAGGACAAGGGCGAGGACGGCGCGCACTGGCTGGTCGAGCGGCATCGCGACTACTTCACCGGGATCGCCGCGGCGATCGGTGAGTCCGGCGGGTTCACCCACAACGTCGGCGACCTGCACCTCTACCCGGTCGGCGCGGCCGAACGCGGCACCGCGCACCTGAGACTGACCGCGAAGGGCCGGGCGGGGCACGCCTCGCGGCCCAACGACGAGAACGCGGTGACCAGGCTGATCGGCGCCCTGCACCGGATCGCCGAACACCGCTGGCCGGTGGCGCTGACCCCGGCGGTGACCGCGTTCATCGAGGGCACCGGTGCGGCACTCGGCGTCGAGGTCGACCTCAGCGGCGAGGACGCGGTCGAGCAGACCCTCGCCCGGTTGGGCGCGGCGGCCTCCCTCGCCGAGGCGACCGTGCGACCGAGCGCCACGCCGACGGTGCTGCATGCCGGTTACAAGGTCAACGTCATCCCCGGCCAGGCCGTTGCCGAGGTCGACGTACGCACCCTGCCCGGCACCGAGGCCGCCGTACTGGCGCAGCTCGACCGGCTGCTCGGGCCGGGCGTCGAGCGGGAGTTCCTGACCTGTCAGGAAGCCGTGTCCGCACCGATCGACTCACCGTGGTTCGCCGCACTCGCCGACGCACTGCGCGCCGAGGACCCGGCCGCGGTGGTCGTGCCGTACTGCATGGGCGGTGGCACGGACGCGAAAGCCTTCGCGCCACTGGGTATCGACTGTTACGGCTTCGCCCCGGTGTTCGTCCCACCCGGCTACCCGTACCGCGCCATGGCGCACGGTGTCGACGAGCGGATCCCGGTGGCAGGCCTGCGTTTCGCCGACCGCGTGCTGGACCGCTTCCTGTCCACCTGTTGATCTGCGTCTGTGTCCACCCGTCAGTCGATGGCCACGCCTGTCGACCGACGGCTCCGCCTACCCGAATGGCTCGCGGTTCACCGTTGTCCCTTTGTTGGCCCTTTCATCCTCACGTTTCCCTGACCATGACAAGCTATGACGCAGGAGAGCCGGTCGTGCACGGCCTGTGGGACTCAACTGAGCCGATACAACCGGCAGCCGGTATGCGGGCCGTGTGGCCGTTCGGCGCGGGGAAGCGGCTCGACAAGTGACGCACTGCCGGGCGAGCCTGCGGTGGGCGAGTGCCTTGTCCGTCTTCGTCACGAGGCAGGATTGACGCAGCAAGAGTTGGCCGACCTGGCCGGGCTCAGTCGTGACCTGGTGCGGAAGTTGGAACAGGGTCTTCGGGCCACGGCCAGTGTCACCAGTCTGCTGGCGCTGGCGAGGGCGCTGAAAGTCCCGGCCTCCGCGTTGTTGGAACCCTCAGCATCACCGGGTCTGCTCCTACGCGCGGCACGAAGACGGCAGGGCATGTCACAGCAAGTGTTGGCAGGACGAGCTGGCGTCACCGTGTCCTATGTCTCGCTATTGGAAAACGGTCACCGTGCGCTGGCGCATTTGCCGACCATTCGTGCACTGTCCTCCGCGTTGGGGATCTCCCCCATGGAGTTGGTACCCTGGCTTGCCGTAAGCGGGTACAACCACATCTGCCGGTGCGGCCGTAACTAGCCGTTGTCCCGAAGTCCTGCCCAGGAAGCAAGTCGCGCGACCGGATCGTTTCGCCGTCGAACTCTGGCGAGGGCTCGGATGGTCTCGTGTACCTGCGGGTGGTAGCGGGTTTGTTGCGGGGCCAGTTGCCGAGCCATCTGCAAGTTCTGGATGGACCGTTCGTAACTGCCGTGCAGGAAAAACGCGCGCGCGAGGTCGATGTGGTAGTGGCTACGTCGGGACGGGTAGAGCTTGCCTCGAAGCTGAAGGCCTGTCCCACGCTGGAGCGCAGTCGCGGCGTCCGACATCTCAACGGCGGCGGCAACACTGTGGATATCCACGTTGGCGGCGGAGAATGCGGTATCAAAATGATCGGTCGACGATACGTGCGCGGCAAGGCCGCGAGCTTCGGCGAGGTGCAGATCCGAGTCTTCTCGCTTGTCGAGCCGGGCCGCGACGATCGCGCTGGTCAGATGGATCGCACCGCGCACTTCGAGCGCGCGAGCATCGGTGAAACCCGCCAGGTTGAGTGCGGCTCGGTTCAATACCGCGCCACTGGACCGATAGCTCCCGGTGAACATCAACGCCTGCGCACGCGCGTAGAGGCCCATCGCCGACCACAGTTGATCCCCTGACAAGAGACCAGCCTGGTTCATGCGTTCGGCAGCCCACGCGCACAGCGAGAGGTGCCCGAGCTTGTAAGCGGCGAACATGGCGCACTGGTATGTCTGGGCGAGGAGTCGATGCGAACGCTCCCGCTCCGCTCCCACACTGGTGGCCGACCAGGACGATGCATGCAAATGTCGCAACAGTCCAGGCAATACGACGAGCACATCCGTATAACGACCGACCCGGCCGGCCTTGATCACGGCCGCGAGTCGCCTACCGGCCTCGTCCAGGTCAATCACGGGTCCGTCGATGCAGGGATCTTCGAATTCGACAATTGCGCGTTCCAGGTCTGGAATCAACGCCTGTTCCGTGCCGTAACGACTCGTGATGGACGCGAAATGAGGCTGCTGGGTCAGGTCGGTAACCAACAAACCCAGGGCACGGGCCGCAGCGGCGATGAACGTCGGGGAGGCGGGCGTCGTTCCTTGTTCAACCTTCTTCACCAGCGAGAGCGACAGATTGGCGCGCATTGCCAACTGTTGCTGCGTCAATCCGGCGAGCTTTCGCGCTTCCGCCACGCGCTCCGCGACACCACCGTCCATCTCGTCCACGACGGACCTCCATTGTCGGGCGGATTATGCGTGTCCCCCAACGTGATCCTACCGCTCGGATACGTCACAACCATTCTCGCGCCGCAATGGTCTCAGCGGTCGCGGAAGGTCTCGATGCCGGCGCCGAGCAGGTTGAGTCGTTCGGCCAACTGCTCGTAGCCGCGGTTGATGACGTAGACGTTGCGCAGCACCGAGGTGCCCTTGGCCGCGAGCATCGCCAGTAGCACGACGACGGCGGGGCGTAGCGCGGGCGGGCAGATGACCTCGCTGCCGGACCAGTGGGTCGGGCCCTCCACGTAGACGCGGTGCGGGTCGAGGAGGGTGACCTTGGCGCCGAGCTTGGTCAGTTCGGTGAGGTAGAGCGCGCGGTTCTCGTAGACCCAGTCGTGGATGAGCGTCGAACCGGTCGCGGTCGCCGCGATGAGCGCGAAGAAGGGCAGATTGTCGATGTTCAGGCCGGGGAAGGGCATCGGATGCACCTTGTCCCGTGGTGCGCGCAGCAGGCTGGGCCGCACGGTCAGATCGACGAGGCGGGTGCGTCCGTTCACGGCCGGGTATTCCGGGCCGCGGTCGTAGTCGAGGCCCATTTCCTCCAGCAGCGCCAGTTCGATCTCCAGGAATTCGATCGGCACCCGGCAGATGGTGACCTCGGAGTTGGTCACGATCGCCGCGGTCAGCAGGCTCATCGCCTCGATCGGGTCCTCCGACGGCGCGTAGTCGACGTCGACGTGCAGGTCCGGCACACCGTGCACGACAAGGGTGGTCGTGCCGACGCCGTCGATCCGGATCCCCAGTTCGCCGAGGAAGAAGCACAGGTCCTGGACCATGTAGTTCGGGCTGGCGTTGCGGATCGTGGTGACGCCTGGCCTGCGCGCGGCGGCGAGCAGCGCGTTCTCGGTGACGGTGTCGCCGCGTTCGGTGAGCACGATCGGCCGTTTCGGGCTGGTGCTGCGGTCGACGACGGCGTGGTAGTTGCCGTCGGTGGCCTTGACTTCGAGGCCGAAGTGGCGCAGCGCGCTCAGGTGCGGTTCGACCGTGCGGGTGCCCAGCGCGCAGCCGCCCGCGTAGGGCAGTTGGAAGGCGTCGTGGGTGTGCAGCAGTGGGCCGAGGAACATGATGATGCTGCGGGTACGCCGCGCGGCCTCGACATCCATGCCGCCGAGGTCGAGCCGGTCCGGGGTGATGAGTTCGAGGTCGTTGTCGGCGTTGAGCCAGCGGGCCCGCACGCCGATGCTGGTGAGCACCTCCAGGATTCGGTTGACCTCCTCGATCCTGGCCAGCTTGCGCAGCACGGTGCGGCCGGAGTTCAGCAGGGCCGCGCACAGCAGGGCGACCCCGGCGTTCTTGCTGGTCTTCACGCTGATGCTGCCGGCGAGCTGCCGACCGCCGACGACCCGCAGGTGCATCGGGCCCGACCGGCCGAGGGAGACGATCTCCGAGTTCAGCGCGGTGCTGACTCGGCTGAGCATTTCCAGGCTGAGGTTCTGGTTGCCCCGCTCGATCCGGTTGATCGCACTCTGGCTGGTGCCGATCGCTTCGGCGAGCTGGGCCTGGGTCCAGCTGTGGTGCTTGCGCGCGTCGCGGACAAGGCCGCCGATCCGACGCAGGTACTCGCCGAACTCGTCATTCCCATCAGGCATGCCGGCGACGGTATCTCACAGATGACGTTGACCCGGTAGCGACTCGCCCATCGTCGCAAGTCGGCTTGATCGATACCTGATCCGACATGCGTCACATGACGTTCGGGGTGATGTGAGCGCGGTCAGACAAACAGGGTGCTGACCGACTCGCCGTTGTGGATGCGCCGGACCGCCTCGGCCAGCATCGGCGCCACGGACAGCACGGTGAGCTTGGCCGACCGCTCGTCCCGCGGAATCGGCACGGTGTTCGTGCAGACGATCTCCAGCACATCGGACCGGCCGCCGATCCGGCCGATCGCACCGTCGGCGAACAGGCCGTGCGTGCAGGCCACCCGCACCGAGTTGCTGCCGCGCTCCCGCAGCCGGTCGAGCAGTTCGATCACGGTGCTGCCTCTGGCGATCTCGTCGTCGAGCACGATCACGTCCTTGCCGGCGACCTCACCGATGACCGAGGTGATGCTGACCTCGTGGTCGTTGATCCGCTGTTTCGCGCCGACCGCGACCGGCACATCGAGCAACCGGGCGAAGTCGGCGGCGTCCTTGGCGTTGCCGAGGTCCGGGGAGACCACGACGGTGTTGCTCAGGTCGTAGCGGCGGAAATGCGCGGCCAGCTGCCGAAGGGCATGCAGGTGATCGACCGGGATGTTGAAGAAACCGTGCACCTGCGGGGAATGCAGGGTCATGGTCAGCACCCGGCTGGCACCGGCCGCGACCATCAGGTCGGCGACCAGCCGACCGCCGATGGAGATCCTCGGCGCGTCCTTCTTGTCCGAACGCGCGTAGGAGTAGTGCGGCATCACAACGGTGGTCCGCGCGGCCGAGGCGCCGCGGGCGGCGTCGAGCATCAGCAGCAGTTCGACCAGGTTCTCCTGCACCGGCCGCACCAGCGGCTGGATCAGGAACACGTCTCGTTCCCGGCAGTTGGCCTGCAACTGGACTTCAAGGCAGTCGTTGGCGAAGCGGGTGACCCGGACGGGATGCAACGGGGCGCCGAGTTGGGCGCAGATCTCGCCGGCCAGTTCCGGATGGGCGCTGCCGCTGAATACGGCGATGTCTCGCAACGTGCGGGCTCCTCGATCCGCCGCACCAGCACGGTGCGGCCGGTCAGCGTTGACCTGCCCGAACCTACCTGCCGGGCAGCCGGACGAGCCGGACAACACCACCAACGTGGCAGAGAACACCCTGATCGGGGGCTCGCGCGGTGGCCACGAGACGGCGACGGCCAGCAGGCCCGGCCGAGCCGCACGCCGATAGCATCGACCGCGGCGAGGTCGGCGAACACGCCCGGACTTCGACGGCACCGACGAGATCGCACCGACGAAATGGCACCGACGAAAGGCTGGCCTTGATGAGTTCGGCATTGCGCGGCACCGACTTCACCGTGTCCACCGACGACCGGTACTTCGAGGACTACCAGGTCGGCGCGGTGCACGAGTACGGCTACGAGACGGTCAGCGAGGAGGAGATCCTCGCCTTCGCGCGCCAGTTCGACCCTCAGCCGATCCACACCGATGTCGAGTACGCGCGCAACGGTCCGTTCGAGGGCCTGATCGCCAGCGGGGTACACACTCTCGGGCTGCTGATGCGGATGTTCGTCGGGCAGTACCTGTCCAGGGTCGCCAGTCTCGCCTCCCCCGGCGTCGACGAACTGCGCTGGCCCCGCCCGCTGCGCCCCGGCGACTCGCTGTGGCTGCGCGCTACCGTGCTGGAAACCCGTCGATCGCAGTCCAAACCGGACCGTGGTCTGGTGCGCACCGGCCTTGAACTGTTCAACCAGCGCGACGAGCCGGTGCTGACCATGACCGCGGTGAACTTCCTCGCCCTGCGCGAGCCGTAACGGGTCATAACGAGCCATATTGGACCGTGCTCGGCCGCTGTTCCCACGAGCCGGTTCAGATCGCCAGGGCCAGCGCGGTGCCGGCGAGCAGCAGGAGGCCGATGGCGGTCGCGCCGAGGGAGCCGAGCAGAACCGTTGGCGCGCAACGTCGCCAGGCCAGGACTCGGCGGCGGTGGCTGACCGGGATGAGTTGGGGGGTCAGGTGTCTGTAGGCCGTCAGGTACATCAGCATGGACGCGACGCCGAGCAGGCCGGTCAGGATCAGGGCGATGGCGAGGCTGCGAACATCCGACATGCCGACCTCCACAGGGTTTCCGCTACTGACCGATGAGCGAACGGGGGCTCAGCCCGCTCCGAGGTGGGTGAGCAGGTAGACGTTGAGCAGGATGATGCCGACCGCGCAGCCGCCGGCGAGCGCGGTGGTGCGGCGGCGGTTGACGAAGGTGCCCATCACGGTCGGGTTGCGGGTCAGCATGACCAGTGGCACGAGCGCGAACGGGATACCGAAGGACAGCACGACCTGCGAGACGACCAGGCTCTGCGTCGGCGGCAGGCGCAGCGCGAGGACGAGCAGCGCGGGCAGCATGGTCAGCGCGCGGCGCAGCAGCAGCGGCACGCTGCGGTGGATGAAGCCACGCATGACGACCTGGCCTGCGTAGGTACCGACGCTGGAGGAGGACAGGCCGGAGGCGAGCAGCGCGACCGCGAAGGCCAGCGCCGCGCCCCCGCCGACGAGGCGGCCGAGGGCGGTGTGCGTTGCGATGATGGGGTCGGTGTTGCCGATGCCGGTGCGGTGCAGGACCGCGGCGGCCACGATGAGCATGGCGAGGTTGATGATGCCGGCCGCGCCCATCCCGATGAGCACGTCAAGTCGTTGGTAGCGCAGGACTTCGCGGCGTTCGGCGTCGCCGGAGACCCGGATTCTGGACTTGGTCAGTGCCGAGTGCAGGTAGATCACGTGTGGCATGACGGTCGCGCCGATGATGCCGGCCGCGAGCACGATGCCGTCCGCGCCGCCGAAGGTCGGGACCAGGCCGGCCGCGACGCCACCGGGGCTGGCGTGCACCCAGATCAGGTCGTAGGCGAAACCGAGGAACACGATGGCGAAGAAACCCGCGATGGCCAGCTCGAACCGGCGGTAGCCGCGTTGGTCGAGGCCGAGCACGACGAACGCGACCACCGCGGTGATCAGCCCGGCAGCGGGTAACGGCACGTCGAAGATGAGGTTGAGGCCCACGGCGGCGCCGACGAACTCGGCGAGGTCGGTGGCCATCGCGACGAGTTCGGCCTGCGCCCACAGGCCGACCGAGACCGGTTTCGGGAGGTGGTCGCGGCAGAGTTCGGCGAGGTCGCGGCCGGTGGCGACGCCGAGTTTCGCCGACAGGTACTGCACGAGCATGGCGACCACGTTGGCCAGCACGATCACCCAGACCAGCGTGTAGCCCAGCCGCGCGCCCGCGGTGAGGTTGGTGGCGAAGTTGCCTGGATCGATGTAGGCGACGGCTGCCACGAAGGCCGGGCCGAGCAGGGCCATCCCGCCCCGCACTCGGCCCCGGTCGCGCAGTTGACGGAACTGGCTCGGCGGCGGGATCTCCCCGCCGCCGAGCGAGGCGGAACCATGTGCCGGGACCGCCGGTGCCGGCGGAAGACTCGCCTCCGGCCGTGCGGTACCCGACAAAGCCATGGTCGCCTCGCCGTCTCCGGCAGGCGGAACCATCGTTCGAGCCTAACCGACCGACGGGCCGAGACCGAGGGATTGTGGCGTACTCGCGTCCGGGGAGGGCTGGTGCAGTCCCTCGTCGAGCGGGCCGAACTCGGTCATCAACGCGCGGTCGCCGCCCCAGGGGGTCTGCTCCTCGGCGATCAGGGTGTTCGTGGTGAGCAGCAGTCCGGCCACCGAGGCACCGTTCTGCAGGGCGGAGCGCGCCACCCGGAGCGGGTCGACGATGCCCATCTCGATCATGTTGCCGTAGCGGCCGGCGAGCGCGTCGAATCCTTCGTCGACACCGAGTTCCTTGGTGTGCGCGACGATCTCGTGCGCGGTATAGCCCGCGTTCGAGGCGATCAGGTAGGCCGGCTCGGCCAGGGTCTTACGGACGATGTCGACTCCGATGGCGTAGTCGTCGGTGACGTTCAGCTCGTCGAGGGCGGGTGCCGCGTGCAGCAGTGCCGCTCCCCCGCCCGCGACGATGCCCTCGGCCATCGCCGCGCGCGTGGCGGACAGGGCGTCCTCGACGCGGTGTTGCAGTTCGTTGAGTTCGGCGTCGGTCGGTGCACCGACCCTGATCACCGCGACCTTGCCGGACAGTGAGCCGATGCGTTCGCTGAGCACGTCCTCGTCGATGCCGAAGGTGGCCCGCTCCATCTCGGCGCGGAGCTGGGTGAGCCGGAACTCGACCTTGTCGGAGGCGGCGCCGCCGATGATCGCGGTGCGCTCGGCGGTGACCCGGACCTGCTCGGCCCGGCCGAGGTGCTCGATACCCATCGTCTCAAGGGTGAGGCCGGAGTGTCGACTGTAGACGGCTCCGCCGGTGATCGCGGCGATGTCCTCCAGCTTGTGCAGCCGCCGGTCGCCGAAACCGGGGGCTTTCACCGCGACGCACTGGAAGATGCCGTTGACGTGGTTGTGCACCAGCATGCTCAGCGCGGTGCCCTCAAGGCTCTCCGCGATGATGATCAACGGTCTCGGATCACGCATCACCTTGTCCAGCAACGGCATCAGTTGCTGGACCTTGCTGATCTTCTCGCTGCACAACAGGATGTACGGGTCGTCGACGATCGCTTCGAGGCTGGCCGGGTTGGTGACCATGTAGGGCGAGAGGTAGCCGTTGTCGAACTCGAAGCCCTCGACGAAGGATACGCTCATCCCGTGCTCGACGGATTCCTCGACGGTCACGATGCCGCCGTCGCCGACCGTGTACAGCGCCTTGGCGATGACCGCGCCGACCACGTCGTCGTCGTTGGCGGAGATCGCCGCGACCCGCGCGAAGTCGGCCTCGGTGACCACCGGGTGGGCGACCGCCCGCAGCCGTTCGACGAGTTTGCCGACCGCGAGATCGATACCGCGTTTGACCAGGACCGGGTTGCCGCCCTTGGTGATCGCGCGCATCCCTTCCTGGACGATGCCCTGCGCGATGACCGTGGCCGTCGTCGTGCCGTCGCCGACGATGTCGTTGGTCTTGATCGCGGCTTCTTTGACCAGCTGAGCGCCCATGTTCTCGAACTGGTCCTTGAGGTGAATCTCCCGCGCGATCGTCACGCCGTCGTTGGTGACCACGGGCGACCCGGTGATCTTCTCCAGGATGACGTTGCGCCCCTTGGGGCCGAGAGTCGACTTGACGGCCTCGGCCAGCTGGTCTACGCCAGCCAGCAGCAGGCCGCGAGCTTCAGCGCCGAAGCGCAGTTCCTTGGCCATGAATGACTCCTAAGGGACGAGGATGGCGCGGCCGCGTACCCGGCCGGCGTCGAGGTCGGCGAACGCGTCGGGCGCGGCGTCGAGCGGGTAGG
>DATATE010000075.1:0-9961 GCA_036268955.1 Pseudonocardiaceae bacterium
GGGTGGTGAGATCACCGGTCTGATCGGGCCGAACGGTGCGGGCAAGACCACGTTCTTCAACGCCTGCTCGGGACGTAACCGGCCGGAGTCCGGCTCGATCGTGCTCGGCGGGGAACACCTGGACGGGCACGGGGCGGCCAACCGTGCGCATCGTGGATTGGGCCGCACGTTCCAGCGGATGGAACTGTTCGACAGCCTCACCGTGGAAGAGAACGTGCGTACCGGTCCGGCGGCTTATTTCTCCAGCCACCGCAAGCTGTTCGGTATTTCCAACCCGTTGCTGGGTCAGCTGTACTCCACGCGCAAGGAGACCAAGGAGATCAACGCCGCGGCCGAGGCGGCGATGAAGCGCTGCAACATCGCGCACCTGGCGCAGAAGACCACCGGCGGGCTCTCGACCGGGCAGCGTCGCCTGGTCGAGTTGGCCCGGGCGATCGCCACCCCGTTCAAGTTCCTGCTGCTGGATGAGCCATCGTCGGGGCTGGACGTGGCCGAGACCCATGCCTTCGGCAAGGTGCTGACCGATCACGTTTCCCAGACCGGCTACGGGATTCTCATCGTCGAGCACGACATGGCCCTGGTCTCGGAGATCTGCCATCGGATCTATGTCCTGGACTTCGGCAAGATCATCTACGAGGGCACCACCGCCGAGGCGTTGAGCAGCGACACCGTCAAGGCCGCCTACCTGGGGGAGGTCTCACTTGCTTGAGCTACGCAACATCACCGCCGGCTACGACACCGGAACCGTCCTGCGTGATGTCACCCTGACCGTGCCGGACAAGGCCACCGTGGCCCTGCTCGGACCCAACGGGGCCGGGAAGACCACGCTGCTGCGGGTCGCCTCGGGCTTGTTGAAGCCCTACTCCGGCCAGATCCTCGTCGACGGTGAGGACCTGACCGGTAGGAAGCCGCATCATCTGGCCCGCAAGGGAATCATTCACGTCCCCGAGGGTCGCGGGATCTTCCCGTCCCTGACCGTCACCGACAACATCCAACTGCAGGCCAAGGCCGGGGAGTTCCGGAAGGCTTTCAAGAAGGCGACCGAAGTGTTCCCCCGGTTGGGCGAGCGGGCGAACCAGATCTCGCGGACGATGAGTGGTGGGGAGCAGCAGATGCTCGCGCTGTCCCACGCCTACGTCGGGGACCCGAGCGTGGTCCTGCTGGACGAGGTCTCGATGGGTCTGGCACCCAAGATCGTCGAGGAGATCTTCGAGTACCTCGAGGACCTCGCGAAGCAAGGAATAGCGCAGTTGCTCGTCGAGCAGTACGTCTCGCGTGCTCTGAAGATGGCCGATTACGTATACATCCTGGACCGCGGACGCATCAGCTTTGCAGGCGAGCCCGGCGAAATCTCTGAGGAGACCATCATGAATTCCTACCTCGGGTCGTTGGCGTCATGAGGGCGCCGCGTCGCCGCATCGCCGGCCTCACCGCGGCGAGCCTGGCCGGAACCTCGGCACTGGTCCTCGGTCTGTCCGCCGGATCGGCATCAGCTGCCGACACCAGGTACTCGTTGTTCGCCCAGGGCGACTCGCAGTACTACCAACTCGACGGCGAGGACATCCCTGCCTCGCCCAAGAACTCGGCAGGGTCGCTGACTGCCGAGGCGCAGACCGACAGCACCGGGCAGACCACCTCGTTTGCCGGCGCGCCGTACTACGGCAAGACCGCGCAGACCGCGCCGGGCACGGTCAACGGAGTGCCGAATCAGTTCGGCTACGGCCAGCTCCAACTGCCGATCTCCCAGTTCCCCGGCTACGTGACGGCCAGCTACCCCTCGTCGCCCAAGGCGGACGACTCGAACTACTACTACAAGGTCCACGCCGAGGCCGATGAGAACGGCGCGAAGGCCTCGGGCAGCAACGGTGCGCCGGATTCGGTGCCCGCACCGAACCAGCAGCAGGTGGCCGGCGCGGTCGTGCAGAAGCTGGCCGACGGAACGACGGTGACAGACGCCGAAGGAGCCGCCTCGGGATTCGTCCAGGGTCCGCTGGAGGTCGGGTACTCCGACGCCAAGGCGATCATCAAGGACGCAGGCGCGGCACCGAAGATCGAGAGCTCGGTGTTCGGCAAGTTCTCCATCGGCGGACAGGCCTTCGGCTACAACAAGTCCGGCTTTGAGTACCTGGGCCAGTCGGCGGACAAGAAGTCCGCGCTGGACTCGGCAAATGCTGCGCTCAAGGCGGCAGGCATCGAACTCGAGGTCGCCCCGGAGACCACCGCGACCGACCCGACCAGTGGGATCACCAACTACATCCTCGGCGGGCTGCAGGTGACCAGCACATTCACCTCACCCACTGGCGCGAAGTACACGGTTGGCTACATCCTCGGCCGGGTCCAGGTGGCCTCGGTCAACACACCGGTCACCGCCGCGGTGGCTACCTCGGTCACGCACTCTGCGGCAACGATGGGTGGCATCTCCCCGGACGTGAAGGCCTCGGTCACCAGGTCGGCGCCGGCAATCGCCGCCTCCTCCCAGGCCGTCCGGTCGGCCTTGCTGAAGCCTGCTGTAGCAGCGGAACGACCGGCCCCGGCCGGCGCGGCGCCGGCCGTCGTCGCGCCGGCGGCGAGCGAACCGGTCCCGATGCCGCCGCTCCACCTGGCCGCTGTGAAGAAGCCGACCGCAACCTCGGACGAGGGCCTGTACGGCATGCTGCTGCTCGGCGGACTCGCGATCTTCGCGGTTCCGGCGCTGTCAGTGCTCGGCGGCCGGCGCAAGGGCTGACGCGATACAGGAACAGGAGGGCTCCCGGCGTCCGCGCCGGGAGCCCTTCACTTTGCTGAGGGTGCCTCAGATGGCTGCTGCGACTGGATGGTCAGCAGCGAGGTGGGATAGCTGGAGTCGCGCTGCCCGAGGCGCTCGTCCCACATCCGGTCGGCGATCAGCGACAACGCCTGGGCGACGTGGAGGAAGTTGTCGTGCTGCGCCGCGGGCACGAGCGTCGCGGCCTGACCCATCTGGGTCGCCTCGGCGTCGATGAGCAGCGCGAGTTGGATCCGCGTGTTGACGGTCCGCTCACCCGTCGGGTCCGGCGTGGAGTGCAGCTTCTCCGAGGCGCCTGCGAACGCGATTGTGTCGGTCCGCAACGTCGCTACCGTGCCGGCGTCGATCGCGGCCTCGGTGTCCTTGTCCGTCGGGATGTGCGCCGCAGTGGCCACCTTGACCCAGTCGGCGGCCGACTGCTCAGGCCGGGTCGTCTGGTACGGGTGCGGCGTAGGGGCGGCACCGACGTCGGTCAACGGGGGACCGGCGGCGAGCTTGCTGGCCGGGAAGCTGGGGAGCTCGTCCGCCCGGGTGATCTGCACCGAGTCGTAATCGTGGTCCGGGGTCACGAATGGTTTCAGTTCTGCGGCGCCCTGGTCGAAAACCCGGTCGGCCAGCGTCTGGATCCGGCTGATCGCCAACTGCAACTGGGTGCGCAAGGCCCCGCGCGGCACCGCGGTGGCATTCTGGGTCAACTGCGCCGCCTGGCCGTAGAGGTCGGCCGAGGCGCGGTAGTCGTAGATCGCGCGCGGTGCGGGCAGGAACGGCTGCCGGGCCGCCAGCGCCTGCTGGGCCGCGGCTACGTCGTCGAGCAGCCCGATGCACACGGCCTTCATCTGGGTGTCGTCGACCTTGTCGGTCTGCCACTGCCGCAGCGTCTGCAGGTAGGAGATCAGAACCGTGCTCATGCTGCTGAAGTCCCGCAGGACCGCGGCCACGTACTGGTCGCCCGGGGTACCGGTGGGCGTGGGAGTCGGTGCCGGAGTGGCTGCCGACTTGTGGGGTGAATCCGTCAGGGCCCAGGCCACCGCGCCGGAGACGCCGCCAGTGATCACCAGACCGGCCACCAGCAGCTGGACTTTGCGGCTGCGCCAACCGCGCGCCGGTGGGCGTTTATTAGCCGACATCGGTCCAGTTTAGCCACACATCTGACGTCATGTCAGATCGGCGGGGCCGGTTCGGCGGGCCGGTGCAACAGTTCGGTCACGTCCAGCACCCGCAAGGCCAGTTCGAGGTGGAAGATGTTGTCCCAGTCCTCGACCGAGCGGCCCAGGATGGCTTCGATCCGGCCGATCCGGTATTTCAACGTCGAGATGTGGATGTGCAACGCGCCGGCCGACTCGGTGAGGCTGCGTTGCCGGAACAGCTCCCGCAAGGTCGGGACCAGCTCGCTGCGGTGCTTGCGGTCGTAATCGGTCAACGGTCCGAGCCAACGGACCGCGAACTGCTGGAGCTCGGCGGCCCGGTGGTGGTCGAAGAGCAGGCCGTAGATGCCCAGGTCGTCGATGTGCGCGACCGTGGCAGGCGCGCCCACATCGGCCTCTCGCAGCACCCGTGCTGCCCACCGTGCCCGGGCTCCCGCGTCGGCCAGGCGTTCGGCCGACGACGTGGTCGGGCCGATTCCCACGACCACCTCGAGCCCGGCCGCGGCGGCCTCCGCCTGCACGGCCCCGGCCAGCGCGGGTGCTCCGCTGGGCAGGGGCTCCGGGACGAACGCGACCACGAAGTCCTCGACCGGGCCGATCAGGCTCGCGGTGGCCGCGGTCGAGGCGACCTTCGCGGCGCTGTCGATGAGCCGCAGCAACTTCTCCCGGACGGTCGCCGAAGGCGCCGGCCCGCGGAAGCTGACAGCCAGGCAAACGTGCTCCAGCGACAGGTCGTGGCCGAGCTTCGCCGCCCGGTTCGACAGCTGCTCGTCGACCGGATTTTCCAGCACGTCGGTCAGCAGTCGTTGGCGCAGGGTCGCGACCGACGCCTCGATCTCCTGGCGGACCGCCATCTGATAGGCGATCAGGCCGCGGGACACGTCGACCGCGCGGCGGGTCACGTCCCGTCCGCGCTCGCCGACGGCGGCCAGCAGGAACCCGGCGCACCCACCGTCGGCGGCCTGGATCGTGGTGACGACCCGGGCGGGCACGCGACCGATCGCCCCCAACACCCGGGTGGTGGTGCTGCTGCCGGCCCGATTGATGACCTCGTGCTCGGCCGGCGACCGGTCCGGGTTCAGGGCGAGGTCGCGGCCGGCCTCGCCCTGCGCCTCCATCACGATCAGGTTCGGCAGCTGGACGGCCACCGGGGCAGCCAGCCAGTCGGCCAGCGTGTCGACGACGTCGCCGGTGGTGCGGGCGGCTACCAGGCGTTCCTGGAGCTCCAGGAACATCCGGGTCGAGCGCAGTTCGCCGTCCAGCCGGACCCGGTCGGCGACGGCAACCGTCAGCTCGGCGGCGGCGTCGGCGGCGTCGGTGACCAGGCCGAGGCCACGCCCGGCCAGGTCCATGACCCGGGCCAACCCGGCCCGGCCCAACGGCGCCTTGGCGGCCGCGGCGACCAGCAAGCCGGACGTGCGGTCCTGCCAGACCACTGGCAGGACCACCACGTGCTCGTGGCCTTCGACAGAGGGCAGCAGGAACCGCGCGGCCTGCAGCTGCTCGGCCGGCTGCAGGCCCTGGTCGTCCAACGCCTCGGTCAGCGCGCCGGCCAGCTCGGTCGTCATGGCCGGACAGGACAGGTCGGTCGACTCCTCCGCCTCGTCGGCGGAGAGGAACATGCAGGCCACGCCCTCGCCGGTGTGCGCGTGGACCACCTCGTGGAGGACGTCGAGCAGCCACGCCCCGCCCAGCGGCGTGGTTTGGGCTGCGTCGGCCACCGATCGCCTCGCTTCCGAATTCCGTCAGACCATACAAACAGCCAACACCCGGTTGCGGGGCGGCGTAGGAGAAGCAACGCTGCCCGCCCCGGCAACATGGGCGACCGCGGGACAACCGCGACCGGCCACTTCAGTTGAACGGAGTCGACGCGGTGAGCGAGCTTGCGAGTGAACGAATGTCACAGTGCCCGCCAGCACCGAACCCGCGCGGACGTACGGAGGGACACCGGTGAGCATTGCGCTCGAGGGCGAGCCGAAAGGTTCCGGACGCATCGTGCACACGGTGCTGGTCGAGAAGTTGGAGGAGGCGCCGTGGAAGGCCGGGGCGCTGGCCGGAATCGGGCAGGTCGCGATCTGCATCCACTTCAACGACCGCGACAACGACCGCACCACGATCTGGAAGAAGTCGGACGGCAGCTTCGCGGTCAGCAACACCGGGCCGAAGGCCGACGTCACCGTCGTGCTCCCGCAGAAGCAGTTCTACAAGGTGCTGAAGATCCCGCAGGGATTCGCCAAGCTGCCCGGCCTCTACACCGGCGGCGGGCTGGACATCACCAAGCTGCTGGCCAAGCGGGTCATCGTGGTCAAGGGGTTGCTGCGGCACCCGATCGCCTCGATCCGGATCCTGCAGGTCCTCTCGGTCCCGCCGGGCGCGGACTGACGCACATTCAACAATTGAAGATCATGGCGACAGATTTCTGTCTAACGTTCGAAGGAGAACTCGATGGCGCGTGCATGGACGGACGAGTGGATGCTCAAGCAGCAGGAGCTGTGCAAGGCAGACGCCGAGTTCCAGGAGGAGGCCGAGGGCTACGACCGCACCACAGTGCTGCACATCCTGGCCGATGCCGAGCGCGGTGTTGAGAAGGACCACTACGTGGGGTTCAACCCGCCCTACATGACCGAGGTCTGGGCCTCGGAGGAGAACAAGGACCCCGGTGCCGACTACCTCATCGAGGGCACCTACCAGGACTGGTGGGCGGTCAACGAGGGCAAGAAGGGCCTGGTCGCCAGCCTGTTGGACCAGTCGATCCTGCTCCGCGCCGGCAAGACGTCGTACATCGCGATGTTCGTGCCCGCGGTCGACAAGTTCTTCACGATCTCGCGCAGCTTCACCGACTCCTACGACGGCGACTACAAGCCCGAGCGCTGAAACGCCTCTGCTGACCGACTGTCATTCGACCAGGGAGCGGACGAGAAATGCGCGTTGGCGACACGGACATCCTGATCCCGACCATGATGGTCGGGAACTATCCCAAGCCGCGGTGGTACAACGGCCAGGCCTACGCGACTGTGCCGCAGGGCAACTTCGTCTCGGACTCGGTGTCCTACGAGGCGTTCGAGGACTGTGTCGCGGCGATCGTGAGCGATCAGGAGCGGGCCGGGATCGACGTCATCTCCGACGGTCGGGTCTACGGCGGGGACACTCCGTATGCCGGGATCCTGTACTACTTCACCGACCGGATGAAGGGCTATCAGCCCTACGGTCCGGCGTTGCAGTTGCCGCAGTACTCGACGATGTACTCCCCGACCTGCGACGGTCCGATCAAGCGCAAGGTCCCGTGGTTGTCGGCGCAGCTGAAGGCCGTCAAGAAGTTCACCGACAAGCCGGTGAAGATGCAGTACCTGGGCCTGGCCGGGGTCACGATGGGCACGAACAACGAGCATTACGAGGACATCAAGGACCTCTCGTTCGCCTTGGCCAAGGCCTACAACGAGGAGTTCAAGCAGATCTCGTCCGAGGGTGCGGCGATGATCCAGCTCGACGAGTTCGCCTGGCACTACGGGCTGCGCCTGGGGGAGTGGGAGAACGACGTCTTCAACGCCGCGGTCGAGGGCGTGGACGCGAAGATCCTGACCCACGTGTGCTGGGGCAACTTCATGGGCACCAAGGGCTATCTGCCCTCGGGGCCGATGCACGGGGACAACCCCGAGCGCGAGGGCACCGAGTACATCCCGGCCCTGCGCGACGCCGAGGACGTCACCGCCCGGTCGCGAGCGTGCTTCCCCCGGGCGCACGCGATGAAGATGGACGCGTTGAACTTCGAGATCGGCAACACCGGCTCCGGGGACCTGAAGCCGTTGGCAAAGGCCAACTGGGATCGGGACTTCGTCGCCGGCGTCATCGACGTGCGGTCGTTGGAGGTGGAGCCCGCCTCGGTGGTGGCCGATCGGATCCGGGACTGCCTGGAGGTCATCCCGGCCGAGCGCTTGGGTGTCACCACCGACTGCGGCCTGATCAACCTGCCGCGGATGATCGCGTTCGCCAAGCTGCGGGCCATCGTCGAGGGCACCAAGATCGTGCGCGAGGAGATCAAGGCGAAGCAGGCCGCGGACGCCGGGATGTCCGCATGAGCGAGCTTGCGAGCGAATCAATGAACACAGGGCGACCGTGCCTCATGACGCCGCCGAGGAACGAGGCGGCGGCATGAGCGCCGAAACTCTTCCCCTGGTGGGGATCGAGCTGATGCCCGGGGACGAGGCCGAGGCCGTCGCACTGGCTGCCCAGGAGGCCCAGGACACGGTCGTCATCGACCGCAACGCCGCGGTGATGATCGTGTCGGCCCCGGGTCGGTTGGAGATCGACCCGGCAGTGGTGCGCGAGCACCTCGGCCGCGACGACTGGGCCGGGACGGACATCCAGGTGATCATGGCCAGCTACTTCGGCTTCATCCGGCAACTCGACGACGAGCGGATCGTCCTCGAGTGGCTACGCAAGTCATAGCCGCGGAGGGACGATCGCGATGGGCAAGACAGTGCTCGTGTGCACCAACGTGGACTGCCACGATCGGGGTTCCGAGGGCCTGTTGAACAAGCTGCTCGACCGCGTCGAGGAGTCCGACCTCGATGTCGAGGTCCGCGACTACCTCTGCTTCTCAGCCTGTGAGAAGGGCCCGAACGTCGTGATCGTCGAGGATCGCGTCTGGTACTCCGGGGTAGACCCCACCGACGGCGCGGACAAGATCACCGAGCAGCACCTGGAGAACGGCGGGACGGTCACCGAGTACACGACCGACTCCGACAGCATCACCAAGAACCTGATCTTCACGGTGCTGGACGCAGGCATCCTGCCCGGCTCGTTCTGACGCGGCAGAAGGACTACTTCAAATGGCGACCCGTAAGACGTTCGTCTGGCTCTCCGGCCGCAAGCGGCCGCCGAGTGAGTACGAGGAGCTCTCCACCGGCATCCAGTGGTCCGGCGAGCCGGTCTCCCGGACCACCATCGGTCAGTGGCGCAGCGACAGCACCGCGCTGTCCACCGACTGGAACGCGTTCCGGGACCCGGCCGGCATGTACTACCGCAACTACGTGGCCGGCCAGGACGCGGCCGAGAAGCAGTTGGACGCGGTGGTCGCGATCGCCACCGACGCCGACTTCGTCTCGGCGCTGGACGCCGACTGGCGGGAGTCGTTGACCGTCCTGGTCGGGGCGATGAGCTTCGCCCAGTGGGGCGCCTCGATGGCCATGCAGCACGTCATGCGGTTCACGCTCTCGCCCACCGTGGCCTGCGCCGTGCAGTTGCAGATCATGGACAAGTTGCGGGCCGCCGAACGCAGTGTCGAATGGTTCGAACTGGTGCACCCGGACGCGGCAGACGGCGCGCTGCACGGCGCGTGGGACGACGTCGCCGCTGTACAGCCGCTGCGCAAGTACGTCGAGGAGATCCTGGTCGAGCAGGACTGGGGTCAGGTCGTGGTCGCGGTGAACCTGGCCTGGGCCGGGTTGTTCGAGCCGTTCCTGCGAGAGCTCTACGTCCACGGCGGTCGCGCCAACGGCGATTTCACCACCGCCGCACTCGGCACGCACTTCGCGAAGGACGCCTCCCGCGCCGTGGCCTGGACCGACGCGTTCCTCAAGCAATGCATCGCCGGCCCGGGCAAGGACGGAGCCGGTGCGGCCGAGGAGGCGAACCAGAAGGTCCTCGCGGACTGGCTGGACCGCTACGTGCCGGCCGCGGCCGCCGCCATGGACACCCTGGCACAGGCCTATCCGGCGGGCGGTGCGGCGGTCGCCGCAGCGAGCACCGCACGTTCCGAACTCCGGGCCCGCCTGGAGAAGCTCGAAGCGCAGCTGTCCGAGAACGTGGTTGTGGCTCTCGCCGTAGCCGCAGAACCCGCCTGACGAGGGGACGAGCCGTGAAGACCAAGAGCCGCGCGAAGCAGTTGTACTGGAAGCCCTCCTACGTCGACCTGGACGCGATGTATCCGGATCTGGCGTCGGCGGGGATCCATTTCGATGATTGGGATGCCTGGGACGATCCGTTCAACATCTCCTACCGGCAGTACATCGATGTGCAGGCGAAGAAGGAGCTGGGGTTCCACCCGGTGCGC
>DATATE010000076.1:0-13699 GCA_036268955.1 Pseudonocardiaceae bacterium
TCCACTAGACATCAAGCCCCTCTGATCTCGCGGAAATCGCAGGTCAGAGGGGCTTTCTCGTTAAGTCAAAGAATCTTCTTTGACAGTCCTTTAAGGATGAAGGTACGCTTGCGGGGAGTGAAACGGGAGTGCTCAGGAGCCCCGATAAACGCCCCTAAAATGGCCCCGACCAGGCGTTTTGCATTGTGACCCAACCAACACGCTAGTGGAGGTCAGGCGGGCGCGATTGCAGCGCAAACTGGGGCATTTTTCGAACTTAGAGTGAGCAAGTGTGACCATGAGTGGTCAAGCTAGGAAAATTCTCCACTGGACGGACGCCTGGACCGTTCAAGACGGGCCGTCCGACCGCCGATGCGAGCGCTCACCGGGGCGCGATGATCAACGTAGCGCTAATCGCATCCTTTCTCCCGCTATTATCTCATATCCTTTCTACCATCAATCAGCGTCGTGGCGCCGAGAATCGGACGCGCCAAAAGGATTCACAAGCCGACGCAGATTGCGCGACACCGCGGATCGACCGCGGCCAAAAATAGTGCTCGATTCGGCACTACTCGCGCCACCTGCACTCCCTGCCGTTGACGGCACCATCCACGGCACGGCCGTCGGGCGACGCAGCGCCACCTGCGACGGCGAGCCCTCAGACCGGGCCGTGTCGGCCGGCTTCGTCGTGAAGCGAGCCGTGTCCCGTCCGAGTGCCGGTCGCCTACTCTCGGTGGGTCGACGCGTCGCGGGGGTCGTGGCTGACACACGAGGCCGCGAATCAGCGACCGCCAAGCGCCTACGCTGCGTACCGGAGCGTTTCTCGGACTTGCGCCGGACGGGAACGTGGCGGGTGGTGTTGTTCTTCGGGCCACGCTTGCCGAATGAGGTCCGCCACCGCTCCTCCAAGCCCGCGAGCAACCGGGCCCGCACTTCGTCTTCGACGTGGCTGTAGGTCTCCACCACCCGGTTGTCCAGATGATGCCCCAGCCGCCGAGACTGGGCGGTTTCCGGATCACCGTTGCCGATCAGCCAAGTCTTGTGGCTGTGCCGCAACCCGTGGAAGGTCAACCCCGGCGCAACCGCCTTGGTGCGGACCACAGCGCGCGGCCGGTCCTGGTTCCCGTCAGCGGCCGGCCGGAAGATCCGGCTCGTGAACGTCGAGCGCCACAGCCACTTGCCCGTCGGGGTGGTGAACACGTAGTCGTAGGGATGCACGGCCAGGTGTTGGCGGAGCAAGCCGATCAAGAACGGTGGCAGGTGGATCGTCCGAGCCGACCACGGCGTCTTAGGTGGCCCGATCCACCGCTTGCCCCCGGACTCGTGCAGGGCGCCTTCCTCTTTGTCGATCGTGATGACCCCGAGTTGCAGGTCGACGTTGCGGCGATGCAAGCCCGCGAGTTCGCCCCACCGGCAGCCAGTCCATGCTGCGGTGATGATCATCAGACGGGCGGTCGGTCCACCCAGTTCGCCCGCTTGGTCGGCGAGGCGGTGGACCTGCCACGGTGTGGCCCAGACGCGCTCGCGCGCGACCGAGAGAGAGCGCCGGCCGCGCCGACGCATCTGCTTGACCGGGTTGGCCGCAATCAGCCGCTCGTCCATCGCGTCGGTGAGGATCATCGACAGCAGGTTGACCCAGCTACTGATGGTGGTCGATGCGTAGCCGTCCTTGGCCGCCTCCATCTTCCACATCCGGATGTCCGAGGCCGCGATGTCGCCCATGGCGGTGGTGCCGAACCGGGGCAGGATGTGGATCCGCAGGTAGCTTTCGTAGTTCTCCAGAGTGCGGAGATCGAGGTCGAGGCCCGACCACCAGCGCTGGACCCACTCGGAGAGCTTGGTCTGGAACCCGGACGGGTCGATCCAGTTGCCGCGGCGGCGATCACACTCCAAGTCCTGCCGATACATCTCTGCGAGCTTGGCGGTCAGGAATCCGCCTACCGAACCCACAGAGCCGGTGACGCGCATGAACCGGACCCGCCACCGGCCCGATTTTCTCTGTTCAATCCAGGATGACGCCATGACAAACCCTTCCACTGACGGTGCCTCCCGCTGAGGCACCCGGCAGGAATCATTGTCACGCCAAGCAAACGTCACCTGCGAAAATTTGGAGTCAGCAACGACAACGCGCTCGGGAGGGGCGGCCATTGCCACGTACGTATGTGGCCTGTTGACGATGCTCAACCAGGCGTGCCGAGGCGGACTGTCATGGTGACGCGACGAGGCACCTGGCCCTCGACTCCGTCCGTCGGGGAGCGGCTCACCAGCGCGTGCGCGGATGTGGTAGCCCTGGTCCATTCCGGTTGGCTCTTACGTCGTAGGTCGAGCGGTCATTCATGGTGGCGATCAACTCATAGCCGCGACGACAGCCAGCAGGGCTACCAATGCGATCAGCATGTAGAGCAGATACGCGTCCAGGCGTCCCGATTGGAGTCGGGTCGCGGCGGTGGCCAGTGCACGCACCGGTTTGAGGAGAGGGCGGTAGGCGTAGCGGTCGACAAGTTCGACGACGTCGACGGTGTATCGCAGTACTGCGGTGGGATGATCCGCGGCGCGGGGGTCGATCTCGGTCCGTGCCTCGGCGGTCAGACCTTCCAACGTTTGTGCACGGGAGCGGGTCAACAGGATGCTGCTCAGCACACGCCGGGTCGGGGTGGCGTAGCCGAACGGCGTGTACCCGTTCTCCCCGGCGACCCCGGCGGTCGCCGACCGCCATGGCGGCACTCGTCGCACAGCGAGCAGCCTGCCGCCGGAAATCCACACGGCGAGCAGCAGCACGACGATTGCCGCGCTGGGTAGTTCGATCGCCAGCCACGATGGTGACAGCACGGAGAAGTGCTGGAACACCGGTCCCAGTACCCAGTTCGGGCCGCTCGCGCCGGCCGTGGTTGCGGCCGGGACGAGGTGGGAGATGCCGCTGGCGATGAACTGGATTTCCAGTGGGGTGATGGCGGCCAGGCCGATGCAGGCGACCGCGAGGGCGACGAGCCCGACACGCCCAGCTGTGCCGGCGTCGGTCGAGGTGGTTACCGGGGTGCGGTCGCGGGAGCCGAGCACGACGAGGCCGAGCACGCGCACGAAGGCGACGGCGGCGAATCCGGCGGTAAGGGCGACGAGCGCGCCGGCCAGCGCGAGCGGCAGCCGGAAGTCCAGGCCGGAGAGCCGGAACTGCTGCATCAATGCTTCCAGCAGGAACCACTCCGACACGAAACCCGCGGTGGGTGGGAGCCCGGCCAGAGTCAGCGCGCCGATGCCGAACGCGGCGCCGGAGAACGGCATCCTGCGGCCGAGTCCCCGCAGGCTGCCCAGCAAGGTGGTCCCCTCGGCGACCTCGAAGGTCGCGGTGGCGGAGAACAGCGCGGATTTGGCGACCGCGTGAGCGATCGCTTGCAGGGTCGCGGCGAGCAACCCGGCCGCTTGCAGTGCGGGCAGGTGGGCGGCGGACCCGACGAGGGCGACGCCGAATCCGGTGACGATCAGGCCAGCGTTCTCCACGCTGGAGTAAGCGATGACGCGGCGGAGGTCTTCCTGCACGGTGGTGTGCGCGATACCGAGTAGCGCGGTGATACCGCCGAGCAGCAGCACGACGATGATCAGCCAGATCGGTGGGGCGCCGAGGAGGTCGAGGGTGCGCCACATGCCGTAGAACCCGACGAGGGCGGCGACGCCGGCCATCAACGCGCGGACGGGGCCGGGTGCGGCGGCGTAGCCTTCGGGCATCCAGGTCTGGACCGGGACGAGGCCGACTTTGGCGGCGAAGGCGAGCAGCAGCAGCGCGTACGCGGCGCCATGTATGAGTCCGTTATGGACCGTGCTGAAGTCCGCCAGCTGGTAGGAGTTCGCGTGGGTGGCCAGCAGGAGCAGGCCGATGAGCAGGGCGGCGCCGCCGGTTTTGCTGACTCCGATGGTCAGTACGCTGGCGTGGGCTCGTCCGGGCCTGCGCCGCGCGAACCCGGCCAGGAGGTAGAACAGGACGGTCAGGCTTTCCCAGGCGAAGTAGAGCACGAAGGCGTTGTCTGCGGTCAGGATCGCGACGACGGCGGCGAGGGTGAGGGCGTGTAGCGCGCCGAGGCCGCGCCGGTGCAGGCGTTCGGTCGAGCGTGACCAGGACGCGAACACCAGCGCGACCGGGATACCGACGCCTGCGGCGATGGTGAGGAACAGTCCCGACAGTCGGTCGAGGGTCAGGCCCTCAGTGCCGAAGGCCAGCCAGTGATCCAGGCTGACCCGCCCGGTCAGGCCGGCGACCGCCCGCGCCCCGGCGACGACCAGGACGACATCCGCGACCACACACAGCAGGTGGGGTGCAAGCCGACCGAACCGGTTGCGTACGCCCACGGCGAGGTCGAGCACGACGGCGACGGCGAGCACGGCCAGGCCGGCGATCAGGAGGTCAGCGGTCGGGTTGGTCATGATCGGCTCTCCGGGACACGGTCGAGGGCAAGCAGGATGCCGTGCAGGATCGTGAACGGGCTGGCCGGCGAACCGGGCACCCAGACGTCGACCGAGAGCTGGTGACTGACGCCGCCGGCCGTCGCGTAGCTGGTCGAGAGCAGACCGCCGCTGATCGCGTCGGTGCCCACGGCGATGACGACGGTCGGCTCGGGCATCGCTTCCAGGGTGCGGGCCAGCGGCTGGGTCATGCCGTGGGCGCCGGCTCCGGTCACGAGCAGGATGTCGGCGTGGCGGGGGCTGGCGGTGAAGAAGATGCCGAGCCGGTGCACGTCGTAGACCGGGTTGGTCAGCGCGGCGACCTCCCACTCGTCCGCACCGTCCGAGCCGGCGTCGACATGGCGAATGTGCACGGATCGGCGCAGTCGACGAACCCGCCGGGTGAGGTCGGCGCGAAGGTCAGCGAGCCCGGCATCAGCTGAACCGTCGCCCCGATCCTCGGGGACGACCAGCGTCGGCCTGGCCAGCCGCGCGGTCTCGCTTCCCTTCGCCCAGGCGAACACGTCGGGCCAGTGATCGACGCACCGTCCACACAGGATGCACTTGCCTCGGTCCAGCCTGATCGTGTCGCGTTCGCTCCTGCTGATCGCACTGGTCGGGCACAGTTCGGCGAGGTCGAGCGGTGCGGCCGGCTCGATGACCTCAACCGCGGCGGCGAAGGACTCTGCGTATGGGTCGGGCTGGCGGGGATAGCGGGTGGTCAGGATGCCGTTGCGGAGGCCCCGGAAGATCCATTCGAGCATCAGAGCACCACCCCGGCGATGGACAGGCCGAAGCTGGCTTCGATGAACGGGAAGTCGGTGAGGATGTCCCCGGCGAAGACCGAATGGAACAGGGGCAGGTTGTGGAAGGACGCGGACCGGGGCTTGCCTCGAATGAGGTGTCCCTCGGCGATGTCCAGGACGTAGGTGACCTCGCCTTGAGGCGCTTCGGCGCGGCCGATCCCACGGCCGTCGGTGGCGACGGGATCGTTGCGTACGTGGTCTGGTTGGGCCGAGCCGAGGGCGTTGATCGCGGCGAGGGCGAGATCGACGGCGGCGTGGATCTCAGCCCACCTGATCCGCAGCCGTGCCATGGCATCACCGTCGTCGGTGTGCGGAGGGGTCAAGCTCTCCAGCAGCCGATAGCCGTCGTAGCGGTCCACCTCGCGGACGTCTTCGGTGCGACCGGATGCGCGTCCGATCGGGCCGAGCGCGCCGTGCGTGGCCGCCAGTTTCTCACTCAAGGGCCCGGTACCGCGCAGCCGGTCCAGAAAGGAGGCAGTCACCATCAGGATGCGTTCGTCGGCACGGATGTCCTTGGCCAGGCGGGTGAGCTCAGCACCCAACTGCTCCGCGTCGAGGCTGGGCAGCGCGCGTACGCCGCCGGGCACGACGACGCCGCGGCCGAACCGGTTGCCGCAGCAGCGCGACACCAGCCGCAAGACTCGCTCCTTGTGCCAGCCGAAGCGAGCGACCGCGACCGCCAAGCCGGCTGCGTCGGTCAGCCGCAGCACGACGTCGAGGTGGTTGGCGATGCGTTCCAGTTCGGCGTGCAGCACGCGGACCAGTCCGGCGGCCGGTGGGACCGTGGTGCCGGTGAGCGCTTCAACGGCGTGGCAGTAGGCGAGCGTGTGGGCGACCGAGGCGATTCCCTCGGTGCGTTCGGCGAGCAGCACGCCATCCGCGACGCTGCGGCCTTCGAAGCGTTTTTCGACGCCGCGATGCTTGTAGTAGACCCGGATCTGGGGGAAGGGGATGTCCTCGCCGGGGGTCTCGATGAGGTACTCGATGGATTCGAACACCCCGGAGCGAACCGGGCCGTGCGGGATGGTGAACAGGCCCGGTCCGAGGACATGCCGGTCGGTCACCGCTTCGATCGGCATCAACGCCTCGGGTGAGGTGCTGGCGCCGGGCTGAGGTCGTGCTGCCGCGTCGGGCAAGGGCAGCACGAGCGGGTCCAGCCGGGGGTGGTCCTGCGGGACGATGCCGAACAGGTCATGCAGTTCCCGTTCGTACCAGAACGCGGCGCCGAGGTCCGGGGTGAGTGCGGGATAACTCTGCTGCGACCCCGGCAGCGTCGTGTCCACCGCGCGCAAACCGTCGACCGGGTCAGCGAGCAACGCGGTCAGCTGGGTGCCGTCGGCCACGGCGGTGCCGAACAGGCCGGCGAACCGCCTGCCGTTGCTGACCTCGTCGAGCATCTGTGTGCGCCAGGTCGTCACCGGTGCCACGCCGGCGTCGGAGGACGGGTTGCTATTCACGCGCCACCTCCCAGCTCCGCGACACCTTGGCTGAGCAGGTGCGACAGCACGTCCGGTGGGTGCACACCCAGCACGAGCAGCGCGATCAGGCCGATCACCATCGGCGCGACCATCCAGGCGCTGACCTCGCCCTTGGCAGCCAGTCGAGCGTCTCTGGTCATGGTGGAGGGTACGAACAACATGCGGGTGAACGACACCATCATGCCCATGAAGGCGACGGTTACCAGGACCACCAGGATCGCAGCGAAGGTGGTGTGCCCGTTGCCCAGTCCGCCCGCGACGATCTCGAACTCGGATCGGAAGATGCCGAACGGCGGCAGCGCCGACAACGCCAGCACGGCGCACAACAGCAGCGGCCCCGTCCACGGCAGCAGATCGAGCCCGCCGCGGATTCGGCGGATGTCCTTCGTGCCGAACTTCTGCACCAGCACCCCGGCGGCGAAGAACGCGTTGCCCTTCGCCGCGGCGTGCGCGAGCACGTGCAGGAGCACGCCGGCCAGGGCGATCGGGGCGCCGAATCCGACGCCGAGACACAGGATGCCCATGTGCTCGATGCTGGAGTAGGCGAGCAAACGTTTGACATCCCGCTGCCGCAACAGCGACAGCGCGGCGACCAGCAGCGACAGCACACCGAACACGATGAGCACGGTGCGAACGAAGGTGACGCCCAGGGTGCCGCTGGTGATCTGCACATACCGCAACACCGCGTAGAAGCTGACGGCCAGCAGCGCGCCGGAGAGCATGCCGGAGATCGGGGTGGGCGCCTCGGAGTGTGCGTCGGGCAGCCACGTGTGCACCGGCACCAGACCGACCTTGGTGCCGTAGCCGAGGACGGCGAGCGCGAACGCGAACCGGGCCGGTGTCGCGGGTAGTCGATGCCCGGCGGCGATCAGCTGGCTCAGCGTCAGGTCGTAGGACGGGCCGTAGACCTGCGAACCCGCGTAGTAGAGCACGATCGTGGCCAGCAGGCCGAGGCCGAGCCCGGCCGAGGCGATCAGCACGTACTTCCACGCCGCCTCGGCCGAGGACTTGGTGCGGTCGATCGCGACGAGCAGCGCGGAAACGACGGTAGTGATCTCGATCGCGACCCACAGCAGGGCGAGCCCGTCCACCAGCGGCGCGCACAGCATCGACCAGGCGAAAGTGTTGAGCCCCAGATAGAACAAGCGCAGATAGCGGCGGTCGCCCTCGTGCTCGCGGAGGTAGCCGATCGAGTAGATGGCCGCGCAGGCGTAGACGAAGGCGGTCGCGATGACGAACACCGTGGACACCGCATCCGCGCGCAGGAACCCGATCCGCACCACACTCTGGCTGGTCGGACCGACCAACGAGCAGGCAAGGCCGAGACAAGCCACGCCCGACAGAACGGTGACGGCCTGGGCGCCGCGGGCCGGTAGCAGGGAGGACAGGACCGCCGCCAGCGCGCCGAGCGTGGTCAGCAGGATCAGTACCGGGCCCATCGGCTCAGCCCTTCAGGTCCGTGAGATCCGATGTGGACAGCGAAGCCCGTTGGTCGTGGTGTACCCGCATCAGTACGCCGAACACCACCACGGCTACCAACAGGTCGAACAGGAACGCGACTTCCAGGATCAACGGCAGTCCGGCGGCCACGACCAGACTCGCCAGGGACACGCCGTTCTCCAGCGAAAAGAAGCCGATCGCCTGCGACACGACATCGTTGCGCACCACCATGAGCAGGAACGCGACGAGCACGATGGCGACCGAGACCGCCAACGCCGTGGTGGGCAACGAGGTGCTGTGAATGCCCAGCGCTCCGGTGGCGAAGAATCCGAACGCGGCCAGGGCGGTGGCCAACAGGACCTGGCTGGCGACGCCGAGCCGGCCACTGCCGGCGATCTCCGCGTTCGACCGGCGCATCAGCCGCAGGATGACCCACGGCACGATGATCACCTTCAGGGCGAAGGACAGGCCGGCCAGCACGTAGAGCTCGGGCACTCCTCTGGCCGCCGCGACGATGCCGGCCAGCACGGACACCACGAGCGATTGGACCGCGTACAGCCGGACCTGGGCGCGCAGCAGGGACGCGCGCAGCATCCCGAACTGGATCACCAGGACTAAGACCGCCACGGCGTTCGCAGCGCCCTCGAACACCGTGGGTGCGGGTTGGCTCATCGTCATCCTCCTCCCAGATACACGGTGATCACCGCGAGGACAGCGAGCATGAACGCGGCCGACACGAACTCAGTGATCTTGAAGAGGCGGAGCTTGGCGAACGTGTCGTCGATGACCGCGACCACGCAACCGAGCACGACGCACTTGGCCAGCAGGGACACGATGCCGATCAGCACCGCGATCGGTGCTCCGGTCGCAGCCAGCCCCCACGGGGCGATGAATACGTTGATCAGGATGACGTAGAGGATCAGCTGTTTCATGGCCGACCCCCAGCTCAACAGCGCGAAGTACGGGCCGGAGTGTTCCAGGGTGCGGGCGTGTTCGATCATGCCGAACTCGTTGGTCCCGCCGTGGTTCTCCACCGGAATCCGGCCGGTCTCGGCGAGGATCACCATGAACAACGCGACCGCCGCGAGCAGGTGAGCCGGGCGAACGATCTCGCCCGCCGAGGACCGGACGGTGGCGGCGAGCGCGTAGGGCAGGTCGGTGCCCGTGATCAGCCCGACGGTGAAGACCACGAACAGGATGACCGGTTCGGTGATCGCACCGAAAGTCGTCGCCCTGCTGGACCCCATCTGGGCGTAGGGGGCGTTCGTGTCGGCCGCGGCGACGGCGACCAGAAACGCGGCCAGCGCCAGGATGAACCCACCGCCGAGGATGTCGCCCATCGTGCCCAGCGGCAGCCCGTAGCTGGTCAGGACCGGGATCAGCATGGGAACGGTGAGGTAGCAGGCGAATGCGCAGACGGGAGCGGCCAGGAACAGCCAGCTGGTGCCGGCCGGGGCGAGTGCTTCCTTGCCGAACAGCTTCGCGAGGTCGTAGTAGGGCTGGAGGACCCGCGGCCCCCGCCGCCCCTGTAGGCGAGCCTCGACCTTGGCGATGACCCCGCTGACCCAGGGCGCGGCGAGCAGCACGGTGAGCACCTGCGCTGCTTGGACGACGCCAGGGGCGAGCACGGCGCCGCTCATGCCGCACCGCGTTCGTCACCGTGGTGGTGATCGCCCTGGTCGCGGGCGATCACGATGATCATGTCGAAAGGTCCACCCGTATCCGCTGCCGCGTTCGCTTCCCGGAATCGATACGGGTGCCAGACCTTGTCGGGGGCTTCGACCTCCACCAGTTGGCCTCCTCTACCGCGACCGAATGAGCGCACGACTCACGTGGGGGTAGAAGCCATCAGCGGGGAGACCCGCGGTTGCGGCGAGCTTCATCGCCGTAGTGCTGTCGTTGATATTGACCCAGGCGCGACGATCACGCAACCGGGCGACTGGGTTCGATGTTGACCGGCGTTACCGCTCCGTTGCTCGGCGTGCGCGTGCGATTCGGATGCGCGACCCGTAAGCTGTGACCGTTCTGGCGATCGCCTCGCGGCGTTCCCTCGGTGGTGGGGCCCACCGAACCGAACCGCGGCTCACCCGCCGCCAACGGTCCCTACCCGTGGTGTCCTGTGCCATGAGCGGGTAGGAGGCTGATGATGCGTCAGGCCGGTGTGGCACTGCGTGTGACGGTGTTCGTCGACGGCGACATCATGTGGCATCACAAGCCTCTCTACCGTGAAATCGTGCACCGTGCCTGGAAAGCAAAGATGGCCGGTGCCACCGTGATGAACGGGTTCGAAGGCTTCGGGGCGGGCGGGATCGTTCATACGACACGACTGTTGTCGATGTCCGAGAACCTGCCCTACATCGTCGTCATCGTGGATTTCGAGCCACGTATTCGTGAGTTCCTTCCCCAGATAGAAGAACTGTTGGAGGAGGGGACGATCGTGATCGACGAGGTCGAGATGATTCGATATGTCAGCAAAGCTCACATTGCCCGACCACCACGTGCCCGCTGAGGGTTCCGCCGGGCGCTGAGCTACCACCGCGCGTTAACGCTCCTGCCCGGTCGGGCGAGTGCTCGTGTCAGACGTTCGGCAGCGGCGCCGGAACGGGGATCGGCCGCCGGGTGTTCTGCGCGGGATGTCGTATCGGATCAGGTGTGCCAGCACGGTCTGTGCGGGTTGCCCCGTCACCAGTTCGATGTCGTTGGTCGACAATCCGCACTTGACGTACAGCTCTCGCAGCAGGTCTTCCGGCAACGGGACCGGTCTGGGAAACCGCTCCCACAGTGGCCCGGTTCGCGCCACGACCGGCACACGGTAGGCATCGAGGACCGCACGAACGTGATCGTCCGCGTAGAGCGCGGTGAGGAGTTCGATGCGTTCCGGACCGGACTCCGGCAACGCGCCACCCAACCGAACTGGCAGCCCGGACGCATGCAAATCTCGCAACACGCCGTGGTAGCCGGTATGGGTCACCGCGCTGATCTCGGTCGCCGCCAAGTCCTGCTCGACCGCCAACTCGAACAGGTCAACTGGTTCCAGTCGAGTCCGATCCTCACGGTTACATCTGCCGCGAGTTCGACGCTCGATACCGAACTGCGCCAGCCGCTCACGGACCCGACGACTGGGCATGCTCAACAGCTCAGCGATCTGCGTCGACGACAACCGCTGTCGTAGATAGAGATCACGGAGCCGGTCGGCAAGGTCGTCGGGCTCGCTGACCTTCGGAGGACGGGGTCGGCCAGCCCCACGTGGCGCAAGAAAGACACCCGCACCGCGCAGGACGTCGGCTACTCGCGCCCGGTTGAGCCCGCAGCGCTGGGCGATCCGACGCGTCGGCCATCCCTGGCAAAGATAGAAGTGTCGGAGCTGGCACGGCTGATGATCGGTCTGGTCGACTCGAACCGTGCAGTAGTGGGCACAGCATGGACAACACTGTGGACAGTGCGGTGCGACTCGATCGCTGTTGTGGCTCCGGTTGGCGCGCACGGCCAGGTGTCTCCAGTCGTCGCCCTGGGTGGTTCGACACGTGCAGGGTGCGTTGACGTCGTCACGACACACGTCGGGCGGAGGCGGACTCGGGTAGCCCGTAGGGCAGTGTCGGGTCCTGCCGGGCGATCGCGAGGAGCCGGTTGTACTTCGCGACGCGCTCCCCGCGAGCTGGCGCGCCGGCCTTGAGTTGACCGCACCCGCATCCCACGGCGAGATCGGCGATGAAGTCATCCTCCGTCTCCCCGGACCGGTGGGAGACCATGGCCGTCATGTTGTTGTCGCGGCAGGTCTGGATCGCGTGGAGGGTTTCGGTGACCGTGCCGACCTGGTTGAGTTTGATGAGTGCCGAGTTGGCCATGTCGGCCTTGGCTCCCGCCGCGATCAGACCCGAGTCGGTGACGAACACGTCGTCGCCCATGATCTGTACGTGCTCGCCCAGTTCGCGATAGAGCAGCGACCAACCGGCCGGGTCGTCCTCGGCCATGCCGTCCTCGATGCTCCACAAGGGATAGTCCCGGACCAGTTCGACATAGCGTGCGACGAGTTCGGAGCTGGTGTGTCGCTGGCCGTTGATCAGGTAGCTGCCGTCCTCTTGGTAGAACTGCGACGCCGCAGGATCGATGGCGACGGCGACCCCGTTGACGCCAACGGGATAGCCAGCGTGCTCGATAGCCTTGACGAGCAGGCCAAGGGCTTGCTCCGGTTGAGTGACCTGCGGGGCGAACCCGCCTTCGTCACCCAGTCCCGTGTCGTAACCCAGCTCGCTGAGCAGCCGGCGCAACGCCGTGTAGATCTCCGCGCCGCACCGGATCGCGTCAGCCATGGTGTGCGCACCGAGCGGGGCAATCATGAACTCTTGGAAATCCAGTTCATTGCGAGCGTGGGCGCCTCCGTTGAGCACGTTGAAGTGCGGCACCGGCAGCCTCGGCGCGACCGTTCGACGATCCGGGCTCCTACCGAAGTAACGCCAGAGCGGCAGATCATCGGCGAACAGCCGCGCAGCAGCCACCGACACACCCACCACCGCGTTGGCACCCAGCCGCGCCCTGTTCTCCGTCCCGTCGAGGTTGATGAGCGCGGCATCGAGGCTTTCCTGGTCTGCCCAGGTCCGGTCCGTGAGCAGGTCGGCGATCTCACCGGTCACGGAGGCGACCGCGCGGAGCACTCCCTGCCCGCCGTAGCGGGCGTGGTCGCCGTCGCGCAGTTCGACGGCCTCCTTGCGTCCGGTCGAGGCACCAGCCGGAACGCCCGCACTCGCGGTGCGACCGTCCTCGGCGCGCAGGAGAACCCTGAGCGTGGGGCGGGCACGGGAGTCGAGGATCTCGTAGGCATCGACGCTGCTGATGCGGATGGGGCGGGTGACCACGGAGACCTCCGGGATAGATGTAGTCAGGGCATCGGGTGTTGCCGTCGGCGGCTAGGCCGAACGCGGGTCGTCTCGATCGAGCGCATCGCCCTGCTTGCCGAGTAACTCGCGGGCGGCATAACGGACGGCCGCCGGCCCAGTTGCGGCGGCTTCGATGAGCAGGCCGCGGCTACGCAGACCCACGATGGTGGCGAAGGACCGGAGAGCGGCGGCGGCCAGATATGGGTCTCGGTCGTAGACAAGTTCACGCAGTCGACTTGCCACCCGGTCGTCGCCCGTCGTCCCAAGTGCGGTGACGGCCATCAGCCGCCGATCGGGCAGTGGGTGCCGCAGCGCCCACACCAACTGGTCCTGATAGGTGGCATCCGGTGGGCATTGCACCAGTCGTCCGCAGCGGGCGCATGCTCCGGCTGGCGCGGGTGATTCGGCGTAGCAATGCCAGCAGTCGTAGCGGGGTCCATTACTCATGGGCCGGACCGGCGTGCATCGGCAGGCGAGGTGTGGGCACGGCTCCTCCTAGATGATTGATTCCGTGAAGATCACGTGATGAGGGCCGATGTGACGGCATGGGAGGAGGGTGTCCAAGATCAAACCGTGACGAAAGAACTGAACACCCTCCTGACCGCACTCTACGTGTTGATCGACGACCACGTGGTCTCGGCCCGCACCGGCCGAGGACGACACCCCGTGTTCACCGACAGTGAGCTACTCA
>DATATE010000077.1:0-25600 GCA_036268955.1 Pseudonocardiaceae bacterium
GGTGGCGTGGACTGATCTTGGTCGACAGCCCTCCTACCGGAGGCTTCATCTCGTTGTCACGCCGACACTCCGACAAACATCAACTCGTGATCCACATCCCTTGTCCACCAACACTTCCCGACCAGGTTGAAAACGGCTCAAGGATGGGAGTAGTGGTTAGGAGGCCCGATGTTCATCGGGCGGTCGTCCGCCCAATCGGTCCTTGTCGTCGCTGTCCGGTTGCCGTTGATCCTGGTTGAGCATGGCGCGAGCCCATCGCACGTCATGTGGCGATGGCTGCGCGGGCAGCGGCACGGTCACCTCTGGAATCGACGGCTTTCTGTCGTTCATCGATACGGGTGTGGCCTGAGGAAACTGGCCTTGAGGTCCTGAGCGTCGACGTGACAGAGTTCCGCAAGCATGGAGACGGCGTCAGGCGTCAGGCTGACGACGGGGTTGCCGAATTCACCGATGACGTCGAGTTGGACCATTGCCCATCGACGCGCAGGCGCCAGCGCAGCTTGACGCGCCTGGGCGAGCACCCCGAGATCGACGGTGACTGGTCCGACCGGGTTGGTGGCGGGGCCGTACATACGCTGCTCGACCTCGGCGAGCAGTTGGCTTGCGCGAGTGTCCAAGGCCTGTGCGATTTCGTCGAGCCGGTCAGTGGTCAGGCGGCGGGTGCCGAGTTCGTATGTTGCGAGGGTTTGGAGGGATACGTCACGGGCAGTGCCGGGTAGCTGTTCCTGTAGTTCTTTGCGTGTCCAGGTCTTTCCCTTGCGATGACGCCGGATCACATCTCCCAAGGTGCGTGAATATCTGGATATGAATTGTCGATCGGATACGCTCGCATCAAGTTTGTTCATGTGATTGGCTTCCTGTGATCGGGGACGCGGAAATTCGATATCGGCTAGCTGTTCGGATTCGCGACCGTGAGTAGAGGATCAGCGAGTCACAGTCATAAAGCAGAACCAAGGTGACCATTCATTGACGTCCGAGCTTCGGCGTATTCGCCCATGGTCGGCCGACGGTAGTTGCGGCGCCGGAACAGGTCGATGCCGCGGAGCCCAGGTGGCTGTGCGTCCGCGGACTCAGGGTTGACGGGCCAGTGGGTGTCCGGGTATCCGCGCGCTCTGCGGCCAGCTCGGTGGATTGCCTTCACCGCCAAGCTGTGTGCCCATTGGGCGTGGGGTGTTCCGATGGCAGTGGTTGCAAGGTCGCGCCACAAGTCGACGTCTGTCCAGGACAAGAATCGGCGATGCGCTGTATACATAGACAGACCGAACTCGGGTGGAACGACACGCCAGGGCAGGCCACCTGTCACTATGTAGATGACGGCTGCGAATGCTTGGCGCGGCTCGATCTCCAGTCGGCTACTGCCCAGTGTGTCGAGTAGGAGTATGACGAATGACCACTGCTCGTCAGTGATCACTGCCCCGATGTCGAGTTCGGTCATTCGTCGTACTCCTCTCAAAAATCCGGAGGTCGGCGAAGTCCTGTTCCTCGCCCATCATGCGACTTGCCTTTCTGATCGTTCACGTGGCGGCGTCGGGTTCGGCTCGGCGATATGGTGCCGCCCGGTGTCCTGACCGGACCGGGCAAGACGATGCGCGATAGCCGTCGGTGACTTGGCCTTGTCGTAGGTGGCGTGCGCGCCGCGATGGTTCCGGTGGGTAAACCAGATCCACAACGTGAATACTGTTGCGGTCGTTGCTACGGCGACCACAACGGCAATGAAAATCGACGTCATTCAGGGATCACCTCGAATTTTTGTCTCGTGTGGAGCGTTAGGCACCGCCCCGGCGCAGGTGAATCACACGCGGTGACTCAGACGGCACACGGCATTGCGCAGGTAGGGAAATCAGCGCTCGGCTGTACGAATCCGAGGCCACGTTGTTGACCGCGTTCGCTGTGGTGTCGGCGTAGCTTATGTAGTGCCACGACACGGATTCGGGTTGCAACGGGCGCGGTTCGTGTGGCGCTGTCACGTAGGCCGATGCCAACGGTTGACGGCGCGAGGTGATGAACACCCGCCAGCGGCCATCGGGGTCCTGCCTCGTGTAGGCGACCGTGACGGCTGGCTCGACGACGGAGTCCCAGATGTACTTATCCCACGTGGCGAACAACGCTTCGATCAGTCGCACATCGTCGTCGGGATGACGGATCGGTGGGCGCATCGGTGTTGGCGTTACAGGCCGAAGGCTTGCCCGGCCCTGCCGCACCGCGTGACACGTCGCGCCAAGCCCGGCGAGGATGACGACGGCACCGATAACGGCGGCCACTATGCTCCCATTCATCACAACTACGCTTCCTGATCTTCGATGTCAGACATGGCCGATTCCGCCATGTCGTGGCAAATTCGTTCGGTCTCCGCAACGGCGCGCAGGCGACTGGGCCGCAATCTCCAGCCACACAAGGCAAAGGCGAGCGCGACTGGCAGCAGCCACGCAGCCAGTTCCCACCCGTGCGCGTGGCCGCCGATCATTGCCCGGCCACGTGTGCGCGGGATGCGCTACCGCCGGCCTGTAAAAGCGCACGGGCAAGATCGGCACTCGTGTGGACGGTCAACCAAGCCGGACAGCCGGGCTCGACTTCGAGCGCCGTGCGCATGCCGACCAGGGCGACGCCTATCCGGCTGGGGTTCTCATCGTCGGCACGGCACGGCAGCGACCAGGATTCGTCACCGGGCGCCCTGCTGCTGGCCTTGTACAGCACCGATGCCAGCGCGTCCCCGGTCCGCACGGTGAACCACACCGGATCGCCGTCGCCGACACTCAGCGAAAAACGATCACTCAGGCGGCCGACGTACACCACGTCCGGTCTGTCGTCGTCGGTCCGACACGGGATCGTCCAGTATTCGTCGCGGTACTCGTGTCTTGCCGACATGCGCCGCCCCTCGGTCGCTGGGAACCGCGCCGCCAGGGGCCGTAGGACGCGCGTCGCGTCACCGCCGGTCGAGATTGGCCCGATGTCGCGGCAGTAGCTGAGGACATGGCTAGAGGCAGTTGAGCGGACTGCCCCTAGCCATGTCGAACAACCAGCCGAGCGCGGATGGGGCCAACCATCGGCGGCATCAAGGCTGGTCACGGGCAGGTAGCCGGGCACAACGCCGACCGAGCGTATGGCTCTGCCTGCGCTTGCGTTCCGAAGCTTCCTGCCGATCGCGCCTGGCCTGGGGGAGGTACAAGGCCAGGGCGCGCTCTTGGGATGGGACCGATGGCTGCTGCGCGCGCAGGCATCCGCCGTCGTCCTGCTCGGTGACTGGGTTTGGCTCCCGAACCTCGACTGGGCGGTACGCGGTCCGCCGGCCGGCCGGAACGCGTAGCGGCTGCTAGTCAGCATCTGTCACCACCTTCGGGGTACCGATCGGTCGAATTGCCATCAAATGTCTATTGGAACCATCATCGTGCCTTGGTACCAAAAACTATGCAACTCTGGTACCAGTGATGGCAATGCTCCGATTGGGCGACGCGCTGAGCCCGCCCCACCACTTGTAGGATGTGGAACATGGTTGGTACCACTGGTGGAACGCCCCGTGCTCGCGTTTTGGGAGCCTGGCTACGGGACGCTCGGGAAGCCGCCAACCTGGGGACTCGTGAACTTGAGCGAATGCTGGAACTTCCACACCCGTACATCTCGCGGTGGGAGACCGGCGAGCGAATGCCCCGCCCGGAGGACGTGGCGATGGTCCTGACCCGTCTTGGTGTCAACGGCTCGGAGCGAGAGCGGTTGGTTAACTTGGCGAAGGCCGCCACCGAACCCAACTGGGTAACCGTCGGTGAACCGGGAGCTTCCGAGGCGCTGTCCGCGCTGATCGAGTTTGAGCAGACGGCGAAACGCGTCATCGATTGGTCGCCGGCCGTTATTCCGGGTCTGCTGCAAACCGGCGACTACGCGCGAGCGATCATGCGCGACGCCGATGTGCCGCACCCGGAAATCATGCCGCGTGTGTCCGCGCGCCTGAGCAGGCGCGACGTCCTCACCCGGCGAAACGCCGTCAATTTCTTGGCGTTGATCGGCCAGGAGTCGTTGCGGCAAATCATCGGCGGCGAGGAGGTCATGGCCGATCAACTTCGGCACCTACTCCAGTTCGCCGACTTGCCGTCCGTCACGCTCCAGATCGTCGGCACAGGCCACGGTTGGCATCCCGGCATCGCCGGCCCGTTTGAACTATTGCAGTTCGAGAGCGGCCGGCCGATCGTTCATCTTGAACATCTGCGGTCCTCGTTGTTTCTCTACGACGAAGAGCAGGACTTGCAGGCGTACCTGGGCGCAGCCGAGAAAATCGCCGAGTTGGCGATGAGCCCTGAGGACTCGACTGGGTTGATCGCTGATGTCATCAGCACATTGGAGAAGACGTCATGACGGAACTTCGCTGGCGCAAGTCCAGCCGGAGCAACACTCAAACGAACTGTGTCGAGCTGGCTCACACGTTAGACCTGGTACGAGACAGCAAAAACCCCTCTGGCCCGATGCTGCGAGTCAATCTCGCCGCACTAGTGGCCGCAGCGAAAAATGGCAAACTCGACTGATCTCAATCTTGTTCATGAACGGGCCTTGTCCGATGTTCCTAGGTCAGGCCCGTTCTTCGTTTCTGTTAACCGGCCGAGACCATTCGCTGACGACATCTTCCACCGTTCGTAGGGCTGTCTGGTCGCCCTGACTCACCCACACCTCACCGACTCGGTGAGGTGTGGGTGCTGGCCCACACTGCGATTTGCGCGCGGGTGTTGACGCCGAGTTTGTGCATGATGTGGTTGATGTGGGTGTCGACGGTGCGGACGCTGATGTAGAGGTGGTTGGCCATGTCTTTGTTGGTCATGCTGGCGTCTGAGCCGAGTAGGTGTGCGACTTCTTCTTCCCTGTCTGTGAGCATGGTTTGCGTGGCCGTGTCGCTGTTGTTGCCGGTGGGGTGTTCGCGGTGAGGGTGTTGCGGTGTGGGGTTGTGCTGGGCGAGTGCGGTAGTGATGGCGGTGGCGTAGTCGAGTTCGGTGCCGTGTTGGCAGGCAGCGGTGTAGGGCTGTGTGCCGAGTGCGTCTCGGGTGGCGGTTTCGGATGCTGCGCCCAGTCGGGCCAGCAGTTTCATTCCAGTGGTGTCGAGGCCGATGCGCTGGTATTGGCGGTGGGCGGCGCCCATGAGTAGGGCGGCTTGTGCGTGGTCGCCGAGTGCGGCTGCGGTCCAGCCGAGCGCGGCGAGTGACCAGGGTGGCCCCCAGTTGTCCCCGGTCGCCTGTTGTGTGCGGAGTCCGGTGCGGAGTAGGGCGAGCGCGCGTCGGGGGTCGCCGTGGCGGAGGTGGGTGAGGCCGAGCGCCCATTGTGCCCAGGAGGTGGCCCATTGCGCGCCGACTGTCTGGGCGTCGGTGAGGCAGTCCTCGGCGGCGGTGAATGCGGCGTCGGGGTCGCTGCCGGCGGCTGCGGCGGTAGCCAGGCACAACCGGGCCATGTGGGCGTCGCTGAACAGGCCGGCGTGCAGCAGTCCGTCTCGGGCGCGGGTGAAACTGGCTTCCGCGCCGGCGAAGTCGCTGCCGCAGAACAGTTGGTAGGCGCCTTTGGCGTACGCGATCATAGCCGCGTCGAGACCGTCGGTCGTGGTAGTGGTGGCGTTGGCGAGGGTGGTGCGCAGGCAGTCCGCGATGATCGACAGCGCCGAGCATTTGTCGCCTTGGCAGGCGGCGATCCAGGCACCGGTGGTCAATACCAGCAGCCGCAATGGCGTGTCTGGTTGTTGGGCGAGCAGCGTGCGCAGCCAGTATCGGGCTTCGGACTGGGTGCCGGCGAAGAACCAGGCTCGGCTGCGACTGAGGTTGACGGCGGTGATCAGCCCGGTGTTGGTGTCGTGGGCTGCGACGGCGCTGCCGAGCGCGGCGCGGATGTTGGGCATGTCCTGGCGGATGCGGTTCATCCAGTCCAGTTCGCGCGTGCTGTGCCAGTCCGTGGCTGCGGTATCGGTGAGGGTGCGGTAGTAGTCGCGGTGCCGGCGGCGCAGGTCGGCTTCCTGGCTGGCTGCGGTGAGTCGGGCCAGGCCGTAGGCCCGGACGGTTTCCAGCATCCGGTAGCGAATCCGGGTGTTCGTGCCGGTGCGGTGTACGGCGATCAGGGACTGGCGTGTCAAACCGTCAATCACGGTCAGGATCTGCGCGGCCGGGATGCGATCGTCGGCGCAGACCGCCTCGGCGGCGGCGAGGTCGAATCCTCCGGTGAAGACCGACAGCTTGGCCCAGAGCAATTGCTCGTTCGGGGTACACAACTGGTAGCTCCAGCCGAGCGTGGCATCCACATCGTGGTGGTGCGCGGGGTGCGCGATGCGGCTGGTACCGGTCAGGACGTGGAGTGGATCGTGCAGCCGGTCCAGGATGTCGGCGACGGACATGGTGATGGTCCGGGCCGCGGCCAGTTCGATGGACAGCGGGATGCCTTCCAACGCCCGCACCAATCTGTCCACGGTGGCGGCGTCCTGATCGGACACGACGATGCCGGCGTCGGCAGCCCGGTCCAAGAACAGGTGCACCGCATCATGGTGGGCGATCGCGTCCAGCGACGTGCACGCGCGCAACTCGACGCGGGCCGGTAGGGACATGGGCGGGACGGGAAGGATGTGTTCGCCGGGTACGCCGAGTGGTTGGCGGCTGGTGGCCAGGATGCGCACGGTCGGGGCGTGGCGCAGCAGCGTGTCGGCGAGTTCGGCGACGGGGGTGCTGAGGTGTTCGCAGTTGTCCAGGATCAACAGCAGGTGATCCCGTTCGCGGACGTGATCAACGATCGTGTCCAGGGCGGGCCGCTGGGATTGGTCGTGGATGCCGAGCGCGTTGGCGACGGCGTGCGGGACGAGTTCGGGATCGTCCACAGTGGCCAGGTCGACCAGCCAGACTCCGCCGGGGTTGGCTCGTGCGTGCAGCCGTCCGAGGTGGATGGCCGCGCGGGTTTTGCCGACGCCACCGGAGCCGGCCAGGGTGACCAATCGCGACTGATCCAGCGCCGAACTGGCGGCCTCCAGGAGTCGGCGGCGGCCGACGAAGACGGTGGCGTCGGCGGGCAAATTGCCTGCGCTGAGGGACCGGCGGGTCATTGTGTCACCGCCCGGCCGGGGTATGTCTCGATCCCGGCACATGCAATGTCGGGCCGGTGGTGACTGCGTCGGTGCGTGGTCATTGGACCCCCTGTGGTTCACTCACCTAGCCCCCCGGCTAGGCGCATACGCGCTGTTCAGGGCACATATAAGTGGCCATGATGACACGCCGGTGGGTGTGGTGCCAGTCACAAGGTCGGGTGACGTAAAAGATCGGTAACGGTCTCGGTGATTTCACCGACGCGGCCGACGTGGCAGGTGGCGACGCTGGGCCTATCCCCGGAAACGGGGTCGCAGTGACCACGCGGGACCGGCTCGCAGCGACGCTGCTGACGGGGGCAGCCCGATCTCGGCGAAAGAGGTCGGGCCGCCACGGGCCTGGCAGGCGCTGTCCGACACGCGCCAACCGTGCCCGTCCCGCCCACACCGCCGGAGGCCTGGGCCCACAACCCGACCACCCTGCCCTGGTTTCCGGCCCGCGCCGGCCCCGGACCGCCCATCTGGGGCCGGCGCTTTCACTCACCGTTGGGGGAACATGCCGTGGACCAGATCAACGCTGCTTCTGATGGCCTGCTCTCGCGGCTGGCGACGCTGCACACCGTGTTCTCAGCAGGTGCCCGGCGGGTGATCCGGGCGGCAGCGCAATTGGACAGAGCCGCTGCCGCACCGGACGCACAGGGGGCGGCCGGGCTGGTGGACGCCTGCCGGGTACTGGATCGCGTCGCCGAGCTGCCCGCGCTGGCGCCCCGGAGGGTCCGCTCGCCGTCGCATGCGGATGTGGTGGCCCAAGCGGATGCGTTGAATTCGGTAGCGGCGCAGCTGTCCACGCTCCTACGTCGAGGCCAATGCGCGGACGGTGCTGAGGCCGGTGCCGTCGGTCGTGGTGCTGTTGGTCGAGCGGATCTCGGACCGAACGAGACTCGGGCGAGCCTGATTCTCGCTGCCGAGACGATGTCTCTGTCCGCGCGACTGTGTCTTGCCCTGGCGAGACTCGGCCAACGCCCTGGCTGCCTGCGGCGAGAGTTGTTTACGTCCGTGGTACCGGGGATGCGATGGGTCTTCCGCGTGGCGGCGTCGACGGTATCCATTGACGTTGGTCATCTGTGGCCGGTGGTACTGGCTGGCGTCGCGGGCGTTGCCGTCACGTTCGGTTGGAGTGTCGCGCATCGAGCGGCATGCCGGGCGACGGTCCGGGTCGTGGCCGATGTCGTGGGCTTGCTGACCACGCCGGTCGCTCCGCATCTGGTGGTGCTCGTCGTTGCCTTGGTCGACGCGCTGACCACGCAACGCTTTGCCTATCTCACGCGCCACCTGCGCGCGGGCCGCGCCGACGAGGCACGTCCGAGAGCTGTCGGCTTCGACAGCCCGGCACCGAGATCACCGAGAACCCGAACGAGAACACCGAGAACGGTTGCGAGAGCGCCGAGAGTGGGGAGGTTGTCATGTCGTATTCGCCGGGTGACTGGGTAGAGCTGGTCCGGGATGTCGAGGGAGGTTCGGCCGGTCAGCGGGGAAAGGTCACGAGTACCGCGTTCCTCGGTGGCTTGGATATCACGTTGGCGTCGGGCGTCCGCCTCACGGGAGTGGACGCGTCGGCGGTGAAGGGCGCCCCGCTGAGCCAGGTTTCGGGTGACGGCGGCTGCGCCCTGGTGGGGCTGCTCGCCGGCTCTGCGGCGGTGGCGGCTGCGGTGCTGGCGGGTTGGGCTCGGGCTAGGTGGGGAGCATGAGCACCTCGGCCACCGGGTCGGCTGCCATCCCGGCTGACCAGGCCGCCGAACCGCCGGACGCGCGACCAGCGGGAGCCTCCAGCGAACCATCTGGCTCGCTGGAGTTGCCGACGATTGGGGTTGATCCAGGGCAGACCTGGACAGCGGCAGTGCTGCGGGTCGGGGATTCAGCTGTGCACGGATGGACGATGGGACCCGTTGACCGCTCTGGCACGATCCGCCGAGACGCGCTCAACGAGGTGGACGCCTGGGAACCGTTCAGTCTGTATGCCGGTCGGCTGGTGGCTGGGTTGGATGAGTTGGTCGACTATGCCCGTGCTCGGTGGGGTGAAGTGCGGATCGGGGTCGAGGTGCCGGGCGTGCCGATCGGCTGGCAGCCCAGCAGCCATCCGAAGTTCCAGCAGCTGCCGATGCGGGACTGGGTGGTGCCTCGGCAGGTCGCCGCTGCCGTCATCGGCGCCTTCCCGCGCGCCAAGCTGATCCGCCCGGATCGTCTGGGGCGACGGCCGGCGGCCGAGTATCCGGCCGAGTTGCGCGGCCACTGTCCGCCGGGGTGGGGGCCGTGCGAGGCCCGTAACGGGGAGCGGGATCACGAACGTGCCGCCTACGATGTCGCGGGCCTGGCCATGGCCCTACCCCGATGACCACCGTCGCGCCGCCAACTCATTCGCGTCGCCGGGCGCGTCGTCGGTGGTGGTTTTCGTGGCGGTGGCCAGCGTGGTCGAGGGACTGGCCCACCTTCCGCGCAACGGTGTGTGGCTGGTGGTACTCGCCGTCCACATACGAGGTGCGGGCGGCCGTCCTGGATACCTATCGGCATCCGGGGCTGGTGGTGTTGGGCATGGTTGTGGTGTTCTGGCCGTTGAGCGGCTTCACCTGGCTCCCGGTCGCCGTGGCCGGTGGGGCGTGGCTGGTGGTGTATTTCGCCACTCGTCCGGTGCGGTGGTGGTTGCGGTGGCGCGTCCGCCGCGCTCTCCTGCCTGCTATTGGCGTGGTGACGTTGGTGGTGTTGACCGGCGCAGCCGGCCCGTTGGCGTGGGGCATCGGCATCGGGGTGTGGCTGGTGATTGCTGCGATCACGGACAACTGGCGGGCCCGGCGCCGCCTATTGGCGTGGATCTGCCACGCGGTGGCGCGCTCGGTCCGGGTCGATCCCGCAGACTTGCGCGTGCGGCAAAGCCAATGGGACCGGCGCCGGCTGCTCTGGGCTGACCTCGACACGCGCGGCCAGGTCCGGGTGGAAGACGCGGCGGTGCGGGAACGGGTCGCGGGCGCGGTGTCGTGGTGTCTGCGGCACGCGGGCGGGTACGCGGTGTCCTGGCCGCCGGGCTCGAACGCGTTCGAGATCACCGCCGACCCCGCCTTGCCCGAATCCGTCGACGAGCAACACTGGCCAGAGGATCTGCCGGGCATTCCGATCGGTGTCACCGATATCGCCAATGCCGATGGGGTGGTGGACACCGTGGACGCGGTGACCGGGGAAACGTTGGGCAGCCTGCCTGTCCTGTTGGTCCATCCTGGCGACAGTGAACGGCACTACCTGATCGTCGGCGGGACCGGCGCGGGCAAGTCGAACTTCACCCGCGGCTTCGTCGCCCGGTCCATGCGGATGGGCTGGTTTCCTGGTGGGTGTTTCATTTTCGATGGAAAGTCCGGCAGCGACTACATCGTATTCGAGGGCCGTTCAGGAATTCGTTGTGTCGCCCGTGAACCGGAGGAATGGGAACAGTATATGGGCGACGTGGCGGCGATGATGCGTTCCCGCTATGACGAGGACGCCGCCTATCACCGCGGGCAACGAGGAAAACCAGACCAACCTCGATGGCTTGTAATTCTGGAGGAAATTCAGGAGATTCGGCGTGTGCTGGGAAAGGATGTGGTGGACCCCTTTTTGCAGCAGATCTCCCGGCAGATCCGGGCATCGAACGGTCGACTGGTGGTCGTGACGCAACGTCCGGACGCCGAGGACGCGATCCCCGGTGCGGTCCGGGACATGTTGGAGGAGCGCATCATTCTGGGGTTCGTGTCGGGGACTGGCGCCAGGATGGTACTTGAGAAGGACTGGCGAGCCGTCACCGACGACTACGGTCAAACACCCGTACCCGGCCGAGGCATGGCACGGGTCACCGGCCGCCTGGTCCGGCTCCAGAGCTTCCGCCTGGAACCGCCCCGCGAACATCCGGAACTTGACGTGTTCTACCCACCCAAGGTCGGCCAGGACGCCACGTCTACAGCTGCGCACAAGCGGGGCCGTTCGGGTTCCTTGCCCACCACAGCGACCCGGTGGGCGCCCACCCCGCCAGCGGCAGCGGGCGACGCTCCGGCCCCTCCGCGCGATGTGCCCGTCGACCCGTCCACGCCGTCACCAGAGTCAGCGTCGAGCGATCCGTCAGGGTCGACTCAACGGCGAGAAACCACATAGTTCGACCCGGTTCCTGAAACACAATTCACCCCCATTCTCATGATCGGGAATGGGGGTGTTTCATGATCGCTGGAATGGTGTTCGGAACAGTGGGGGTGCGGCTCGCGCGGACTCTATCTGAACATTTCTGCGGGGTTCCCCCGCAGTATATCATCCGAAGTCGCGCGTGGCGGTGAGCGATTTTTCAATCGCGAAGTGTTTTCGCAAAATTTTTGAGGAATCGCAACACTCCGATGGGGGAGGGGAGCGATCAACAACGGCATGATCCACTCGGCCGTCCGATAACACCGCTGACACCACTTCATGGCGGCTGTCACTGAGCCACCGAGGTAGCGCCTGAGAGCACCGCAGCCGTCCGAACGGGACCGAGTGGACGCCCGATGCGTCGACGAGGTGTGTGCCATCGCGGTGGCTCTCCGGCGGGGTTTGGGGACTGGCGTGGCGGGTCACCGGTCTGTCGCGCGTGCGGTACGGAGGTCCGTGCGTCCGGCGGAGAAACCGCGTATCCACATCAGCCGCAGCGCACGTCCCCGATCGGTGTCCGCTGCTTTCCACGGGCACGTGTCGACCTGATCGCCGGCCATCGCTGCGGCGTACCCCTCGTCCTGGGTGGCCAACACCAGTAGAGGTCCGAGGAGATCGGCTGTCGACTCGGCCGCCGGGGACTGGCGCGGATCACGTGCACGCTGGCCGCTGGTGTCGTTCATAGTGTCGTTTCTCCCAACGATTGGTACCGCGCGGTCCGTGCGGCCTTCCGGTCTGATTCTCGACCGAGCCATTCATATTTCCACTCACTGTAAGTGATTCGCCCGTGCTGCGCGAACCAGGAACGCAGTTCCTCGCTCGCATATTTCCGAACTCGCGACGCCGGTCCTTGAAAAAGACTCGACGGATGAATGCCTGCCGATATCGCCTCACGATTCAGCAACACGCCCCGGCAATCATTCTCCGCCGACACATAACTGAGATGGACGAACGAGTCGTATTCTTCCCGGCACGCTTTGTCCTGCGACAACCGCCGGACGGGTCGGCGGGCAGGGTTGGTCAGGGGACTGGCGTCCTCCGCCTCGACGGCAGCGGACCAGGCGTGCTCGTGCTCGGTGCGCTGCTGGCGTTCGTGCTCGGCGATCTCCGCATCCCGCGCGGCAGCGACGTCCTCCCGCCATTCCAGCGTCGCCATGATCTGATCCTGCGCGGCCGGGTCATCCACCAGTTCGGTCCATGCGGTCAGCAGATCGTCATCGGACCAATCCACCGTGGCAGCCGGCGTGTAGGCGTCGGCCATGGTGTCTGGCCCGACCAGATCACCGCCGACCGTGCCAACGGTGGCGCTGTCGTCGCTGTGGGCCGCGAGCGCTGCGTCGTGCAGCGCGACGTCCCGATCCAACAGGCCGACGTACTTTTCCACAGCGGCCCAATCGCCACGGTCGGATGCAGCGCGAACGGCTCGGTCGTAGCGGCCGATCCGTTGCCGGATCCGCGCCTGCGCTCGTCGAGCAGAGTTGGTCATCCCCGGACACCGCCGGCCATGCGGCGGGTATTCAGCACACGATCTACACATGATCAGTTCTCCCGAACTGACCACCCCTACCGTCCACTGTGAACCCTTGAGGGGACCGGCGCAACCACAATCGATAACACGCCGGCCCCACACTCGAACTAGGGAGCCGAGCAATCAGGGGAGGTGCTGGTGGTGCATCAGAGGATGTTCGCAGCCGGGATGGCAATGATCGTCGGCTGTGCCACTCCGCTGGTCATCGACAGCGTGCAGCAGGGCGCCGCCGCGCAAGCACAGCGGCAGGTCGACTCCCACTCGGCCGATGAACTACAACTCGCCCGCGAACTACCCGGCACACCACCAGACGTCGTGGCCGCGTTCGTGGACCTGCTCGCCGAGGGCGGCTCCGTCGCCGCGCAGGAAACCTGTCTGATGTTCTCCACCCAGGCCGCAACCCGGTTCGCCGCAGACCACCACGCCCTGAACTGCGTTGCCGCGGTACAGCAACTCCAAGCACAGGTCACCGACCCGGATACCTACGCCAACCAGTTGAGCGTGCCGGACACCGCCTGGACCCAGGTCGGCAGCACGACCAGTCTCAACGGCTGCGCACTGAGCTGGTCCGACCCCTTCTCCGACACCTCCACCCCGGCGCCCGGACCGTTGCCTGGGCTGTGGACGCTCGTCCAGTTGGACGGCGAAGGCTGGCAGATCACCAGCTACGAACCCTGCTGAACCGCCCAGCCCCGGTCTCCGCCAGTTCGTCGGCGCACACTCCGCGTCCGGACGCAGGCTTCCGCAGCAGTGAATCCTCTCGTATAGCGCGATAAATCCTCCTGCTCCTTTCTCGGTGCGAGGTATCGTCTCGCGGTAAACGAGAAAAAGTCTCGCTACGAGAAGAACGAGATAACCGTCTCGACCAGCACGAGAAAAAGTCTCGCTCGCTCTCGTTTGTCTCGTCATGGCAAGGCTCACGCGCAGGTCGAGAATTTAGGTAGCCGCAAATCGGTATGCGTATCGGTGATTTCACTCATTCGCCAAACCCGGTCAGGGCGAACCCTGGAATACGAAGCCCGTCAATCGCTGACCGGCGGTTGTCGGTTACCTGTGGCACTCGACTCTCTGGGAGAACCCCATGATTTTCGTACGAGCATTCGAGCCGGACGAGACCTACGACCGGACCTATGCCAGCAACGGTGAATCCCGCTATGGCGCCTACCTCGCGCAATACGCGCACCTGTTCACAGACGGCCACGGTCTCACCGAAGACGCCCAGCACTTCGCCGCCGCCGCATGGCAGATCACCCAAGAACCCACCATGACTCCCGCCTACGTCCACACGCACGGCCGAGTCCAAGCCGCCACCGTGAACTGGGACGACGAAGAGCGGCCCGCCATCTGCGTCGACCTGGCCGTTTCCTCGCCACCCGAGGCAGCCTGCCTACGGCACCCGTGGCGCCGATGGACCCGCGATGAACACGGCTCGTGGACCCTGCCCGGCGACTACCGCCACCGCAACGCCGTGACCCTGCTCCGGCTCGCCGTGCCGCTGGCCGAAGTGCCTTTGCCGTATGCCGCCTACCAGGACGACCAACCCCACACCGACACCGCCAAGCAAGCCGTCCGGGCCATCTGCACCACCCTCAACGCCGCCCTGGTCCACGTCCTGGCCTTCGACCCCCTCACCGGGGACACACCATGACTACACCACCCGCCACCGGTTCGGCGTCGTCCCAGCTGCCGCCTCCTCCAGAGTGGACGCGCCGCGCAGCCTGCCTCGACCAGTGGACCGACCTGGACTGGATCGACCCCACCCCTGAGCAAGCCCGCCACTGCCGGGAGATCTGCGTCGACTGCCCCGTCCGCCACCACTGCTTGGCCGCTGCGCTGATCGCCGCCGAACCCTGGGGCATCTGGGGCGGCCTCGACCCGGACGAACGCGCCGACCTGGCCCGAGCCAGCGGCCTCCCGCTGCCTAACGCACTGCCAGTGCACGGCGTCCGAACCCGCTATGTCCGGCACGGCTGCCGCTGCCGGGCCTGCCGCCAAGCCCAGACCACGTACGAAAGCGAGCGGCGCCGCAAGGCATCCGCCGCCTAGATGTCCGACCGCTTCGGCCGGCCACACCCCTGGACACGCCAGAACCGGCGTATCCACAACAGGAAGAGGAACAGTCCTATGCACCACGCCACCATTGCCGCCGCCGCGATAGTCCTCGGCGCGCTCGGCACCGTCGCAGCAGTCACCCCGGCAACCGCCAGTCCCTCCGCTGCTGCGGGATACGCCTGTGGCTACGACGGCTACAACGGCAGCGCCAACGACCTACCCCTCTACAACCACTGCGGCCGAGGCGACATCGTGCTGAAGGTCAACCACTGGTGGTTTCAGACCACCTATGACTGCGTAGAGCCCGGCGTGCACTACATCGACCAAGGTAACAGCAATCTCTCGATCACCGGCGCCGAGTACGACGGCCACAGCTGTACCTTCCCCGGCCCCGTCGGCGGGCCGTGACCCGCTAACCGCCGGGCGGGGAAACCCTGACATCACAAGGGTTTCCCCGCTCGGCCTGTTTCGCGTCCCGCATCCGATCCATCACGGCACGTACCGGAGGTGCGTTGCCACCGCTCAAGAAAGAGAGACGACCTTCATGCCACACCGCATCCTTGCCGCCACAGCGCTGATCATCGGTGTTGTCGGCATCACCGCCGCTCATGCCACGTCAGCCACCGCCGCGCCAGCTAAACCCGCGCCCGCGCTGGCCGCAGTCAGTCATCAGGCAGCGCCGCAATCGGCCTACCCCCTCCGATGCGTCGTCACCGCCTCCAACGTCAACTACCGCCGAGGCCCCGGTACCCAATACGCGTCCTTCGGCCAGATGAACAGGGGCTACCAGTTCGACAGCGACGGCGGAGTCCCCAATCCGCGTAGCCGACTCCAGTACTGGGACACCGTGAGGCGACCTGGCCGAGCCGATGCCTACGTGGATGACGCTTATGTCTACTGCTGGCTGGCCTAGTCGCCCGCCACTTCGTTGCCTGCGTTACTCGCAGTACTGGGAAAGCCGCTGTACCAAAGGTTATCTGCTAGCGAGCCAACCCCGATCCACAACCATACGTCCACAAGAGGAAGAAGAATCCCACGGAGCGTCACGGCAGCTGTCGCGCTACCAGCCACCGCGGCGACCTCGGCCGGGCCGAAGCCAACCGCAGTCACACACCAGGCACCACTGGTCGCGGCGCACGTCCTCGAATGCGTGGTCACCGCCCACAACGTCAACTACCGCAGTGGACCCGGCGCTCAATACCCATCGCTGGGACAAGTGAACCAAGGCTTCCAGTTCACCAGTGACGGCGCCTTCGTCGATCACCAAGACCCCGATCTACTGTGGGAGAACATCATTCGCCCCGGACGCCCGGACGGTTACATCGACAAGGTGTACGTCCAGTGCTCGTACACATAGCCCGGATGGTCCTGGACTCCACGAAGCGCCCCGAGCACCCACAACGCTCGGGGCGCTTCGTTAGCGATTGCGCGGGTCGAGGACAGCCGCTCGGAATCGCGAGCGCGAGGCAGTGGGCGACGGGCGACGTTGCTCCCCGATGATTACAGATGGTAGTCATCGGATCGATTGTCTAGAGGTGGGCCCCTGTCGCCAGTATTGGGTCGTTTCGTGGTTGAATACGTAGGCATAAGGCCAGGTCAACAAGATGATCGTTATCTCAACCGACAATTCGGTGACTTGCGCAGGGTGCTAACCTGGGGATTGGCCATGTAAGCACAGCGCTGTTATATATACGCCTTGTAAGCGGAAGGTTAGGGGTTCAAGTCCCCTCGCCGGCTCCCCGACTATCTGACCTGCCCGGATGCTGTCTCAGCCGGCTCTCATGACCTCGGCAGAGGTGAGCGCAGCGCTCAGAGAGGGTGGAGATTCCGGTGTCACATCACGTCGCCATGCCATTCCAGGTGGGCGGATTCATGGGCCATCGGCTTACCGAGCACTTGGATGCGGTGCGGGCCGCTGTCGCCACGCGGGACGACGTCAGTGGGGCCACGGTCGAGCGCGATGCGCGGCTGGGCACCGTGACCGTGAACTTTGACATCGCCAACGACGACCACAAGGCGGTCATGCGGTTGGCGATCCGAGTGGTGACGTCGGCTGTGGTCGCCGCCGGACCGGATGCGGTGTGGCGTCAGTGGCAGCACGACGGCCCTACGCGGATCACCGCGAACTGACGTGGCTATCCGCCAGGCAGCTCCTTCGGGTAGCGCTTGACCACTCGGGCTGGCTGCGCAGCGGCCGGCCACAGTACGAGTCGGTACTGGTCGTCGCCGTCGAGCCCATCCTCGGAAAGCGTGTCGAATCCGGAGGAGCACACGCGGACCCGGTACGTCCCAGGTGGAATGGTGAGGCTGATGTCGTCATCGGGGTTCGAGGCGTCGCCGACGAGGTGGATGATGCCGGTGTCGGTGCGGATGCTGGCCTCGGCAACATGATCCCAGGTGTCCTCGGGCCCTTCCTGAACTTCGGGACACAGGCAGACGTTGACGGGGACCTCCATCCGTCGCGCCGTGCCCACGATGACGGCCCCCGGCGCTGCGGCAATCAGGTCGGTGAGCAGTCGGTCGATGAAGCCAGAGTTCAGGTGGGGAACTTCCGTCATATCGGCTAGCAGGAAGAACATGTTGTAGTCGGCGAAGACGGTGAACTCCCCGATGGAATTCGGTTCCATGGATCACGCCTCTGTTCGGTTCGACGGCGGGACACTTCGCTGGTCCGAGGTTTGTGGACGCGAACAGCGGTGGCTCGGCGCCCTGTTCGATGCCTTGGGCCGAGCCCAGGTCAACGCTGAGGTGGGGTTGTCGTGGCGGAAGGGTCTATCTGGACCGGGTAGCCGGCGCGCAGGACGGCGATGGTTGATGGGGGTGTGACAACCCTTGCGGTGCCGTGCTTCGGCCGCGAATGGTGGGTGTGGTAGCCGGTGTGTGTCCATTCGGTCAGTCGGTCGCCGACGACCACGGCTGGCGTGGTGTCGACGAGTACGAAGGTGCCGTCGGGCAGGTCGTGCCAGGGCAGGGTGTGTAGGCGTCGGCGATGGGTTCCTCGGATGATCCGCTCATTGTGCAACTGTCGGTTCATCGCCTTCGCTGACGGCACATCGCCGCCGAGGCTGTTGGTCCAGGCCTGCTGGTAGGCGGTGTAGTCGGCCCAGCGGCATTCCGCGCATGGTCGGTGTCCCGCCGCGAAGGACACCGCTTCGTCGTGGAAGTACAGGAATGTGAAGCGGTGCGGTTGCCATTGTTCGTTCCAGCGGTCGCCGAATCGCAGGGCGCAGGTGATCCACAGATCGCCGGCGTGAAACCGGACTATGTCCTTGCCTCGGTGCAGGATTCCTCGATTGCCCGTCCAGGCGCCACGAAGCGCGATGGCCTCGATATCGCCCATCGGCGGCACGCGGTTTCGTGCCGGGCTCATGTGGGGTTGCCCGGCCGGGCAGCCGGGTGCGGTCGTGGGAACACTTCTTGAGTATCCGTCCGGTCCTGTCGTGATCGCTGGCGGTTTTACGACGGCATCGTGCGGTCGGTCGTATGCGGTGACTGGTACAGCAGAACTGTCGTCAGCTGGTCCATCGGATTGGACCAGTTGATGGTTAGCCTTGGTGGCATGACGAGCGCATCAGCAGAATTCGTTGGGGAGGTGACGCTGTGCGTATCTTCCTTGCCGGTGCGACCGGATTCCTCGGTAGGCGGTTGACGCCGTTGCTGATCGCGGAGGGCCATCAGGTCACTGGTCTGACCCGGAAGGCGTCGGAGGCCGAACGGCTGCGCGCGATGGGGGCAGCGGCGGCGATCGCTGATGTGTATGACCTGGCGACACTCACCTCGGTCGTGCGGGTGGCCGCGCCTGAGGCGGTTATCCACCAGTTGACCGACCTCGGTGCCGGGAACTTCGCGGCCAACCGGACCATTCGCGAGGTTGGCACGCGCGACCTGGTCGACGCGGCGCTGGCCGCCGGAGTTCGCCGGATTGTCGCGCAGAGCATCGCCTGGGCTTACGAACCCGGTGACCAGCCCGCGACCGAGCAGACGCCGCTGGATCTCGGCGCGGACGAATCGCGGTCCGGCGGGGTACGCGGGGTTGCCATGCTGGAGGATGCCGTGCGGGAGATACCGGAGTGGGTGGTGCTGCGCTACGGCCTTTTCTACGGTCTGACCACCTGGTATTCCGGTGACGGCCTGATGGCGGAGCAGGCGCGGGCGGGCGAACTGGTCGCGGACGCGGATATCACCAGCTTCGTGCACGTCCAGGATGCCGCTGCGGCAGCGGTCGCGGCGCTGGAATGGCCGTCGGGGCCGGTGAACATCTGTGACGACGAACCGGCTCCGGGCACCGAGTGGCTCCCGGTGTTCTGCGCCTCGGTCGGTGCACCGCCACCCCGACAGGCCGACGACCGGCACGGCTGGGCGCGCGGCGCGGACAATCGCCTGGCGCGCAAGCATTTGGACTGGACGCCGAGTCGACTGTCCTGGCGGGACGGTTTCACCATGGCGTAGCCGCTGACCGGCCTATCTACCCCTGCCTGCCTACCTACCGTGAGTCACCGGTCAGGCCACGATGCAGGTCAGACCAGGACGCAGGTCAGGCGACGACGGCGATCAGGCGACGACGGCGATCAGGTCGACTGGGAGGGCGGGGCGTACTGCGGGGCGCTGGCCCAGTTGGTGTTGGGCCGAGCGCCCATTCTCAGCGCCAGTTCACCGCCGGCCATCACCTGTTCATGGGTCAGCCAGGCCTTCGGCAGCGGATGACCGTTGAGGGTCGCGGACTGGATGTAGACGTTGGTGTCGGAGTTGTCGATGGCGCGCACGGTGAACCGGGTCCTTGCGCCGGTGTTGAAGGTGATCCGGTCGAACACGGGACTGCCGATGATGTAGATCCCGGTGACCGGCGCGACCGAGTAGAGGCCGGCGGCGGCCATGACGTACCAGGCGGACATCTGGCCGCAGTCGTCGTTGCCGACCAGGCCGGTCGGTCCGGTGCCGTAGGCGTATTCGCAGACGTAGCGGGACCACTTCTGGGTCAGCCACGGCGCGCCGGCGTAGACGAACATGAACGCCATCTGGTGCACTGGCTCGTTGGAATGGTTGTAGAAGTTGTTCCACACCGTCATCTGGTCGGGCGGGGTTTGTTCGAAGACGTTGTCGAGCTGGCTGACGAACGACGCGGGACCGCCGACGAGATCGATGAGGCCTTGCACGTCGTGCGGGACGAACCAGCCCTGTTGCAACGGGTTGCTCTCGATACAGCCGTCGTCCGGGCCCATCCAGGAACCGTCCGCGTTGCGACCACGGAACCAGCCGGCCTCGGAACTGAAGATGTTCCGGTAGTTCTGCGCGGTCTTCGCCAGCGTCGCGGCATCGTCGGCGTGCCCGGTGGCGTTCGCGAACCGCGCGAGCGCGTAGTCGGTGTAGGCGTTCTCCAGGGTGGCGGAAATGCTGTAGGTGACGCAGTAGCCCAGCTGGCTCCAGTTCGCGAAGTCTGTCCGGTTGGACATCGACGCGGGGCCGAGTGCGACGTTCCTACAGTACTGGTAGGCCTTTTCCACGTCGAAACCGCGAATGCCCTTGGCGTACGCCTCGGCGATGATGTTGACGGCCGGGTCGCCGAGCATGGTGTTGGTGTCGACACCGAGCAGCTCCCAGCGCGCCAGCCCGGTCACCTCGCCGGAGTCCGACAACGCGAGCAGCGAGTTGATCTCGTCGGCGACCACATCGGGATTGATGATGCTCTGCAACGGGAACTGCGCGCGGAACACGTCCCAGCCGCTGAAGACCGTCCGTTGGACGCGATGCTCGTTGACCGGGGCTCCGGTGCCGACCCGGTAGCTGCCGTCGACATCGCTGAACACCCGAGGGTCGATCATGCTGTGGTAGAGGCCGGTGTAGAAGATCTGTTGCTGCGCGGCGGTTCCACCGTCCACCGTGACCTTGCCGACCGCTGCCGCCCACTGGGCGCGGGCGGCGGCGGCGACGCCGTCGAAGTCCCAGCCGGGGATGTCGTGTGCGAGATTCGCCCGCGCGCCGTCGTTGCTGACGAACGACACGCCCGAGGAGACCAGCACCGTCTCCTCGGCGGTGGTGGGGAACTCGACGTAGAAGCCGAGGTTGCCGCCGGTGCGTTCGGTGATGCTGGTGGACACCTCGGTGCCGTCCCAGGTGCCGAAGGTGCCGATCGGCCGCTGGAACCGCATGGAGAAGTACACCGTGTAGGTGGGGCTGGTGCCGCAGATCCAGCCGCCGCCGGTGTGATCGCAGTACATCCAGCCTTCGACGGTGTGCGCGCCGACCTGTTTCACGTACTGGGTAACGGATTTGCTGCCGTCGAAGCCGATCCGGCGGGTCAGGTCCACCTTGATCCTGCCGGTCCCCGGCTGGTGGAAGGTGAACCGGATCAGCCCGGCGCACGCCGCCGCGGTCAGTTCGGTGCGAACCTGGTAGCGGTCGAGTTCGACGCTGTAGTAACCGGCATGCGCCTGCTCGGTTTCCTTGCGGAACGGGCTCTTCGCGCTGTCCCGGTCGATCACCAGTTCCCCGGTCTGCGGCAGTACCTGCAGGTTGCCGAGGTCGCCGTAGCAGCCCACGCCGGACAGGTGCAGGAAGCTGAAGCCCTCGATCGTGGTCATGTCCGCGGAGTAGCCGCTGCCGTTGTCGCCGCCGGAGATGGTGTCCGGGCTGAGCTGAACCAGGCCGAACGGGGTGACCGCACCGGGGAAGGTCTTCCCGCAGGCACTGTTCGCGGTGGTGGTCAGTGCTCCGATGAATGGGTCGATGGTGTCGACCGGAGCGACCGGCCTCGCCGCCGAGCCCACCGTGGCCGAGGGGGTGGGCGCCGCGTTGCCGACACCGGTTCCGGCCAGCCCGACGCCGATGATCGCGCCACCGGTTCCGGCCAGGAAGCCCCGCCGGGTCAGGGAATGGCCGGTCGATGGGTGTCCGGGGTCAGGCATCGGTGCCTCCGCTCGCTTCGGTCACTGGTGTTCTTCGAACGTGGCTGCTATAGAGAGGGGTGTCAAGTCTTACATCCGATGTATGGCGAAACCTGTCTCGTCGAGGAGGGCGAGACATAATTAGGAAATAATCGTTGACACCCTCATCGGCGGCTGGGACCGTCTGCCTCTGCCGGGCGACGGGTCTTCGCACTACCCGCGTTGGGCACGCTATGTCTGGGCACGAGCGGCTGACCTGCGAATCAGTAAGGGGAACCCTGCAATGACGCAACCTTCTGGTGAGGCTGACGGCAAGGCCGGCAACGCAGACCGGGCCGATGGGGCGCCTGGCCGGTTCCGGCCGTCCCGGCGGGACGTGCTGCGCTGGAGCGGCGCCGCCGGTCTCGCCGCCGCGTTCGGTGGCCTGCGGCCCTTCACCGCGGCCGCCGCGACGCCGGTCACCCGGCCGGCGAACCCCGGTACCCACCAACTGGTCGACACGCTCTGGTACCCGACGCCCGCCGTCGAGGCGCAGATCGTCCAGCAGGGATTACCGATCGGCAACGGGCGACTCGGCGCGCTGGTCGCCGGTGATCCGGAGAACGACTTCCTCTACCTCACCGATGGCAGCATGTGGCTGGGCGACCGCAACGACTCGCTCGGCGATGACGGCCAGTTCTCCTATGACACAACGCATTTTGGCACCGTCAACATGCTCGCGCACATCCGGCTGAACCTGCCGGGGCACGGGATTTCCGCGATCACCGGCTACCGACGTGGCCTCGACCTCGCCAACGGCGTGGTGACCACGAGCTACCAGCATGCCGGCACCCAGCACAGCCGCGAGGTGTATGCCAGTCACCCGGACGATGTGGTGATCATCCGGCTGTCCGCGCAGGGGCCGGAACGGATCACCGGCTCGGTCACCGTCGAGGGCACCCACGGCGAGACCATCACCGGCTACCCGGCCACGGTGACCGCCGGCCTCAACTCGGTACTCGACAACGGCCTGAAGTACGCGGCCGCTGTGACCGCGCACGGCATCGGTGGCAGCGTCACGGTCAGCGGCACGCAGGTCGCGTTCACCGGCTGCGCCGAGGTGCTGATCGTGGCCAGCGCCGGCACCAACTACTCACCGGCCGAGGCGGATTTCTTCGACCCCACCGTCGATCCGCTGACCATCGCCACGACACGTGCGCGGACGGCCGCCAGGGTTCCCGGTGCGGCGCTGCTGGCAACGCACATCGCCGACTACCGCGCACTGTCGGACACGATGACGGTGAACCTCGGCGCCTCCACCCCGGCGCAGCGCGCGATGGACACCTGGTCGCGGTTGCAGGCCCGCGCCGCGGGCGGTGGCACGCCCGACCCCGAACTGGAGGCGAGCTACCTGCAGTTCGGCCGGTACCTGACCATCACCGGCTCGCGTGACGGGCTGCCGCTGAGCTTGCAGGGACCGTGGCTGGAAACCAACAGCCCGGCCTGGATGAGCGACTATCACACCGACATCAACCTGGAGATGAACTACTGGCTGACCGACCGCGCCGGCCTCTCCGGGTGCTTCGACGCGCTCACCGACTACTGCCTTTCCCAGTTGCCGTACTGGACCGAGGTGACCAACCAGCTGTTCCTCGACGAGCGCAACGGCTACCGCAACACCTCGGGCAAGGTCGACGGCTGGGCGATCGCCTTCTCCACCAACATCTACGGCGGCCTCGGCTGGTGGTGGCATCCGGCCGGCAACGCCTGGCTGTGCCTGTCGCTGTGGCAGCACTTCGAGTTCACCCAGGACCTCGACTACCTGCGGCGGATCTACCCGCTGCTCAAGGGCGCGGCACAGTTCTGGGTCGCCAGGTTGATCACCACGACGGTCACTGATCCGACCACCGGCGCCTCGCGAGAGGTCCTCGTCGACGACCACGACTGGTCACCGGAACAGGGGCCGCAGGACGCCATCGGCATCACCTACGCCCAGGAACTGGTCTGGATGCTCTTCGGCCACCTACAGCAGGCCAGCACGCTGCTGAACGTCGACGGCGCCTATGCCACGCAGCTCGGCGAGCTGCGGGCGAAGCTGTACCTGCCGGTGGTCAGCCCGACAACGGGCTGGCTTGAGGAATGGATGTCGCCGGACAACCTCGGCGAGGACCAGCACCGGCACCTTTCACCGCTGATCAACTTCTTCCCCGGCGACCGGATCAACACCGACGACAGCCCGGCCGAACTCATCGACGGCGTGCGCAACCTGCTGATCGGCCGGGGAATGCAGAGCTTCGGCTGGGCAGATGCCTGGCGTGCCCTCTGCTGGTCCCGGCTGCGCGACGCGGACAAGGCGTATCAGCTGGTCGGCGAGGTCATTACCCCGTCGGAGAACTTCGGCAACGGCATCGCGCCGAACTTCCTCGACATGTACAGCCTCAGCAGCACCAGCGTCGCCTTCCAGATCGACGCGAACTTCGGCACGCCCACCGCGATGTTGGACATGGTCCTGTACTCCCGCCCCGGCGTCATCGAACTGTTGCCCGCCCTGCCGAGTGCCTGGGCGGCCGCCGGGCAGGTCACCGGGATCGGGGCGCGTGGCGGCTTCGTCGTCGACGTGGCCTGGCGGGCCGGGAAGGTGACCTCGGCGCGGGTGCGGAGTGTCGGCGGCACGGCGACCATCGTGCGATCCGGGAGCTGGAGCCGGACCGTGCGGCTGGCCAAAGGTCAATCGATGACGTTTTGAATGTAACGGATTAGTGGGGTAGAGCCGTTACATTCGAAATGGCGACTATGCCCTTCATGGCGGGTTGGCGGGTTGGCGGGTTGGCGGGTTGGCGGGTTGGCGGGTTGGTCTGTCTGCGGTCGCGGTTCGTCGGGCTGGGTTCGCTGGTCACAGTTCGGAGGTGGCCCAGGACTTGACCGCGGCCTCGTCGCCGATCGAGCACTTCCCTTGGCGCAGCACGGCCAGCTTGATCCCGAAGGCGACCCCACCCTGACCGGCTCGGCGGTAGTCGGCAAGGGTGCGCAACGGTTCAAGGCCCGCTCTGCGGCCGGCCCACTGGTCGACGAGGGTGACCGCGCAGCGGATCGCCAGCTTGCTGTAGCCGAGTTCGACGCCGCCGATGCTGATCCGCCGGGCGCGGTCCTCTTGGTCGGGTTCCTCCGAGCCGTCGACGACAATGTTGGCGCGGAAGCGGTTGATCGGCACCGGGTCGCCGCCGCGCGCGGTGATCCGTTCGTTGAGGGTGCGCAGCGAGGCCAGCGAGGCGAGGTGGACCGCGGCGCTGTCGGCGAAACCGGACGTGCCGGGCGTCAGGCCGTCGGTGACCCGCGCGTGTTCTGGTGGCACTCTGACCAGCCTGCTTGGCGTGCCGAGCATGGTCGAGAGCCAGTCGGCGGCTTCGTCGCCCTGGTCGATCGCCTGATAGGGGGCGCCGAACATTCGTACCTCGCGGCGCGGGCCGCTCCTGTCCACATCAATGCGAAGCCCGTCGATGTCCGGCCCGCGCAGGGTGAGTCGGCCGCCGTCGGGGTCGACCTCGGGCTCGATCAGTGCCAGCCGAGGGTCCCTGCGCTGGCTGCGGAACACGCCGTCGGCGTCGACGATCATGAAGGTGCGGTCATGTGGCAGTCCGGCCGGGCGAACCACGGCGTCGGACAGTTGGTTGGCCGCGCAGCCCTTGATCGGATAGCAGTTCAGCTCGACGACGCTGGCCACACCCCGAACCTACCGCCGGCTGCCGCTAGATGATTGATTCCGTGAAGATCACGTGATGAGGGCCGATGTGACGGCATGGTAGGAGGGTGTCCAAGATCAAACCGTGACGAAAGAACTGAACACCCTCCTGACCGCACTCTACGTGTTGATCGACGACCACGTGGTCTCGGCCCGCACCGGCCGAGGACGACACCCCGTGTTCACCGACAGTGAGCTACTCA
>DATATE010000078.1:0-5568 GCA_036268955.1 Pseudonocardiaceae bacterium
CCGCTCCACCGGCCCCTACTCGATGATCACCCAGCAGCCGCTGGGCGGTAAGGCGCAGTTCGGTGGCCAGCGCTTCGGTGAGATGGAGTGCTGGGCGATGCAGGCCTACGGCGCGGCATACACGCTGCAGGAACTGCTCACGATCAAGTCCGACGACGTGATCGGCCGCGTCAAGGTGTACGAGGCGATCGTCAAGGGCGAGAACATCCCGGAGCCGGGCATTCCCGAGTCGTTCAAGGTGTTGCTCAAGGAACTCCAGTCGCTGTGCCTGAACGTTGAGGTGCTCTCCAGCGACGGAGCCGCCATCGAGATGCGCGACACCGACGACGAGGACCTGGAACGCGCTGCCGCGAACCTGGGCATCAACCTCTCCCGCAACGAGTCCCCCTCGGTCGACGACGTCGTTAACTGACCTCGCCAGCAGGGTGGTCGGGCAGTCCACTTCGGACTGCCCGGCCACCGGCCAGAGCCTCCTGATCCGCACCAACGCTAGGAGAGAAGAGCAGACGTGCTAGACGTCAACTTCTTCGACGAGCTCCGTATTGGTCTCGCCACCGCCGATGACATCCGCCAGTGGTCGTTCGGCGAGGTCAAGAAGCCCGAAACGATCAACTACCGAACCCTCAAGCCCGAGAAGGACGGCCTGTTCTGCGAGAAGATCTTCGGACCGACTCGCGACTGGGAGTGCTACTGCGGGAAGTACAAGCGCGTCCGGTTCAAGGGCATCATCTGTGAGCGCTGTGGCGTCGAGGTGACCCGGTCCAAGGTGCGCCGTGAGCGGATGGGCCACATCGAGCTGGCCGCTCCGGTCACCCACATCTGGTACTTCAAGGGCGTGCCGAGCCGGTTGGGCTACCTGCTCGACCTGGCCCCGAAGGACCTGGAAAAGATCATCTACTTCGCGGCCTACGTGATCACCTCGGTGAACAACGAGCTGCGGCACAACGACCTGCCCACGCTCGAGAACGAGATGCAGGTCGAGCGCAAGCGCGCGGAGAACAAGCGCGACGCCGACATCGAGGCCCGCGCCCAGAAGCTCGAAGCGGACCTGGCCGAACTTGAGGCCGAGGGTGCCAAGAGCGACGTGCGGCGCAAGGTCAAAGAGGGCGGCGAGCGCGAGATGCGCCAGCTGCGCGACCGCGCCCAGCGTGAGCTGGACCGGCTCGACGAGGTCTGGAGCACCTTCACCAAGCTGGAGCCCAAGCAGCTCATCGCCGACGAGCAGCTCTACCGCGAGCTGATCGACCGCTACGGCGAGTACTTCCTCGGCCACATGGGCGCGGAAGCCATCCAGAAGCTGCTGGTCGACTTCGACACCGGCGCCGAAGGCATCAGCCTGCGCGAGACCATTCGCGACGGCAAGGGCCAGAAGAAGCTGCGTGCCCTCAAGCGACTGAAGGTCGTCGCGGCGTTCCAGGCCACCGGCAACTCGCCGCGCGGCATGGTGCTGGACTGCGTCCCGGTCATCCCGCCGGACCTGCGCCCGATGGTGCAGCTCGACGGTGGCCGCTTCGCCACCTCCGACCTGAACGACCTCTACCGTCGCGTGATCAACCGCAACAACCGGTTGAAGCGGCTGATCGACCTCGGCGCGCCCGAGATCATCGTGAACAACGAGAAGCGCATGCTCCAGGAGGCCGTCGACGCGCTGTTCGACAACGGCCGCCGTGGCCGGCCGGTGACCGGACCGGGCAACCGCCCGCTCAAGTCCCTGTCCGACCTGCTCAAGGGCAAGCAGGGCCGGTTCCGCCAGAACCTGCTCGGCAAGCGCGTCGACTACTCCGGCCGTTCGGTCATCGTGGTCGGCCCGCAGCTCAAGCTGCACCAGTGCGGCCTGCCCAAGGCGATGGCGCTGGAGCTGTTCAAGCCGTTCGTGATGAAGCGACTCGTCGATCTCAACCACGCGCAGAACATCAAGTCCGCCAAGCGGATGGTCGAGCGGACCCGCCCGCAGGTCTGGGACGTCCTCGAAGAGGTCATCTCCGGCCACCCGGTGCTGCTCAACCGGGCGCCGACCCTGCACCGGCTGGGCATCCAGGCCTTCGAACCGCAGCTGGTCGAGGGCAAGGCCATCCAGCTGCACCCGCTGGTCTGCGAGGCGTTCAACGCCGACTTCGACGGTGACCAGATGGCAGTCCACCTGCCGCTGTCCGCCGAGGCGCAGGCCGAGGCACGCATCCTGATGCTCTCGTCGAACAACATCCTGTCGCCGGCCTCGGGCAAGCCGCTGGCCATGCCGCGTCTCGACATGGTCTCCGGGCTGTACTTCCTGACCCGGCCGAAGGAAAACGCCGTCGGCGCCGGCAACGCGTACTCCTCGCCGGCCGAGGCCATCATGGCCTACGACCGCAAGGCTCTCGACCTGCAGGCGCCGGTCAAGATCAGGCTGCTGGACCGGACCCCCACCAGGGGTCAGGAGCCGGAAGGCTGGGAGCCGGGCATGCCCTGGCGCGCGGAGACCACGCTCGGCCGGGTGCTGTTCAACGAGCTGCTGCCCGCCGACTACCCGTTCATCAACGAGCCGACGCCCAAGAAGCGGCAGGCCGCGATCGTCAACGATCTGGCCGAGCGGTACTCGATGACGGTGGTCGCGCAGACCCTCGACAAGCTCAAGGACGCCGGTTTCTACTGGGCGACCCGCTCCGGGTTGACCATCTCCATCTCCGACGTCATCGTGCCGCCGAACAAGCAGGAGATCCTCGACTCCTACGAGACCAAGGCGGACGCGGTCGAGAAGCGCTACCAGCGCGGACAGCTCTCGCACACCGAGCGCAACAACGAGCTGGTGAAGGTCTGGAACCAGGCGACCGAGGAGGTTGCCAAGGCCATGGAGGCCGCTTTCCCCGACGACAACCCGATCCCGACGATCGTCAAGTCGGGCGCGGCGGGCAACATGACCCAGGTCCGGTCGCTGGCCGGTATGCGTGGTCTGGTGTCCAACCCGAAGGGCGAGTACATCCCCCGGCCGATCAAGTCCAACTTCCGTGAGGGCCTGTCGGTTCTGGAGTACTTCATCGCAACGCACGGTGCCCGCAAGGGTCTTGCCGACACCGCGCTGCGGACCGCCGACTCCGGTTACCTGACCCGTCGTCTCGTCGACGTGTCGCAGGATGTCATCGTCCGGGAAACCGACTGTGGCACCACCCGCGGCATCAACATGACGGTCGGCGAGAAGCTGGCCGACGGCACCGTCGTCCGGCACCAGCACGTCGAGACCAGCGTGTACGCGCGGACCATCGCCGACGACGCGGTCGACTCCGAGGGCAACGTCGTCGTCAACCGTGGCGACGACCTCGGCGACCCGGTGATCGACCGGCTGATCAGCTCGGGCATCACCAGGGCCAAGGTGCGCTCCGTGCTCACCTGTGAAGCCGCCGTCGGTGTCTGTGCGACCTGCTACGGCCGTTCGATGGCCACCGGCAAGCTGGTGGACATCGGCGAGGCGGTCGGCATCGTGGCCGCGCAGTCCATTGGTGAGCCGGGTACCCAGCTGACCATGCGCACCTTCCACCAGGGTGGTGTCGCCGGTGACGACATCACGACCGGTCTGCCCCGTGTCACCGAGCTTTTCGAAGCCCGAGTGCCGAAGGGCAAGGCACCGATCGCCGATGTCGACGGTCGGATCCGGATCGAGGACGGCGAGCGGTTCTGGAAGATCACGCTGACCCCGGACGACGGCAGCGACGAGATCGTCTTCGACAAGCTGTCCAAGCGGCAGCGGCTCGCGGCGACCGCGAACGGCCCGCTGTCCGACGGTGAGCACGTGACCGTTGGCCAGCAGCTGCTGGAAGGCACCCCCGACCCGCACGAGGTGCTGCGGGTCATGGGTCCGCGCGAAGCCCAGCTGCACCTGGTGGACGAGGTTCAGAAGGTCTACCGGGCGCAGGGTGTGTCCATCCACGACAAGCACATCGAGGTGATCATCCGGCAGATGCTGCGCCGGGTCACGATCATCGATTCGGGTGCTACCGAATTCCTGCCCGGCTCGCTCACCGAGCGGTCGGTATTCGAGTCGGAGAACCGGCGCGTCGTGTCCGAAGGCCTTGAGCCGGCGGCGGGTCGTCCGGTCCTGATGGGTATCACCAAGGCATCGCTGGCCACCGACTCGTGGCTGTCCGCGGCCTCCTTCCAGGAGACCACCCGGGTGCTGACCGACAACGCGATCCAGGGCCGCAGCGACAGGCTGATCGGTCTGAAGGAGAACGTGATCATCGGCAAGCTGATCCCGGCTGGTACGGGCATCAACAAGTACCGCAACATCCAGGTGCAGCCGACCGAGGAGGCACGGGCCGCGGCATACGCGATCCCGTCCTACGACGACGGCTACTACACCCCGGATGTGTTCGGCACCGGCACCGGTGCGGCGGTCCCGCTGGACGACTACGACTTCGGTCGCGATTTCCGCTGATTTCCTGAACGATCATCGAGGGCCCCGGCAAACTTCCGGGGCCCTCGATGCGTTTCTGCCGAAGCGCCAGCGGTCCGATATCGCGCACAGTGGTCTCACGCACGCCAGCTGCCGCCCAACCGACGAAAGCCCCGATGGTGACGACGAACCCACCGACCGAACCCTCCGCCTACAGCCCGCGGACCCTCCAGTGGATCAAGATCTCCCGGATGACGCGCGATGCGATCGGACTCGTCTTCGGCTTCGTCCTGATCGTCTACAGCCTCGTCTGGTGCTTCACCACGTCCTGGAGCTACGCCTGGATCATCGGGATCATCCTGGTGGGGGCCTGCTTCGCGGCCATGGCGGTGCACAGCACCCCGTTCGAGCGGACGTGGAAGTCCTCGACCCGGTTCCTGTTGAGTCTGCTCGGGCTGGTCATCGGCGTTGTACTTCCTGGCCAACTCGCTGGTGCTGGTGGGCCTGGTCGGTGAGAAGGCCGTCGCCACCATCGACGACTGCCACACCGCGACGCACACGGGCAACGGGACGGTCTGTTACGCGCAGGTGCACTGGCCGGACGGGAGCACCTCGCAGAGCCTGTTCAACGGATACCGCAAGCCAGGCACCAGCGCCACTTTCATCAAACCGCCCGCGGTGGTGAGTTTCCTCGTCAACGATGAACCGCGGTGGACCTGGCCGGACGCCCTCGCCTTCTTCGGCATCGCGGTGGCAGCGATCCTGCAGGCGCTCTACAGCCTGGGAGTGTTGGCGTTCAACGTCTTCCACGGTTCGCCGGCAAGACGGGCGAAGCGAAGGAAGCTCGCTGACGCGCCACCGCCCGGACAACTGAGCGTCTGATCACCTCATCAGCCCCAGCCGTTTCGTTGCCCGCCGCGGTCCTGGCAGGTTCGGCGTTGGTCATGCTGCCGAAGCTCAGCGGGCTGATAGCTTGCCCGAGTTCGAGCCAGCGTATCCATGGAAGATCGATGGCGGTAAGAACGGTGGTCACGCGGTCGATCTGGTTCGGATCGACATCGCGGCAGCCGACGCGCCGCCGCCGAGCGCGGAGCTGGTACGGGATCGTCTGGACCGCCTGTCTCAGCTGGCCACGACCATCGAGAACGCCCTCAGCCAGTACACAGCGCAGCACGGCTGACATCAGCGTCGTGGCCCATCCG